>JADKCK010000063.1 GCA_016718845.1 Sphingobacteriales bacterium
GGTATGTTGAGTGGCTTTGTTTTGTTTTTTTACACACCAGCAATTAGGTGATTGCGGAAAGCATCTACAAAAAGACGGTGGTCGTCACGAACCCTTTGGGCATATTTCTCTGAAAAATTGGTCATGTATTGTACGTATTCCGCCTCTTTACCATCTAAAACTGCGTTTATAGCCTCTTCAATTGAGTAATTGATAAGGGTTTGGTCACTGTCGTCGTCGGAGCAGCAATGTATTTTGGCAACACATTTGCCTAAGTTTTCGACAACTTCCATAATGTCGTCCATGTCGTTTATGTCGTCCCAATTTAGGTCGGCAGTATAAGGCGATATCTCTGTTACAAACATACTTATTCCGTCAAGGGTGGTGTATCCCAAAAATGGGTCGGCATTGGCTTGCAAAGCTCGCTGCGACACGGCGGTTCTGTGTCCTTCGTTTACGAAATAGGCTTTGGCTTCTTTATCTTTTGCATATTTTTCAGAAGCCGAAGGTTGTGCCACTTTCATCGAAAGGATAATATCGTTTTCGAGGGCTTGTGTTTCACCTTCTAACAAAATACTGTAAATTTTTAGCCCTGCACTGCCTATACCTAAACCTCGGCGTAGTGCAATATCTTTAATTTGGTAAGTAATTTTTGAGCGTCGTTTTTTGTTTGGGATAGTGTTGTAATATTCTTCTAGTGCAGCCTCTACTTTTTTTCGTGTTGTGTCGTCTACTGGCGAAATATTTTTGTTGTTTTTAAAATTTCGGTCGCCTTCTTTTATATCGGTTTCGGCATCAAGTAAACCTACGCGGGTAAGCATACGAGCTTTATATAGTACTTGCAATAAGGCTCCTTTGGTCTTTTCGAGCGTTAGAGCAAAACTTTTGTCTTCTCCGTTGGCAAATCGAGCTACTTGGCGGGCGTAGCTACGTGCTCCGTGGGCTACAACTTCGCGAATTTCGACATCGCTTAGGGCTTTTTGATAGCCAATTAGCGCTAAACTGGCACAAAAGCGTTTTACGTCCCAGTTAAATGGTGCTACATACGATTCGTCAAAATCGTTGACATCAAAAATCAATATACCTTTTCCGTTCATGTAGGTACCAAAGTTTTCGGCATGTAAATCGCCTTGTATCCATACACGACTGGTTTTTTCGTTCAAAAATGGGTCTTTATCGTTCGATACATCGGCATAAAATAAAGCCGCACTGCCACGATAAAAAGCAAGAGGTGTTTGCGCCATTTTTCTGAACTTGCCACGCCAGGCGTTTTGGTCAAGGGCAATTAAGCCCGAGTAATTGTCGGTAAACGACTTGATAATGAATTGTTGTCTATCCTTGGCTGAAAAAGCTGTAGGATGTGTAGGTGATGACTTCGCCATTGTTGAAATATTTAAATATGATAAGAGAGTATCTTTAATAACTGATTAAACACACATAGACCTAACAATAACTTGAAAAATATGCTAGCACAATGTAAGAGAGAAAACCTTGTTTAAACATTACTATCTTAAGTGACAGAATTAGCTGTTTGTGACACTTTATACAGCTTAAGTGAAAAATAAAAATAAAAAGAATTAATAAAAATACAATATAATGGTGGTTTTTATTGGTTTCAGAAATACTAGAATGATAACAACTAGTCATCGGTTTTGTTTGTCAAAAAATAGACATGCCTGTTTTTGTTGTTAGTAGCTCCAGCGATTTCATACCCAAAACCGAATTTCCTTTTTCGTTTAGCCTTGGTGCCCAAGTAGCTACGCAGTATTTTTGGGGATGTATGGCAACAATACCCCCGCCAATGCCGCTTTTACCGGGCAAGCCTACTTTGTAGCTAAATTCGCCAGCTTCGTCGTAAAAACCACAAGTTTGCATCAATGCGTTTAGTCGTTTTACTTGGCTTTCGGTTAAAATTTGTTTGTTTTGGGTTAGTGTTTTACCTTTGTTTGCAAAAAAGCAAAACGAATGTGCCAACTCTTTACAGGTCATTTCTATGGAGCATTGATAAAAATAAAAATCCAGCACATCGGTTACATCGTTGTTGATATTGCCAAACGATTTCAATAAATTGGCTAAGGCGGCGTTTCTGTAGCCCACCGTTTTTTCCGAAAGAGCAACTTTTTCGTTAAAATTAATGGTGTTGCAATGGGCTAATGTGCGCACAAAATCCAAAAAATCTTTTTTAGGATTGTTTAAATGGCTAAGCAAAATATCGGCAACTACAAGGGCACCTGCATTGATAAACGGGTTTCGGGGTTTGCCTTTTTCGTATTCTAATTGTACCAATGAGTTAAACGGATTACCCGATGGTTCAACGCCTACTCGGTTCCAAATGTTTTCGCCTACAAATGTAAAGGCATGTGACAAGGCAAGTACCTTTGAGATACTTTGAATAGAAAACCGCTCGTTACTATCGCCAATGCCATAATCAATTCCTTGGGTAGTAACCAAATGGATACCAAATTTTGATGGGTCAATTAAAGCAAGTTCGGGTATGCTGTTAGATACAGCTCCGTCGTTGGCAAAAGGTGCCATACTTTGTTGTATCTCGTGTAAAATTTGGGTGTACATTTTGGAGTTTTAGCTTGTGGCAAGTAGTAACCTACTTGTTGTATTGATGAACAAATTTTAGGGCAGCCTACTCACTCGCTTGTTTTTTAGCAACCAATTCGGTAAAACTTTTTGCGGCGTTGGTAAAATCCGACGGAAATAGTGACATGATACTTTTTTTACTGATTAATGTATAATTACTACTTATATATTTAACAGCACCAAACTAGCTACCTAAAAATGTTTGGATTTGTGGCTACAAAGGTACTTCCAAAATGTAACATTGTGCATTTTTGGTTCAAATAAGCCTGTATTTTTTAAAAAATAATTTTTGCTGTTGGATAAAACAAAAAAACGCGTGCATTGGTAATTAGGACTATCAATAGCCCTTAACCAACAACTATTATTTGATGCTTGGGCAAGCCAGGTAACAGCCAAAAGCCAATAATTGAACAAGTAAATTTTAAATTTTGTGACAAATGTTTGTTAATTGTTTAAATAGCGCTAACTTTGTTACCCCAATTACGCCATATTAATGTTTGGCATCATTTAATCATCCACAAACTATTTGCTTTGCCGCTCGAACAACTACTTGCCTTGCTATTGCTAATAGGTATGGGTATCGTTATTTATTTGCTATATACACGCCGTAGTTTACTTGCACCTGCCACCACCACCGATGCTGCGCAGATACAAATATTGGTAAGCCTTATTGCCGACCTACAACGCCAACTACAAGAGACCGATGTGCGTACCCGACAAGAAATACAAGAACGCCTTGATGTAGTTATCCGTCAAATAAGCACACATCAGCAGCAAAATGCCCAGCAAATTATACAACAACAAAGCCAAAGCAGCTCGTTGATACAACAAATAACCACCAAACTAAGCCAAATAGAAAACACCAACAAACAAGTACTTAGTTTTACTGAGCAAATGAGGGGTTTAGAAAAAGTATTTTCGTCGCCCAAACAGCGTGGTATGGTCGGCGAGTTTTTGTTAGAGGCTTTGCTAGCAAATATATTACCATCTAATCAATACAAAATACAATATCGTTTTAAGACAGGCATAATGGTAGATGCAGCTATTTTTTTTAAAGATAAAATTGTGCCCATAGATGCCAAATTTCCGTTAGAAAAATACAATCGGCTACAAAATACCGATAATTTGCAGCTAAAAGCCGATTTAGAGAAGCAATTTAAGACCGATTTAAAAAATAGAATCGATGAAACGGCAAAATATGTACTACCAAACGAAAATACTACTAACTTTGCTCTGATGTTTGTGCCAGCCGAGGGTATTTTTTATCAATTGTTGCAATATACCACCACTACCCTCGACGGACGAACCGCCGATTTGATGGTCTATGGCTTTCAAAAACATGTTATCATTGTATCGCCCGCCACCTTTTATGCCTACCTCGAAACCGTTTTGCATGGGCTTAATGCACTACAAATAGAGCAATCGGTGCGCGAAGTAATACAAAAAATTGGCGATTTGCAACGCCACCTACAAAGCTACGAAGACCAACTGCTGCGCCTTGGCAAACAAATGCAAACAACCCAAGCTACCTACGAACAAACCAAACGCGAATTTGATAAAATTGATAAAGCCATCACGCAAATAAATACCGCTAATAACGCTACCGAAAAACCTAATGATAAACTGTTTTAAATAGCAGCGTTTATATATTTTTTACAACACTTCATGTGTGATATATATAGCATTTGTGCAAAATTTGTTAAACACGAGAAGCATTTGCAGTAACACTATTAAAAGCTTAAAAAATAAACCATGATATTTTTATCCAAAATCATTATAGCCCTAATTGCCCTCGAGCATTTATACATTTTGTGGATAGAAATGTTTGCATGGACAAGCGTAGGCAAAAAAGTTTTTCGCGGAGCCATGCCCCCCAATATGTTCGAAGCAACCCGCGTATTGGCAGCCAACCAAGGTTTATACAATGGCTTTTTAGCAGCAGGGCTTATTTGGTCGCTGTTGATACCAAACCCAATATGGAGCCAAAATGTTGCCACTTTTTTCTTGGCATGTGTAGCCATAGCAGGTATTTACGGCTCCCTTACGGCAGCCAAATCTATATTTTTTGTACAAGCACTACCCGCTATAATAGCCTTGATAATTGTGCTAATGAACAATAACTGAACAAAAACAAGTAAATAATAAAGCCTAATCAGCCATTTAACTATACTTTTTTACGCACAAGTAAAAAAAAAACCACAAAACAACAAAAAACGTTTAAGAAGTTCGTAATTTAACACCCTAATTCCGAACAAACACTCCAATAAACAGATATGTCACAATCAGACAGCGCTATGAAATCAATAGAAGAAAATGATCTTCATCGAACCTTATCCGACAGTTTTGGTTTTAACGCCTTTAAAGGAAACCAAGACGAAATTATTAATAGTATACTAAACGGTAAAGATACATTAGTAATTATGCCCACAGGTGGCGGAAAATCTTTGTGCTACCAATTGCCCGCTATCATGTGCGAAGGCACTGCTTTAATAATATCGCCACTTATTGCCCTGATGAAAAATCAGGTGGATTTGATGCGCGGATACAGCAAAAATGACAATATTGCTCACTTTCTTAACTCGTCGTTAAACCGCCTACAAATCAAACAGGTTAAACAAGACCTACTCGACGGGCATACTAAAATGTTGTATGTAGCCCCCGAAACACTCACCAAAGACGAAACCGTTGCTTTTTTTAAGCAAATACCCATTTCGTTTCTTGCCGTTGATGAGGCTCACTGTATCTCGGAGTGGGGTCACGATTTTAGACCCGAATACCGCCGAATACACGACATTGTTAAAAGCATTAACCCCAACTTGCCCATCGTAGCACTAACGGCAACGGCAACCCCCAAAGTGCAGGACGACATAATGAAAAACCTGCAACTGCGCGACCCTAATGTATTTATAGAGTCGTTTAACCGCCCAAACCTATACTACGAAGTACGCCCCAAAGGTAAAAGCGAACAAGTTATTCGCCAAATTATCCATTTCATCAAACAAAATTCGGGCAAATCGGGCATTATTTACTGCCTAAATCGTAAAACCACCGAAGACATAGCCGAAATGCTACTTGCCAATGGCATACGAGCCGCCGCCTATCATGCCGGCTTAGATGCCCTTACACGCAGCGAAAGACAAGACCAGTTTCTGTCGGAAGATATTGACATAATTGTGGCAACCATAGCCTTTGGTATGGGCATAGACAAACCCGACGTGCGCTTTGTGATACATTATAATATGCCCAAAAGCCTCGAAAATTATTATCAAGAAACTGGACGAGCCGGACGCGACGGCTTAGAGGGAAAATGTGTTGGCTTTTTTAACCATGCTGACATGACCAAACTCGAAAAGTTTATGCGCGAAAAACCTGTTGCCGAGCGCGAAGTAGGCGGACAACACCTTGCCGAAGTAGTAAGCTATTGCGAAACAGCATCGTGCCGACGAAAATTTTTATTGCACTACTTTGGCGAAGATTATAAAGACGAAAATTGCTGTAACTGCGACAACTGCACACAACCCAAAGAAAAAGTAGATATTACCAACAACGTTAGATTAGTACTTAAAGCAATTGATTTGCTCCAAGAAAACTTTAACGCCCGATACATTATCACCTTTTTGCTAGGCGAAACCACCCAAGAAGTAATAGACTTTAAACACCACCAACTTAATCTGTTTGGTAAAGGAGAAGAAAAAAGTAAAAATTACTGGAACACCATCATGAGCCAAATTTTACTCGAAAACCTCGTTTACAAAGATATCGAAAACTATGGCATCCTAAAACTACAACCATCGGGCTTAGATTTTATCGATAACCCATACCCCATACTTAAAGCACTTAACCACGAGTACGAAGACCTTGGCTCGTTTAACGACAACGAAACCCCCAGACCAACCGTACTCGACGAACAACTATTTAATGCCCTTAAAGACCTGCGCCGCAGAGTAGCCAAAGCCAAAAAAATACCTACTTATGTGGTATTCCAAGATAGGTCGCTCGAAGAAATGGCAACTTACTACCCCATTACACCCGAAGAACTCGAAAATATAAACGGCGTAAGTAAAGGTAAAGTAATGCGCTATGGCAAAGACTTTTTGAAACTAATTGAGGATTATGTTGAAGAAAACGACATAGAACGAGCCTCGGATATGGTATTGAAATCGGTAGCCAATAAGTCGAAAGGCAAAATTGACATCATCAAGTTTATCGACAAAAAAATACCATTAGCCATGATTAGTAAAAACATGGACCTAAAACAAGAAAGTTTGCTCTGCGAAATAGAAAAAATTATTGACTCGGGTACTAAATTAAATATTGACTACCACATAGACCAAATACTTGACCCCGACCAACAAGAAGAAATATTTAACTACTTTATGACCGCCGAAAACGAATCAATTGTCGACGCATTTAAAGAGTTAGGAAGCGACGAATATACCGAAGAAGAAATACGATATGTTCGTATCCAATTTATGTCAAAAGTAGCATTATAATGTTATATATGGCTTAAATAATTTTTCATCTACCAATACTAAAAGCTGCACAACAAGCCCCCAAAGGCTATTGTGCAGCTTTTTTAATGCCTATTTTCAACAAATTTATACCTCAAAACACCAAATTAGTCAAGAATTGAAAAAAAAACAAAAAAAAGTTGACTTTTTTTTGGAATTCTCGACAGGCTACTATATCTTTGTACTGTTTAAGCGGGCTGTGTGTTGGATAAAGTGAAACGGAAACAAAAAGCACCAATTAAACCGCAAACAACATTGCCCTGCGTAGTGTAGCGTTTGCCCCAAAGCATGGCTAGGGCGCTTTTCTTATTTTCATAATTAGTTTTGGCCTCTGTAGACTAACACCTATATGGTGTTTCTCCAGAGGTTTTTTTATTTTGCCAAATTCCCAAAAAAATGTTAAATTTTGCAAATAATTGGCTAACCATAGTAATAATTTTGACAAATAGTCCTAATTTTGTGACAAATAAACTTCGTTGCGTCAAATAACAGCTAATTGCTTAGCTAACACCCTAAAATCGGTGTTCTAGCAATCTTGCAAGCATTTATTACCACAAAAAACATATTTTTTACACATGTTAGAGCAAATCATTCAAGCAGTACAAGGTCAAGCAGCCGATTATTTCCGTCAACACCCCGACATCCCTAACGAACAAGCCGAAGGTGCTGCACAAGCAGCCGGAGCATCTATTATGGCTGCCCTACAAAACCAAATTACCAGTGGCAACATCGAAGGGATACAAAATATGCTATCGGGCGGCAACGTAGATGGCAATGCCATGGGGCAAATTATGCAACAAGCCACAGGTTTGTTAGGCGGTTATCTTAATCAACAAGGTGTAAGCCAAGCTACAGCTTTGTCGGCATCGCAAGGTTTAATGCCACAACTCATACAAATGGTATTGGGCAAATTTATGTCAAAAGCTCCTGGCGACTCGGGCTTCGATATTGGCTCGCTTATCAGCCTTGTAATGGGCGGCGGACAACAACAACAACAAAACAATGGCATGTTGGGCACCATTTTAGGTAGCGTATTGGGCGGCGGTGGTCAACAAGGTGGTGGCTCTGATTTATTGAGCAGCATTTTGGGTAATGTACTTGGCGGCGGACAACAACAACAAGTAGAACAACAAAAACAACGCGGAGGCAATCAACAACAAGGCGACGCCAGCGATTTGTTGGGTGGTTTGTTAGGTAATATTTTTGGTAAATAAAACTATTAATTTTAATGCAAAAAATTAAACACTTCTTTTATTTAGCTTTTTAATGCTTTGAGAAGTGCTATTTTAGATTAAAAAACGCAATTCAACAAAATCTTTCACACACAAAAAACGTAACAATGGCTTACAAAATCGACGAAATAGAAGGCGTTGGTCCAGCTCTTGCCGAAAAATTTAATGCGGCTGGTATCAAAACCGTAGAAGATTTACTCGAAAAAGGTGCTAGCAAAAAAGGCAGAACCGAACTAGAGGAAGCAACAGGTATTGATGGCAAACGCATTTTGCGCTTTGTTAACCATGCCGACCTTTTCCGTATCAAAGGCGTAGCAGGCGAATATGCCGAACTACTCGAAGCAGCAGGTGTTGATACCGTTAAAGAGCTGCGCAACCGCGTGCCTCAAAACCTATACAACAAAATGATGGAAGTAAACGCCGAGAAAAAATTGGTACGAAAAGAACCCAGCCTTAGCCAAGTAGAAGGCTTTGTGGCTCGAGCTAAAGAACTTGAACCCAAAGTGACACACTAAGCTAATTAGTAATTATAAAAAAGTAGCCGCCCCGAAAACTTCGGGGCGGCTACTTTTTTTCGAGGGTTAAAGGCATTTTTATTTTTAGTGTCTGCTCATAATTAATAATCAATAATTGATAATCAACTAAGGTGTACTTTCAGTAACACTTACCGTACCTACAGTGCCGCTGCTCCATTGCACCTGAATTTGATTAGTACCTTGCCCCGATAATATAGTACCACCTACTACATCCCAAACATAAGTATGCCCTGCTGTGGCTGGCACGCTATAGTTTTGTGTGCCTATACAAACCGCAGAACTACCCGTAATAACTGGCGTTGGAGGTACGCAACAAGCCGAGTTAACAACAGGTAAAGTGCTAAATGGCTGTAGCATAATATCGTCTATGGCAGTTTGGTCTAAGCAAAACCAATCTTTAAGCATGGTAGCATAAATACTTCTGAAATCGTATTGCATAGGTACGTTATCGTTGCTGGTAACTACTGCGGGTATAGTTGGGTTGTTGCCCAAAATACCACCTTGTACTTGGTGTCCAAAAACAAATAAAGGTGCTGCTACTCCGTGGTCGCAACCACCACTGGCATTTGAGATAATACGCCGTCCAAACTCCGAAAAAGTCATGCCTGTTACCCGATTGGCTATGTTCAAAAAGGTCAAATCGTCCATAAAAGCTTTTACGGCTGCCGACAACTTACCCAACAAATCGGCATGTGTACCTATCGAGGTATCTGTTGTATCTACTTGCCCCGAGTGGGTATCAAATCCGCCCAAAGACACCAAATATACCCGCGATTGCAAACCGCCTGCTATTAGTTGGGCTACTACTTTTAGCTGGTCGGCAAGGGTGTTGGTGCCTGCCGTTGGGTACGAAGGCGATTGTGTAGTTACATTGCTTGCCGCTAATGTTAAACGGGCTGCATACGACTGTGTTTGTTGGGCAATTGACCTTGCAAATGCCAACTCTTGACCCGCATAAGTGCCCGGAGCGGGGTTTGCTCCGTCAATTGTCCAACCATTAAAAATGCTGGTTCCCGAAACACTAATTGCTGCCAAGCCACCTGGTGCCTGAAACATAAGTGGCAGCCCAACGCCTATTTGCACCGCTATAGGGTCGGGGGAGCTAGCATTGGGGTAGCCCGCCGGAAAGCCCGGAAACTCGTGGTCAATATATCGCCCTAACCAACCGGTGTTAAGGCTTTGGTCCGAGTCGGAGGCAGTAGCCCAAATATCGGTGGCTGCAAAGTGCGAAAAATTGGGGTTTGGGTAACTTACGCCTTGTACAATTTTTACCTTACCACCGTCGTACAAATCGCGCATGCCTGTCATGGCAGGGTGCAAACCAGTTACTGTTGTGCCTGTTAAAGGCAAAACCGCCGACGAATTGATGAGTATGTTGCCACGTGCCACCGATAAATTGGCGTATTGGTCGAGCGGAATAACGGTGTTTATACCATCGTTGCCGCCATTTAATTGTATCAATACTAAAACTTTATCGGTTTCGGTTTGCAGTGCCTCCATACCTCTAAACAAAGGCATCTCGGCAAAGGCTTTCATCGAAAAGCCATTTATAATAGAAGGCAGTACAACTGCAGGTGCTATGGTTCGTAAAAAATTGCGTCTTTTCATGTGTAGAAGAGTGAAATGGTGAAAGAGCGAAGTGGCGAAAGAGTGAAGTGGTGAAGTGGTGAAAAGTGGTGAAGTGGTGAAGTGGTGAATGAGTGAAATGGTGAAAGAGCGAAAAAGAAACAGCCCCGTAGGGGTGTAATATGGGTAAAAAGTGCAATATGGGTAGCGAAATTTTTCGTCGATCACCCCGTTTCGACTACGCTCAACGACCATCATCACATCTCCAATATGTTTAGCAAATTTGGTATTCGGCTTGCGACAATAGGTATTTGAACATGCCTTTTAGGCGCGTATTAACGGTATTAAAATTGGCGGTTGATGGATTACCCGTATAATCGTACCAAGCGTTTGTCCAATAATAATCGGAGGTTTGACCCGATAATAAAAACGATTTTAGGTAATCTTTAAACGTTTGTGTCACCTCGAAGGTGTACAATAAGCTAATGGCTTCGTCTATCAACAAATTAGGGTCTTCGGGGTTGTTGTAGGTGGTAATGTAGGTTACATAATTAGCTTTTAGCCTATACCCACCCGAGTCTACAAAATGACCATTTTCGGATAATGTATTGATAAACTCCATGCGTTTGGCATACGAATCGGTGTTTAGCCATGTTTCGTGGTATAGCGGGCTTTGGTAGTAGGCGGGCCAACCCGATACATTTGGTGGGTCGCCAATGTTCATTTGCATTGCGGTGGTATTGGTGTTGATGCGGGCATAAGCTTTATATTCGGTGCTAACCGTTGGTACGGGTATAGCCACATTTAACTCGCGGCAAATGCCAACAATAAAATCCATGGGGCTTTTTATGTAGCACGAGAAAAGGGTCATGTCGTAAAAATGCTCGCTTTTAAACAAGGCACTTAAAACGGGCAGAATGTTGTAGTTGTTGTTTCTGAAAATATCTGCCAAAGGCAAAATAACATTAGCTTCGGCTTCGGGGGTAATTTGGTAGTACACAAAAAAGCGATACAATTTGCGACAGACAAATTTAGCTACTTCTTCTTGCATAAAAATCATGTCTATCAGTTGGTCAAGTTCTAATGCTCCGTTAGTGCCTGTTTGTCCATAGATAATGGCGTCGTCATAAAATCCCGAAAATTGTTTGTTGTTGGTATCGTGTCTTGTTGAGTCAAAATAAGATGTTTGCGTGGTGTAGTTGTTGCGGAAACCCGTAAGCACACGGGCGGCGGCTTGTACATCGGCTTCGCTGTAGCTGGGTGTTAGGTCTTTGCCTATGGTAAAAAGCTCTTGTAGCTCGCGGGCATAATTTTCGTCGGGGGCATTTTTGGTGTTTTGCTCGCCATTTAGGTAGCGCAACATACCACAATCGGTGGTTATTTGGCGCACCATTGTTTTAAAATTACCTAAGGCATTTTGGCGCAATACGGTATTATTATTGTAACAAAACAGGGCTATATCCATGCCATTTGTTTCGGTGGCAAGGTGGTTATGCCAAAAAAGGGTCATCTTTTCGGTGATGTTAAGCCCCTGATTAACCATTAAACCCACCCACCATGCTTTAAAAGAATTACGGCGTGGTCCGTT
This sequence comes from Sphingobacteriales bacterium, assembly GCA_016718845.1. Classification (GTDB taxonomy): domain Bacteria; phylum Bacteroidota; class Bacteroidia; order Chitinophagales; family UBA2359; genus JAEUUX01. The sequence goes on from JADKCK010000063.1 coordinate 12,005, forward strand.
ATACAAAACATTAGGAGGGGCATTTATCCATGTTTGACCCATAGGCACATCGGGGTCGGGGGTAAGTGGGTCGGTGATGTAGTTGTTTACAGGCGGCAAGGGTAAAGCCTGCGGCGTAAGCAACAAATCAACCGCCGCCGATACACTCATGCCCAGCAACTGATTAACATCTGCCTTCCGGACACCAAAGGTGGTGCGCCTAAGTAGTTGTGCTACCTGTGGCGTATCCCACACACCCGAGTAAGGCGACAAACCCGACGCAATTTGGCTAATATCGGTTACGCCTAAGGGTTGTTTGCGAAAACTGTTTAGTAAAAAATGACGACGATCCATAGTTTGTTAATTTGTGAGTGGATAGTAAAACGTGCGCAATTGTGCAACAAAACCTGCTGCAAATGTAGTGTTTTTTGTTTTGATTAGACCAATACTCCGCAAATTTTATTCCGCTTTTACAAAAAAAACTGAAAAATTAGGAAATAGCAATTAGCCGATTTTTTTACTAAAACAAAATGTGTTAAATCTTCTTCAAAAGCTTGCGTAAACTAAAAAAACGTTTTAACTTTGCTGGTGATAAAGGGGCTTGCTATTTTTTGGGGGGGGGGGGGGGAGTTTGGGGTAATAAGTTAGTTGCGACTATAAAAAAATAATGAAACAAATTACTTTAAGTAACATAGTTTTACTGATTACAAATATAATAACTTTTGCCCAAAAATTGAATGGGAAAAAATGGATTGACGTGGGATGACTTTAAAGGAAAACCAAATCTAGACGTTCAATTTCAATCTGAATTAAATTATTATGTTGGATATAATACAGATAAGCAAAAGCAAAATGACACCATAATACGAAAATACAAATCATATCTATACATGAATTCTGGTTCTTCTTGGGTAACTCCAAATTCTAAAACGGATGATTTATTGCTCTATAATCAAGTTTTATTTGATATTATTGAATTACATAAACGAAAATTTCAACATACCATGAATTTAACTGCAAATTCGTATGAAATTGAAAGTAAGTTTTCAATATATTATCAAGAATGCAATGAAAGGCTAAATGAATTCAAATCTCAATCTGAATATGGGAAAAAAAATTCAATTGTAAAGTTTTGGTCAGAAACAATTAATAAAGAACTTGATTTAACAACCAATGAAATAATTCCTAAATTTACAAAAGGAATAATTGGATATGGTATGCATATAGGATTGGGTTATGGTACGCCAATAGCTACTTTAAGTAATCATTTTAATGGACATCCTCTTTTAGTATATGGATTTGATTTGAAGATAAAAAAATTTATTATCTTTGCAAATGGTGTACTTGGGGGCGGGAAAATAAAGAAAGATTATAGTGAAGGAATGAAATTATGGAAAAATGGAGAACGATTTGATATTGCTATTGTAGATTTATCATGTGGATATACTTTGATTGATAATTCAAAACACAAAATTTCGCCATTTGCAGGATTCGGAATTGTAGAATATACCTCAGGTAGACAAGATGAAAAAGACAATGCAAATAAACTAAGATTAACTGATTATAATTTGATTGCGGGTCTAAATTATGATTACAAATTCAGAAAAATACTTAAAATCACTCCTAATGCATATTTTATAAATTATAAAGAACTGCTTGAGTTAAGTATTAGAACAAGACTTTACGTTACACCAACAACATATTATAGTGATTTAAAAGGCATGACAATAAACTTTTCAATCGGCATTTGTGGTTTGGGTCAAAGAATTAAAATCATAGACTAATCAATTAAGGTATTGTTAAGTATTATTACATTAATAATGCGACACCTAATGCCCACTTTTGAACCAAACACCCAACACTCGAAAAAAAAGGGAGCAACCACCCTCTTTATCATAATTGAAAATAACTATATTTTTTTCTTTTTTGTTATCGCAAAAAGCGCATAAAGCCGCAACAATCGCCCCTTTATCAAAAAACACGCCAAATTTGCAAATCTCGCAAATTTGGCGTATCTTTGTATCAAAATTAACCCCGTTTTTATTGTAATAATATTGCCTTTCGTAAAATATTTGGCAACCAAAAAAAAGTATTGTGTTAGTGTCTTTTATAAACATAATTTGTATATTTAACTAAATAAAACATGTTAGCAAATTTAGACAACGAAGTATACTTCAAAAAAGTATTTACAGATGTGGAAGTGTTTACTGCCTTTGTAAAAGATGTTTTGGGCATTGATATGCACATAGATAAGGTAGAAACTGAAAAGGTACTGCCCAATAAAGTAAGTGCCATAAAATTTAAAATGGACTTATTTGCAGAAGATAAAGCCAGCAGAACAGTAGTTGAAATACAAAAAGTGGATTATGATTACACTTATGACCGTTTTGCTCATTACTTTTTAGCAAATCTCGTAGAAACTCAGCGAAGAAGTAAAGATTATGCCTTTGCCAAAGATGTCTATATTGTCGTTGTAGTAACCTCGGCGTATAAGATTAGTGACCAAACAGGTAAGCCAATTAAAGAAGATGTATTGGTCACAGACATCAATCCACGCACCTTAAAAGGAAGAAGCATTCCAATGAATAACCACAAAATGGTTATTCTGAATACAACTTATGTACAGACAGACACCCCCGAAACGATTTTAGATTGGCTCAATTTGATACGGGAATCTATGAAAAATCCTGAACACCCTACAATAAATACCACTAAGCCCGCTATTGTAAGAGCCGCATTATTAGCTAATATGGATGATTTAACTCCCGAACAATTGGCAGAAGCAAAAATTCAAGAAATGAAAAAAGAAGCTGTTGCACTTATAGAGGATAGTACAAAAAAAGAAGCGATTAAAAGAATTTCAATACGAGGAAAGGCTACTGTTTCAGAAATTGCGGAAGATTTTGAAGTTACCGAAAAGTATGTAAGGCACATAGCAACTGAAATAAAGAACATCTGACAATATTGCCTTTATGCCAATAGCCTAAACGCTTACTGCATAAATATGTGGCATTGTGCGAAATCCTCCCCCTATAACTACTTCCACAAAAAAACAACACGCCAAATTTGCAAACCTCGCAAATTTGGCGTATCTTTGTATCAAATTTAACTCAGTTTTTATTGTAGTTGTATATTAAACTTTACTTTTATGAGATTTGCAGATATAAAAAACGACGTTGCCTTTCGTAAAATATTTGGCAACCAAAAGAAAAGTATTGTGTTAGTGTCCTTTCTAAATGCCGTTTTGGATTTAGAAGGGCTAAATCGCATTACAAAAGTTACTATTATTAACCCTTACTTGTTGCCCCGCATTGCCGGCGAAAAAGCAAGTATTATAGATGTGCGCGCTACCGACCAGCGCGGCAGGCAGTTTATTGTAGAAATGCAAGTAGCCGACAAAAAAGGCTTTGAAAAACGCGTACAGTTTTACACCTCTCGCGATTATTCTATGCAAATAGAAAAAGGCGAAGATTATCCCAAATTAAAACCCACCTATTTTATAGGTATCCTTAATTTTGGCATTGGATTTGGGAAAGACTACCTTGCCAAACATTACAGCATTGAAGAAGAAACAGGTATATCTGTTTTGAACGATATACAACACCGCTTTATTCAACTCACAAAATTCAAGAAAAAAAGACACGAATTAATTAGTCTTATTGATAAATGGACGTTTTTTATTAAATACGCAGGTCATTTAGACGTAATTCCGGACAATATAGAAGACGAAGGACTGAAAACCGCATACCAAGAAGCTGATAAATATACATGGAAAAAAGAAGACCTTATTGCTTATGATAACCTAAGTATGCGTGTACAAGACGAAAGAGGCGAAAGAGAATTAGCCGAAGAAAGAGCCACTGAAAAGGGTATTGAAAAGGGTGTTGAAATAGGTGTTGAAATAGGCAAAGTTGAAACCGCTCGGAATTTAAAAAAATTAGGTGTTCCGAATGATGTGATAAAACAGGCAACTGGATTAACCGATAACGAAATAGAAAACTTGTAAATACACCCAAAATGGCACGTCTTTACACTACACCAAAGTAATGTATGCTACTTTTATTGTCCATCTCCCAAAAAAACAACACGCCAAATTTGCAAACCTCGCAAATTTGGCGTATCTTTGTATCAAATTTAACTCAGTTTTTATTGTAGTTGTATATTAAACTTTACTTTTATGAGATTTGCAGATATAAAAAACGATGTTGCCTTTCGTAAAATATTTGGCAACCAAAAAAAAAGCATTGTTTTAGTTTCCTTTCTAAATGCCGTTTTGGATTTAGAAGGGCTAAATCGCATTACAAAAGTTACTATTATTAATCCTTACTTGCTGCCCCGCATTGCCGGCGAAAAAGCAAGTATTATAGATGTACGCGCTACCGACCAGCGTGGCAGGCAGTTTATTGTAGAAATGCAAGTAGCCGATAAAAAAGGCTTTGAAAAACGCGTACAGTTTTACACCTCTCGCGATTATTCTATGCAAATAGAAAAAGGCGAAGATTATCCCAAATTAAAACCCACCTATTTTATAGGTATACTTAATTTGGCATTGGATTTGGGAAAGACTACCTTGCCAAACATTACAGCATTGAAGAAGAAACAGGTATATCTGTTTTGAACGATATACAACACCGCTTTATTCAACTCACAAAATTCAAGAAAAAAAGACACGAATTAAATAACCTTATTGATAAATGGACATTTTTTATTAAATACGCAGGTCATTTAGACGTAATTCCGGACAATATAGAAGATGAAGGGTTGAAAATTGCTTATCAAGAAGCTGATAAATATACATGGAAAAAAGAAGACCTTATTGCTTATGATAACCTAAGTATGCGTGTACAAGACGAAAGAGGCGAAAGAGAATTAGCCGAAGAAAGAGCCACTGAAAAGGGTATTGAAAAGGGTGTTGAAATAGGTGTTGAAATAGGGAAAGAGACGGAACGCAAAGCAATGGTTTTAAAGCTCTACAAAAAAGGAAAAACAGCCACAGAGATAGCTGATTTATTAGATGTTTCAGTAGAAATAGTGCAACAAATTATCCATGAATGCGACACACGTTAATAAATATCCGAACAGCACTGTATCAGAGTTACTCATTTTCGTCACAAAACAACACGCCAAATTTGCAAACCTCGCAAATTTGGCGTGTTTTTATATCAGCTACTTTAAAAAACCTATGTTATTTCGGAAACATTTCGAGTTGTTTAAACAAAAACGACCACCACTCGGAGTAGGTGTAAATGGTTTGGCTAACGCTTTTGCCACTGCCATGCCCTGCTTGCTGCTCGATGCGTATAAGTATGGGGTTACTGCCTTTATAGGCGTTTTGCAAGGCGGCGGCATATTTATACGAGTGTGCAGGCACCACGCGGTCGTCGCGCTCGGCGGTGCGTATAAGCATGGCGGGGTAGGGTTTGTTTGGGCTAATGTTGTGGTAGGGCGAGTATTGTCGTAGGTATTTAAATTGTTCAAAATCGTCGCTGCTGCCATATTCGCTTGTCCAAGCCCAGCCTATGGTAAATTTCTGAAACCGCAACATATCCATCACACCCACTACCGGTATGGCGGCTTTAAATAGTTCGGGGCGTTGATTGACAACCGCGCCCACCAATAAACCACCATTTGACCTACCCGTTAGGGCTAAACGCTCGGGTTTGGTGTATTTTTGGGCGATGAGGTACTCGGCGGCGGCAATGCAATCGTCAAAAACGGTTTGTTTTTTATCTAACATACCTGCTTCGTGCCATTCTTCGCCATACTCGCTGCCACCGCGCAAGCTGGCTACGGCATATACGCCACCGTTTTCGTAAAAAGGTAGGTTTTCTACCTTAAACTCGGGTATTCGGGCAATATTAAATCCGCCATAACCATACAATAGGGTAGGGTTGTAGCCTGTTTGTTTGGTGCCTTTACGGGCGGTAATAAACATGGGTATTTGCGTGCCATCTTTTGAGGGGTAAAATACCTGTTTGGTTTCGTAATCATCAAAGTTAAAGTTAATTTTGGGTTGACGAAACACCTCCGATTTGCCAATTCGCAGGTCGTATTTAAACACCGTTGGCGGATACATAAACGATTCGTAGGTATAAAACAACACATCGTTATCTTTTGATGCTTCTGTACCCGACACGTACCCCAAACCCGGCAGTTCAATTTCGGCAGTTTTTTTGCCTGTTAAGTCGTACAAATACAAGCGGCTTGTTACATCTTTCATCATCTTTACCAAAAGTAAACCGCTTACCATTTCTACGCTTTCTATTACTTCGTTGGTGGGTTGAGCAATAATTTCGCGCCAGTTTTCGGGTGCGGGTTTTGCCAAATCTATTTCCACAAGGCGGTATCGGGGTGCGTTGCGGTTGGTTAGCACCAATAGTTTGTTGTTGCCAAGGTGGTCTATTACGTGGTTGGTCGATTCAAAATTGTCGATAATAGGTAAAAATCCTTTTTGCCATTCGTTGGTTGGAGCATAGTATAGCATCCAGTTTTCGGTAGCTGCTTCGGATATGTAGAGTAGCGCAATTTTTTCGTCGTCGGTGGTACTTATATTAAAACTACGTTTGGCGTTTAGGGTATCTTGGTAAACCAATACATCGTTGGTTTGTGGGGTGTTTAGGTTGTGGTAATATATTTTTGCCGATTTGTTGCTGCTCGATAGTTCTTTGCCTGCTTCGGGTGCATCGTATCGGGTATAAAAAAAGCCGTTGCCAAACCATGCTGCCCCCGAAAATTTAATGTTTTTTAGCTCGTCGGGTAGGTCTTTACGGGCGGCAATATCCACAATTTTAAAGGTGTTCCAGTCCGAGCCACCCACCGACATGCCATATTGCATATATTTACCATTGGCAGATACCGAGGTATTGGTTAGCGAGATGCTACCATCGGCGGCAAGTAAGTTGGGGTCTATTAAAGGGCGGGGTGTGGCGGTTAGGCTGTCTTGCTGATACAGTACATTGTGGTTTTGCAAGCCATCGTTTTTTAAAAAAAATATTTGCTTGTTTTTGCGAAAAGGCAAGCTGTATCGTTCAAAGTTGTAGAGGTTGGCAAGGCGTTGCTCGATGTTAAACCTAAAAGGTATGTCGTTGAGGTACGACGATACCAACATGTTTTGGGCATTTATCCATTCTTTGGTTTGCGGGCTGTTTTCGTCTTCTAGCCAACGGTAGGGGTCGGCAATGGTTGTTCCATGATAATTATCTATGGTATAACCTTGTGGTGCATCGGGGTAGCTAAGTGCTTTCATTGGTGGTTGTTTGATAAAGATATAGGGCCCATTGGTGGCTCCCCAAACTTGTTTATTTTGTTGGTCAAAACCTTGGTCCCAACTTTCGAGGCGGTCGTTTCGGATAGTTACCTTAGAGGTGGCATATTTGGCTCCGCGCAGCGTACTTTCGCAAGTACCAATACCTGTGGCACCCACATATACATTGCCTTCTTTATGGATGATTACCTCGCAACCGCTGCGCAACAACAGCGAGTCGGGCGATATTTGATTAAAAACAGCGGGTGTTTTGTATTGTCGTATCCATTTTTCGGGTTGTTTTAGCTCGTATACTTCGCTAATAAATTGTTTTTTTTGCTGATAAACATGATAAACTCTTTGTCTATAAGGTTTATACAGATTGCTACCTATGGCTTGCTCTACGTAAAGCCAATAGCCGTCGGTGCGTTTTGTCCAAATGCGGTGCATCTCAAGGCTAATGTTAAAATAGTTAGTATCGCGTGATGATTGTAGATAACTGTTGTACGAGCCTTCCATCCACGAAACCAATTCATCAACACCTGTTTCGGAGGTTTGGGTAGGCAATTGTTTTTTAGTGCAACTTGGCAAAGAAATAATTAGCACAATAAGCAAAAGTAAATAAAGTTTTTTCATGCAAATGCAAAATTTTGATTTTTTTGAATGGGCAAAGGTAAACAATTAACAATTAACGATAAGCAGTTAACCATAAATAATTAACAACAAATTAAGATACAGCTAACATCGCCACTTCATCTAATTATATCTCTATATCACTTCTTCACTCCTTCACCACTTCGCTCATTCGCCCTTTCACTCATTCGCCCTTTCGCCATTTCACTCCATCGCCACATCATTCCATCACCACTTCACTCCATCGCCACATCACTCCTTCGCCACATCACTCCATCGCCACATCACTCCATCGCCACATCACTCCTTCACCACTTCACTCCATCGCCACATCACTCCATCACCACATCACTCCATCGCCACATCACTCCATCGCCACATCACTCCATCGCCACATCACTCCATCGCCACATCACTCCATCGCCACATCACTCCATCGCCACATCACTCCATCACCACATCACTCCTTCACCACATCACTCCATCACCACATCACTCCATCTCCACATCACTCCATCCACATCACTCCATCCCCCCCTCACCCATCACTCCATCGCCACATCACTCCTTCACCACATCACTCCATCACCACATCACTCCATCCCCACATCACTCCATCTCCACATCCCCACATCACTCCATCTCCACATCCCCACATCACTCCTTCACCACATCACGCCCTTTGTGACCAAGCCCAAATTTCAAGTCTATAATACAGATATGTGGCTAAACAATTATCAACAACATACCGACGAGCAATTGGTGCAACTTATTACAGGTACGGGTAACACCAGCCTGTTTGGGTTGTTATACGACCGATATGCCCAAAAAGTATACGGTAAATGTTTTGATATGGTTAAAAACAAAGATGATGCCCAAGACCTTGTGCATGAAATTTTAGCCAAAAAAGTATTTTTAAAGCTAAGTAGTTTCGAGGGTAATTCGAGTTTTAGAACATGGGTATACCGCATTGCTCATAACCATTGCATTGATTTTTTGCGCGACCGACACAAGATAGTAGGTAATGCCTACGAAGATACCCGCCGCGTAAATACCGTAGACAACGAGCATAGCAACGAAGCAATGGAAATTGAAGATGAGGACGAAATTGAACGCAAAAAACTATTTGACATACGTGTAGAACGATTGCAGGTACTAATGGATATGTTAGATGCCGAAGACCGCTCGTTGTTGTTGATGAAATACCGCGATGATATGTCGATAGAAGACCTGCGTGAAATTTTGCAACTTAGCGGAACCAGCGCCACCAAATGCGCCTAAAGCGCGCCCGCGACCGCCTACGCAAATTATACCAACAAGAATTTCCGGATGAAGACGAAGCTATGGAACAATAATTAATTGCTAAATAGATAAATTTAGAAATTAAATTCCATTATCAATTTTATCTAACTAATTTATTGTTAATAAAATACACATTCATTAAGATAATTCTCAATCAAACTAAATTAATAATTTATAATTAATAATTGACATTAACGTTACTACACACTAAAAACCATACATCAAAAGCTATCCATCATGAACAACAATCCTTTCAAACAATTACCCACCGAACCGCTACCTGCTGTATCGCGCAATAACATATTAGGTGCCGTTGACCGTACCAAATTTTGGTTAGAGTTTGTTGACCTTTTTACCGTAACGCAACTCGAAATAACCAAAGAAGCCTTTAAAGTACTTTTTGATGCCGTAATTACACCAACACCAACACCATCAACTCCAACAAAAACACATTCTTAAACCACTACCCATATATAAAATGAATTATCAAATCGAAAATATACGCGATGCCTTTATAGCCTACCTAAACCGCTTCACCGAGTCGTTGCCCAATTTTTTGTTAGCCCTTACCTTGTTGTTTGTTGGCTGGCTAACGGCACGCTTTTTGTCGGCAATGGTTGTTAAATTACTTCGTCTAGTCAAAATTAGCTCGCTTACCAAAGGCAAGGTAGCCCCTCCCGAAATACTATCCAAAATACCCTTTCCCGATTTAATCGGTAATTTGGTGTACTTTATCACCTTGTTGTTTTTTATTGTTACCGCCTCCGACCTATTGGGTTGGCAAGTTATATCTAACCAAGTTAATATACTTATCAATTTTTTACCTACACTGTTTAGTGGTATTTTTTTATTTGCTATTGGCTACTACATTGCCAATTTTGTAAGCGATATAATAAAAGCCACTACCTTATCAATAGGTATGGCTGCCGGACGCGCACTTAGTGGCTTTGCTTTTTATTTTATTTTGCTCATCACATCACTAACCGCCCTCGACCAAATAGGCATTGATACCACCATTATTAGGTCTAATTTAGTAGTAATTATTGGCGCCGTTATGTTGGCAGCAAGCGTATCGTATGGCATAGCCTCGCGCGATGTGTTGTCTAATATGTTGGCATCGTACTTTAGCCGCCGAGCTTTTACCTTGGGGCAAACCATTAAAGTTGACGATGTAGAGGGCATGATTATACGCATGGAAAGCACCTATGTAGTACTACAAACCCCCACCGAACAAGTCGTTATCCCAACCCGCGAGTTAATCACCAAAAAAGTACACATTACTAAACAATCACCCTTTGGCGACCCAAACAATAACGCATAGTTGTTCGTTGGTGGTACGCGTTAGCATTAGCTAATCATCACTCCATACCATAAACCTTCTCCTTTTCTAAGCTACATAACACACCGCTCATACCTCAACTACTTTGGTTGGGGTATTTTTTTTGGTTTTGGTAGGATATTTTTGTAACTTTGCGGCTGCTAAACCATATATCCTTTGCTCATTGGCAACTAACAGCTCAAACACCTTAACCTACTCAACTTATCTAACCAAAACGCACCTCCAAATACATGAACTATTTTAGCCTTGAACTACAAGATGGCGTAGCCGTTGTGTGGCTCGACCAAGCCAACGAAAAAGTAAACAGCATATCGCCCGCCATGATTGACGAATGCGCCGAGCTTTTTGCCCAAATAGCCAACAATCCCGAAGCAAAAGCAGTGGTACTTATTAGTCGTAAAAAAGATTTTGTGGCAGGTGCCGACCTACAAGCCATTTTGCCCATCACACAGCCCGGACAATGGGAAGCCGTTACCCGACGCGGACATACGCTGCTCAACCTCATCGAGCAATCGCCCAAACCCGTGGTTGTTGCCCTACATGGCGCTGCTATGGGCGGCGGATTAGAGATAGCCTTAGCCTGTCAATACCGCATTGCCTCCGACGATGCCTCGACCGTTTTTGCCCTGCCCGAAGTACAACTTGGTTTGCTACCCGGCGGCGGCGGCACACAGCGATTGCCACAACTAATTGGCATTCAAAATGCTTTGGATATGATGCTGACAGGCAAAAAAATATACGCCGAAAAAGCCCGAAAAATGGGACTAATTGACCGAACAGTCAATCAATATGCCTTGCTCCGAGCTGCCAAACAACAAGCTTTGGCAATGGTAGATAAAAAAATTGTGCGACCATCAAAATTAGATACCAAATCAAAATTGCTCGAAAGTACCGCCATTGGGCGAAGTGTAATTTTTGACCAAGCTCGTAAAATGGTCGAAAAACAAACACATGGCAATTATCCAGCACCCTATAAAATTATAGAATGTGTAGAAATTGGCACAAAATACGGCATAAAAGCAGGCTACGAAGCCGAAATACGCAAATTCGACGAGTTAGTAGTGCATCCGGTAAGCAAACAACTTACCCAGTTGTTTTTTGCCATGACCGCCAAAAAGAAAAACCCATTGGCTCCTATCGTTAAACCTATCGAAAAAATAGGGATACTTGGCGGCGGATTTATGGGTGCAGGTATTGCCGAAGTAAGCGCCCTAAATAACCTGCCCGTTATTATCAAAGACATAAAAAACGAAACCCTAAGTAGCGCCAAAAGCAGTATTTGGAAAACCCTATCCGAAAAAATCAAACGTGGAGCTATGCTGCCGCACTACGCCGAGCAAATCATCAACAAGGTTGATACACAACTAGATTATGCCCATTTTGATAAATTAGATATGGTAATTGAGGCAGTTTTTGAGGATTTAAGCATTAAACAACGCGTACTTGCCGAAGTAGAAGCCAACACCCGCGAAAGTTGCATTTTTGCCACCAACACATCGGCTTTGCCCCTAAAAGATATTGCCGCAAATGCCAAACGCCCCGAACAGGTAATTGGTATGCACTACTTTTCGCCCGTACCCAAAATGCCCCTGCTCGAAATTGTAGTGACCGACCTTACCGCACAACGGGTTATCGCCACCACTTTTGAGGTAGGTATACGACAAGGAAAAACCTGCATTGTGGTAAAAGATGGACCAGGGTTTTATACCACCCGAATCTTATCGCCAATGCTAAACGAAGCTTTGTTGTTGATTGAAGAAGGTTGCGATATTTTGCAAATAGACGAATGCGCACAAGATACAGGTTTTCCGGTAGGTCCCATCACACTTATCGACGAGGTAGGTATCGACGTAGGCGCACATGTTATTGGCGGCGAGTTAGTGCAGTTTTTTAAAGCCCGTGGCGGCGATGCCTTTAAACAAAGCAACCTAATTGCCGATATGTTTAAAGCCGGATACTGTGGTAGAAAAAATCATAAAGGTTTTTATTTGTACGACCCCAAAACAGGTAAAAAAGAAAAAGGCAAAATTAACCCCGAAATTTATACCCATTTTGCCACCGCCGAGCGCATAGACATGAAAAACAAAGACATCAGAAACCGTTTGTTGTTGATGATGACCAACGAAGCCATGCGCTGCCTCGAAGATGGCACACTACAATCGCCCACCGATGGCGATATTGGCGCTATTTTAGGTTTAGGATTTCCACCATTTACAGGCGGTCCGTTTAGGTATGTAGATAGCATTGGAGCAGACAAAGCCGTTGCCCTACTCGAAAAATTAGCCGATAAATTTGGTAAGCGTTTTACCCCCGCCGATATTTTATACGAATATGCCCAGACAGGTAAAAAATTCTACCAATAAATACATCTTTATAAACAAAAAAAACGACAACCTATTACGGGTTGTCGTTTTTTTGCATAGATACCGTAAAAGAAAAATCGCCTGCCTTTCACAAGACAGACGATTTTTTGTGCAAGTTGGCACAATTATTGCACTACTATAAAACTGTTATCTTGTGTGTAACTACTTGTGCATCGGCTTCCATCCGAACAAGATACACACCAGCCGGTAAGCCTTCGGCATTAAAGGGCAAAACTTGCTTACCAGCAGCCATTTTGCCGCTAGCCACATTTTTTACTAACTTTCCGTTTAAATCATAGACACCAACCTGCACGTTGCTGTCGGTTAAAACCGAAAATTCGATGTTTGTGCTGTTGCTAAAAGGCTCGGGGTAATTTTTTACAGATGCTGCAATGATGGCTGGTTGTACGGTTTTTGCCTCACTATTGTTATCAAAAACGTACACTTTGCCTTCGTAGGTTGAGCTACAACCTTCGGGCGTTTTTACGCTAACCGAAAATTTGTACTCGCCTGCAGCAGCATACTTGTGCGAAGAAGCATTGGTTGTAGAGTTAGTGCCATCTCCAAAATTCCAAATAACTTCCGAATATTTGCCTATGCTTTGGTTGTCAAAAGCAACCTCTAAGCCTTTTGTTTTGTAGGCAAATTTAGTAATTAAATCACAATCAGCCCATGCAAAATTGGGCAAGCAAAATAGCGCAGAAAAAATTAATGTAATCACTCTCATTGTAGTAACATTTAAGGGGGGGGAACTGTTACCACTAAGTTACAGCCAAATCATAACCTACACCAAAATTTTTTCTTTTTTTTTCGTTAAATAGTAAATTTATTTTCGTTTAAATTATAAACTACTGATAATCAGTAGATTATGATTTTGATTGCATTGTGATATATGGGGCGTTTTATTTGAAATGACGTTATTTTTAAATGCCGACAAAAAAAATGTGTTCCAAAGTGTCACATTTCTACAACCTATATGTATTGCAATTTTACTCTACATGTGCAAGCTACTAATTATTTTGTTAGGCATATAAACCTAACCAAATTGTATCGAACAAGTAGCTAAATAACAAATGTATCCCCGCCAAGTTAATTGCTTTGGCGGGGATGTTTTTTTAGTTTCGACATAAATTATCGCCCAAATTACACAAAATAGCCGTGTTTTTTGTACCTTTGTCTATCCAATTGTTTGTTACTCAAATCAATACCTTATGTTACCACCTGCTTTGTGGCGTTTTTTGTATATAATTGTACTTTTTACTTTCCTCCCTACTTCATCTGCCCAAATAAAAATAAAAATAAAAAATACCCAAAATTTACAATACACACAAACCCCAACAAGTGTACAAATATATTGGCAAGATAAGTTGGTATTTGAATTGCCTAAAACCCAACTTTTAACAGCTATTAGGCAACAAACAAAAATAAAACATAAAATGGGGTCGTTTAAATTTAAACAACATACCCAAAAAAAATGTACCCAATCTGTTATCCAAACTGTTAAAAATACAACGCCCAACGAAGTGCAAATAAATGGCTTTTTTGAGGATAACAAACACTTGCAGTTTCAAATAAATTTTTCGATACCAACAACTCAACTCACCTCAATTGGCACATCACCACCAACGACAGTAGCTACAATTGTTTGCAATTTACCTATTTATCATCACCAACCGAACATTTTTTTGGGGGTGGCATACAACTATCTCATTTCGACCTAAAAGGGCATAAAGTACCTATTTGGACAGAAGAAGACGGCGTTGGACGTGGTGACCGCCCCACATCTGCCCTTACTCGCTTGGTGGGTGCTGCGGGCAATAGCTTTACCACACACGCAGCTATCCCGTATTTTCAAACCACCCAAAACCGCAGCTTTTGGCTCGATACCAATGGAGCTTATAGCGTATTAGATTTTACCAACCACCAAAAAATAACCCTCGAGGTGTGGCACCATACCCTAAGTGGCGTGGCGTGGCTGGGCAATAATCCGTTAGATTTGGTAGAGCAATACACCGCTTTTTCGGGGCGATTTGAAACCCTACCCACTTGGGCTTATGGCTTTTGGCTGGGCGCACAAGGCGGACGAACAAGAACAGAACAACTGTTGGCTAACTTATCTGCCCAAAACATACACCCAAGTGTTTTGTGGATACAAGACTGGGAAGGCAAACGAAAAACCAAATTTGGCAGCCAACTGCAATGGAACTGGCAAGCCGATACCCTAGCGTATCCGCAATTTAGCCAATTTTGCACCCAACTAAATCAAAAAGGCATTAAGGTGTTGGGCTACATCAACCCGTTTTTAACCACCAACACCGCCCTTTGCGACACCGCACTTAGCCGCCATTATGTGGTACACAACGCCCAAAACCAACCTTATGCCATTGCCACCACCACCCGCAAAGCCTACTTAATAGACCTAACAAACCCCGCCGCCTGCACGTGGTACAAAAGCATCATAAAACACAACCTAATTGAGGCGGGTTTAAGCGGATGGATGGCTGATTATGCCGAATGGCTGCCCACCGATGCCAAATTGTTTAGCGGCGAAGATGCCACCCTATACCACAACCGTTATGCCACCGACTGGGCAAAACTAAACCGCCAAGCCATTGACGAAGCAGGCGAAACTGGCAAAATTGTGTTTTTTAATAGAGCAGGATATAGCTATGCCAACAAATACAGCACCCTGTTTTGGCTCGGCGACCAACTAACCGATTGGGGCAAAAACGACGGCATACACGCCGCCTTAACAGGCATGTTGTCGGGTGGCATAAGTGGCATAGCCCTTAACCACAGCGACATAGGCGGCTATACCAACCTTAGATTGCCCTTCTTAAAACGCCAACGCAGTCCCGAACTGCTCTACCGATGGTTAGAAATGAACACATTTATGCCCATATTGCGCACCCACGAAGGACTAATACCCCAACACAACGCCCAAATTTACACCAACACTGCCACCATGCAGTTTGCCAAACCCTTGCTCGACATACACACACGCCTACAGCCTTATTTCGAGCAACTAAGCACACAAGCCAACCAACAGGGCTACCCCATTGTGCGCCCCCTATATTTGCATTACCCCACCGATACCGTAACCTACAACTTACAAAACCAATTTTTATTGGGTAAAGATATGCTCATTGCACCCGTTTTAACACCCAATACCCAAAGCATAAAAATTTATTTTCCCGAAGGCGAATGGATACACATCACCACCAAACAAATAGTTAAAGGCAAATGTTGGCAAACCGTACCCGCGCCGCTTGGGCAACCCGCCGCATACATACAACGCGGTACCAGTTGCGAGCAACTAATTTTTGCTCATTAGCTTTGGGGCTTACACCAAACCCAAAGGCATAAGCCCCGCTTGACGCGGTAAATGTGACTGGCTTACCCTATACAACATGTTGTTGTTTATGTAGATAAAGATCAAAATAACAACATTTATGTGTAGATATCCACTATAAGTAGAATGTATTTTTAAATGTATATTAATTAAATACTATGTGTGGCTTGGAGTATGGAGATGAAGGTGATTTTGCAAATTATGGTTTTAAGGAATATTCTAAATACAGAGCTGTTATAAATGATACAAGCTTTCATTTTTACAGAAAAAGTTTAAAAAATAGGAGGGGAGTTTTAATTATAAATAAAAAATACATTAAATTATTAAAGAAGACGATGTTCATGAAAACACGAATGCTTATTATATGTTTTTTTGTTTTAGGTTGTAATCAAAGCACAAATGATTGTTTTAGATATCCACCGGTTATTACCAGTTTAAAAATGGAGAATGGGTACGATGCTATTTTAGAATATTGCTATTTTCAGTATGCATCTAGTTACAAATGTATTGATTGGAATAACGAGGTTTTACTCGATAGTATAATTCCTTTAATAAATCATGATATACACTTGGATAGTATTCGATTACAAGGAGACACAATTGCTTTCTTTATAAAATTTACAATTAATGAGTATATAGAATGCAATAAAGTTAAAAGATACGATAATGCTATCGAAAAACCAATAAATGAAATTACACTACTTAAAGTTAATAATAAAGTGGTTTATTTTATAGATTCTGATAAGGATAAGGATTATGATCCCTTTTATGAAGAACAAGAAACGAAAACAATACGTACAAAACTTACAATAGATGAGGTTTTAAAAGATGTAGATCGTACAAATTGCTGGCTTAAATATAAAATAAATAACATTGATTAAAAAATAATATTATATTATTAGCCGACCAATACTGGCTAAACATACTCGCCAACCGCAAGCTACGCGGCAGCAAACAATACGAACTAACCGACCACCTAGGCAACATACGCACCGTGATGCCCGACATTAAAGAGCCAGAAATCGAAAGCAATAAACGAAATTATATTACAAAAAAAATGGAAAAAGTAAAATTAATAAATTTAGACGAATTAGATTCGTCTGAATCTAATTTCAAGAATATTATATTTAGCGACAAACTATTTATAGCGCCTTATACAAATTTAGGTATTTCAGAGCATGAACTGAACCCATCTGATAGATTAATGTTTTTTAACTTTTGCTATGTGTGCGCTAGAAATGTTAGCTTATTAAATGTAAACGAAAATTTAACTTCAAATATATTAAACTCTATCCCTTCTGTTTATTTAGGAGGAATTAATTTAGATGCTCAGTCATTTATTATTGAGATAGAGATTCGAGCAGAAGAATTTTATTTATTAATTCCTGAAAATGGAATACTAAGTGAATATATGTGGAGTGTCGATACTATAGCTTATTGTAAAACTAATATATTGGCAAAAAAAGATATAGATTGTTTTTTTAAAAATACTGTTGATGTATTTTATAAGGAGTATCAAGAGTGTATAAATAGCATTTGATAAAAACGCATAAATAAATTTATGTGTTTTTTTTGATACCATAACACATCACATCCACAAATAATTGTATCTTTGTACTAAAATACCCAAGCCCGCGACAGTAAACAATACGTAACCGACCACCTAGGCAACATACCGAATCCCAAGCGACTCCTGCAACAACTCCCCTCTCCCCCCTAACCCTCAACAATTAAACCTCTACGGCATGTTGCAGGCAGGGTGTAGTAAAAATGCGGGGGGTATAGGTTTGGGTTCTAAGGGCAAGAGGCAGGCACTACACCCCAACTCGCTTTTTAAACACCTATCAAAGTTTGCAACAAAAATACCCTTTATTTTCAAAACTTTCAGTAATTTTTGAAAACTAAAACAACTTTTTGCCCACTTTTTTTGTTAACCTTACTAGTGTTACGGACAAGAGGACACAGATTTTACGGATTAGACACGGATTTTAGAAAATGATTTAATCTTGATTTAAAACCTAACGCTAAACAAAAAATCATCGAACACCCACATTTAGGCGCAATAATTAATTAAAAATCAATAAACAATAAATAAAATGAATACAGCCG
Organism: Sphingobacteriales bacterium; assembly: GCA_016718845.1. Lineage (GTDB taxonomy): Bacteria > Bacteroidota > Bacteroidia > Chitinophagales > UBA2359 > JAEUUX01. The sequence goes on from JADKCK010000063.1 coordinate 30,325, forward strand.
ATTTGCTCGCACGTGCGCTGCGTTTCGAATTTTTATCCATCGACGAAGGAGCATACCTATTCCGCAATGCCTCGACCACCGAGCTGATGTATGTGGGCAACGAGATGCGAAAAATCCATAAAAAAGATACCCCCGGTATTGTTACCTGGATGATTGACCGCAATGTAAACACCACCAACGTATGCGTGGCTAACTGCAAATTTTGCAACTTTTTTGTGCCACCGGGTCAAAAAGGCAGCAGCAACGCCTACATCACCGACATTGAAACCTACAAACAAAAAATAGCCGAAACCCTACGATATGGCGGCGACCAACTGCTGCTACAAGGTGGGCATCACCCCGACTTGGGCGTAGATTATTATGCCAACCTATTTAAACAACTCAAAGAGTTGTATCCAAACGTAAAACTACATGCACTTGGCCCGCCCGAAATTGTACACATATCGGGTATTAGCGGCACTACCTACGAGCAAACCCTGCAAATTTTAAAAGATGCAGGCTTAGACTCGTTGCCGGGTGCAGGTGCCGAAATTTTGGTAGATAGGGTGCGCCGCCTTATTGCACAAGGCAAATGTAAAGCATCGGAGTGGCTTGATGTGATGCGGGTTGCCCACAAACTACACCTAACCACATCGGGCACCATGATGTTTGGACACGTAGAAACCATCGAAGAACGAATGGAACACATGGTGGCTTTGCGCCAAGTGCAATCCGAAAAACCCGCCGATGCCAAAGGCTTTTCGGCATTTATTGCCTGGCCCTACCAAGACGAAGGCACTACCCTACGCCGCATACGCAATATACGCAACCAAGTAACCGGCGACGAATATGTACGAATGGTAGCCATTAGCCGTATTATGATGCCTAATATTGTAAACATACAGGCATCGTGGCTAACCATTGGCAAAGAGGTAGCACAACTAAGCCTACATGCAGGTGCCAACGATTTTGGCTCTATTATGATAGAAGAAAACGTGGTATCGGCAGCCGGAGCTCCACACCGTTTTACCTCCGAGGGCATACAACAAGCTATCCGCGATGCAGGCTTTGAACCCCGCTTGCGCAACCAACAATACGAGTTTAGAGAAATGCCCGAAATGGAAGTGCAAGTGATTGATTACTGATAAATTACTTATGTTGCGTATAAGAGGACACGGATTTTATAGATTAGACACGGATTTTAAAAACGATATTTAATCTTGATTTAAAATAAATCTAAACAAATTTCAAATCCATTCAATCTAATAGTGTCGGGTAAAAGAGAATTTTAGGTCCCCGTTAGTGAAAATTCACCTCAATCTGTGTTCTAAATAAATATCCTAAAGTAGTAATATGGTTATTCATCATGAAAGGCAAACATCAAATGTAAGTAATTTATCAACTAATTTAGGGCGTTTTACCACAAAAAACTTCGCGATAACTGTCCAATTTGAACAGTTATCGCGAAGTTTTTTTATTACGTATTAACCAAACAAAATAAAAACACGGGCTATTATTTGCGTCGTTTGTTGCCTATGTTTAATCTTTTAAATTTACTGGTTTTACCGTTGCTATTTTCTGTTTTTACTTGGTTGTGTCCGTTTTCGTGTACTGTAGCCGCAGCTCGGTCGCGGTCAACATAGCCTATTTCGGTGTATGGTTCAATGGGGGTGTTGTCGTGTTCTTTTTCTACGGCAATTTTCACATCTTCCGAAATATCAATAGGCACCGTTTCTATTTCTACGTTACTTACATCTAAGCCAAAATCATCTATAGGCGATAAACTATACGATTTGATGGTGCGATACGAGTTGATGATAAATTGCTCTGACGGGCTTACTTGGTTATCAACCGACACGCGCGAGTTTAGGATAATAAACTTGAAGTCGGCGGGGATTTGGTATTTTTTCAACGAATCGTAGCCACTTACCTCATCTACCTCGCCATTGGCAACCAATTCGTTCACAATTTTCGAGAACATATAGTTTACCTTATGCTCTACTTTAAAGCCAAATCGTAGGCGAATAAAAAAGCATTTTTTGGGGATAATGGTATCTACCGAATATTTTGTGCCATAGGGTTTGTCGCCAATTTCTACGTGTACAAACCAATAAATATCGGCTCGTTTAGGGCGTTTGTAAAAAATAGAGTAGATAATGTTGCGGTCTATTTTGCCCTTGCGGTCGGCCATTGCCAAATACACCAAATTAGTAGATTCTTTGGGTATGTCGTTGTCTTGTTGTAAATCCTCGAACATGGGTATATAATCGCGTATATTTACAAAAGCATTGTGCATATATCGGTCTTTTAAACGACGAGCGCGATAAAAAATATACATTAAACCAAACATGATAGAGGCTATCATTAAAGCAAACCAGCCACCATGTGTAAATTTGATAAGGTTAGATAAAAAGAACGAGCCTTCGATAAGGGCATAAACTCCTGCAAAACCCAATACCAAATAGCCAGGTGTGCGTTTAGTGTACAAATAATAACTAATAAGCGAGGTGGTCATCAACATATCAATAGTAATTGCCAAACCATAAGCAGCCTCCATTCTTGACGATTCGCGGAAGATAAGTACCACTATAATACAACCAGCCAATAGCAGCCAATTAATAGCGGGCAAGTAAATTTGTCCGCGTATTTGGCTGGTGTATTGTACTTTTAGGTTTGCCCACAATTTCAGTTTCATGGCTTCGTTTACCAGTGTAAAAGTACCTGTAATTAAAGCTTGGCTGGCAATAATGGTGGCTAAAGTGGCTATGCCAATGCCAAAAGGTAAAAACCACTGGGGCATAATAGCAAAAAATGGAATGGTTTTGCCCAATTCGGTGGCTCCGCTGGCTTTAAATTCGTAGAGTAACCATGCCGATTGCCCTAGGTAATTAAGTAGCAGCATTACTTTTACAAATCCCCAGCTAACACGTATGTTATCGCGTCCGCAGTGGCCTAAATCCGAATACATGGCTTCGGCACCCGTAGTACACAAAAATACAGCGCCCAATATCCAAAAGCCTGTTGGATAATTGGTTAGTAAATTAATAGCCCAATAAGGGTTAAGTGCTTGTAAAATTTCGGGATGTTGGATAAATTGACTAAAGCCTACCACGCCCATCATTATAAACCATATAAACATAATGGGTCCAAATGCCCTGCCTACTACGGTGGTACCAAATTGCTGGATAGAAAACAAGCCAATTAAAATACCAATTACAATAGGCACCGTATCTAGGTGCGGCAGATAAATACGCAAACCCTCAACTGCCGACGAGATAGAAATAGGTGGAGTGATAAAACCATCGGCAATAACAGCAGCGCAGCCAATCATAGCCGGAAAAATAATCCATTTTGCTTTGTATTTACGCACCAACGCGTATAAAGCAAAAATACCGCCCTCGCCATTGTTATCGGCACTTAGTGCCAAAATAACATATTTTACGGTAGTAATAAGTGTCATTGTCCAAAAAACGCACGACATACCGCCAAATATCAACTCCTGAAAACGATCGTCTATGGCATGTTCGCCAACAATGGCTTTCATTACATACAACGGCGAGGTACCAATATCGCCATAAATAATGCCTAAGGCAATAATTAAGCCTGCGGCACTTAATGCGTGGCTGTGTTCGTGGTCGTTTTGCTGCTCGGGGTTTTGGGCAGCCATGGGGTTAATAGTAGGGCTAGATACGTGGTGATTACCTGTTATCTGGTTGTGTTGTTCCGGATCCATTGGATTTGGAGATTTTAAATAAAAAACTTTCTTTGTATAAATATTGCAAAGAAAAAAATGGTTAATATTTTTATAGTTTTTGTATGGATATCAATACCCTCAATTGTTATAAAAACGGCTGCAAAGGTACGCCCAAATTTTGTTTGATGATTAAATTGTTCTTTAATTTTCGTAAAAAAGCAATTAATTTACCTTTGGAGGCATAAAATGGGTGTTTTTAATACATTGCAGCACCGATTTTTCAAAAGCATCTTGTTCTGATGTATCAAAATATACCTCTATGGGCAGTATTAAAATGGGCAATTGGTGTTGTATTATAAACTTTTGGTGTGCTTGTAGGCGGGTAGCATCTTTTTCGGTGGTTAGTATAATATGTTGGTGGTTTGGATATTGGATTATTATTTGCTGATAGGTATGACGCAGTTTTTCTAAATCGGTAACAGTATATTGGTGGTGGTCGGGAAAAAAAAGTGGTTCTAGGGCTACATTTTGTTGTTTTAGGTAATTTTGCAGGTGTTGTGGTTGGGCAATGCCACATAGCAACACGGCGGCAGTTGTTGGGCTTAAATGGGTGGTTTGTTGGCTATTTTGCCAATTATAGGGTGTGCCGTATCGCAAATAAGAAAAAAATAGTTGCTGATGTGGTAAAGGTTTTAGTTCATCAGCCATACTTTTTTTTGCTTCGGGGGTTAAATTATTGGGGCATTTGGTAACCACTATAATATGGGCGCGGCGCATTTGGCTAATGGGTTCGCGCAGCCTGCCAAGCGGCAGCAGTTGGTCGCGGGTAAAAGGGTGGCTATAATCGGTTAGCAGTATAGAGAGTTGCGGTTTTACGGCGCGGTGTTGATAGGCATCGTCTAACAAAATGGCTTGTAGTTTGGGGTGTTCCATTACCAGCATTGATATACCCAAGGCTCGGCTTTCGGAAACGGCTACGCTTAGGTTGGCAAATTTGCGGTGCAGTTGCATGGGTTCGTCGCCCAAATCTGGGGTGGTGCTGTGTTCATCTGCCAAAACAAAACCGTGTGTTTTGCGGCGATAGCCTCGGCTAAGGGTGGCAATTTGGTAATGTGGCGATAACAATCTAACCAAATACTCGATATGTGGTGTTTTGCCTGTGCCGCCTGCCGTTAGGTTGCCCACCGATATAATAGGCAATGTAAACTCGATGCTGCCATAACGCCCGTTGTCGTATAGCCAATTGCGCAGCCATACGCCAGCACCGTATATGTAAGAAATTATTTTTAATATCATTAAAGCAGAATTATATATTATGTAAAAACCACATCTTCAACTTTGGGGCTTGAAGATGTGGTTTGTGTTTTAAGGTATTAGGGTTATGGTATAACTTTCGGTTTGATTGGTGTTATTGATGGTTAAGTTTCGTTTATACGAAGCTTTTGATAGCCAACCACTTTTTAGGTCGGCTTCAAATTCGTTGGTATCGGTGGCGTTTATGGTGGGTGTAGTTAGTTTGTCTTTTGTGGAGGTGTTTTGGTTGGCTTCTTTGGCAAAATCTTTTAGCATAGGTTGCAGTTTGTCTTGGTCAAGCGATTGTTCCATAACAATTTTGCACCAGTTGGTGGTGGGGTTTAGGTTGGTCATTTCTAGTTTAAAGATACCCGGAAATGGCTCTTTTCCGCCCAGCAAATTAGGTACTTTGTTGTTGGCAACAATAGGTTTATTTAGTTGATACTCCATGCCATAAGCAAGGTGTAAAAGGCGTATGTCTTTTATAAAAATTTCTTCGAGATAATCTTGCGACTGTAACTTTTGTTTTTCTTCGGCAAGTTGTTCGGGTTTTATGGCGGGGTTATTTTGGGCAAGTTGGTTTAATATATCTTGGAGGGTATCGCTAACTGTTTCCCAGTTCATGATTTGGAAAAAAGTACCCAGTTCGTTGGTGGCGTAGGTTACTTTTAGGTTTTCGGGTATTACAAACAAGTTGCCTTTAATTTCGGTAGATTGTTTGAAATTGGTATATTTTGCGTCTAGTATATAATGGTCGGTGGCAGCCTCAACAACGGTTAGGCGCATTTGATAGGTGGCATCGTCTAATATATTAGTTTTGCCGTCGATGCTTTTTTGTTGCTGTCGTTGTATTTTATAGGTTTTTTGCTCCCATTGATGATAATACGGTATGAGCGTAGCCGAATTGTTGCTTACTTGATTTTGGGCAAAAGCCCCCTTGTTTAGCAATAAAACAAAGATGATAGAGAAAAAGAGGCAGAATGATTTGTTCATTTTAATGATTTTTTTGTAAGATTTGGCTCAAAAAACATGCCATATCTTTGACAGATATAGCGTGGCTTGGGTCACACAATAAGCCTATTTTTAATGGCGTAATAATTTTTTTTATTGGTTGAAAAAGGTAGTAAATTATTGCTTATTTTAGTGGCTAAGTATGCCTAAATTATTAATTTGCGCCTCGGCAAAAACAAAAACATATTGCAAATACATGTTTTAAAGTATGATTATTGTATGTGTTTTTATTTTGTTATTGTTGTGCCAGCGGGTCAATGGCACCAAAGCGTATTGCCCAACTGTCGTAGTTGCGGAAGGTGTAGTTTAGGCAAGGGAGTTGGCGGTTTAGGTTGGTTCGGTTACAGGCTCTTTAATGTCGGGTACTACGGTGCGTATGTTGCCTAGGTGGTCGGTTAGTTCGTATTGTTTGCTGCCGCGGGCTTGGGTGGCGGGTAAAGATAGGGAGGTTTTGGGAGATGTGCGTCAACTACCTTTGCTCCCTGCTCATCTTTTTTGGGAGAGATGAGCGAGGGAGCGAAGATAGGAAATGTAAAAATATATTCTCTATTTATTAAATAATTTACTAAAAATGCCTGTAAGATTGCAGATACCACAAAGAATCCAACATATACCGCCAAGAGGCATCTCCATTATCAAATTCAGAAAATCTTTCTAACATGAATTCAGAATAACGGCATGTATCACACATCCTATGCATGTAAATAGTCGGAAAATAAGGTTCCTAAGTAACATGTCAAGCATAGCATTGGGCTTGCCCTGATCTTCCGGAGTGTGGCTAGACAGAGAATGCACTTTATATTTTTGTATAAATTAGCGAAAACAATGTGTTCGTGTCTTTTAATACAGATCCATCATCTGTTGATATCAAACGATTGTTTGACAATACATAGTTTTTGTCTTGTTTGCCATAATGCGATAGCACAATAGTATCTTTTTTTAATGTAATACCCTTTAAAGTATCACCTTGGTCGGATAATTGGCGGACTACGGATGCTGCTTTTTCAAAGTCAGCTTTATTTGCCCTGAAATCAACCTCGATTTCTTTTACATATTGCCTATTTTCGAAACAAGATGAACACAAAGTTGTTACAAAAATACAAAAATATAAAATTGTTTATTTTTTAATATTCCACTATCATAAGATAGTCCATTGGGGTTTGTAGGATCAACGCCCTGTGTTTGCTCTGTAATGCGGGACCAACCACCAGAACCAGCCGAAAACTACCAAGTGGGGCTGTAAGAATATAGATACCACCTATTATCAAGTTTATATGCCCAATCTCTCGTATTCTTTGAATTGAAATTTATAAATCACTCTTCAACTACACTATTGTGATAACAAGAATCGCAAAGATGACGAATGTTTATTATAGGAAAACAATCTCCAAAATCATCGAAAAATCATCTCCAAGATCTTCGCTACCTCCACCCGCAAATGTAATTTTATTAGTGCATAAAATTATAAACATATTTATTTTTTTATTTGATAATTAATTTTATCAAAACGATACAAATTTCGTTTTAAGCTATCAGTATTAAATCTTATTTCTGAATGTCTATAAGAGCAACAAAGTCCAGGTAGAAGAAAACCAAATCCGATGATTAAGGTATCTTCTTCATATTTGATAACTCTTATACTATCAGGAAATGCTTGCTCTATTTCTTTGGTATAAAGCATCATTTTTTCAAATTCGCTTTTTGTGTTCACTGAAATTGCTTTTCGATATAGGCACCTTAGTTCGATTATCTTCGCAGCTTAAAAAAAAACATGAAGATTAAAGATAGTATTTCATATTGCAGGTATTTAGTAGTATTTATTTTTTACTTAGTTGCATTTTTTTCATAAAATGGATCAAGTGACCAACTATCATACCTTAATCCATTAGAATTTCTTGGATCAACACCTTGTGTTTGCTCTGTAATGCGGGACCAACCACCAGAACCAGCCGAAAACTACCAAGTGGGGCTGTAAGAATATAGATACCACCTATTATCAAGTTTATATGCCCAATCTCTCGCATTCTTTGAATTGAAATTTCTAGCCACTTCTTCAACTACACTATTGTGGTAACAAGAATCGCAAAGATGACAGATATTTATTATAGGAAAACAATCTCCAAAAATCATCGAAAAATCATCTCCAAATTCTTCGCTACCTCCACCCGCAAATGTAATTTTATTAGTGTGCATAAAATTATAAACATATTGTATTTTTCATTTGATAATTTATTTTTATCAAAACGATACAAATTTCGTTTTAAGCTATCAGTATTAAACCTTATTTCGGAGTTTTCTATAAGAGCAACAAAGACCAGGTAAAAGTATACCAAATCCAAGAATTAAGGTATCTTTTTTATATTCCATACCTCCAATGCTATCAGGAAATGCTTGCTCTATTTCTTGGGTATATAGCATCATTTTTTCAAAATCGCTTTTATGTTCACGAAATTGCTTTTCGATATAAGGCACCTTAGTTCGATTATCTTCGCAGCTTAAAAAAAATAACATGAAGATTAAAGATAGTATTTTATACATATTGCAGGTATTTAGTAGTATTTATTTTTTTACTTAGTTGCATTTTTTTCATAAAATGGATCAAGTGACCAACTATCATACCTTAATCCATTAGGATTTCTTGGATCAACACCTTGTGTTTGCTCGGGATACCTGAAATAAGAGCCGTTAGGCGATAGTCTTGTTTTATATAAAATATTTTTATCATCTGGCACACCAAGCATTATACTTCTGCCCAAACGCCACGCATTCATTTCGTTTAATTCATCACTATCACCTTCCCAAATAAAATGAATAGCTTGATTTGTGTCTTCTATAAATGGAGTACTGTATAATGTAGATGTT
>JADKCK010000064.1 GCA_016718845.1 Sphingobacteriales bacterium
TCTTCATCTACCTCAATCGAAACGATTTTAGATAAGGCTAATGCTCGTTGGATAAACAAGCGGATATTGGCAGTGTAATGAATGATGTCTATGTTTTCGTTGCGTAATTCGCGTACAATACCATGAATACGAGAGCCTTTTACGCCCACACAGGCGCTACTGGGTCAATACGTTCGTCGAACGACTCAACGGCTACTTTGGCTCGGTCGCCCGGTTCGCGAGCAACTCGACGTATAGAGATGATACCTTCGGTGATTTCAGGCACTTCTAATTCGGAGCAGTTTAGATAAAAACGAGGGGTCTGTTCTCGACAGAATAATGCGGAGCATTATTGCGTAGTTCTACTTTTTTGACTACTGCTCTAACGGTGTCTCCTTTTTTATAAAAATCGCCGGGTATTTGCTCGTTTTTAGGTAAAATAAGTTCGCTACCTTCGTCGTCTAATATAAGTATTTCTTTTTTCCATACTTGATAGACTTCGCCGCTTACAATTTCGCCTATTACATCGCTATATTTTTTATAAAGCTCATCTTTTTCTAGCTCCATAATACGCGATTTAAGCGTTTGGCTAGCAGCTAGAATAGCTCTACGTCCAAAAATATTTAAACCTATTGGCTCAAATAGCTCTTCTCCTATTTCAAAATCGGCTTCGATTTTGATAGCATCTGGATAAGCTATATGTTTATTTGGGTCAGTTACTTCACCATCGGCTACGATTTCCCAAGGCGCCCATATTTCTAAGTCGCCTTTATCGGGGGTTGACAATTATGTCGAAATTTTCATCGCTACCATATTTTTTTTTTCGGAGCAAAGTTTTAAACACGTCTTCAAGACTCGCATCATGGTCGGACGGTCAATATTTTGAACTCTTTAAATTCCAAAAAGATTCTATTAATATTACGTTACCAGCCATTTAGGTATACGGCAGTTTTTTATCAGTTAAATGTTACAACTTTTTTAGTTGTTTTGATATCGGTAAGCGGTATAGCCGTTAAAGCTAAGTCGGTTTCCTGTTTTTTGTTTGCAGAAGGTATTTGTTGCTCACTTCGATGTATTCGGTATTAACGTTTCGCAAAACGCCTTCTATTTTAGTACCTGAGTTGAGTTTTATTTCTACTTTTCGTCCCAGATTTTTGCGTACTGCCGAAAAACCTTAAAAGGATTAGTCATACCCATGAAGATACTTTGAGTGTATATTTGTCGGCTACTAATTGTTCTGCTTCAAGGTATTTTTCTAAGTATCGGCTTACTTCGGCGCAAGTATCTATATCTAAACTAGTATCTCGGTCAATAGCCACCTGTATTTTTGTTCCAGATATAGCAATATCTACCAAAAAACAATCGGTATTAGCAAATTTATCGGTTAATAGTTCTTCTATTCTACGAGTGATAAGTTCGGGCTGCATATTGCAAAAATTACATAATTACAATTGGTTTTGTTTTGTGGCACCACATGCTCGGGGGCTCAAATAATACAAACCTGATGATAGATAAGTAGCCGTTTGAAAGCGAATTTGTTCATCGCATTTGAAGTTGAGTAGTTTGTTAGTAAATGAGTTTTATATTTTTTAGAGGCTCTTAATTATCAAAAAATATTGCATTTTGAAAATAGCTAAAAAACATACAATTCAAATAATTTCACAAATTTCCTCTTTATTTTTACGCTTACATTGGCTTTTCCATCTTAGACGGTGCAAAGATAAGGATATTTTGTGGAAATACCACATAAATTTGTTTGTCAAAAAAATTATTCTTGAATCAGAGGCAAATAAAACTTGATTTGGATAATTTTTGCATAGCGATTTTAGCAGAAAACATTTTAGGTAAGGTTAATCTAAGCGTTTTATGTATCGAAAAGCACAGTCAATATAGCCTAAAACTTTACTTTATTATTTACTCATTTTTATAGTAAACTAAGTTTAGGTGTAAATAAATAGCCAACAAAAACGGGTGTTTTTGTTGGCTAAAGCTTATTTCATAGTAAGAGCCATTCATGCAGTAGCGGCTTTGTATGACGTCAAGCAAAAGCAGAAGTAATAATTATTCTCCTGCAGCAGCTGACGCGCTTTTACTTGAGCTACGGCGTGTGCGGCGTTTAGGTTGTCCTGTGGTGGTTTCGGCTGCAGATACTTTTGCAAATCCTTTAACCATATCAAAATAATCAACTAATTCGATTATACACATATCGGAGCTATCACCTTGTCTAAATCCGGTTTTAAGAATGCGCGTATAGCCACCCGGACGGTCCATAACTTTAACCGAAATATTATCGAACAATTCTTTCGCAGCTACTTTATTTTGCAAATAGCTAAATGCAGTACGACGCGAATGAGTAGTATCGTCTTTTGATTTTGTAATAAGCGGTTCAACAAATTTGCGCAAAGCTTTAGCTTTGGCAAGGGTGGTAGTAATCCGCTTAGAAATAATCAATGAGGCTGCCATATTAGACAACATTGCCTCGCGATGTGAAGCGGTTCTACCGAGGTGGTTTACTTTTTTACCATGTCTCATAACCAGTCAATATTAAAAGGCTCTGTAAGAGCAGCATGTTTGAAATGCGGTTAGTAAAATAATTGAGTGCCTAATTGTTGGATTAGTCCTCATCGAGGCGATACTTCGACAAGTCCATGCCAAAGTGAAGCCCTTTTTCGTTGATTAAATCTTCGATTTCGGAAAGAGATTTTTTACCGAAATTTCTAAATTTTATAAGTGCATTTGTATCATAAGATACTAACTCTGATAAGCTGTTAATTTTAGCGGCTTTCAAACAGTTATAGGCACGCACTGATAGATCAAGGTCTTCGAGTGGCTGTTTCAACAGTTTGCGCATGTGCAAGATGTGTTCATCTACTACGTCGTCATCCTCTTTGTTTTTAGTTTCAAAGGTGATGTTTTCGTCCGAAATAAGCATCAAGTGTTGGATGAGGATTTTTGCTGCCTCTTTGATAGCGTCTTCGGGGTGTATAGTACCATCTGTTTTAATTTCGACGATCAGTTTTTCATAATCAGTCTTTTGCTCTACGCGTGTGTTTTCTATCTTATACATCACATTTTTTATAGGTGTATAGATAGCATCGATTGGTATAATACCATGAACCCATTCTTTGGGTTTATTTTCTTCGGCAGGCACATAACCACGACCTTTTTGAATGGTTAGTTCGATATCTAGGTTAACAGACGTTTCCATATTAAATATCACTAAATTAGGGTTAGTGATACGAAAAGAAGTTGTATGTTTTTCGATATCGCCTGCTTTCAATTGTGCTTGATTACCAACCGTAACAAATATTTTTTCGTAGACCAGTTCTTCATCCCGAACAATTTTTTTGAGGCGAACCTGTTTAAGGTTTAGGATTATTTCTGTTACGTCTTCGATAACACCTGGTATGGTCGTAAATTCGTGGTCTACGCTGCTAATTCGGACAGAGGTAATTGCAAAACCTTCAAGAGAAGAAAGCAGTACCCGTCGCAGGGAGTTACCAACAGTCACACCAAAGCCGGGTTCGAGTGGGCGAAATTCAAATATCCCCTCAAAATCGGTTGTTTTCTGAGCATGAATCTTGTCGGGTTTTTGAAAGCTGAGAAGTCCCATATTACGATAAGAGGTTTTGGGTTAGTGAAATAAAGCAATATAGAGAGCTATATTTTTACAAGGGCTCAAAATCCCCTGTACCGGTTATTTAGAGTACAACTCTACAATCAACTGTTCGTTGATATTTTCTGGTATTTGCTCTCTTTCTGGGTAGGCTATAAAAGTACCCTCGTTCGAGGATGCATTCCAGTCTAACCAAGGATACTGTTTTCCTCTTTTACCCATTGTCGATTTAATAAATTCGAGTTCTTGCGATTTTTCCTTTACACCAAGTTTGTCTCCGGGGCTAAGTAAGCAAGAAGGTACGTTCAACATTCTACCGTTAACGGTAATATGTCGGTGAAGTACCATTTGACGAGCTGCACGACGCGTAGAAGCTAATCCAAGACGGAATATGACGTTATCCAATCTTGACTCGAGTAACTGTAGCATTACTGCACCTGTTACACCGTGTTTGCGGCTTGCTTTTTCAAATAGATTACGGAATTGGCGTTCCAACATTCCGTAAGTATATTTTGCTTTCTGTTTTTCTTTAAGCTGAATGCTATATTCTGAAGGCGTTTTTCTTTTTTTCGACAAACCGTGTTGTCCTGGCGGATAATTTCTTCTTTCGAAGGCTTTATCAAAGCCAAAGATAGGCTCTCCAAATTTGCGTGCTATTTTAGTACTAGGACCTCTATAACGTGCCATATATTACCGTATAATTTTTTTCGTAGTAATGAATGAGAAAGAATAGATGCTTGCTGCCGAAGCGAACCAAAGATTATACACGACGACGTTTGGGTGGACGGCAACCATTGTGTGGTAGTGGCGTAACATCGTGTATAGTCATAACTTGAATATCCAAGCCAGCTATGGTACGGATAGCAGCCTCACGACCAGAACCTGGTCCTTTCACGTATACATCCACTTTTTTCAAACCAGCTTCTGCGGCAACTTTGCCTGCGTCCATGGCTGCCACTTGGGCTGCGTATGGTGTATTTTTCTTAGAACCTCTGAAACCACCTTTACCTGCCGATGACCAAGAAATTACTTGACCTGTTTGGTTGGTAAAAGAAATAATTAGGTTATTAAAGCTAGCTTGTATATATACGCGTCCTTCAGGTTCTACCTTTACAACGCGCTTTTTGACGACTTTTTTCTTAGACTTTGCCATTTATGTGGTCAATTAAGACTTGGATTAAAAACTGATTAGATTATGCCAATAGTGGCTAATTATCTTGTTGTATTACCGATTGTATTACACAAAATTTAGCGCTAAGCTTTGTTATTTCTTAACAAGCATACCTATGCGCACAAAAGGTGTGGTATAATACAGGCAGATTATTTTTTAGCTGCTTTTTTCTTATTAGCAACTGTTTTCTTTCTGCCTTTACGGGTGCGGGCATTGGTACGAGTACGTTGCCCTCTTAAAGGAAGACCTTTACGGTGACGAATACCGCGGTAACAACCAATATCCATCAAACGCTTGATGTTTGTTTGTACTTCCGAGCGCAATTCGCCTTCGAGGGTGTATTCACCTACGGCAGCACGAATATGGTTCAACTCGTCGTCGTTCCAGTCTCTAACTTTCTTACTCAAATCCACTCCGGCTCTGGTAAGAACATCTTTTGCTCTTGATTTGCCAATACCGTATATGTACGTAAGGCCAATCACGCCTCTTTTGAATTTTGGTAAATCTATACCTACTACACGTGCCATATATTATCCTTGTCGTTGTTTGAACTTAGGGTTCTTTTTGTTAATAACGTAGAGTTTACCTTTGCGGCGTACTATCTTGCAATCGACGCTACGCTTTTTGATAGATGCACGAACTTTCATTGTTGAAATGATTTTTGGTAGCTATTAACTATCAGCTATATAATGTGGTTGTTTCGGATGTTATTTTTTAACAACATCTGTATTATCGTTTTTTATTTGTATCGATAAGTAATACGTCCTTTACTTAGGTCGTACGGAGACATTTCGACAGAGACCTTGTCACCAGGCAATATGCGTATATAATTCATTCGCATTTTACCAGCAATATGGGCTATTATTTCGTGTCCATTTTCTAGTTGCACTCTAAATTTTGCATTTCCCAATGCTTCTAGTACAACGCCGTCTTGTTTGATGAGGTCTTGTTTAGACATTATTTTACGATTATCGAACACAAATAAAAAATAAGAGTAGTTATTTCAAAGTTTTTATTAAAGTTTGCACTTTGAAGGTGCAAAGGTACAAAAACTTACGGAATATCTATTAATTCAGGATTGTTTTTTATGGCTTCTTGCAAATATTCAAAAGTAGATAAGATATCTGCCTTTTGTTTGCGTACCACAATAGTATGTTCAAAGTGAGCAGATGGTTTTCCATCAGCCGTAACGATGGTCCAATCATCAGCGGCTTTTTTCACTTCTTTACGTCCCATGTTTATCATAGGTTCGATAGCAATGACTAAACCATCTAACAATTTTACCCCTTTGCCTCTTTGCCCATAATTAGGCACTTGGGGTTCTTCGTGCAAAGAACGACCCACACCATGACCTACTAACTCGCGCACTACTGAGTACCGATACTGTTCGACATATTGTTGTACAGCAAAGCTAATATCGCCAATTCTGTTGCCTACTATGGCTTTTTCAATGGCTTTGTATAGCGATTTTTTGGTAACAGAAAGTAGCTTTCGTGTTTCTTCTTTCACTTCACCTATGCAATAGGTGTAGGCAGAGTCTCCATAAAAGCCGTTTGCAATTACTCCGCAATCAACAGATACGACATCTCCTTCGCGTAGTTCGTAAGTGCTTGGCAAACCATGCACTACTTGTTCGTTGACGGAGATACACAAAGTTGCAGGAAAACCGTCGTAGCCTTTAAAGCCCGGCACGGCATTATTATCTCTAATACATTGTTCTGCAATTTCGTCTAAGCGTTGGGTTTGTAAACCTGGGCGCATAATAGCTGCAACGGCTGCGTGTGCTTTACCGACCAAGTGGCAACTATGTCTGATGAGTTCTACTTCATCGTCTGTTTTGTAGTATATATTCTTGGTTGACAAAGTATGTATTTTTCTAAAACAAGTAGTTAATTCAGTACTATCAAACATCGGTACCGATGTTATTACATAGTAGGTGTTGAACTAGCGTAACGTCCTTTAATTCTGGTACCACCTTTCATCAAACCATCGTATTGACGCATCAATAAGTGGCTGTCAATTTGCTGCAAAGTATCTAACATAACAGCTACAGCAATTAACAAAGATGTTCCACCAAAGAAAGAGGCAAACTGACTAGTGACACCTATAAGTGAGGCTATTGACGGCATAATAGCAACGAAAGCTAAGGCTACAGCACCTGGCAAGGTGATACGAGATAAGACCTCGTCAATGAAGGTAGCGGTTGGTTGACCAGGTTGCACTCCAGGTATGAAGCCATTATTACGTTTCATATCATCTGCCATTTGAGTAGGATTGATGATAATAGCCGTATAAAAATAGGTAAAGATAACTACCATCGCAAAAAATGCAACATTATACCATAATGTAGTGTCAAATCTACCACCAGCCATCATACTTTGCATAAATTCAGACTCGGGGAAGAATTGAGCTACAAACGAAGGGATAAACATAATCGCTTGTGCAAAGATGATAGGCATTACACCTGCCGAATTTACACGCAATGGCAAAAACTGACGAGCTCCGCTATACTGTTTGTTACCTACAATTCGTTTAGCATATTGCACTGGTATGCGTCGCACGCCTTGCACCAACATAATCACGCCAACTACGATAGCAGATAAAATGATAATTTCTACTAAGAAAGTTATCAAACCACCACCACCACCAGCTACTTTTTGTTGAAGTTCGGAGAAAAATGCAAATGGCAATCGAGCCATGATACCTGTCATAATCAGTATAGAAGTACCGTTGCCAATACCTTTATCGGTGATACGTTCAGCCATCCACAAACAGAATATAGTGCCACCTACTAAGGTAAATAGGGTAGATGCGGAGAATAAAAACGGATTAACGGTTATGGCATTACCTGCAATAGAGCGTAAGAATGTAACATAACCCACAGCTTGAAACGCAGTAACTGCAATAGTTAAATAACGTGTTAGTTGTGTAATCTTTTTCCGTCCGCTTTCGCCTTCTTTTTGCAATCGCTGAAAATAAGGTATTACTAGTGTTGCCAATTGAACGGCAATAGATGCAGATATATAGGGCATAATACCCAATGCGAACACAGATGCTCGTGTAAAGGAGCCACCCACAAACGCATCTAATAGCCCAAGTATACCTCCTTGCCCAGAGGCAGATAGGTCGGCAAGACCATTGGGGTCTATACCTGGGATTACAATGAACGAACCGATGCGATATACAAAGATTAGTAGAAATGTGAGGGCTATTTTAGACCGCAACTCCTCAATTGTATATATATCTTTGAGCGTGTTTATAAACTTTTTCATACGAAAAGGAATAGTTTAATGTTGTATACAATAAATTACCGAAATTACATAGCATACAATCATCAAAAACAAAAAAATGAGGATTTTGCTACTATGATTGCAATAATCTTAGCCAACGTTTACTTGGGATTTACCAATCACATTAGCTGTACCACCTGCGCTCTCGATAGCTTGTTTAGCTTTTTCACTGTAACCGTGCAAAGTAACGTTTAGGGCTGCGGTAAGAGTTCCGTTTCCGAGTACTTTTACTTTTTCAGTGCGTCCGGCTATATTTAATTTTCTGAGTGTTTCATGGTCTATTGACGACAAGCCGTGCTTTTCTACTAAGCGTTGTAGTTCGCTTAGGTTAATAGGCAAGTACTCAATACGATTAATATTTTTGAAACCACGTTTAGGCATACGACGCTGTATAGGTGTTTGACCACCTTCGTGAGCTCGTTTTCTTTTTGAACCAGAACGCGAACCGTCACCTTTGTGACCGCGCGTAGATGTTCCGCCATGACCCGAGCCTTGACCACGAGCTATACGTTTGCTTTTTTTAACAGCACCTGCTGCTGGCTTTAAGTTGCTTAATATGCTGCTCATTGTTATTGTGCTTCTTCTACTTTTAACAGATGCTGAACTTTTGCAATCATGCCTCTAATTTGTGGCGTATCGTTGTGTTCAACTGTTTGGTTCATTTTGCGCAAGCCCAATGCTTCGATAGTGGCTTTTTGCAATTTAGGTCGGTCAATAATACTTTTGACCTGAGTTATTTTTATCTTGCCCATTGTAAGTAGTTGGGTATTAGTTGTTTAGGTATTTAGTATTAAGCTATACATTAAAATAGCAAAACTTTGCTTTCTAAAATATAGCCAACAAAACCCTTTAAAACTTTTGGGTATTTGATTAGCCGTTAAATACTCTGTCTAGCTTAATGCCACGTTGTTTAGATACAGCGATTGGGTCGCGCATCAACGACAAGGCACGTATAGTAGCTTTTATTACGTTGTGTGCATTTGATGAGCCAAGTGATTTACAAACCACATCGGTTACACCAGCACTTTCCAATACTGCACGCATTGCACCACCTGCAATTACACCTGTACCTTTCGAGGCAGGGCGAAGTAGTACTTTTGCAGCACCGTATTTTGCATATTGTTCGTGAGGGATTGAGCCATTACGCACAGGTACGCGAACAAGGTTTTTCATTGCATCTTCTTTACCTTTGTCGATAGACTCGGTAACTTCGCGTGCTTTGCCTAAGCCTTGTCCTACCAAACCATTGCCATCACCTACTACTACAATAGCAGCAAAAGTAAACGTGCGACCACCTTTTGTTACTTTGGCTACGCGGTTTAGTTCCACCATTTTGTGGTGTAGTTCGGTGCTTACTTCGTTAGGTCTAACTATTTTTTTATTTTCTGACATAGTTTATTGTTAATTTTTAGAAGTTAAGTCCTCCTTCTCTTGCACCGTCGGCTACCGCTTGTATGCGACCGTGATACAGGTAACCACTTCTATCAAACACTACCCCTTTTAGACCTGCTGCCAAAGCTCTTTCGGCTAACAATTGCCCAACTTTTTTAGAGGCTTCTACTTTCGTCATTGGATTAGACGAAAAAGATTTTTCGCTCGATGATGCCGATACTAAGGTATGACCCTTTACATCGTCAATTATTTGAGCGTAAATAAATTTGTTACTACGAAATACAGTAATACGTGGGCGCTCGGTAGTTCCACTTATTTTTTTGTTAATTCTGTATTTAATTCGCTGTCTTCTTTGTGCTTTGTTCATAGCCAATAACCTTGCCTATTTGATGTCAATGTATCCTTTGTGATAATGAAAGGGCATTAACGATAATGGTTATAAGTCTTTTGTTTTTGTAGCAAATAATATACTCAAAAATTATGTTTTACGCCCGGTAAGTTAAGTTTAAATTTAGCTTATTTGCAAATAAAACATAGGTAGTAGAATAGAGCAACAACTTTATTGCACTAGTAGGCAGAAACAATTGCTGCTCTATTAAACTATTTTTTGGGTATTTTTTATTTTTTACCGCCTTTACCTGCCGATTTACCTGCTTTTCTTCTAAGGATTTCGCCGGTATATTTAATACCTTTTCCTTTGTAAGGTTCGGGTTTGCGATAGGTACGGATTTTGGCAGCTACTTGTCCTAAGAGTTGCTTATCATTGCTTTCTAAAATAACCATAGGGTCTTTCCCTTTTTCAGAGATAGTGGTTACCTTAACCTCTTTAGGTACAATAAAGTAAATGGGGTGAGAGTAACCTAACAAGAGTTCTAAAATTTGACCTCGTACAACGCTGGCACGATAGCCAACCCCTACTAATTCTAGTTGTTTTTTAAAACCTTGTGTTACACCTTGTACCATATTATTTAGCAACGCACGGTACAAGCCATGCAATGCTTTATGGCGTTTTTGTTCGGTAGGGCGTTGAACAGTCATCACCCCATCTTCAACCGATATGGTTATATCTGGGTCGAGGGCTTGTTTCAACTCGCCTTTGGGTCCTTTAACAGTAACCACATTGGCTTTATCTACCGCAATTTGTACGCCATTTGCCAATGAAATAGGCATTTTTCCTATGCGTGACATATAATCAAGTGTGCTTTTGATTAATAAATTAAGCAAAGAATTTCACCACCAACATTTTGTTGACGAGCTTCTTTGTCGGTCATTACGCCTTTTGATGTAGACACTATTGTGATGCCCATACCATTAATAACGCGGGGGAGTTCGGTTGCTTTTGCGTATTGACGCAAACCTGGACGGCTATAACGGCGTAAGTATCTGATAGCAGATTCTTTCGTCGTTTGGTCGTATTTCAAAGCAATCTTAATCACTCCTTGACCATTTTGGGTATCCTCGAATTTGTAACGGTGGATATACCCTTTATCGTACAAAATTTCGGTGATTCTCTTCTTTAAATTGGATGCCGGAATTTCGACAATCTTGTGATTAGCCATTATCGCATTTCGAACGCGCGTCAAGTAATCTCCTATCGGATCCGTAACTGCTGACATAGAGTTATTTCGATTTAAGGGTCACCTAAAGTATATGCCATTTAACAACTCGTACTGTTAGCTCCGTAATAAATTACAAAACCACTTAGCGTGAGTAAAAACTGGATTACACTTAGTAGAATAAGAGTGCGGGCACAACAGCAACGATTATTGCCATTGCAGGGACTTAAATGCAGTAATTTAAGGAAAATACTGTTCGTTACCCTGATTTTTGGAAGGGTGCAGAGCACATGCCGATTAGCATAGTGCCTATTGCGGCTGCAAAGGTACGCATTATTTACGAGTTATCCAATCTTTTTGTTACTTTTTAACAAAAATTATTTTTTAGCTCTGCGTTTTTTTACAGAAAGGAACAAATTTAAGCAAGAATTGACACAAGATGTCGATTTTATTACTTAAATGTTTATTGGCAGGATAATTTTAGTAGCATTTTTACTTTGCGAGAAAATAATTTACTACCCAATTTTTAAACTACCAACTAGATTTGGTTACGCCGGGTATTTTACCCATTGATGCCAAATCGCGGAATTGATTACGACATAGACCGAAGTGTCTGATATAAGCACGAGGGCGACCAGTTAGTTTGCAACGGTTGCGTAAACGAACAGGTGATGCGTTGCGTGGCAATTTGTCTAATGCTTCGTAGTTGCCTTCCTCTTTAAGTTTGGCACGTCGTTCGGCATATTGAGCTACCATTTTTTCGCGCTTAAGTTGTCTGGCGATAACTGATATTTTCGACATTATTGTTGTACGTTATTTTTGTTTTTAAATGGCATACCCATTTCGCTCAACAGCGCGTATGCTTCTTTATCGGTTTTAGCCGAAGTAACGAAAGTAATGTCCATACCTGTTAGTTTGGTAATTTTGTCCAAATCAATTTCGGGGAAAATGATTTGTTCAGTGATACCCAAGGTATAATTGCCTCTACCGTCGAAACTTTTATCGTTTACACCGTGAAAGTCGCGAACACGCGGCAGCGATACTGCCAAGAAACGGTCAAGAAACTCCCACATTCGGTCGCCGCGCAAAGTTACTTTTACACCAATTGGCATACCTTCGCGCAGTTTGAAATTAGAAATTGCCTTACGAGCAATGGTTGTTACAGGTTTTTGACCAGCAATAGCTGTCATTTCCTTTACAACCACATCTATCATTTTTTTGTCTTGAGTAGCTCCGCCAACCCCTTGGTTGATGCATATTTTAAGCATGCGTGGAGCTTGCATAACCGACTTATAGCCAAATCGTTCTACCAATTTAGATAGGACTTCGCTATGGTATTTGGTTTTTAGACGTGGTATGTAATTTTCCATTAGTTCAATACCTCCCCTGATTTTTTAGCATAACGTACTAGGTTGCCATCTTCGATCTTACGACCAACACGGCTTGGTTTGCCCGTAGAAGGGTCAATTACCATTAGTTTGCAGATAGGGATTAGCGCTTCTTTGGGTATAATACCACCTTGAGGATTTGTTGCACTGGGCTTAGTATGATGTTTCATGATACGAATACCCTCTACAATTGCTCTACCCGTTTTGGTATCAACATGAAGCACACGTCCTTCTTTGCCTTTGTCGTTGCCCGAAAGTACCTTTACGGTATCACCTTTCTTGACGTGATATTTAGGTCTGAAACGTTTGCTTTGATTCGAATTTTTCATAACGCAATTGACTGAATCTGCTGTTACGATAGACTGTTGATTGCTCAACGTCTATAACTTGATGAATAAAGTAAGTTGGAGAATTATAATCGCTCAATCTTTTTTGCAATAAGTTATTGTTTAAGAATAACTTATCCAAACTGGATTTTGCCTTGATTACAATACCTCTGGTGCCAAAGATACAATACGAGAATAGCCCTTGTCACGTAGTTCGCGAGCTACTGGTCCAAATATACGTGTACCACGAGGGTCACCGTCTTTGGTTACCAGTACGCAAGCATTGTCGTCGAATCCGATATACGAACCATCTTTACGGCGAATTTGCTTACGTGTGCGCACTATTACGGCTTTCGAAACTGTTCCTTTTTTTGCACCGCCCGATGGCGTGGAATCTTTTACCGCTACTACAATCGTATCTCCTACGCCTGCATAACGTCTTCCAGAACCGCCAAGAACACGAATGCAAAGAACTTCTTTTGCACCACTATTATCGGCTACTTTAAGCCGAGATTCTTGTTGTATCATGGTAATTAATTATTTTGCTCTTTCTACAATTTCTACCAAACGCCAACATTTATTTTTGCTCAATGGGCGGGTTTCCATGATACGCACTACGTCACCAATACGACAATCGTTATTTTCGTCGTGCGCGGCGTACTTATTGGTTTTTTTGATAAACTTACCGTAAATAGGGTGTTTAACCTTTCTTTCGATAGCAACAGTAATGGTTTTTTGCATTTTGTTGCTCGTTACCACACCTGTTCTTTGTTTTCTAAGTTTTCTTTCTAACATTGCCTTAGAGGATTTGTGTGTTAAACGTAGTGTCTATGGGAACCTAAAATAACTGCAATTGCCGTCAATAAATCTAAATTATTAGCCTGAGCCAATATTTTACCATCTATATCTTTCAAAGGCTTTATTTATTTGTCCATTGACCACTGCCTTACTGGGCTGCCAATTCGCGGGCGCGAGCCTCTGTTTTGGAGCGAGCTATTTCTTTGCGCAAACGACCCAATACGTTTGGGTTTTCGAGCAACGAAACGGCATGGTTAAAACGTGCTTTCTTGAGTTGTAATTTATCACCATCGATTTTTTCGTACAACTCATCATCAGAAAGCTCTTTTAGGGAGATTTTTTTAGACTTTGCCATTGTTATATGCTTATTCTTGATAATCTCTACGAGTAATGATCTTTGTTGGCATAGAAAGTTTTTGTGCAGCTAATCGCAGCGATTCGGCAGCGATTTCGGCACTTACACCTTCTATTTCAAACAAAATTCTACCAGGATGTACAACAGCTACCCAGTGGTCGGGAGCTCCTTTACCTTTACCCATCCTTACTTCTTGAGGTTTTTTAGTAATTACCTTATCAGGAAAGATTTTGATCCACACTTTACCTTCACGTTTCATGTGGCGGGTCAAAGCAATACGAGCCGACTCAATCTGTCTGTTAGTCACCCATGCAGATTCTAATGCTTTCAAGCCGAAAGATCCGAATGACAATTCATAGCCGCGCGATGAGTTGCCTTTCATACGACCTTTATGCATCTTTCTGTATCTCGTACGTTTGGGCTGTAACATAATAGTACAGTTTTATATGACAGGCTTTTTGAGCCAATCGTTTCGGTTTAAAAAAATAGTTTAAAATAAAGCTCAGATAAGTAAGAAAGCAACATATTAGGCTGTGTAGCTTTTAGATGCTGCCTCTTTGGTATATGGTTTATTTTTTGCGTGGTTTACGTTTTTTGTCCTTTGCATTTTGCTCCGGAGCAAGGTCGCGTCTTAGTAAGACTTCGCCTTTAGATATCCATACTTTTACGCCTATTTTACCATAAATGGTTTGTGCTTCTTTGATTGCATAATCAATGTCGCAGCGGAAAGTGTGGAGGGGTATTTTGCCTTGTTTGAATTCTTCGGTACGTGCCATCTCTGCACCACCGATACGACCAGATACACGCACTTTGATACCTTCGGCACCTACGCGTATGGTTGAACCAATAGACATTTTAACAGCTCGGCGATAATTGATACGTGCTTCTAGTTGTTTGCAGATAGTTTCGGCAACAATATTAGCATCTAGCTCTGGCTTTCTGATTTCGACGATATTAATTTGGACGTCTTTTTTGGTAAGTTTGTTCAACTCGCCTTTAATACGGTCTACTTCTCCGCCACCTTTACCAATTATGATACCAGGTTTTGCAGTATGTATGCTAATAGTAACACGTTTTAAGGTGCGCTCTATCACAATTTGTGAGATGCCGCCCTTAGGGATACGTGCGTTCAAATAGCTCCGTATTTTTTGATCCTCAATCAATTTTTCGGCGAAGTCGGTGGCATTAGAATACCAATTCGACTCCCATCCGCGGATATAGCCCAATCGGTTAGCTATCGGATTAACTTTTTGTCCCATATTGTATGATGCTTAACTTTGGCTTTTGATATTAAATGTGCCTTTTGTTGTTGATTAGTTTTGTACGGTTTTAGCATCAACAGCAAGCGTTACATGATTTGAACGTTTGCGGATACGATTAGCTCTACCGTGTGGGGCAGGGCGAAAACGTTTGATAACAGCGCCGCCATCAACAAAAAGGGTTTTTACGTACAACCCGTCCACGCTTCCGTCTTCGTTTTTAGCTTGCCAGTTAGCTACTGCCGAAAGCAACAGCTTTTTTAACGGGCGAGCCGCATGATTTGGGGTAAAGGTCAAGATGCCTATGGCATCGCTAACCGATTTGCCGCGAATAATGTCGGCAACCAAGCGCATTTTTCTGGGCGACGTAGGATAGTTTATTAGCTTCGCAACAGCTTCCATCGGTTGTATTTTATAATTGAGTTGTACTCTTGTTAATGATTATTTTTTCTTGGCAGTGTGACCACGGAAGTTACGGGTGGGTGAAAACTCGCCCAATTTATGTCCTACCATGTTTTCGGTCACAAATACCGGAATAAACTTATTACCGTTATGTACCGCAAAGGTATGTCCTACAAAATCTGGGGTAATCATTGACGGACGCGACCAAGTTTTAATAACTGTCTTCTTGCGTCCTTCATTCATTTTATCCACCTTTTTTTGTAATTTGTGGTGTATATACGGTCCTTTTTTTAGCGATCTTGCCATATTGCGGTATGATTATTTTTTATTGCCTTTTTTACCTAAAATCAAGCGCGAAGATGATTTGTTTTTGTTACGAGTCTTTTTGCCTTTGGCATACAAACCATTTCTTGAACGTGGATGTCCACCAGAAGCACGCCCTTCACCACCACCCATTGGGTGATCCACGGGGTTCATTACTACACCACGAACACGAGGTCTGCGGCCTAACCAACGCTTACGACCAGCTTTACCTAAAACCTCAAGGCTGTGGTCAGAGTGCGATACCACACCAATTGTTACGATACAAGTAAGCAGTATCATGCGGCTTTCGCCCGAAGGCAAGCGCAATGTACCATATTTACCTTCTTTTGCAGCCAATTGTGCATAAGTACCTGCACTACGAGCCATACAACCACCTTTACCAGGGTGCAGTTCTACATTGTGTACCAATGTTCCGAGTGGAACATCGCGTAGTGGCATTGCATTACCTATTTCGGGTACAACACCTTCGCCTGATACGATTTTTGTTCCTACTTTTAAACCTTCGGGAGCTATGATATAGCGTTTTTCGCCATCGGCATAGTGTAACAAAGCAATAAATGCAGTGCGATTTGGATCGTATTCGATGGTTTTAACTGTTGCAGGGACATTGTGTTTGTCTCGCTTAAAGTCGATGATACGGTAGCGCTGTTTGTGTCCGCCACCCACATTTCGAATAGTCATGTGTCCTTGACTATTTCTTCCGCCCGTTGAACGTCCTTTTGCCAACAAACTCTTTTCAGGTTTGTTTGTTGTAATTTCGGCATAGGCGTTACCAACTCTATAACGGGTTCCGGGCGTTACTGGAGAGTACTTTTTAAGTGCCATTTACTTATTGTAGGATACGTATCGGTTATCCTATTAACCTTAGTTAAAAAATAGATTAATTATGAAATACAAAACAACATTGGGTTTAATTGACTAATCAATTTAATGCCTTTTGTGTTTGCCTTTCATCATTAAATGCCTTCGTAGAAATTGATTTCATCTCCTTCACGGAGTGTAACGAAAGCTTTTTTGATTTTTTTAGTGCGGCCTTCTAATACACCGCGTTTGGTAATACGTCGTTTTTTCTTGGTCGGAGCAATCAATGTACTCACACCAGCAACGTTTACACCATACATTTCTTCTACCGCTTTTTTGATTTCGATTTTGTTAGATTTTACATCGACAATAAATGAATACTGTCTAATCTTAGACAAAATCTTTTCTGATTTTTCGTTAATCAGCGGTCGTACAAGCACATCTTTAGACATGATATATTGTCTTGATAACGTTAAACAAATACCGTTTTAAGGGTTGTATGTATGCTAAGTAATAGCTTATTCGGCGCTAAAACTATTCACTGCGCTTTCGCACAAGATAAGTTTTTTGCAGTGTAATACACTGTACGCATTTAGACTATTAGCTGTAGTCATGGTCGTTTTCGGCAAGTTGCGCAACGACAACCACACGTTTTCTTTTGGTTGGTCAAGCACTAAAAGTGTTTTTTGTCCGCTTACACCTAAACTTTTTAGTACGCTTATGTAATTTTTAGTTTTTGGTGTGTCGAAGTTAAAGTCTTCTACTACGATTATCGCGTTTTCTCTCATTTGTTGAGATAAAGCCGATGCACGAGCCAGCGCTTTCACTTTTTTGTTGAGTTTTTGCGAGTAATCGCGTGGTCTTGGACCAAATACGCGACCACCGCCTACAAAGACAGGGCTTTTGATACTACCTGCACGAGCGCCACCTGTACCTTTTTGACGTTTAATTTTTTTGGTAGAATACGACACTTCGCCTTTTTCTTTAGCTTTGTGTGTACCTTGACGTTGGTTAGCCAAGTATTGTTTTACTGCCAAATAAAGTACGTGTTTATTAGGTTCGATGCCAAAGACGCCATCTGGTAATTCAACTTCTCTGCCCGTTGCTTGTCCGTTAATATTTAATACTGCTACTTTCATCGTATTGCTTATTTACTTTGGGCTATTTAGAAATTAATGGATAAATCGTTTGGCTATCTTTTTTCAATAACAACATACGATCCATTGTGTCCCGGAATAGCACCTCTGAGTAGGATAAGATTTTGTTCTTTGAAGATTTTAACGATTTGTAGGTTTTTAACCTTGATGCTTTCTCCACCGGTACGACCTGCCATGCGCATTCCTTTGAATACACGCGAGGGGTACGATGATGCACCGATTGAACCTGGTGCCCGAAGGCGGTTGTGTTGACCGTGTGTGCTCATGCCCACACCTCTAAATCCGTGTCGTGCAACAACACCCTTGAAACCTTTACCTTTTGATGTACCTAAAGCATTTACTTTTTCGCCTTCGCTAAAAATATCTACTTCGATAGCCTCGCCAAGATTTTTTTCAATCGAAAAGTCACGGAACTCCATGATTTTCTTTTTGGGTGTTACTCCAGCTTTTGCAAAGTGCCCCTTCATGGGTTGGGTCACATTTTTTTCTTTCGCATCATCAAATGCTAATTGAACCGCACTATACCCGTCTTTTTCGAGTGTTCGTAGTTGCGTAACATAGCATGGTCCGGCTTCCACGACAGTAACTTGAATTTGTTTACCGCCATCCCCAAAGAAGCTGGTCATACCTACTTTTTTACCGATGATACCTTTCATGTCGTTTTTTACACTTTGATTTCTACATCAACGCCGCTTGGTAATTCAAGCTTCATTAGTGCGTCGATGGTTTTTGATGTTGAACTGTAAATATCTAACAACCTTTTGTAGGTGCATAACTGAAACTGCTCGCGCGAGCTTTTGTTAACGTGCGGAGAGCGGATAACTGTAAAAACTTTTCTTTCGGTAGGCAACGGAATAGGTCCCGATACGATAGCACCTGTGGTGCGTACTGTTTTTACAATTTTTTCAGCAGAGCGGTCTACTAAATTGTGGTCGTAAGATTTTAGCTTAATGCGAATACGTTGTGTCATTACTCGAACAATTTTATAATTGTGAGTTGTCCACTGTTAGTTACCATATAATACGATAACTAACAGTTTTCAACACGATATCTTTTTTAGTCTACTATTCTTGTGCCTTTTGGTGATTTTTCAATAACCATATCAGCAATATTTCTAGGTGCAGGAGCATAATGTAAGAACTCCATGCTTGATGTAGCACGACCCGATGTGATAGTACGTAACGATGTTACATAACCGAACATTTCGGATAAAGGCACTTTAGCTTTAATAACTTGTGCATTGCCTTTGGTATCCATACCTTCTAGCATACCGCGACGACGGTTTAAATCGCCCATTACGTCACCTGTATGTTCGTCGGGGGTAATTACTTCAATTTTCATGATAGGCTCTAGGATTTGAGGACCTGCTTGACGTGTTGCATTACGGAAAGCCATGCGTCCTGCCATTTCGAATGAAAAAGCGTCAGAGTCAACTGCGTGGAAACCACCATCGTACAAACGTACACGTAAAGCTTCTACTTCGTAGCCTGCCAAAGGTCCATTTTTCATAGACTCACGGAAGCCTTTCTCAACAGCTGGTATAAATTCGCGGGGGATAGCACCACCTACAATTTCGTTAACAAACTGCAAACCTGGTTTAACTACACCTGTTTCTTCGTCTGGTAATGCGGGCATTACTTCTACATGAATATCGGCATATTTACCACGACCACCCGATTGTTTTTTGTATGTTTCGCGATGTTTAAAGCTGCCAGTAATTGCTTCTTTGTAATTTACTTGCGGGGCACCTTGGTTACACTCTACTTTAAATTCGCGACGCAAACGGTCGACAAGGATTTCTAAGTGAAGCTCACCCATGCCTGCAATGATTGTTTGAGCAGTTTCTTCGTTGTAACTAACCCTGAAGGTTGGGTCTTCTTCGGCAAGTTTTGCCAAAGACATACCTAATCTATCTAAGTCTTTCTGCGTTTTAGGCTCAATAGCCAACGAGATAACTGGTTCGGGGAAAGTCATTACTTCGAGTACAAGTGGGTTGTTTTCGAAACAGATGGTATCACCTGTACGAATGTCTTTAAAACCTACACCTGCTGCAATATCACCTGCTTCTACAAATTCGATGGGGTTTTGGCGATTAGCGTGCATTTGATATAAACGCGAGATACGCTCTTTTTTGCCGCTACGGGTGTTTAACACCGCAGTACCCGCATCTAAGCGTCCCGAATAGACACGCATAAAGGTTAAACGTCCAACGTAAGGGTCGGTAGCAATTTTGAATGCCAAGGCAGCAAATGGGTCATTTACTGTTGGGTTAAGCAAAATTTCTTCTTCTGTATCTGGGTTTGTAGCAATTACCGCTTCTACATCTAGAGGAGAGGGCAAGTAGGTTACTACTGAGTCGAGCATAGCCTGAACACCTTTGTTTTTGAAAGACGAGCCACAGAACATAGGTATAATTGCCATATCTATGGTTGCTTTTCTGATAGCTGCACGTAATTCTTCTTCGCCAATACTGTCTGGGTTATCGAAGAATTTTTCTAGGATAGCATCATCGTAATCGGCAACGGCTTCTACCATTTTAGCTCGGTATTCTTGAACGGTATCAAGTAAGTCGGCTGGGATAGGAATTTCTTTGTAGGTCATTCCTTGAGTTTCATCGTCCCAAATAACGGCTTTGTTGGTAATCAAATCAACAACGCCTCTAAATGTTTCTTCGGCTCCGATTGGAATTTGCATAGGTACGGGGTTTGCACCCAATACTTTTTGAACTTGGTCGACCACGCTCAAAAAGTCAGCTCCTGTGCGATCCATTTTGTTTACAAAACCGATACGAGGTACTCTATATTTGTTGGCTTGACGCCAAACTGTTTCTGACTGAGGTTCTACTCCACCTACGGCACAAAACAAAGCTACCAATCCATCTAATACGCGCAACGAGCGTTCTACCTCTACGGTAAAGTCTACGTGTCCAGGTGTGTCGATGATATTAAATTGGTAATCTTCTCCGCGGTATTTCCATTGAACTTTGGTTGCAGCCGAGGTGATAGTGATACCACGCTCTTGTTCTTGCTCCATCCAGTCCATTGTAGCAGCTCCTTCATGAACTTCACCGATTTTGTGCGTAACACCTGTATAGTACAGGATACGCTCGGTGGTAGTTGTTTTACCGGCATCGATGTGTGCAGCGATGCCTATATTTCGGGTATAGTTGAGATCCCTTCCCATTTTTGAGATTGGAAAAATTTAGTTATTGAATAATAAATGGCTGACGATGAGCAACACGGTTGCTATTGTCTGTTTTTTTTGTTGGATTACACGCGGAAGTGAGAGAACGCTTTATTAGCTTCTGCCATACGGTGTGTATCGTCGCGACGTTTGATAGAGGCTCCTTCGTTTTTGGTAGCTGCGATAATTTCGGCGGATAGTTTATCTGCCATTGTTTTACCGCTACGTTTGCGTGAAAAGTTAATTAGCCATTTCATGCCTACCGAAATACGACGGTCGGGGCGAATTTCGGTTGGAATTTGGAAGGTTGCACCACCGATACGGCGGCTGCGAACTTCAACGGCTGGCATAATATTATTTAATGCCTTTTTCCACATTTCGTAGCCTTCTTCTTTCGTTGAATCGGCTATTTTATCTACTGCATCATAAAAGATGGTGTATGCCACGCTCTTTTTGCCATCCCACATCAACATGTTCACAAAGCGTGTTACCAAAGGGTCGTTGAAGCGAGGATCGGGAGCGAGCGGACGTTTTTTCGCTCTTTGCTTACGCATATAACTATTGAGTTAATTTTGTTTAGACACTAAGCATTGCCGCATCTTTCGATAAGTCGAAAAATGAACGAAGCAAAACTTTTGTTGACAAATATCTTGAAGGGTATGAAATAGGGTCATTTAGGTGTGTTGCGTAACAAGTTTATAAACCGTTGTTTATGGCTTGCTTTAAACTACCAAATTGCTCATTTTTTAAGCTATTAATCTTAAAGTATAACGCTTAGTTACTTTTAAAATCTAGGCTATTTTTTGTGTCGAACAGCAAGGTGTCGAGATAGGATGCTGCTGTTCTGTTGGATTGTTTCCGCCATAATTATCTCGGAGTAGGGAGATGTTATGGCTAGGAATGGAGGCATTTAGCTTTTGTTGGCTAAACACTTTTAAGTTTAATGAGGTAGAGGATCGGTAGTTTTTGCTTGCTATGCAAAGGCTAAGTGCTATTTCTTTTTCTTTGCTGGTGCTCCTTTGGTAGGTGCTGCAACAGCTCCTGCTTTTGGACGTTTAGCACCGTATTTAGAACGACTTTTACGACGTTTGTCTACACCACCTGTATCAAGGCTACCACGGACGATGTGGTAACGCACACCTGGTAAATCTTTTACACGACCGCCGCGTACTAGCACCATAGAGTGCTCTTGGAGGTTGTGACCTTCACCTGGTATATAGGCGATGATTTCGATACCGTTGGTTAAACGCACTTTTGCTACTTTACGTAGTGCAGAGTTTGGTTTTTTAGGTGTTGTTGTGTAAACCTTAGTACAAACACCTCGTTTTTGAGGGCATTTGTCTAGTGCTTTTGATTTTGATGTAGTACGTGGAACTTCGCGTCCGTTTCTTACTAATTGCTGAATGGTAGGCATTAGGTATCTTCTTTTGTTTGAGAGTGCAAAGGTACGAACATTCTTTGACACTTTCCTAATTATACACAAAAATTTTTTCCCTCTTTTTTTTTAAAGAAAAAGAGGTGGTAGCTTTATGTTAAAAATTGTTGCCAATTTCTAGACATTCCGATGATGTTTCATAGCTGCAACAGCAGTTGTGAAGTACTTTTGTCCGGTTTCGTTATGAGTTAGGATGGAAAGATGTCTATATCACCAAAGCGGCTGCAAAGGTACAGGCTTTTTTATTTAAAACCTAACTTTTGTACCAAAATAATTTTTTTTTTTGAAAAAAAGTGGAAAATAATTTCAGAAGGGCTTTTTTAGGGTTGTTTTGGCTGTATAAAGGGTGTTTATTGTCCAATAGTTAGGCAATAAAGTCTTTCTTGAACAAATATTTTTATCAATCAAATAATCCGCTTAGCATAAAAACAGGGAATTTTATGTGCAAAGTGTTGTTGTTGGGGAGTATTTGGGTTAACTGCGTGGCTAGTTCGTTGGTAGGATTGTGGTTGTTTTGCTCAATAAATTTTTTTACGCCCGACCAAGTATTTAGGTAGTTTATTAGTTGATTTAGTTGCCAATGTCGGT
The DNA here is from genome assembly GCA_016718845.1 of Sphingobacteriales bacterium. GTDB lineage: Bacteria > Bacteroidota > Bacteroidia > Chitinophagales > UBA2359 > JAEUUX01. The sequence goes on from JADKCK010000064.1 coordinate 23,021, forward strand.
GTATTATAAAATTTTTTTGTTCTACTTGTTTAAACGGGAAGGGTATGTTGCGGTATTGGGTATCTATGTGGTGTCGTTCGGTGTCCCAGTAGTTACCTATGGTTTGGGTGTAAAATTGATTGATGATGGCATCTGCCTCGTTATTTATTTTCAATACGCCGTATCCCCAAACGGCTATTTGGGCTTGTGGTTTGGCTACGCGGCGGGCTTCGTTGTAAAACGCCTCTTGGTTAAACCAATGTAAGGCTTGCCCAACGGTTATTAAATCAAACTGCTGATTTTGAAACGGGGTTTGTTCGGCACGTGCTATAGTATATTGTATATGGGGCTTGGGTGTGGCATGGTCTAATTGCTTTTGGCTGATGTCGGTGGCGTATACTTGTTTAAATTTGTGGGCAAGTTGTAGGGCTACCTGCCCATTGCCAGTGGCGCAATCCCAGGCGGCATCAAAGTTTTTGGTGCGACTGTATATATAGGTATACAGTTCGTCGGGGTAATTGGGTCTAAATTGTGCGTATTGATGGGCGTGTGCCGAAAAGCGGTCTTTGGGTGGCAGCATTTTTTTTAATTTTAAATTATAGATTGTAAATTATTAAAGATACAAGCAGTTGGTACTACTATCTTAGAACAAAGTTTCGTGTGCCACCATAAAGAGAATAAATTGCGCAAACGTTTGTTAATTGTGTTTGTTAGTGGCACGATATTAATTTGTTCATTTTTTGTTGCCAATCGCTGTTAGGGTTATTTAGGTGAGGTTGATAATCTTCATCATCGTCATCCACTTCATTATTTTGTTCAAAAGCTGTATAAAAAGTAGTGGATAATGGGGTAAGTTCTTGAGCTTGGGTGTTAGGTGTTTGCTTGGTAGGTGGTGTTGTTTGCATTTTTTTGATTTTTTTTTGGTGTGTTTATTTTATCCCACAAAATACTGCGTTTTTGGGGATTTAGGTAAATGGGGGAAGCTATGTTAGTTAAAAAAACGGTTTAATTGGCTAATCTACGTCTATACCTTCATGCTTATTCGTTGCCTAAGCCCTCCTCTCCTACCCTTTCTGCAAATAGTTCGGCGGGTTGATGTGCATTTAGCAGTGTATAGTCTAAGGTTACGTGTTGTTGTTGGTTGTAGCTTACCATAGGTAAAAATTTTGCTCCCCAAACCACTTCTTGCCATTTGTACGAGCTGTTGATGTATACGGTTTGTAAAAAGGTATCGTCAAAACATTTCATCATCACTAAAAACTCGGCATCACCTGCTTCTAAATCGGCGGCGGTTAGGGTATACAGTGGACTGTCGGGGGTTATTGGGTGGTTGAGTGTCCAGCTAAGGGTAAAATACTGAATTTTGCTTATTTGTAGGGGCAATCCCACAAAAATGCGTTTTAGGGTTCCGGCTTCGTCAACGGGGCGGAGGATAGATAACATAATTTGGGCTTCGCACTCAATCAGTTTGTTGGTTCGCAGGTTGCAAAGGCGGCACATAAAGCCATTGGAGCCCTCTTGGTAAGGGGCAATTAGGGCATTTTGGCTAAACCCTAGTTTTACGCTTGGGCGCGAAAAACGCCCATACAGCAAACCGGTAGCTAGTGCTGCTGTCATGATGCCCACTAATGCCTCGATGGTGACTAACATGTTGGGTAAAAACCCTTTGGGGCTCATGGCTCCGTAGCCAATAGTGGCAAAGGTTTGTACGCTAAAAAAAAAGCACTGCTCAAAATCGCCCAACCAAGTGCCACTTGGCTCAATGCCATTTAAATGCTCGATACCAATTACCATAAATAAAAAGCCAAAAAGTATATTAAACAGCAAATAAAACGCCAAAATAAGTAGGTTAAATTTTGCCCACGGTATGGTAACAAGGTACTGATAAAAACTAAGGGGTGTCCATTCCATACCTACCCTTTCTATGTTAAACGAGCCGTCGCGTGCTACTAAGCGGTCGGTGTTGTTAAGTGCCGAGCCAAAGCCACTGTCGGTGTTGCTATTGTTAGTTGTCCAAGGGCGCAAACGCTGCAAACGATTGGTTCGGGTAATGTCTTTATTGGTACTCATAGTTTTTTTTGGTGATGATGTGTTTTAGGGTATAAATGTAGGCATTATTGTTTGTTTGGCAAAGCATAAAATTTGTTTTGTGGTGCATCTGCCCAAAAATAAAGATGCCACAAAAGTAATAAACACTTTTATGGCATCTTTGGTTTGGTAATTGTCAAATGGTTAGTTATCTTTAGTCGTCGTCGCCTTCTTTTTCGCCTTGTTGTTGGTTGGTTGGTGTCTCGTTGGTGGGGCTAAGGTTATTGCCTGTAGTTTGCAATTCGGTGTGCCTAATTTGTCCGCCATAATAACCTACACGTGCCATGGCAACAAAGGTGATAGTTGCCAATACAAGGCTCAATAAAAACAATTTATTGGCAGATGCGGCTCGGCGATAGTTTGCCACTATTGCGGCTGCCGCAGCCAAGCCCGCCGCAGCCATTAGCCAGATAGCTAATTCGGCGGCTTCTTCGTGTTCGTGAATAATTGCTTCTGATATACCCGGTAGGTGTTCTACGGTTTCTTCGGCGGGTTCGCCAGTAAAAAACACGGGTATTGACACCAACGCCATAGCTACCAATATGGCAGCGGCATTTATTTTAGTGGTGGTGTTTTGTTTAAAAATGCCCCAAAGCATTAGGGCTACGGCAAGAGCTGTGCCTACAATCGGGAAATGATTGAGCAACAGGTGAAGATGGGTTAAATCCATTGTTAAAATTGTTTTTGTTTTGTTAAAATGCGCGCAAATGCCTTACCACTATCAACTAGGGTTAACAGTTGGGCGCTAAAAAGCACTACACGATAATAAGTGTTTGAAATAAGCAGCTATAAATTAACAAAATCTTGGCGGGTGCCAAATATCGGAGAGATGTTGAGATGGGACGAAATGATTTATCAGCACAAAATTTTGCTGATGGACGGCGGAATAAACGGGTTTGCTTAGTTCAACCGTTTGAGCAAGCATTTGCACCACCGATAGGGTATTGGTGGCATAGTGCTGATGATTTTTGAAAGGCAGATTTTGATGATTGTGTTGCGATTGTTGTTGGTGTTTTTGGTACTCGTTGGAGTAATGCAATATCAAAAAATCGGCGACAGAAATCATCGCGTTTTCGGTTTGGTGCTGTTGAAAATGCCTCCAAAGGTTGGCAACTTTACATAAATCTGCTGTTATCACCGACGGCACAAGGGCAGTAAGTGTATAACAAAACAAGGTCAATATAATCATTGCTTTTCTCATAGTGCAAAGGTAGCGAAAATACAGTTAATAACCAAATTTATGTTGTTAATTTTTGTTATTTTAACACAAAATCTACTAATAAACAACGGCTAACTACCCAAATTAGATAGTTAGCCGTTGTTTGTTAATTATTTACCACATTCGCCTTTTATCCATTTCAATACACCAGCATTACTTGCCAAGCAATCGTTGGCATAAGTTACGCCATTACAACCGCAAACGGGGTCGTAGTTGCGCATACACGGTTTGTTGGTGGCTTTGGTAGGGTCAAAACAATCTTTGCCTACATTGGGGTTTGGCGTTGGTGGTTTTGGTGGTTGGGCGCCAGGTGGTAATCCGGGCATATTTGGCGATGTGTTATTGCCCGATGGAATGGGACGGTCTGTGTTGTCGGTATTTTTGCTACCTTGGGGTAAATTGCTGTTAGTGGGTTGTTGGGGTTGAGTATCGGGGCGGGTTTTAACCGTTGGCTGTGTGGTAATGGATTGGTCTTTAGTATCGGTTTTTTTTTGCGAACTACAAGCCATCAAACAACAAAAGCAGGAAATTATCCCTAAACAAAAAACTTGGTATTGTATTTTTTTCATAAATTATTATTTTTTTAAGCTAAATAATTAACAACACAACATCAAATGCTTAGATAAAGTGTTTATCCGAGCATTTGATGTTGGCTGATAGATTGCTATTGTCGTTTGGGCGCACCCGAGTCGAAAGGATTGTCTTGTTTTCCGTTTTGGATAGATTTAATTTTGGCTTGCGATTTGGCTTTATTCAAATCATCAAGCGAGCCGGGTACAGCTTCGGGTGCTTTTTTAAGCATTGAAACGGGTTGTATAAAGTCGCGTTCAATTTCTTGTCCTTCGGGTGTTTTGATTTTTATTTTGGCAGCCATTAAATATACAGGTTGTAGGTATTTACCGTCGCTATCTAAGTACAATTTAGATATGGTATTAACACGGCTAGTAGCTTTGGGTCCAAACTGCGAGGCTACAATTTTGCCAAATTCGCTTTCGGCTTCGGCTTGCGATTTAAGGTCGGGTGCTGCCATTTTGTTGGCACCTGTACTTTTTGTTTCGCGCCATTTGCGGGTAACTGCCATAACTTCGCCTTTATCGCCAAGTTCAACAATAATTTTAGAGCCTTCGCCCACTACAGGCACGCCATCTATGGTACGCGAGTAGGTAACGGTTTTCATTACATCGTACTCTTTTTTATCTTTCGACGATACGCGTTTGATGCCGCCTACGTGTTCTAATTTCAGTTGGTCGCCTTTTGCGGGCATTAAGCCATTATCGGTTAAGAATTTTTTGGCAAGACTTTCGCTTGTTTTTTCGTCGGGCAGTTTAGCAGCATTGTTCATTATTTGTTTGCTTATCCCTTTGTTAAAGGATAAATAGCCTTTGTCGGCATTGTACTCGAAGTGTCGTGTGGCATCGCCTTTTTCGTCTAGATAAGATACCGTTCGGGCGCTGCTACGAGCTTCGGCATCTGAAAAGGTAACACCCGCTTTTGATGCTGCTTGTTTAAATTTAGCAATACCTTTGGGGGCATCATCGCTATCTAGTTCAAATACGCCAATGGGGTCGCCAGCAAAGTAATCAATTACTTGTACTTCGGCTGTTTTTTCTGATGCCGAGTTTAGAAAGAGTGCCGCACCAATAAGAGTAGCACCTGTTATGATAGATAAAATATTTTTGTACTTCATAGTAGATGATGTTTAGAAATTTTTGTTTTGAAAAGGTAATTGGGGTTAATTTGTGCGTGATTTAGTATTGGTAGATAAAGTCAACATACGAATTTGGGGCAGGTTTTTGGCAGTATCCGCTTAGTCGGTCGTAATAAGCATCTCGGCTTGGTGTGCCGTATTGGTCAACAAAAAGCACGGTGGCGGCTGTACCAATCCAGCTATGGTTGTAAACACTACCGTAGTAACCTGCTGATTCGTTTACTGCTTTTAGCCATGCATACCACACATAATATCCTGCTTTCATGTTAGCAGCCCAATAATTAGGTAAGTTAGTATCGGCAAGTGCCGATGTAGTACGGAAACCACACATTACATGCACACCTTTGCGGGTATTGTCGTAGGCAGTCCATGCACTTGGTGTGTCGGCAGGTACAGTAATGGTGTTGCAGGTAAAAAAGCCAATCCATTTTAGCCAACCATCGCCCCAACCATCACCAGTTGAACTCATAGCTGTGCTACCGCTAAAAGTATAAAAACTAAACGGAGAACCATGACCACTAAAAAAGGCAAGGTCTTCGTAGTCTACATACGAGTCGTTGCTGCTACTAAACAAGTAGTTATAGCCGTAGTAGTATTGGTCGTTGTAGTAAGAGTGAGGTCCGCAAGTTGCCGTAAATTGTCCTCGAAATTTATTGCAATCGCGAATAAAAATGTCGGTGCCACCACCGTCACCTACATACGAGCCTACGTAATGCGTGGCAGCATAGCTTGCCACCGAAACAAGTACTAACGTTGCCATAAACATTAGTGCAACAGAGTTTTTGAATGTTTTTTTCATTGTGATACAATTTAAATGTGATTGTTTGATAGGCATCGCTGCCCCACAACTAGTATATTACCTACCGCCAAACAATTGTTACCTGTTTTTTGCTTTTTTTTGAAAAAAAACAAAAAAAATTTTCCCCACCTTCAAAAAGGGTGTTGAGGGTGGGGAAATGTTAGGGTTTATTGGTGTTGCTTAACCCAAGTTTTCCTTGTGGTACCCAACTTTATGAGGTATTAGGTTTTGTAACCTTACAAAAAAAGCCTGCTGAACGCTAATATTTGAACTCCAAAGCATCGTAAATTTGCTTGACTTCGTCCTTGGGCGTTGACCAATTAGTGAGTATAAAAAATTCACCTTGTCTATTTTCGAACTCGGAGGTAATTAGTTTTTGGGTGTCCATGATTCGCACAATTTCCGTCCAAGAGTGATGACAACGGCTAACTACCCATTAGCTAGTTAGCCGTTGTTTGTTTTATTGCGAGCATCTACCTGCTGTCCATTTTACCACTCCTGCTTTTTGGGCTTCGCAGTCGTTGGCATAACTAATGCCATTACAGCCGCAAACAGGTTGGTACAAATCGGGGCATGGCATTTTTGGAATGTTGCTTTTGTTTATGCAGTCGTTGCCCAAATTAGGTTTAGGTGTTTCGGGGGCAGCCGTACTGTTGTGTTCGCCTTGTGGCGGTATAGGTGTGGCGGGCATTTTTACGGTTTCGTTGTTGGGTTGGTTATTGTTTACCTTATTGTTGGTGGTACTGGCTTGTTTGGTTTCTTGGCAAGATGCCAACGCCCATACCAATAGGGTTAAGGACAAAAAAGAAACGAAAAAATTAAATCGGGACATAAAAAAATATTTTTGGGTGATAAAAAAGGCAAAACCAACCAATACAAACTGTTGCGTGTAACAAATTGTATTGGTTGGTGATATAGCCTAATAGCTTACAGCCTGTAGCTTGCAGCGTAAAAGTACGTTTAGTTTAGTTTGGTTCATCAACGCCATTGCGTCCGCGTGGAGCATCGGGTTTTTTCTCCAATTTTTTGTCTTGAGATGCATCGTAGGTAGCTGCTTTTAGTTTAGATGCGTCGCCGGGTGCAAACATAACTTCGGGTGCATTTTTCATGGCAGGGATAATACCTAAATATTGTTGGTCGGCTGATTTTTGGTCTTTTGTAAAAGCTGCATCAGGAGTGATAGAAGTATTGTACACAAAAACGGGTTGCATATAACCGTCGTTGCTATCGTAGTAAGCCATTTTGCTTTCTTTGATGTTTACTTTTGCATTTTTGCCCCATTCGTTTTGCATTTTTTTCAAAAACTCTTGTTTAGCTTGGCTTTCTACCTTCATTTCGGCGGCGGGTACAGCTTTTTTGCCACTTGGCGATGCTTCTATTTCGCGCCAGCGGTGTGTTGCGCCTGTTACTTCGCCTTTATCGCCAATGTTAACAATAATTTTAGAGCCAGGACCAATTACTGGTACGCCATCAATGGTACGAGCGTAGGTTATGGTTTTCATTTTGTCTATTTCGGTAGCAGCGCCTTTGCCGTCGGGAGCAGCTTTGGCAGCTTTTAAACCACCTTTGTGTGCCAATACCATTTCGGCTTTATTGGTGGGCATTAGGTCGTTTTCGGTTAAAAATTTAGTGGCAATACTTTCCAATGCATCTTCGGTTGGCAAGGCGGGTTTAAAATCGCCCATATATCTTTTCAAACTTTTGCTAAACTGCAAACTACCATCTTGTTGGTCTTCGGCAAAAGTTACGGTTGGGTCGTCGTCTTTCACATACACATTGGTAGCTTCGAGGCGTTTGGTTGTGGCTTGTGCCCCCAACATTTTTTTGGCTAGTTTATTGCCTTGGTCGTGTAGTTTGGGCGATGCTAATTTTAGCACAAACATTTGCGGACCTTGATACACTTCGGTGCTTTGGTTGGTACGAAACGACATAAGTGCTGCTCCAATTACCAAAGCTATGCCACACGATGCGGCTATTATTTTGAAAGAAGTATTCATGATTTGTAATTTTTTGATAAATTGATAAAAGTGAGTGGAGTGTTTGAAGGTTTGGTTTAGTATTGGTACCAGTTGTACAAATAATCGCCGTTGTAGCCCCATCCGTATGGGTCGGGGTAGCCCGGCGAGCTTAAGCGGTCGTAGTTGGTTGAGTTGTAGAAAATGGCACTTGCCATGCCCGGATAAAACGAGCCATACCACCACGAGCGTTCATCATTAACGGCGTCGAACCACGATTGCCAAACTAAGCCGTTGTATTTAAGTTTGCGTGCATATCTGTTAGGTATGCCATTGTCGGAGTAGCTAAGGGTGTGAAAACCCATGATAGAGTGTACGCCTTTCAAAGCTCGCATCCAAGGCGACCATGGGTCGCCGGTTTCTTGCAATGAGGCTACGGTATAGCACGATTCGATGGTTAGGTGTTCGAGGTTATAATCGCCCAAACCATTGGTGGTAGGCATGTCGTTCGGGAAATAAACACCCGCCCCCGTTGATTGGTTAGTTTGCCAATAGTAGTAATTACCATGCCCCGAGCAAAAAGCAAAATCTACGGCATCGCAATAGTAATCGTTGCTGCTGGTCAGCATGTATGGTTCGGCGTAGTAGTACTGCGAGTAATACCAACCCTGCGAGCCCACATATTGTGTTGATTGGTATTCTTTGATAAAGTTCCATACGTTGTTCACAAATCGCTGTTCGGCACGGTCAACGTAGCCACCAATGGTGCGAGCAGAACCCGTTGCACTTAGCATTAGTAGCATAACTACTAAGGTAATGCGTTGTAAGTTTGAGTTAGTGTTCATAAAAAAACTTTTTTGGTAGATGAAGTGATTAAGGCATTGTTGCCCTACACACCGTATATTACCTAGTGCCAAACAATTGTTACCTACTTTTTTGTTTTTTTTAAAAAAAAACAAAAAACATTTCCCCACCTTCAACAAGTGTGCCGAAGGTGGGGAAATGTTATGGTTTATTGGTTACTATCTAACATCAAGTGGGGCAAGCGACGGTGTTTGTATGGCACTTACCTTGCTTTTGGGGTGTCGGTTGCCGTGCAAATAGGATAAGCCAATAAAGGTTGGTAAGCTTATCGAACATCACCCCAAAAAATCTTTTCCACGTAGGCTGGGCGGGTGCATGACCTAATAAGTAGGTATAATTTGATATTGTTGCCTAACAAAAACAGATGTCTTTGTTAGTATTGATAACCGTTGTTGTTCTGTTATTTTGTACAATGTGGTAAAAAGCCATATCGGCAGACTCAAAAGCGAGCCTGCCGATATGGCTTTTAGTAGTATCAAAAAATGGTTTAGAATATTAGGCATTTCAATACAACCTATCGCTATCACGTCAAATTTAACACTACCCAAAAAAAACATAAAAAGATATGTATACTTATTAAGTCCTACGTACTTTTGTACGGTACTTTAAAAGTACCTATCGGCAGGGGCTGTCGATTACAGGGGCGGAGCAAAAATAAGACTACTACCCGCAATGGATGTTAGCATAAGCGTTGAAACCTCTAAAATTCCTACTGTACTGTTAGGAAGCCCCGCCCATCCGCTTTGCGGTGGGTGGGTAGTTCACTAGGGCTGACGAAAGATGCTCTTTACGCCTGCCAACGGATATTCGCTAATTGCTTATCCGTTCTACAAAGCAACCATAGATTTAACTTTATTAGTTTCCATCTGGACATTCTCTGCCATAGACCCAAAAATTACCAATTTGATTTTTGTTCATATCCTGAACAAGAACCCCTATCATAATATTTCGCTTTGGTGCCTCGGAGCTACAGAAGCCGGGTAACAGGGCAGGTTTTAAGGAGTTCTCTATCTGTTCTATCGTGATATTTTCTTTTTGCACGCTGGGCATATAAAAATTCATAAACAAAAAAGTGTGTCCATTACTTTCTTCGCATCCGCTGGGGCATCTTGATTGGGAAGCGGTAAGTTGGAATGCGCCCACCGCCTTCGGCAGTCCGAGTCTGTTCGACTCAGCCCAAAGGTTGAGGTATTCGGCATCCGTTCGGTTTGAAATAGTAGCCGTGGGCTTTGGCGTTTCAACCGTAGTTGGCTTCGGAGTTGCATCTTGCGGTTTTTCGGTCGCTGCCGCATTTTTGCCTGTGCATGCACCAATGTGTTCTTTGCTACCAGGAAGATAGCTAGGCTCAATGCCGTCGGGCGTGCAGGTAATCTCCTCCGTTCTCAGAATATACGATTGACCATTGCTGAGCTTGGTTTTCGCTATCCATTGCCAAACAGCGTGAATATTGAAGGTGCTCATCTGTTCTGGTGTATACACCACATTTTTTACTTTGGTTTTGGATTCAGACCGCATAACCCTATTACTCATAGATTTTCCGATCGATTTCTCCAGACTTGCGGTAACCGTAGTTTTAGCACTTCCGACTCCTTCAAATTCGATTCCTGCTTCTAAAGCGACCGAGATCGCACTTTTGGTTTCTTCGCTGACGGTTGTTTCAGTACCCGTTTCATTTGTTATCTGCTCTGAATATTGTTCATTACAATTCCCTGCACAAAGCTTATCCCACGAACCTTGCGGTTTGCTGGCAATCAATTGCTCTCGGGCAACAGTTGTATATGTATAGCTTCCGTCTGAATTAAAAACTAGATTCCCCGGGTAATGGTTCGCAATGGGGGTAACCCAAAGAGCTCCATCATTGCTAAAGATAAATGCTTCCACCGCCTTGATCCCAATTTTCGGAGAAAAAGTGAGTTGAAAATGACCGCCTTCGCCATCACAGGCAGAACCCTGATCCCGATGCAAAACTAAATGGACATTTCCTTGCGGAGCATTCTCCCAAATCTCGCCATTGGGAATGTTGCCATACATACACCCCCCGGATTCAAATGTAATGGTCACCGGGGCGAAATCAATATTATGAATGTAAAAATTGATTCCAGGTCGGGCCACCGCTTGATTTGCGCCAATCACAAACAGTCCGATTATCAGAACTGCCATTTTCATTACTTTGTGTTTCATTTCATTTTTTTTCTAATAAGTTAATAAAATATATTCATAGAACATGGCACTAATGTACAATATTTTTTTCAAAATGTGTGTTTTTTTAAAAAATAAAAGATAATTAGGTAGTGTTAAATTTAACGTGATAAAATAGCATATCTTTGTGGTTAAAAAAAGAATGATACAAGAAGTAATCGTTAAAACGTGTGGCAAGTGTGGGAGTGCCAATATTGTAAAAAATGGAAGGAATAAGAGCAATAATCCTCGATACAAGTGCAAATCTGTGGTACTTGTCGTGTTTTATGCCTGAAAAGAAAGAGCGCACAAATTGATAAAATGGTAGTATGGATAGTTGTAAGCGTATGTGGCGAAAATTGCCCTACAGTTATTTACGATGTACTAGTTTTTCTGATTTTTGGAAGTCCTATAATTGCCTGCTCAAAGATACACACACTAAGGTTGGCAAAGAAACGGGGCTAACGAATCACGTTGAAAGATTAAATAATACGATTCGTCAGCGATTTAGCAGATTTGTCAGAAAAACGCCCTCTTTTTTTAAAAAAATATATACTAAATTCCCATTTAAAACTTTGGGCATTTCAATACAACCTATCGCTATCACGTCAAATTTAACACTACCCAATATTGTTTGTGAGTGATTAAGGCATTGTTGCCCTACATACCGTATATTACCTAGTGCCAAACAATTGTTACCTACTTTTTTGTTTTTTTTTAAAAAAAACAAAAAAAATTTTCCCCACCTTTGGCAAGTGTGCCGAAGGTGGGGAAATGTTATGGTTTATTGGTTACTATCTAACATCAAGTGGGGCAAGCGACGGTGTTTGTAGGCGCTTGCTTTGTTTATGGGGGTGGCAGCGGCTTTGAAACTTAGGGTAAGCTAATCATCACCCCCCAAAAAGACATTTACCGCGTCAAGCGGGGCTGCACGGGCTTGGTGTTTTAGGTTGGTAAGTGTTTGAGCCTACAAACCATGTCGGCATCAAATTTTATCTTTGGGTTTAAAGTCGTATTTTATGTCCCAATCCAAGATGCTGTTGGTATCTTTTTTGGAGGGTGTTTGGTCGGTAGGTTCTATGGTGTCTATGGGTATTATTTGTTGTTGTTTGTCTTGTTGTTTGGGTACCCAAAAAGGCTCTTCTATGATTTTGCCTTCGTCTTGGGGTTCGTCTTGCCATGGGAAACGTTTGGGTGGGTTGATGTTTTTGTAGCGATAGGCGCACCATACGCCAGCTAAGGCTCCAAACAAGTGACCTTCCCAAGATACGCCCTCTTGAATGGGCAGCAAGCCCCACACCATTCCGCCATAAAACAGGGCTACTATTAGGGCTGTTGCCATAGATTTTACATCGCGACGGAAGATGCCACTAAAAAACAGAAAGAATGCCAAGCCATAAATAACGCCGCTTGCCCCGATGTGGTGCGATTGTCCGCGTGCCATTAGCCATATACCCAAACCACTTAGGGCGTATACTATAGTAAAGATGCGTAAGGATACCTGTTTGTAGGTTTGTAACACCAAAAAACCTAATATAATAAATGGCAATGAATTTGAGATAAGATGCTCCCAACTGCCATGTACAAAAGGCATGGTAAAAATGTGCCAAATGCTTGATACATCGCGCGGCAATACGCCCAAGTTGCTAAAACTAATATGAAACAGTGTTTCTATAATTTTTACCAGCCACATTATTGCCACTATTTGCAAGGGTAGTACTATGTTTTGGCGCAGCTCGGACAGTTCTTGCTTGATAGGATTCATGGTGAAATTTTGGATTTAAGTGATTTGACAATCGGGAGTAATTAGCCGATTGATAACGATAGTACCTGCCAATAATTAGTAGGCTATTGGTTGGGGGGGCAAGTTAAAGTTGTTGTATGTGGTTGTTAAATTAATTACCTACCCAACTTTATGTTTAACAAAAACCAAGGTACTTTAGTTCGTTATTCGTCGTCTTCGTCTTCGTCGTCGTTGTTGTTGTTGATGGCTAATAGTATAATTAGGCGGTCGGGTATGGTAATAAAAGAGTGGTTTTTTTCGTCGGTTTGTACCGGAAACTGTTCGTATTTGCCGTTATAGTACCAGTAATAATCGTCGGTTATGGGGTATTCGTCTTCGTTATAAATTTTTTCGATTAGTGGATTAAACGAGGCTATAAATTCCATTATTCGTTCGTCGTTAATGGGGTAGGCAAAGGCGGCTCCTTTGGTGGGTATTACCACAATAGCTCCCATTTCGCCCACGGCAAAGGGGGCGTTTTGTTGCAAATCTATCATATAACTGGCTGCATAATCGCCGCTAAAAAAGGCAAATACTTCGCTTTCTTCGTCAAGGTCAATGCGGGCAATTTCCATTTTTTCTTCGGCGGTATTTGCCAAGGCATCTAAAAATAAATCGTTGATAGATTGCTCCCACTCGTTGATATGTTGGCTGTTGACAAAATGAAACTTATCGTCGAAATCAATGACCAAATACGATTGCGTACCCGGAAAATCGACTCGATAAATTAGTTGGTCTTCTATTTTACGAAAACTGCCGTTGGGTTTTATGAGTATTTTGAGCAACTTACTAGCAAATTCGTAATCTTTGTAGATATAGTTAAGTGCTGCTTCGTTGGTCGGGAACTTGCTAAAATGAAGTGTAATAATTTCTTCCCATTCGGCGGCATCGGCATTTTTGCATTTGCGCACCAAATTGTCTAAACTAATGTGTATTTCTTTATGTTCGCCCCAATTACCCATCTTAATAGTGCCGTCGGTTACCGATTGTACGGTTCCTTGTTTGCCAAGCACTTCTAAACAAATGTTTAAAAGCGTAGTATATTGCATTTGGTCTATCAAATGCTCGTATTGCTGGGGTAATTTACGGTCGATAGCAATTTGTTCTTTATCTTTATTTATCATCTCTAAAAGCAAAAATTAGGTGTTGTTGTATAAAGTGGCAAAGGTAATAGAAATTTATTGAACCACAAAATTTGGTTATTGGTCATTGGTTTTTAATGATAGAAACAGTCGGTCGTTTTTCTTGTTTTTAGAAAAACGACCGACTGTTTTTTTATTAGTGTTACTACAACAAATTTTGTGGGTAGGTTTGTTATTGTAACGCCCTGTTTTTTTAATTACTCACATTACGCAGGGGTACTACATAATTAAGTGGCATGGGGCTTTGAGGATAATTTGTTATTAGTTTGCTGCTACTTACCACCCATTAAAAGTTTGTTACTTTTTTCTTGACAAAAAAGCAACCCCCAAAGTCAAGGTTGTATAGTAATTGGCTAAAATAGGCAACATTACGCTGAAAAAAATAAACTACGAACACGCCATTTTTTACAGCAACATTTATTGTTTTACTGTTTTCATTTGTATTACGTCAACCAAAAAAGCAAATGCCATTGAAAAATAAATATATCCTTTGGGGATTTCAAAATGGAAACCCTCTGCCAAAAGCGAAACGCCAATCATCATTAAAAAACACAATGCTAATATTTTAAATGATGGATGATGTCTAATAAACTCGCTTATTGGTTTTGAAGCGATTAACATAATAACAACCGTTACAATAACCGCTGTGTACATTACCCAAAGTTCTTGTACCATTCCAACTGCTGTAATAATGGAGTCGATAGAAAAAACTAAATCCAATATAATTACTTCTGAAAGTAATCTTTTAAAGGTGCTGTTCTTTGGAACGTTTGGTTTTTCTTCATTGGCAATTTCAGTTTTATGATAAATTTCTTTTGTGCTTTTATAAATCAAAAAAAGTCCACCTAAAATTAGTATTAAGCCTTTGCCCGAAAAGCTATTACCCCAAAGTGTAAAGAGCGTTTGGTCTAGTTTTAAAATCCAAGCTATAAAAGCTAAAAGACATAACCTCATTACCATAGCCAAGCCTATTCCCCAAAAACGAAGTTTACTTCTTTGGTTATCGGGCAACTTATCTGCCAAAATAGAAATGAAAATAATATTGTCGATGCCAAGAATTACTTCAAGGGCAATTAAAGAAATTAAAGGAATTATTGCTTCTATCATATTTGTTCTTTGTTTGTTTATTACCCTCCTTTCGGTGGCTTTTTACAAAATGATTGATAATTAGTATTTTATATGCAATATATTTTATGGCTTTACAAAATAGCCAAGCATAAAAATTTGAGTTAGGTCAAAAATAGTGTACCTTGATACAATGCCCCCCTCACCAACTTGTTAATAATGGCTTATAGGTGTCAAAATCCTTTAATTCGGGATTACCTAGCAGCACACCCACTAGTTGATGTATTGGGCTTTGGGCTATGGTTAATTTTGACACAAAGATACGCCAAATTTGCGAGGTTTGCAAATTTGGCGTAAAGGTTTTTTATTTGGATAAATTTGTTTATTGGCAGAACGGTTGTAATATGGAGCGGACGCAGCAATAGCAAGTCCGATATTATATCACTTGTTATGACCTGTATTTATTCAATTTTTTTAATATTATATTGTTGGTAATTATTTTTTGATTTGGACTGATACTTTTTTGTTTCTAGTGGAAAAAATTTTTCATCGATTATACACTCATTCTTCAATAGTAAATAAATAGGGATATTTATCTTTGTAGTTACCCACATTTCGTAAACTGTACTACCCATTAAATCTCTAAAATTTTTATCGCCGCTGAATTCTTCAAGTTTGATGAAATAACAATTGTATCCATAAATTGCTTTTCTTTTAGTCTTATCAACCTCAATGCGATATGAGCAACTATCTCTTTTTAGTTTTGAACCAACTTGATATTCATTAGTCTTACTGTCTATCACATATATAGAATCACTTTCTGGGCGGTATATTAATTTATTTGTGTACTTATTTTCAATATATCGTTGCCTTTTGCCAATCATTTCCAACCGCTTCAATATATATTTCGTTCAGATATTTTAATTCCCTTTCTACCTTTTCATTCATTAGTTTTTGAAACTTTATTTTGAACGAATCAGTTAGACCTAGACTATCTAAATTCTCTAGGTAAGTTTCAATTTGATTTGTCATTTCAGGAATTTGTTCAAATTTGGATTCTACTGTAAAGGTCAATTTGTTTAGTCCAGAATACGTGGAATTCGTTTTAAAAACTGAACATGACACTAAGGCTAGTAATGATAAGAGTGTAATGTTTTTTCATGTATTTTTTATGTGCCATAAGGGGACCCGCCGGGGGGGGGGCGCGGGGGGTGGTGGGGGGTTGTTTTGGTTTGTTGTGGGGGGATTTTGGGGGGGGCCCGTTTTCCTTTGTTAGGTCCCTTCCTTGGGGGGGGGGGGGGGGGGTTGGGGGTCTTTTCTCTTGTCTTTTTTTTTGGGGGGTTTGGTTTTGGTGGTTTTGGGTGGGTTGGGGGTGGCGGCGGGGGGGGGGGGGGGGGGGGGGGGTTTGTTTCGGGTTTTGGTTGGTTGGGGGGGGGGTGGTTTTTGGGGTTGGGGGGGGGGGGGGCTGAACGTTTGGTGTTTTTTTTTTTTTCCGCCAACGAAAATTTGGCGGGGGGGGGGGGGGGGGGGGGGGGGGGTTGGTGGGGGGGGGGGTTTTTTTTCCGGGGGGGGGGGTTGGGCGGGTTTTGGGCGCGCAGGGTTTCAGGGCTTCCGGGGGCCCAGGGCGGGGGGGGGGGGGGGGGGGGGGGGGGGGGGGGGGGGGGGGGGGGGGGGGTTGGGGGGGGCGGGGGGGGGGTTCCGGGTTGGTGGGGGGGGGGGGGGGGGCTGCTTCCGGGTGGGCGGGCGGCGGGGTGGGGGGTGGGGGGTCCTTTCGTTGGGGGTGCTGGGGGGGCTCGGGGTGGGGGGGGGGGGGGGGGGGGGGGGGGGGGGGGGGGGGGGGGGGGGGGGGGGGGGGGGGTGGTGGGGGGGGGGGGGGGTGGGGTTTTGGGGGGGGTGGGGGGGGGGGGGGGGGTGGGGGGGGGGGGGGGGGGGGTTGGGGTTTTTTGGGCCCCGGGGGGGGGGGGGGGTTTGTTGGGGGGGGCGGGGGGCGCGGGGGGGGGGGGCCCTTGGGGCCGGGGCGTGGTGGGCGGGTGGGCCCCCGCCCGGGGTGGTCTGGGGGGTGTGCCCCCCCCCCCGGGGGGGGCGGGTGGGGGTGGCCCGCCGCGCGGGGCCTGGGGGGGGGGGGGGGGGGCGGGGCCCCGCGGGGGGGGGGGTTGGGGGGTTTTTGGGGGGTTTTGTTGGTGTTGGGGCGTGTTTGGGGGGGTTTGGTGGTTGGGGGGGGGGGGGTTGGGGGGGGGGGGGGGGTGGGGTGCAATTATTACATATTGTATATTAGTTGCATTTAATAATTACACATATTAAACTGTTATTCTAAATTTTCTAAGTCATTCAAATCTTTATATCTTCCTGATGCTTTTTTATTTTTTTTCAGATTTTCTAAATCAATGAAGTCAATTTTTATCCCAGCAATATCAAATGAAACTTTTTGGGGATAACATTCATCAAATTCCAATCCACTCACACTTGTCAATAAATCAATTCTATTTGGTGGATAGCCCAATTGAATTACTTTATTTGGTTGTAAAAAATCATCTATTTTTATAGATAATGAACCAAAACCAAAATTTAAGGCTTTAATCAATCTTTCTGCATTTGATTTATCTATCCCAAACTAAATATCAATATCATTTGTATATCTTGGATACCCATGAATGGTTACAGCATATCCGCCAACTACAAGATATTTAATGTTGTGAGAGTTCAATAATTCTATAAACTCTCTGAAATCCTTGTTCAGAACCATATTTCCAAATTATAAATTGTAATCGTAATTGTTCAAGTGTTTCCAATCTTTTTTCAATAGATTGACTTTGCCAAAACTTAAAATCGTTTTCCTTTGAATTTAAATCTACAATTTTTAATGTATTTTTATCAACTGTTTCATCAAGCATATTTATTGATTTTGATTGTTTAAGTAAATAGTTAATTTGTTATCAAGTTGCAAGTATTTAGAAAAACAATAAATATATCAAATTGTAGTCCAGAATAAATACAGAATAAAAAATGAATATTTATAGGTTATTGATAATTCCGCTGAAAAAAGGTCATTTTGGGTGTAATTTGATTGAAATGTCAATATAAAAATCGCTATCTTTCAGTATCTTATAAAAATAAAAAAAATGCGAATTAGTGCCTTTTTCAGCAGACTCTTGAATTAATTGCCGCAAACTTATTTATGTACGCCCCAAAACCTGCACACCCATCGCCAAACTTTGCTGTATATAATGGGTGTCTTTTATCAGCGGCAAATATAAAACGTTTTTTCAGTTTAAGCAAGTTTTGGAGGAAAAATAACACATTTTTTTTTACCCCAATTAACATTTGAAGTAAAAAACAAAAAAAGCACACTTTTTACAATGTTTTTTGTAAAAAATTGTGCTTTTTTAATGCGTAAATCACTGATTATCAACGCCTATTTTCAAAAAATGTTTTTTTAACAATACCAATTGTGGGTTTTAGGCTTTGGGCAAATCAAGCCCAAAAAGCAGGCGCAAATAGCCGTTTATAAACAGTTGTTGTGGGTCGAGTTGTTGCCTGATGGCTAAAAAATCGTTCCAATGTGGGTACATTTGGCTCAGTTTATTGGCTTGGCAATTGTGCATTTTACCCCAATGTGGTCTGCCGTTGTATTTTTGTAGTATGGCTTCGCAGGTGTTAAAATAGTGTTGATAGGGTTTACCTTTAAACACATGCAGCGAAATATGTGCCGAGTCGCGCCCATAAGCGGGGCTTAACCAAATGTCGTCGCCTTTTAAAAAGCGGCATTCTATCGGAAAGTGCACTTCAAATTTATGCTCGTCAAAGGCTGCTCTAATGTCGTTAAATGCTGCCTCGAAATGCTCGATAGGTATGTTGTACTCCATTTCGTTGAACTTTACCAAACGGGGCGTGGCATATACCTTATGGCTCCAGTTTATGCGTACTTCGGTTTGTGGCAATACTGCTGCCGTAAGGCGTGCTACTGCTGCCGATGTATTAGGTTTAATGCGGGTAATGGTGCTGATGGCGCCAAAAAGCCCGTTTTCAATCAAATAATCGTTAAAAAAGTTGCCGATACTTCGTTCAATGGGTGCTTCGTTGGTTAGGTTCGAGCATTTGGGTTGTATGGTATCGGTGTGCGGAAACCAATAAAACTCGTAGTTGCGGTTGTTGGCAATATTGTGTTGTAGGTTTTGTAGGCAATCGGCAACGGTTTGTTTGCTTGCCACATATTTTAGTTTATAGGCAGGCACACATTGCAGGGTAATGTGGCTAATAACGCCCAAGGCACCCAGCGACACCTGTGCAGCTTTAAAAATTTCGGCATTGTGGCTTGCCGAGCAGTTTATTATCTCGCCCGATGCCGTAATTAAACGCAAAGCAACTATTTGGGTAGGAATAATACCAAAGGCAATGCCTGTGCCATGTGTGCCTGTGCTAATGGCTCCGGCAATAGCTTGCACATCAATATCGCCAAGGTTTTCCATTGCCAAACCTTGTTCAAACAGTAGCTTACCTAGGTATTTTAGTTTAGTACCTGCTTTTACGGTGGCTTGTCGTTTTTCTTTATCTATATGTACAACACCTTGGTAATTATCGAGCGACATAAGGGTGTGGTCGGTTTCTACTAAGGGTGTCCATGAGTGTCCCGACCCTACTACGCGCAACTCTTGTTTGTTGGCAACGCTTTTTTTTATGGCGGCAATAATTTCTTCTTCGGTGTGTGGGTAAACTATTTTTTGGGGATTAAATTGTACAATACCCGACCAGTTTTGCCAATGATTTTTGCTCATTATAACGTAGTGTATGTAGTGTTTGATTTTTGTTGTTTTATACCTCCAAGCTTGCTTGTTTAGGCATAGCAGTTACGTCTGTTTGTGGTTCGGGATAGTAGTCGCAGGGTAAATCAATGGCAAATATGGTACCTTGGGGTTCGTTATCGCTTACAACTATGGTGCCGTTGTGTAATTCAACTAATTGTTTTATAATAAACAAGCCCAAGCCTGTACCTTTGGTTTTGCGGGTGTCTTCGCTACCAATTCGATAAAATTTGGTAAAAATTTTCTTTTTTTCGGCATCTGGTATACCCATACCTTGGTCGGCTACTTTAATTTGTGCCGTGTTATGCTCGGTATGTTGTAGGCTTACTTGTATGGGGCTATTAGCGGCTGAGTATTTGATGGCATTTTCTAATAAATTAGTTATCATAGATACTAAGGCAATACCGTCGCCATGCACATATAAATCGCTGCTAATGTTGGCAGTAATTCGGTCGGCAAGATTAAAATTAGCTGAAAATTTCTGAACGGTATCTTCTATTAGGTTACTTAGATTTACCTCTTCGTTAACAAACATATTATTTTGTTCGGTTTCGAGTTTGGCGGCAAGTAAAATATTTTCGACTAAGTTTTGTAAACGCTCGGTATCTTTTATCGAGTTACCCAATAGGCGAAGTTGTGGTGTTCTATCTAATTGTCTATTATATAAAGTTTGAAGTGACAGTTTAATACCTGCAATGGGCGATTTTAGCTCGTGGGTAATAGATAGCAAAAAATTGCGCTGTTGCATGCTAATTTGTGCATCGCGGCGCAAACCTGCATGTATTTTATAGGTGCCAAAAAACAAAATAATAAAAAACACTAAGGCTTCGCCGATTATCATATTTAATTTTGCATTATAATCAATAATGGCTTTGTCTTTTGTAATAGAGTTTTCCTGTACGATATCGGGGTTTAGCTTATATTTTTCAAATTGCAGCTCTGCTTTTTCGAGTTTTAAATTGTATTGTTCGCGTATGTTTTTGACGTGAAAAAATGTCCACCATAAAAAAGCGGCGAATATATACGTAACTAAAAAGTAAAATATAACCAACGATTTAGAGCGTTGAGGTTCGAGTTTTGAAAACATAAGGTGATGAGTTAATGGGTAATTATTTGGGGTTTATTTCACATTTAGGTTTAGTTTCTGCACCAAATTAACAATACTTTGTATTTGTTTATTTTCTTCAAAAATAATTGGTTCGGCTACTCTTTCTTGGCAATCGGTAATACCGCAGCGCTCGCAGGTAACACTTACGCGGCGGGTAGGTAGGGTTTCGTCGTCCCAAAACTTTATTTTTCGTTTTAGTTCGGGGTTGATGAGCAAGCCAATAGTTATAGAGATGTTGCTACCTGGGTTGAGCAACACATGCCGAGCCATCGAGATAACCAAATATTCATTTTTACTATCGTAATATTTTGAGCGTTGCATATCAACAATTACGTTGGTGTTAGGTTTTGCATCAAGTTTATTAAATATATCGATAGACAACCATCGTCGACAATAATGTTCGCCCCATTTATTAGAGTGGGGGTTGTGGCGTTGCGAAAGGTGCAGTTCTTTGCTTAGGTCGTAAAAATCGGTGTTTGTTTTGTGGTTAAATCGCAAGAAAAACAAATGGTGTAGATTAAAAAACTTAGGCAACAAATTGGTTAGCCTATACATAAATGTTTCGGGGGTTGATTGGTATTTTTCTAGAATATGCATCAAACCTTCTGCGTTCCACGACGGATTAGTAAAAAACGCGCTTATATCATCTATCAATGGTTCTTTGGGCAACAACAAAGCACCTGCAAAATACGATGCCTTAAAGTTGATAAGGGCATGGTCGAAGGTGTGTGTATTTACCCACGATTTGTATATATAAGTGCGTTGAGTTATATCTAAGCCTAAATAATGATACCCTATTTCTTTTGCGAGCAAAAACTTTTTTTGGCGTTCCGACAGGTTTTTGTCAATCAACAATCGGTAAGGGTTGCCTTTGATAAATAATGCCCTAAAACCAATTAGCTCGGGGTAATTATCTAAGCCTTCGTTATCTATAATGGTGTTGAAGCGCATTTTTAATACGTCTTCTAAAAAATCGTTCGAGATTGGCTCTGAGGTGTTGATGTCAAACTCTGCAAAAAAGCGCTCAACGGCATCTTCCAAATCATCAAAATAGTTTTCGTGTAGCTCTTGATACGATTGCAAAGCTGCCGACAAAAACTGCTTTTGTGTCATGTTATAGTTGCGTGCAATATCCATTAGGGCGCTAATAAACGCATTGACTTTTGCAGGGGCATTAGCCATCATTTCGACTACTTTTGCGGTACTGATGCCAAAAACAGACAGTGGTATTTCGTCTAAAAAATTAGAATTTAGCAAATCTGCCAAAGGGGCTAATTGTTTACTCAACTTTAACGATACCAACGAGTCGTAGGGCGTATCTAACGCATTAGCAAGCAATGCTATTTTATCGGTTTTCGGATATTTTTTTCCCTTCTCTATTTCGTTCAAATACGAGATAGATAAACCCGCTTTTGTTGCCAAATCGGTTAGTAGCAAACCTTTATCCATGCGCAACTGACGCAACTTTAGCCCAAATATAAGGCGTATTCTTTCTTCACTTAAATTCAAGGTGTAAAATTTGGGGTAAAGGTAAGCTTTTTTTTCAGAAAAACCAAATTACTTGCCTATAGTTAACGAAAATTAGCTGTTTTGCGAAAAAAAACTTTTTGGCACAATAATCAATTTAGCGAAAAAAAACTTTTTGCGAAAAAATAAAACCAGCGAAAGAAAAGTTTTAGCATCAATTACCCTTTTAGCGAAAAAATAAAAGTTAAATGATGTAACCATTTAGCGAAAAAAACAACCTAAACCCATAAAGCTATTTAGCGAAAAAAATGGATTAAAATTATTTTGATTTTTAGCGAAAAAACGCATCTTGCGAATAAACACATTTTGCGAAAAAAAAAATTTAGCGAATTTTCGCTAAAAAATTACATTTCGCTTGGAAGTTTCATTTACCTCCCATATCTTTGCACCGAAATGCAGCCAATAGTTGCTTTTGCCGCTTTTCGGCACACTTATTATCGTCATCAAAAAACGCCACGCTTTGCTAACACTTCTTTTAATTTTATCAAAAACACCAGATGCAACATTTACAAACTGCCATTAAGCACGCCGATATTACCCCTATACATAAGCAAAGAGTGCTTACCCCCGAGGCTTTGGCATTTATTACCCAACTACACAGGCACTTTGATGCCCGCCGCCTTGAGCTATTAGCGGCACGCACGCATCGCCAAGAAAAAATTGACCAAGGTGAACTACCCGATTTTTTGCACAACACCAAACACATTCGAGAGGCAGATTGGACAATAGACCCACTACCTGCCGACCTACTTGACCGCCGCGTAGAAATTACCGGACCCGTTGACCGCAAAATGGTGATTAATGCCCTTAACTCGGGTGCTAATATGTTTATGGCAGATTTTGAAGATGCCAACTCGCCCACATGGAGTAACTGCCTCGATGGGCACATCAACCTTCAAGATGCCATTCGTAAAACCATATCGTACACCAATCCGCAAGGCAAAAGTTACCAACTTAACCCGCAAACAGCCGTTTTGCTGGTTCGACCACGCGGTTGGCACTTATCCGAAAAACACCTTTTGATAGATGGTTCGCCCGTTTCGGGCTCGTTGTTCGACTTTGGTTTGTACTTTTTTCACAATGCCCACGAGTTAATAGCCCGACAAACGGGTCCTTACTTTTATCTGCCCAAAATAGAAAACCATTTTGAAGCACGCCTTTGGAACGATGTGTTTGTGTTTGCCCAAAATTATTTGCATCTGCCACAAGGTACTATAAAAGCCACGGTGCTTATCGAAACCATTTTGGCTGCTTTTGAAATGAACGAAATTTTGTACGAACTGCGCCACCACTCGGCGGGGCTTAACTGCGGACGTTGGGATTATATTTTTAGCTACATCAAAAAAATGCGCAATCACCCGCTTTTTATACTCCCCGACCGCGCCCAAATTACCATGACCACCCCGTTTATGCGCCGCTACTCGCTGCTTACCATACAAACCTGCCACCGCCGCAACGCCCCTGCCATGGGCGGCATGGCTGCCTTTATACCCATAAAAAACAACCCCGAAGCCAACGAACAAGCACTTGCCAAAGTGCGCGACGACAAACAACGCGAAGCCACCGACGGACACGACGGCACATGGGTAGCACACCCTGCATTAGTGCCTATTGCCAAAAAAATGTTCGACGAACTAATGCCCACACCCAACCAAATACACCGACACCGAAACGACCCACCAGCATTAGCCACCGAACTGCTAGAGATACCCAAAGGAACAATTACCGAAGCTGGCTTGCGACAAAACATTAACGTAGCCATTTTATACATCGAGGCATGGCTCAATGGCGTAGGTGCTGCCGCCCTTTACAACCTAATGGAAGATGCAGCCACCGCCGAAATATCGAGGGCACAAGTTTGGCAATGGTTGCGCCACGGCGCTATTTTAGACGACGGGCGACCCATTACCCTGCATCTTTACAAAAACTTACTAGCACAAGAAATACAAAAAGTAAAGGCTTATGTGGGCGATGAATACTACCAAAAAGGCAAATTTGAACAAGCAATAACGCTGTTCGACCAATTAGTTACCGCACCCAACTTTGCCGAGTTTTTAACCCTACCTGCCTACAATATTTTAGATTAACAAACAAACTTAAATTTACTAATTTCAAGTCTTTCAAATTTAAACATATTACCCCATGCAAACAAGACAAGAACAAATCAATCAACTTATCCAAGACTGGACAAGTAACCCACGTTGGAACGGTATTCAACGCCCCTACACTGCCCAAGAAGTAGTAAACCTACGTGGCTCGGTACAAATAGAATACACATTGGCACGCAACGGAGCCACTAAATTTTGGCAGATGCTGCATAACCTACCTGTGGTGTCGGCATTGGGCGCACTAACGGGCAACCAAGCCATACAAGAAGTACAAGCAGGCTTAAAAGCCATTTACTGCTCGGGTTGGCAAGTGGCAGGCGATGCAAATACAGCGGGCGAGATGTATCCCGACCAAAGTTTGTATCCTGTTGATAGCGTACCGTCGTTGCTTAAGCGCATCAACAATGCCTTATTGCGCACCGACCAAATACATTGGTTAAAAGGCGATACCTCTACCGATTGGTTAGTGCCACTTATTGCCGATGCCGAAGCTGGTTTTGGTGGCAACTTAAATGCCTTCGAATTGATGAAAGCCATGATTGCTGCCGGAGCATCGGCTGTGCATTGGGAAGACCAATTGTCGTCGGCAAAAAAATGCGGACATTTAGGCGGCAAAGTTTTGGTACCTACCCAAGAGGCAATTAACAAATTGGTAGCCGCTCGGTTAGCTGCCGACGTAATGGGCGTACCAAGCGTTATTATTGCCCGCACCGATGCCGATGCAGCTAACTTAATTACTGCCGATATTGACGACCGCGACCGCGAATTTGTGACCGGCGAGCGCAGCCACGAAGGTTTTTATTATGTAAATTGTGGTATTAAACAAGCCATTAGTCGTGGCTTATCGTATGCCCCTTATGCCGACATGATTTGGTGCGAAACATCGCGACCTAACCTCGACGAAGCTCGCCAATTTGCCGAAGCCATTCACCAAAAATATCCAGGTAAATTGTTGGCATACAATTGCTCGCCTTCGTTTAACTGGAAATCTAAACTAGATGAAGCCACCATGCGCAATTTCCGCGAATCGTTGGCAGAAATGGGCTATAAGTTTCAGTTTATTACACTTGCAGGCTGGCATGCCTTAAACAATAGCATGTTCGAGTTGGCACGTGCCTATAAAGCCGATGGCATGTGGGCATACTCGCAATTGCAAGAGCGCGAATTTGCCAACGAAAGCGATGGTTATCGTGCAGCCAAACACCAAGGTTTTGTTGGTACTGGCTATTTTGATGCTGTACAAACGGTTATTACGGCAGGTACTGCCTCGACAACCGCCATGAGTGGTAGCACCGAAACAGAACAGTTTGCACCCGCAGCTACGCACTAAAACTTGATGTGTTAATACCCATAAAAGGGTGTTTTGATAATCTGCCAAAATCAAAAAATCCCTTTGTGCAAACCTTATTGGTAGGCACAAAGGGATTGATGTTGGTAGCAACTATTAAGTATAAAAGGTAAATTATTTTAAATCAACAATAAACACATGTAATTTAGGTGGTATGGATTGGACAAAAAAAGGTAATTTCGAGTTTTTTCTGTTAACTTAAGTTATTTTTTAAATTATTTTTGTCTTAAGAAGCCCCAAAAATTTGGATTATACCAAAAAACGTTTATTTTTGTCTTGTTATTCAAGTTTAGTAGTCAAGCATTACATTAAAAATTTTGTATTATATTATGAATAGCTCCTAATTTTACCCCTTGGGCAGCTCCAAACATCAAAAAGTTTTAGCTTTATAAATTTTTATCTCCTCACTATTTAAATTTATTGCTATGGGAGCTTTTCTTTTTTGGTGATGATTGTTGGACTCGCGTGGCTGTCTGGTCCAACTAATGCCACCGCACATGACAGCCGCCATCACCCACCAATGCCGCCGCACGGTATGCTCAACGATGACCACAACGATACACACATTGAGGTGTATCAAACATCTGACGGGCATTGGCACTACGATGTGAAACGCAAAAACGAACCAATATTTTCTTTGGGTTGGTTTTTGTTAGGTGTAGTATTAGCTTTAATACTAATTGCGTTGCTGTAAGTTACTTTTGTGTAGTCACACAAAGTACTATTTTATTTGTATAACCATAAAATTGAAAAACAGATGGAAGATTCCGAGTTTATTAACAGGTTATGGTTAATGAATTGTCCAAGCTAGCTTCTGCCAATGGTTGGGTGGGAGCTAGTTTTTTTTAGCTATTAGCATCAAGTTTACACCGAAAAACTTTCGCCACAGCCACAGTTGCGTGTGGCATTTGGGTTTACAAAATGAAAGCCTTTACCATCAAGCCCGCGCGAAAAATCGAGCATGGTATCGTAAAGGTATAAAAAGCTTTTTAGGTCGGTAACAACTTTAACGCCTTTATCTTCAAATACTTGGTCAGTTGGTTGAACTTCGTCGTCAAAGTCCATGGTATACGACAAACCCGAGCAACCGCCGCCAACTACGCCAACGCGCACAAAAAAACTGTCGGCGATGTTAGATTCTTTTTTTAAGGTACTGATTTTGCTTTTTGCTTCGTCGCTAACGTAAATCATAAGTTTTTGTTTTTTTGGGATGATACAGTAATTGAATAAAAGCATATTTATTTTTAGATACTAAATATATCTTTTGCTTTAATAGAAAAATCGGGTAAAGCAGGTTGAGCAGTACACATATCATCATCGCTTGCTATAAATACGTTTTTAACAGATTTATAAACATAAACGAGCTGTTGTTGTGGAAATATGTGCCAAACTACTTGGACACCAGCGTCAAAATATTCTTTAAGTTTTTGGTTCACTGCGTTGATACTGTCATTTGCCGAAATAATTTCGATAACAAACATAGGTATAGGTTCGTTTCCGTTAGCCGATTCTACCATTTGTTGGCGTGTAAAATAAGCAAGGTCGGGTATTCGTACTTGATATGGCGAGATAAGACAACGCGTTTCTGGTAATAGCGATGCTAGTAAGTTGTAGGCATTAGTTTGGGTAAAACACCTACTTAGGTTATCCACTATATGTCTTTCGGTGTTTTGCATGGCATTTATTCGTTCTATATCACCATTTACCCATTCGTATTTATATCCATCATTTGGTGTCCACTGCACAAATTTCTCGATGGTGTTAAAGCGTTTTTGTAAAGTTGCTATACTTAAGCGGTGTGGTTTAGGTGTGACAGAAGGGTTTGTTATCATGATATTTTTTTTATTAAAAAAATAATAGAAACAATTTGTCGGTATTTATTTTATACCGACAAATTGTTGCTATCAATATTGTTTTAATGAACAATGCTTTCTTCGAACACCAATGCGTCCATGCCATTTTTTACGCGATAATCGTTTATGGCGGCTTTAATGGCATCTTCGGCAAGCACCGAGCAGTGGATTTTTACGGGCGGAAGGCTCAATTCTTCCACAATATCCATGTTGTCGATGGTTAGTGCTTGGTCTATGGTTTTGCCTTTTAGCCATTCGGTAGCCAACGACGACGAAGCTATTGCCGAGCCACAGCCAAATGTTTTAAATTTGGCATCGGTGATAACACCTGTTGCATCGTCAACTTCTATTTGCAGGCGCATTACGTCGCCGCATTCGGGGGCGCCTACCAAACCTGTACCCACTGTTTTTTTTCCTTTATCGAGTGTGCCTACGTTGCGTGGGTTTTCGTAGTGGTCTAACACTTTATCTGAATATGCCATATTATTGAGTTATTTTATTGTTTAATAATTGTATCGTATGTAAGTCTTATGAAATTACAACAAAATCTACTTATTATTATTTGTTGTTAATTTTTGTTGTAAATTGGTAATATTTAAAACTTCGATTTTGGGAAAATCAATGTATTGTAATACTTTAAAGTGATTATCATGGGTAACTATATAGTCTGCATTTGCAGCTATATAGCAATCTACAAATTTATTATCATCGGCATCAAATGTTATTAAATTCCATTTATAATAACGGGTTATTAAGCTAACATTTGGGGCATTTTCAATAATTTGCAAAATTGTTACAGCTAATTCTTCTCCCATGTGTTGGCTAAATACCTCTTCATATTCCAATAAAATATCGGTTGTCACACATATTGTAAATTCGCCGTTCAAAAAAGCATCAAATAGCCACCTATATGATGATTTAGGAGAAATTGAAACAAGCAATATATTCGTATCTAAAACCAATAGCATGTTTATTGCTTGTAATGTGTTCTTAGATGTGTTTCCAGCAATTTATCCATATCGTTATTTGTCCATCCTTTTTCTTCCCAAACTTTATCTGCCAAGCGCGTAGCCCTAACTGCCAAAAAATCAACCAAAATTTGTTTGACTTCTTGCAATTCCGCTTCATCTAAATGGCAAGAGAATAACTTGAGCAATTCTAATTGAGCATTGTTCAAAGGCATTCGAAGTGTTGTTTGTTCCATGTTTCACATTTTTAATACAATATCCACCTTTGTAAGTAAAAATACAAAGCACAAAAGGTGGATATTATACGATTTATTATTTAGTGCGCTGCCCATTCAATGGTTTTCAAATCTATTCCTTCGAGGTGCATTTCCCACAAAGGCGACATGTCGCGCATTTTATTGACGGCTTTGGTTACTTCGGCAATGGCAAAATCTACTTGTTCTTCGGTGGTAAATCTGCCCAAGCTAAAACGTATTGATGAGTGTGCCAATTCGTCGTCTAAGCCCAAGGCTTTTAACACATACGAGGGCTCTAAAGATGCCGATGTACATGCCGAACCCGACGACACGGCAATATTTTTGTTAAAGCCCATCATTAAGCCTTCGCCTTCTACATATTTAAACGATATATTGCTAATATATGGTGTGCGGTGCTGACGGTTGCCATTTACGTATGTTTCGTCTAGTTTTGTCAAAGCATTTTCTAGTTTATCGCGTAGTTTGCCTATGCGTGTGGCATCTTCTGCCATTTCTAGGCGGCACAACTCGGCAGCTTTGCCAAAGCCCACAATACCCGGCACGTTTAAGGTACCCGAGCGCATACCGCGCTCGTGTCCGCCACCGTCGGTTTGTGCAGTGACTTTTACACGTGGGTTTTTACGACGCACATACAAAGCCCCAACACCTTTGGGTCCATACATTTTGTGGGCGGTAAATGCCATTAAGTCAATATTCATAGCTTGCACATCAACAGGCACTTTACCAACGGCTTGGGTGGCATCGGTCATAAACAAAGCACCATATTCATGAGCCATACGTGCAATTTCAACAATGGGTTGCATCACCCCAATTTCGTTATTAACTGCCATCACCGACACCAATATGGTTTTGGGCGATAAAGCCGCAGCTAAATCATCAAGGTTAATCATTCCTTCGCCATCTACCTCTAAATAGGTTATTTGACAGCCTTTTTTTTCTAAGCTTTTGCAGGTATCTAATATGGCTTTGTGTTCGGTGCGGGTAGTAATAATGTGGTTGCCTTTGCGGGCATACATATCGGCTACGCCTTTAATGGCCAAGTTAATAGACTCGGTGGCACCCGATGTAAAGATAATTTCTTTTTCGCTTTGGGCATTAATAAGTTGTGCTATTTGCTCGCGGGCATAATCTACACCTTCTTCGGCAGCCCAGCCAAACGAGTGATTGCGGCTGGCAGCATTGCCAAAATGGGTGGTGAAATAAGGCAACATTGCGGCTACAACACGCGGGTCGGTGGGGGTTGTGGCACTGTTATCTAAGTAAACAGGTAATTGGAGTTCCATGTATATTGATATTTTTTTTAGCTTTTATCTGCCAACAATTATTTATTGCTCTGTAATTTGGTGCAAATAAACATTGAGGAATGACGGTGCAAAATTAACACTTTTTGCGCTAAAATTGTTCATTTTGTTTAGAAAGAATCTAAATAAAAATGCATTTTGAGATAAATAACACTATAAAACACCTTTTTAGAGGAAATGTTTAACAAAATACCAAAAGCGTTAAACAAAACGCCGCCATTGTGTGTTAATAGGTTGTAATTTGAAGTAGCATAGCAGGAAGAAAGACACCCCCTAAAAAGGGTGTCTTTTGTTTTGTATTAGCTATTTAATTAGCCTAAAGTGAAATTTACCTTATTTACTAATGTTACGCAGTCCATTTTAATAATTGAGTATTTTGCATTTTTATATCCAGTTTTGCAGCCAGTTTCTTCTGAACCGGCATTATAGGAATTGGCATTTTATACTGAGCCTGTCGAGGTAAAGAAATGGGCATAAATGCAGCGTTAAGAAAGATATACTAGTTCAAGTTGTTTTTTAGTAGCATAATCACCACAAACAGCCACCAACACCCAACAATTAGGGTATTGGCTTTAAGGGCTATGGTTAATTTTGATACAAAGATACGCCAAATTTGCGAGGTTTGCAAATTTGGCGTAAATTTGGGGGTATTGGTTGTTTGTTTAGTACGACGAACAAGGCTTGGCGAAGGGGGGGAATTCTTAGCGCAAAAGCCTAAATAAGTACAAATCGAAAGTTATATTATAAAAGTTTAACAAAGCACTTCTGCACTGCTTTTCGCCAAGCCAATGTTGGCAGTAGTTTTTATTTTAGTTCCTCAATGATGCCCGACTTAATTATTTTCCTGTAATATTTAGAATATACTTTTAGTTCTTTCCAATCACTAATTTTAAAGTCACCTTTTAGATTTACATTGTTTACTAACAATAAGCCAGGTACAAATCCAAACTGAATTGATTTAATGGTATCTTTTCCATTGTTTAAAACTACGTTTTCTATCAAATAATAATCAGCTCTATCCCTATACGAATTGTTTTTTGAACTGTCTGGCTTTATAGAAAATCCTTCTTGCCTAAGTTTGTCTAAAATAACTTCTTGGCTAACTTTAATCCTGTAACTTTTTCCAATGTGTATGTCACCATTTGGTCGCATATAGGAGCTAATGGGTGGAGAAGTAGCCATAAAAACAAAACAACTTGGAATTAGCATCAATAATGGATTTAATTTCAAATTTGATTTCAATATTCGGTAGTAGTCTATATTTTTTAATAGGACATAGCTAATTGGAAGCACAAATAACGCTACCAAGTCAGTATAATCAACAACTCGTGTTATTGGAATAATAGCAAATTTATTGTAAAAAGTGATGAAATTTTCTGAAACAGGAAGTTTCCAAAATATAAAAAAAAGTCCACAAAGAACAATTGCATATTTTTTCAATCTTGGAAAAATAAACAGAACAAACATTGGCAAAATTAATAGCCCAATGAAATCTGATAATTTTCCCGTTAGCCAATTTGAGCATTGCCATTTAAGGAAATGGTCATTCAAAGCTAACAAAAGTATGCCAACAAGGAATACCCAATTGAATAGTAAGTTTTGGTTTCGTTGCATTTTTATAAAATTATTGCTAACTATATTTATATAAACTTTAGTTCGCACTTTTGGGTTAAACTATAAATTTTGTGTTATTTAAAGATTATCCAACGAACTTTTAACCCGCTGAATAGTACAGTGCCTTTCATCAGCAGCAAATATGAAACGTTTTTTTGTTTTACGCAAGCTTTTGGAGGAAAAATAACACATTTATTTTTACATCAATTAAATTTGACAGAACAAGCATAAAAATCCCCTACCTTGTGTATTGGCTTTAAGGGCTATGGTTAATTTTGACACAAAGATACGCCAAATTTGCGAGATTTGCAAATTTGGC
>JADKCK010000065.1 GCA_016718845.1 Sphingobacteriales bacterium
GTACCATTGGTTGTTGTGCCTCCAGCTGCCGTGATAGCAATAGCGCCTGTTCCGCCATTACAAGCTATTTGTGTAACTACAATAGGTGCGATGGTTGGTAATGGTGCTATGGTATAACATCTGTATTGACTTAAGAAAGTAGTACCATTATAACATGCTGGGTTAATACCCGCAAGTGTTGTTACTCCACCAGGTCCAAAAACAATTGGTGTTGTGGCATCGTAGTTTAAGGCATAAACACGATATTCGCCCGTCAAACCAGTAGTTGGGATAGTAGCATTACAATCAGCACTTGGGTAATTATCCATAATATTGCCGTCTGCATCTACCAATAAATATACTTGTTGGTAAGGCGATTCGAAATTACATCCTGTTCCGGTAATGGTAATATTTGTACCCGAACAAACAGTAGCTGTTGGATTAACAAATACCGTAGTGCTTGCTGTTGAGGTACAACCGCCATTTGTTACTGTTACGGTATAGGTAATGCTACCTACTGCCGATGTTAGGCAGGGGTGATAGCTGCTGTTGTAGCTCCTGTGCTCCAGGCATAAGTACCGCCGCCGCTTGCTGTTAAAGCACTTGGCGATGCCGTTACACCGCAATACGATGTTACACCAGCAATAGCTGCTATTGGTAAGCCTGTAATGGTTACGCTAAAGCTAGCTCTTCCGGTACAGCCGTTGGCATTAGTTACGGTAATAGATGCATTATAAGTACCTGCTGCTGCATTTGCCGGAACCGCTAATGTGATAGGGTTAAGCAACAAAGTAGTTGAAGCCACATCTACAAAACCTGCTGCCTCGGCAGTGTCATCGTAATCAATGCTGTAGGTGGTAGGACTACCTGTTGTGGCAGTATACAAAATGCTTGCTGTTGTTGAGCTTGCACATACTGTTGGGTTGCTACCCATAGTAATAGTAGGTGGCGTATTTACTACAACAGCCGTTGTTGCTGCTGCTGTACAACCATTAGAGTCGGTAACAGTTACATTATAAGTACCTGCCATAGCGGTATTAGCCAATGCTATTGTTGCAGGGTCTTCGATAGCGGCTGTATAGCCACTTGGACCTGTCCATGCAAAGGTACTATAGATACCCGAACCACCCGAAGGCGATGAGGTTAAAGTTATGTCTTCGCCAACACATGCTGGGCTGTCGCTAAATGCGGTGATGCTTGGTAAAGCATTAACCACCATTGTTTGACACCTTTGCGGACGACATAAAGCAGGGAAACCTGTTGTGCTATTTAAAATGGCACATACTTGGTAGGTACCTGCTGCCAAAGTATTGCTTACGTTAGTAAGGGTAGCTACTTGTGTAGGGTCGGTACCTGTTAGGCTTGCAAATGGCACTGTACCTAATACAGTTCCGCCAGTGTAGGCATCGGCAGGGGCAGATGCACCTGCAAAAGCTACAAAGGTAATACCTACATTGGCAATGCCATTACCCGCACCAACAACATCCGACATATCAGCTAAACCAGTAGCCTCTAAAGAAGCGATTGGGCTACCTTGACAAATATCGGCAGGGTCGGTTAAAGCTGCAATAACAGGGCATTCTGTACAAACTGGCTGACCATTTAGGTTAAATGTTTCATCCACATAACAACCTGTTACTACATCAAGCAAACGCACAGTATAGGTTGTACCGCCTACGGCAGGAGCCGTTGGGAAAGTAGTTACTACTTGTGGGTCGGCAGTTGGTACTGTTCCACCTGCAATAGCAGTCATGCCGACGAGTGGATAAGTTGCACCTACTACAATATCGTATTTATACCCTGCAACGGCTGGCAGGTCCAAACTTACACTTGGTAGTGTGCTTGGGCATGCTCCGTTGGTAATGGTAGATGTTAAGGTTGGATTAGCATTTACCACCACCGTTGCTGTTGCTGTTGCACGACAACTTGGCGTGTTGCCATCGCTTACAGTCACGGTATAAATGCCTGCATCACCTAATACTGCACTTGCAATAGTGCTTACATTATCGGTGATTGTTAATGTACCACCAGTACCAGGTTCTGCCCATGCGTAGCTTAATGTTGCTGTGCCTGTTGCCGTAGCTGTTAAGTTAATGGCATTGCCTTCGCAAACTGTTACATTAGCAACACTTACGATTGGATTAGCATTTACCACCACCGTTGCTGTTGCTGTTGCTTTACAAGTTTTATTATCTGTTACTACTACTGTATAGGACCTGCATCACCTGGCACTGCACTTGCAATAGTGCTTACATTATCGGTGATTGTTAATGTACCACCTGTTCCAGGGTTCTGTCCAAGCGTATAGTGCCGGACTAGTGCCGCCTACTGGAACGGCTGTTAAGGTGATAAGACTACCAACACATACCGTTGGGCTATTTACTGTTACCGTAGGATTAGCATTTACTATGGTGAAGTAGCAGTAGTAGAACAACCGTTATTGTCGGTAATAATAACGGTATAAGTAATTGCATCGGCAAGAGTAGCACTATTAGTTAC
Source organism: Sphingobacteriales bacterium (assembly GCA_016718845.1). GTDB lineage: Bacteria > Bacteroidota > Bacteroidia > Chitinophagales > UBA2359 > JAEUUX01. Next base: position 2,479 of record JADKCK010000065.1, read on the forward strand.
TGTCACCGAGCTACTTGTACCTACATCGTTAGTTGTTGTGCCATTGCTCCAAACATAATCGTAGGGCAGTGGTGTGAAGGTACTTACATTAGCTGTTAAGGTAGCTTGTCCTACACAAATAGGACCATTGTTACTACCAGGCTACTGGTAGCGGATTTACCAATAGTAGCTGTACGCGTTGCCGTACAACCGCCTGCACCTGTTACTGTTACGGTATAAACTGTTGTTCCTGAGGTGGCAACAGAAGGGGTGAGAGTAGCTGTTATTGCTCCACCGGGTGCCCACAAATATCCAGTTGCCCCTGCTGTTGTTGCATCTAAGGCTGTCACAGGGCTTGCGTTTAAGCAATAGGTAGCACCTACCAAAGCAGGTGGTACAGGATTAGCATTTACCACCACCGTTGCTGTTGCTGTTGCTTTACAAGTATTAGCATCTGTTACTACTACTGTATAAGGACCTGCATCACCTGGCACTGCACTTGCAATAGTGCTTACATTATTGGTGATTGTTAATGTACCACCAGTACTAGGTTCTGCCCATGCGTAAGTAAGCGTGGGTGTGCCTGTTGCCGTAGCTGTTAAGGTGATAGCAGCTCCAACACATACTGTTGGGCTATTTACTGTTACCGTAGGATTAGCATTTACTATTGGTAAAGTAGTAGCAGTAGTAGAACAACCGTTATTGTCAGTAATAATAACGGTATAAGGGGTTGCGTTGCCAAGAGTAGCACTATTAGTTACTGTCACCGAGCTACTTGTACCCTACATCGTTAGTTGTTGTGCCATTGCTCCAAACATAATCGTAGGGCAGTGGTGTGAAGGTACTGGCATTAGCTGTTAAGGTTAAGCTTATCCTTCACAAATAGGACCATTGTTGCTAACTAGTAACTACTGGTAGCGTATTTACTCAATAGTAGCTGTCGCGTTGCTGTACAACCGCCTGCACCTGTTACTGTTACGGTATAAACTGTTGTTCCTGCGGCGGCAACAGAAGGGGTGAGTGTAGCTGTTATTGCTCCACCGGGTGCCCACAAATATCCAGTTGCCCCTGCTGTTGTTGCATTTAAGGCTGTCACAGGGCTTGCGTTTAAGCAATAGGTAGCACCTACCAAAGCAGGTGGTACAGGATTGGTATTTACCACCACCGTTGCTGTTGCTGTTGCACGACAACTTGGCGTGTTGCCATCGCTTACAGTCACGGTATAAGTGCCTGCATCTACTAATACAGAAACTGCTATTGAAGGGTTGCAGTAGTTGCATTGCTTAATGTACCACCTGTTGCTGGTTCTCCGCCTGCCTAAGTAAGCGTTGCGGCACCTCCCGCCGTAGCTGTTAAGTTAATGGCATTACCTTCGCAAACCGTTACATTAGCAACACGATTGGATTAGCATTTACCACCACCGTTGCTGTTGCTGTTGCACGACAACTTGGCGTGTTGCCATCGCTTACAGTCACGGTATAAATGCCTGCATCACCTGGCACTGCACTTGCAATAGTGCTTACATTATCGGTGATTGTTAATGTACCACCAGTACCAGGTTCTGCCCATGCGTAGCTTAATGTTGCTGTGCCTGTTGCCGTAGCTGTTAAGTTAATGGCATTGCCTTCGCAAACTGTTACATTAGCAACACTTACTGTTGGATTGGTATTTACCACCACCGTTGCTGTTGCTGTTGCTTTACAAGTTTTATTATCTGTTACTACTACTGTATAAGGACCTGCATCACCTGGCACTGCACTTGCAATAGTGCTTACATTATCGGTGATTGTTAATGTACCACCTGTTCCAGGTTCTGTCCAAGCGTATGTATACGGACTAGTGCCGCCTACTGGAACGGCTGTTAAGGTGATAAGACTACCAACACATACCGTTGGGCTATTTACTGTTACCGTAGGATTAGCATTTACTATTGGTAAAGTAGTAGCAGTAGTAGAACAACCGTTATTGTCGGTAATAATAACGGTATAAGTAATTGCATCGGCAAGAGTAGCACTATTAGTTACTGTCACCGAGCTACTTGTACCTACATCGTTAGTTGTTGTGCCATTGCTCCAAACATAATCGTAGGGCAGTGGTGTGAAGGTACTTACATTAGCTGTTAAGGTCAGCGCTTGTCCTTCACAAATAGGACCATTGTTGCTAACTGTAGCTACTGGTAGCGGATTTACTACAATAGTAGCTGTACGCGTTGCTGTACAACCGCCTGCACCTGTTACTGTTACGGTATAAACTGTTGTTCCTGCGGCGGCAACAGAAGGGGTGAGTGTAGCTGTTATTGCTCCACCGGGTGCCCACAAATATCCAGTTGCCCCTGCTGTTGTTGCATTTAAGGCTGTCACAGGGCTTGCGTTTAGGCAATGGGAGTAGCACCTACCAAAGCAGGTGGTACAGAATTGGTATTTACCACCACCGTTGCTGTTGCTGTTGCACGACAACTTGGCGTGTTGCCATCGCTTACAGTCACGGTATAAGTGCCTGCATCTACTAATACAGAAACTGCTATTGAAGGAGTTGCAGTAGTTGCATTGCTTAATGTACCACCTGTTGCTGGTTCTGCCCATGCATAAGTAAGCGTTGCAGCACCCGTAGCCGTAGCTGTTAAGTTAATGGCATTGCCTTCGCAAACCGTTACATTAGCAACACTTACGATTGGATTAGCATTTACCACCACCGTTGCTGTTGCTGTTGCACGACAACTTGGCGTGTTGCCATCGCTTACAGTCACGGTATAAGTGCCTGCATCACCTGGCACTGCACTTGTAATAGTGCTTACATTATCGGTGATTGTTAATGTACCACCAGTACCAGGTTCTGCCCATGCGTAGCTTAATGTTGCTGTGCCTGTTGCCGTAGCTGTTAAGTTAATGGCATTGCCTTCGCAAACTGTTACATTAGCAACACTTACTGTTGGATTGGTATTTACCACCACCGTTGCTGTTGCTGTTGTTGCTTTACAAGTTTTATTATCTGTTACTACTACTATAGTCAAGGACCTGCATCACCTGGCACTGCACTTGCAATAAGTGCTTATTATCGGTGATTGTTAATGTACCACCTGTTCCAGGTTCTGTCCAAGCGTATGTATACGGACTAGTGCCGCCTACTGGAACGGCTGTTAAGGTGATAAGACTACCAACACATACCGTTGGGCTATTTACTGTTACCGTAGGATTAGCATTTACTATTGGTAAAGTAGTAGCAGTAGTAGAACAACCGTTATTGTCGGTAATAATAACGGTATAAGTAATTGCATCGGCAAGAGTAGCACTATTAGTTACTTGCACCGGCTGCTTGTACCTACATCGTTAGTTGTCGTGCCATTGCTCCAAACATAATCGTAGGGCAGTGGTGTGAAGGTACTTACATTAGCTGTTAAGGTCAGCGCTTGTCCTTCACAAATAGGACCATTGTTGCTAACTGTAGCTACTGGCAACGCATTGACCACTACACATTTGTAGTTGTACAAAAAGTCGCCATTGTAACAAGCTCCGCCTACCATTGGAATAGGATCAGGAGTTATGGTGTTAATGTTTGAGTCAACGGCTGGTAGCGTTGGTGCTGGCGTACCGTAGTTTAAAGCATAAATACGGTAATTGCCCGCAGGTAAAGTTGTAGAAACGAAGGTTGCACTACATGTTGTACCATCAACAACAGCCTTAATCAGACCTGCTGCATCTGTTAAAAAGAATGCTTGGCGATAAGGTGGGGTAACATTACAGTTATTGGTGGTAACGTTAATAGGCTCACCTTGGCAAACAGTTGTTGTACTTAAACAAGGACAAGCAACAATAGTAAATGCCACACTTGTTACATCAAAACAGCCCGAAGCGGTTGTTTTGCGGATATAATAAGTACCTGCAACGGTAACAACCGATGAGGGTAAAGCACTAGTTGCTGCTGTGGCATCGGCTGATGTGCTATAGTACGATAAGGTACCTGTTGTATTATTGGCATCTGTAACAAGAGGTGCCAAATCTACACTGAAACTTGGACAAGTGTTTGTTACTGGAGCCATTGGAGCCAAATCGGGGGTAGCATTAACTACTGCTATAGCAAAGTTAGTTGCACTACAACCATTGGCATCTGTTACGGTTATTTCGTAAGCTACTGCATCTGTTAAAGCAGCAGTATTGGTGACAGTAACAGTATAAGCGGTTGAAGCCGAATTAGCTAAATCGGCGGCTCTGTTATCGTTCCAATTGTACGAATAAGTGGACGTGCCACTACTTACCGTTGCTGTTAGTGTTAAGGGATTACCCACACAAACCGGCGAGTTGGTTGTTACTGCAACAACAGGCAATGGTGCAATGGTGTAGCATTTGAAAGCATTTAAGAAGGTTGTTGTGTTGTAACAACCCGCCGTAATGCCACCGGGACCGCCAACTGGTGCGCCTATGGTTAATGTAGGCATTGGCATAATCGCCGAGTCGTAGTTTAAGGCATACACTTTGTAATCGCCAACTGCCAACAAGGTTGTTGCAAAAGTAGCTGCACAATCGGTGTCTATAGCATCTACGGCTACTACTAAACCTGCTGCATCTACCAACAAAAATACTTGTTTGTAAGTGCCTGTAAGGTTACAACCTGTTGTAGAAACACTAATAGGCGTGCCACTACAAATAGTTGTTTGCGAGTTAACATACACCGTAACGCTTGCTGTTGCATCGCAACCGCCGCTTGTTACTGTTACAGTATAGGTAGTTGTGCCTAATGTAGTTATTACAGGTGTAATAGCTGCTGTAGTTGCGGTTGCGCCTGTACTCCATAAATAAGTACCGCCGCCTGTTGCTGTTAAAGGTGTAGCTGAACCAGTTGTGCCGCAATAAGAAATTGTACCGGTGATAGCAGCTGTTGGAGCAGGGTTGATGGTTATATCAAAACCACCATCTGTTAAGTCACCACAAAACTCGCCATCTTCAGGCAATTGCGAAGCATCGGCTATAATAGCAGCAACAGGGTCGCCAATTATATCGCTGATAGCTGTTGTTGCGCCCGGAATACTTGCAATATCCGCAGTTCTATAACTCATGCCGTATACCTTAAAGGTAGTTTGACTAGTTACATTTAACGCACTTAAATCAAAAGCTCCAGTAGCATTTACCTGCAATACATTGCCACTAACTACATCTACCAATAGGTAAACGTAGCTGTAAGTAGCATCGGGTACTTTGTTACCAGTTACTGTTGTTGTAAAATTAAGCGGTGCTAATAATTCGCACGAGGCGATATCGGCATTGGTAATTGTACCTGCTTCGGCTTCACAACAATTTATGGTGTAAGTAGCCGACCCACAACTACCCGAACAATAAGGGGTAGCCGCAGTAGTTACAGCACTGTTTGTTGCACCACTAACGGCTGCTGTAAAAGCTGTTATATCGCCCGTAGGGATAAGAAACGCCCTAACATGGTAGGTAGCGTTTGGTATGTTTGGAAACAAACCCGTTTTGTTAGTGGCAAGCACTACATCGGTGTTATCAAACTGCCTACGGTTGCACCTGCATCGTTGAACAATGCATACGTATTGCGAAGTAACACTCGAACCACTATTGACAACGCTTGGGGCTGCTTGCGCTAAAATACCACCAGGGTTAGCACCTGTAGTAGCTGGGCTACTACAAAAATAACCCGAAGCGTGCAAATCGTTTTGTAAATTATCGGCGCCTGCAATAACAGTATAGCCACAAAGTACCGTATTTATTTGAGCAGTTACTGGGCAACTTGCCGCTGCGGTATTAGTAACAGATATGGTAATTGGGCTACTAGCATAAGCTACCGGACCTAATACGTAAGTAGTTTTTCCGGTAAGACCAGTAGCTGTTAAGCCACCATCAAGACCCGCGGCACCTGTGCCTGCCGAACCGCCTGTAATACTAATGTTGTAGGTTGAGCCAGCCGTAAGACCGCTTACTTGTACATAGTATTCATTTTGGTTGGCATTGGTTCCGCTGCCGTTTGTACATTGTACAGTAGCTGTAAATGTAGGAGGTGTATTAACCGCTACAGTAGCTGCACTAGTACTTGAGCAACCTTTGCTATCGGTAACAGTTACCGTATAAGTACCTGCTGCTGCTGCTGTTGCAGGTGGATACACCACTAAGGCAGTAGTAGCCGATGCGGTACAAGTGTTACTGCCATTGGTAACGGTTACGGTATAGGTACCCCCCGATGTTGCAGTAGCTGTAAAGCCCGCAGGGTTTTGAAGGGTAGATATATTGCTTGCCGTTGGGCTGTCCCAGTTATACGTTGGCGAGCCAAGTGTATTGCTTGGTGTAGAGGTTAATAAAATAGTACCTCCCTCGCAAGCAGGGCTATTGGCACTTGCCGTAATAGTTGGTGCTTGGTTGATAATTACATTAACCGCCGTGCGAGATACGCTACGACAACAACCATCGGCAGTAACTGTTTCGGCATAGCGAGTAACCGTTTGAGGATATGGACCAGTTGGTACAAAACCCGCAATACTTAAACTATTGCCTGTACCAAGGCTCGTGCCACCCGAGGCAGCATCGAACCATTCAATGGTATTACCCGCAGGAGATGCCGAAGGCGTTGCCGTAAAAGGCAAAGTAACCGAACCTATGCCATTGTAACAAACACTTGCCGGAGGAGACGGCGCCGTAGGGGCAGCTATGTCTGTTACAGTTACATTTACGGTGTATTTGTAGTAACATTCAGCAGCACTACCTATATTGCTATTGGTTCCTGATTTGTAGGACTCGCGCATAGCAAAGGTTAAAGTAAATGTACCTGCTGTCATGGCAGCAGCATTAAAAGTAGTGGTTTGTGTAATTGTTCTTACACCACTTGCACTAACACTAGAAACCGTAGGAGCTGGATTAGACGTAGCCGTTCGGGTAGAATTAACGGTCGTGTTTCCAGTATTTCCTGATGTAGGTGCATTAGCTGCGCCATCACTGAGGTCTGCAAAACCTAAATGGCCTGTAAAAGGTGATGGTAAATGGATTGCCCGAACATACTGTCACCGCATCTGTAAAATTATCGCTTTGGTGTTGACGTATGTTGTAATTTTTCAAAGAAAAATTAGTAGGGGCACATGTTCCCGAACTACAAGAAGCAACAACATCGCCTGCCGATGAATTGTTGGCTCTACCTGGTGTAGGGCTATTATCATCCACCCAAGTTGCACTATTGTCCGTCTGACGCGACAAACTACTACTACAACCACCTAAACAAAAGGCAGCAATTTCGTAGGCAGCATTGCCCCGAGCAGGTAATGTAGCACTTGCTGGTGGAGTACAACCGCCCGGATTGGGAATAGGAAAACCACCACAAGTACCCCAAGTATAGGCTAAACCTTCGGGTTGAGCGCCAGCAGCAGAACCTACTGTTCCTGCACCGCAACCATCGGGGTCATCGCTGTATAGCCCACTTGTAATATTAGCACCTGCTTGCGAACAATACGCAACGGCATCAACAATGGCACCTGTTTGGTCAAACATAACAATGCGTTGTCCATCGCCATTGGCAGAAAACAAAGGACCATTGTCATAAACAAGCCCGGCTGAAGAACAACCACAAGCAGTTACATCTATTCCAAATACATTGGTCCTAATCCGGACTGCATTCCAGCCATTAAAGTCGCCTTGTTTGGTAGATGAAAGCCCTGATCCCACTAATTGAATACTACTAAATAGCCACCAGCAGGAATATCAGGTGTAGTAGAAGGAATAGTGAAAATGTTGTTGTCATCGGTAGCAATAATAAAGCATCCTACCGCACATGGTCCGCCTCCAGTAGGACAGAAGATTTCAATGAACTCTCCTAAGCCTCCTTCGCCGTTACCAGGGTCGGGTTGTACTTCGTTTAGTACCGCCGTCTGCCCCATGCTCCACTGAGCATAAAAAAGCAGCGGAATGACGATTAATAAAAGTTTGAAAAACTTTTTCATTAGTCTATGTTTTTGATTTTATTTCTAATTAAAGGTGTTGTTACGTTTAAAGTTAAGTGTAATTGACTTAGTATGTTCTTAAACACCCTTATTATTGTGGGAATGTACCACAACGCGAGTCGGTTACGGTAGTTGTTTTACTCTCGGTGGTGTAACAAGCATTGGCAGCGGTAGCGGGTGCGCCAACTGTGCCGCCTTTGCCTGTGCCAGCCGTTGATTGATAAACTGCTGTAACCGTATAAGTACCACCGCCTGTTGGTGCAAAGGTAGTACCGCTTACGCCTGTGCCGCTAAAAGTAGCCGTACCTGCCATACTATTGGCTTCGGTTACGCTTAAGGCAACACTTGGCATAGCACCACTAGCAACACAATAACTTGCCGCTGGATTAGCGCCAAAAATGATTTCGGGATACTGGCAACGGTTAGCAATACTTAGTGTTTGATTGCCGCCTGTGCCTAATGCCGCAGGTCCTTCGATGGTGGCAGTATAGCCTGCATCATCGGTATGTACAAACGAAACATTATAAATATAGGCTTCGTCGGGTTCGTCGGTGCTGCCATCGCCGTCGTCGTCAATGCCATTGGCACCCGAGTTAAGTACTGCACTTAAAACCGTATTAACCGCCAAAGTAGGGGCAGTGCCTGCTACTAATGGGGCTATGGTAGCAACCGTCCAAGTTTGCCCAGGTCCCGAGCCATTAACTACTACTGTTTCGTTAAAGGTTCCTGTTTGCGAGCCATCGGTAGCTTGGTTGTTGTTGCAAGTACATGGGTCGGCAACCTGAGCCGTAGGGGTTATACAAAACGTAATGGCTGCAATGCTGTTGGATACGGTATAGCTACAGTTAGGGGTAATATCGGTGCGGGTAGCCGTAACAGCATAGGTAGAGGCGACTTGTACACCCATAGGCACACTAATAGTAACATTGCCACCCGATGGGCTTACTGGTGTAGATGCACCACCATTGATGGTATAACTGTAGGTATAAGTACCGGGGCTAAGTTCTGCAAAGGTAATACTGCCATTGGTTAAACAGGTAGGTTGTGTAACAAGCGGAGCAAACGAAGGCGATTGATTGATAGTAACCGTTACGGGTTGGATAACATAACAGCCCGTAGCCAACTCGCTGCGTATATAATAGGTACCAGCACTAGCAATAGCACTTGGCGTACTAACATTGCTTGCACCACCTGCTAAGGCTAAAGCGTAGCCGTTGTAGTATTTAGTGGTAGTGCCTGTGTTGGTGGTTTGTACCGCCGCCGTAGTAATATCAACCGTTGAGGGGGTGCAAACAGTGGCGGGGTTTGCTATCGTTAAAGTAGGTAATGGGTCAACCGTTACCGTACTTGTAGTTGTACCTACGCAACCTGTAACTGTTACCGTATAGGTCATAACAGAAGTGCCTGCGGCAAGCCCTAACACAACACCCGTAGCATCGATACTAGCATTGGCGGGCGTACCCGAACTCCACTCGCCGCCCGCTATAGAGGGCGTTAGGGTAGTATTTGCACCTACACACACACTAGTTGTGCCTGATATGGTAGGGGCAGGCAACGCAATACCTGTACCTGTTAAACTCATAGTTGGTGAATTGGAATCAGCGGCGGTGCTCGTTGCTGTAATAGTAGCACTTTTTGCTCCTGCGCTAGTAGGTGTAAAAGTTACTGTATAGGTAGCAGAAGCACCAGGTGCAAGGCTAGTAGACGATAAACCGCTCACAACAAATTGAGGATCGTTAGAAGTAACAGCAAGCCCTGTGGCAGTTGCTAAACCGATATTTGTAACCGTATATGTTACTGGTGTTGCAGAAGTACCAACACATGCTGATCCATGGTCTGTTGGAGTACCGCTAAGGGATAGATAAGCCCCTGCTACTGTTTGTATGGAGAAGTTATCTATAGATATGCCATTATTAGAGCCGCCACTGCTGCCGGCGGCAGCAAGCCAACTAATACTAAAGGAAGCACCATTAGCAATAGCTAAATTATTTAGGGTAAACGATGCAATAGTGGTTGTTACTGGCGTACCATTTGTACCAGTATTAGTACCAACAAAATCTTTTGAATTAACCGTAGCATTTGCTGTTGCACCAAATCCACTTCCTGTACAATTCCAACCAGAGGTAGTGCTGGCAAACCTAAATTGTTTATAATCCCAGCCAAGTGTTACACTAGTAATAGGGCTGCCTGTGTTATTGGTAAAGGTAAGCGTATAGGTGATATCCCCAGGAGTCCCTGACCTTAAAGCACCAAGGCTAAAATTTCCTGCCGAACCATAGCCCCAATATCCGCCAGCTGTAGTAGTTCCAGTACCTTGTCCGTTATACGTAGCAGTAATACTTGATGAAGCAGCCCAACCGCTACCAGACATTCCGCTAAGAACATCAGTAGAAGTTATAGTGCTAGGTACATTTCCTGCAACACTTGGGTTGTAACTATTAAAGTTATTGGTCAAGGTTGCTGTCTGAGCAGTGATACTCGTCTGCCCCCTAGCCCACTCGGCTCGGAACAGCAAGATAGAGAAAAACACAAACAGGAGCAATAACCTCCTTGAGTCGTTTTTTTTCATTTTTTTTTTGTTTTTTTATCGTTGTTAAATTTTTTTTTATGTGTAGGGATGATAGCTATTATCTTACAACCCAAATAGGCGAAGTGTTGTTTAATTAAACAACACTTCGCTGTGTTTATGTTACCAAGTACCTGCTGCGGGTGTGCAACTAGGTGCGCAAGCGGGTATGGTAATGTTGGCTTTTAGGGTAAGTGGGCAAGCAGGGTGTATGCCTACGGCGGGGTGTGCGTTGTAGGTGTAGGTATACTGGAACGGACCTTGTGCCACAGTGCTTGGTGTTGGGGTGTAGGTTCCGGCGGCTGTTGCAACGCTGCCCCATGTGCCACCACTTGGTGTGCCTGTTAGGGTGATGGCTGCTGCCGAGCAAGCTGGGGCTACTACATTTGCCAAAGAGCCAATTACATACGAGCAGCCACTACCGCCCGAAACGGTGATGTTTGGCAAGTTGGTACCTGTTTTTTCGGTGGCGGTAATGCTCCACGAGCCTGCACTGCCACCTGCACCTGCTGCATAGGTAATGTTAAGTGTGTATGTACCATCGTTGTTGTTGGTAAAGTTAGTACCTACAATAGGGGTAGATGCGGTAGTAGTTAGTACCTCCCAAACAAGTGTGCTATTGGCGGGGTTGGTTGTAATTATCATCTCATCGCCAAAAGTACCAGTGGTTATTACCGTGTTGTTGGCATCTAAGGTAGGCGGTGTTACGCAATAGCATGGGTCGGTGGCATCGGCGTTGCCTAGGGCAATCAATGCTCCGCTGCAATTAACTAATACGGTGCTTGTTGTGGAGCAGTTGTTGTTGTCGGTTACAATTACGGTATAGTTGCCATCGGCTAAGGTAGCACCAAACGAGCCACCTGTTATGGTATAAGTGTAAGGAGCCGTTCCGCCAGTTGCTGTTTGCGAAATGCTACCTGTACCTGCTACACCGCTACAACTTGCCGTGCCTGTAAAGCTAGGTGTGGCATTTACGGTTACGGTTGATGTGGCTGTACTTGCACAACCATTAGCGGCTGTTACTACTACCGTATAGGTAGCATTAGCAGATAAAGTTCCAGTGGTTGTTACATCGGTAGTGCTTCCTCCGGCACTCCAAGCGTAGGTAGCTGCACCTGCGGGGGTGGCGGTAAAAGTAGCTGTACTACCCGAGCATATTGGTCCATTGTTGGTTAAGCCTGCACTAACAGGCGTACAAGTACCGGCGCAGTTGTTACGCTACTTGTTGGGCTTGATACGTTAGTATCTACATTACAATTGCAACGGGTAAGTACCGTAACTGCGGTTGTTTGGTTGTAGGTTGGTAAGGTAGGAGACCAACTAGTTCCTCCATCGGTAGAGTATTGTAGGGTAGAACCTACAGGGCAAGATGTTGCAGGAACATCTATTACGCCACTGCTTAGGTTACACGATGTACAAGTACTTTGGCTACTTACTACGGCAGCAGGTGCAGCAGCAGTAAGTATGGGGCAAACAGGTGTACATGTAATGGTTGTACTAGCTGTATTTGTACAGCCACTACCCGACTCGGTAACGGTTACAGTATAGTCGCCATCGGCTAAACCTGTTAAGGTTGCTGGGTTATAGCTTGGTGTGCCACCTGCACCTGCTGTAAATGTTGGGGTGATGATACCCGTGCCTGCACCACCGCCGCAACTTGGGGTAAGGCTTAAAGTAGGTAGGGCATTTACTGTTACGGTTGATGATGCGGTACTTGAACAACCATTGGCTGTTACCGTTACGGTATAAGTAGCATTGGCAGTTAAAGTTGGCGTTATAGTGGTGGCAATTGCACTTCCGCCGGCACTCCAAACGTAGGTTGTTGCACCTGCGGGGGTGGCGGTAAAAGTAGCTGTACTACCCGAGCATACTGGACCATTGTTGGTTAAGCCTGCGGTGGTGCTATTTACCGTTACCGTTGAGGTAGCTGTACTTGCACAACCATTAGCAGCTGTTACTACTACGGTATAAGTAGCATCGGCTGTTAAGGCTGCGGTGGTTGTTACATCGGTAGTGCTTCCGCCAGCACTCCAAGCGTAGGTAGCTGCACCTGCGGGGGTGGCGGTAAAAGTAGCTGTACTACCCGAGCATATTGGACCATCGTTGCTTAAGCCTGCACTAACAGGCGTACAAGTACCGGGCGCAGTTGTTACGCTACTTGTTGGGCTTGATACGTTAGTATCTACATCGCAATTGCAACGAGTAAGTACCGTAATGGCTGTTGTTTGGTTGTAAGTTGGTAAGGTAGTAGACCATGTAGTGCCATCGGTAGAGTATTGTAGGGTAGAACCTACTGGGCAAGATGTTGCAGGAGCATCTATTACGCCACCGCTTAGGCTACACGATGTACAAGTACTTTCGGTAGTTACTACGGCAGCAGGTGCAGCAGCAGTAAGGGTGGGACATAGAGGGCTACAACTAATGGTTGCACTTGATGTAGCGGTACAGCCGCTACCCGACTCGGTAACGGTTACGGTATAGTCGCCATTGGCTAAACCTGATAGGGTAGATGGGCTGTAAGATGGTGTGCCACCTGCGCCTGCTGTAAATGTTGGGGTGATAGTACCTGTGCCGCTTACACAACTTGGCACAAGGCTTAAAGCAGGTGGGGTAAAGGTATAGGTTTCGGTGTAGCTACAGTTGTTTGAAGATGCTCCGCCTATGTTTCCATCTATTACTTCGAGGGTTACAGATGTGGTAGCAATTGGGATACCTGTTATGGTGCCTGTTGCATCGCCAAATACATGTGTTAATGTACCTGCATTAGCATAGGTAGCCGCATAATCGGCGCCACTGCCGCCCAATATGGTAAAGTTAAGGTCGTAGGTAGTACCATCAACCGAGCAAACAGGTGCAAAGGTGATATTTAGTTTTGGATAAACAGTTAGTGCTACCACATAAGGATCGCCCGAGCAACCATTAGCATCTGGGGTAGGGGTAATGGTGTAGGTAACAACGGCAGGCGTAGTGATGCTAGGGTTGATTAATACATCGGTAATTTCAAAGGTATCTGCGGTGTTGTCTACTGTTACGGGTGTGGTTTGGTTGTTAAAGCCAGTAGCCGAGCCACTTGTTAAAGCGGCTGTCCAGGTAACGGTTAAGCCTGTCCAAGGGTTGGCGGGTAAGCCGCTTACATTGGCATACAAATCAATGGCAGCCGATGCACCGCTACAAGTAGCGTCGTCGAGGTCGTCGCCTAATTCGGGTTTTGGATTAACGGTAACGGTAGTGCTGGCAGCAGGCGATAAGTCCATACAAGCTGTTGTTGTTGGGGTGGCTTGTAGTGCATCTCCATCACCATCTTTAATAACATTGGCATTGCCTACGGTAATGGTAGAGGTGCCATTGGTAATTACCACACCTTGTGCAATATCGTACACTAAGCTGTATACACTGTATACTATAGGTGTAGTAGTTGTGTTATCGGGGGCTATCAAATCGGCTGTTATGGTGGCATTACTTACTATTATACCTGTGGCGTTATCTACCAATAGGTATAATCTGTCGTACAAGTTAAAGTCGGTAAGCGGGGTAGTATCTTCGGCGTCAGAGCCTGTTAATGCTCCACCGGTAAGGCAGAAAGTAGTTGGGTCTATGATTCCTGTTGGGGCGGCGGCAACGGCATCGCAGGTGGCTACACAAGCTGGCACGCTAATGTCGGCAGTTAATGTAAGTGGGCAAGCAGGATTTGAGCCTACGGCAGGATGTGCATCGTAGGTGTAGTTGTATGCCAACGGTCCTTGTGCGCTGCCTGTTGGAACTGGCGTATAAGTGCCGCCTGTGCCTGCACCACCAAAGGTGCCACCTGTTGGCGTTGCTGTAAGGGTAATGGGTGCAGTAGAACAAACAGGTGTAGTAATATCTGCCAAAGTACCAATGGTATAAGCACATAAGCTACCACCCGAAACAGTGATGTTTGGCAAGCCGCTACCCGATGTTTCGGTAGCGGTAATGCTCCACGTGCCTGCAGTACCACCTGCACCTGCAGGGTAGGTGATAGCAATGTGGTAAGTGCCATCGTTGTTGTTGATGAAGTTTGCGGTTACAACGGGGGTCGTAGCAGTTGATGCGCTTACTTCCCAAACGAGGTTAGGATTACTAGGTCCGCTAGTTGTAATAACCATTTCATCGCCAAAAGTACCATTGGTTAATACTACATTGTTGGCATCTAAAGTAGGAACGGTTAAGCAAAAACAAGGGTCGGTTCCGTCGGCAGAGCCTGTTACAGTTGTTCCACCAGAGCAGTTAATAGTTGCACTTGATGTAGCGGTACAGCCACTACCCGACTCGGTAACAGTAACCGTGTAAGTGCCATTGGCTAAACCTGTTAATACAGATGGATTATAGGTGGGCGTGCCACCTGCACCAGCAGTAAAACTTGGGGTGATGATACCCGTACCTGCACCACCCCCGCAACTTGGGGTAAGGCTTAGGGTGGGTTGGGTAGGAGCCACAAGGGTATAAGTTTCGGAATAGGCGCAAAGGTTTCCGTCTTCTATATCAAGGGTTACAGATGTTGTAGCAACTGGAATACCTGTTATGGTGCCTGTTCCGTCGAAGTTATCGATAAATGATAAACCATCGGCATAGGTAGCGTAATAGTCGGCACCATATCCACCCGATATGGTAAAGTTAATATCGTAGGTAGTACCATTACTACAGGTAGGCACAAAGGTGATGTCTAATGCTGGATGAATAATTAATGCCACATCGTAAAGAGCGCCGGGGCAACCGCCTGCTGTGGGGGTGATGGTGTAAGTGACAATGGCAGGTGTAGTTGTACTGGTATTGGTCAATGTTTGAGCAATATCAATATCACCCAAAGTATTAACATCGGTTACAGCCAAAGGTGCCGTACTATTGCTAAACCCAGTAGCGTTACCGCTTGTTAAGGCGGCTGTCCAGGTAACAGTTGTACCACTTACATCACTCGATAAATCAATGGCAGATGAGGCACCACTACAACGGAAGTCGTCTATGTCATCGCTTATTACTGGTGTGGGGTTAACGGTAACCGTAACAGGTTGAATGGTATAACAACACTGATTAAATTGACTTCTGATATAGTAAGTACCTGATGTAGCAATAGCCATAGGTGTGGCTACATCGTCAGTAGCTCCTGCAACTGCCAAGGCATTTGTAGTGTAATATTTAGTGGTAGTACCATTGTTAGCTGTTTGTACAGAACTACTAGTAATATCTACAGTATTAGGGCTACACACCGCCGCGGGGTTTACAACAGTAAGCGTAGGTGGTGTGGCAGCTGTAACAGTACCATTCAGCGTAAAATCATCGAAACGGAAAGTGCCAGTAGTAGTTGCAGCTCCTGATAAAGTAATAACAACTGTTATTGGGCAAGTAAGGTTATTGAGTGGTAATGGTGCCACTGATGTGGATACTACTGCTCTGTTGTGGGAACAGCTACTCCTGATGCAATAGTAGTGCCATTGATACTCACATCCATAGCTGTAGGTCCATTGGTACTACGCTGTCTCCATAAACTAACACCTGTTATATTGGCTACATAGCAGGTATTTAAATCCATGGTTAATGTAATTGTTCTGGTAGAGCCAACTACAAAACTATTTATAGCCAGTGCTTGTCCAGTGCTACCTGTAAAAGATGTAAAACTAGGAGCCGATGTAGACCAAACGCTACTACTTATGTTTGCATCTAAGGGAGAAGGAGTTCCGGAATAAGTAGTTCCAGAAATAGTCGTTGTCCCAAAGTTATTGAGGTAGGTCTGCCCCTTAACACTTTGTGTAAGGAAAAGGGTAGCAACGACTACGATTAAAAGGAAAGTTTGAAAAAGTTTTTTCATTGTATTTAGTTGTATTATTTTTAGAAAATGGGCAATTAGCTATTTTAGCAATCAACATTTTGATGCTTTTTAAACAACAAACTAGTTTTGCCAAACGCCGGGGTTAGCTACACAATTAGCGCAATTTACTGTTATATTGGTAGTAGCTGTACAAGTTGTGCCTACAACACGCACGGTAAAGGTGTGGTTGCCATTGGTTACGCTCGTAAATGTATTACTTGTTTGATAGGCTCCGTTATCAATAGCATATTCTAGGTTAGTGCCGGTAGCCGTTACGGTTACGGTAGCGCTGCCATTACTTGGAGTAGCTCCGCAATCAGCCGAGGCACTTAAGTTGCTTGGTAGCGGAGTAACAGTTATGGTGATAGGGGCAGTTGTATAACAACTCGCATCGGTTGTTGTTTCTACTCGTACATAATAAATAGTAGTAGTTATAGGCGATACGGGGTTTGTTACATCTGCTGCCGCGCCTGCATCTGCCAAAGCTTGTGTGGTATAAAACTTAGGGGTGTTACCTGTGTTGGCAGTAATGGCGGTATTTAAATCTACACTTGCGCCTGCACAAATAGCGGTGGGGTTTTGTATGGTTAAGGTTGGATTACTACCTACTACGGCTGTGCGAATAAAAGTTTGTAAGGTACAGCTTGTCAAAGCTACTCCAAAGGTTGGGGTAGTGCAATCGGCAACAGGTACTGTGGTTGGGCGGCTGTTGTCGGTAATGGTATAGGTGCGGGCGGTAGTGCCGTAGCTGTTGGCGGGGCAGTTAATGCAAGCTCCGTTTAGTGGGCTACTTTGTACATCGTTGGCAGCAATAGTAATAGTTTCGGCATAGCAACCTCCGGCATCGGTAACGGTTAATGCTCCGCCATTAGTAACGTAGCTGCTACCATTAATTATAGTATTAGCGTTAGTAGCGGTTTCGGTAAAAGTACCTGTACGTGGGGCGGGTATAGCCGTAGTACAAGCCGCCGAAGCAGTAGCTGCTACATCGGGCAATGCCGAACAATCTACCTTCGAGGCAATTTGCCCAATATTGCTAATCGAATAATATTCTTCTACGGTATCAAAATCGCCTATATTTGCTCCGTTGGTGTTACCATCATCGCTGCAGGGTTGTCTGCCTGCGGTAGTTAGGTCGCCGGGTCCATTATCTCTTACACGGCTATCGTAGGGGTCGGCATTAAGTGCTTCGCCAAAGCTGTTTTGGGCGGGATAATCGGTTGTACCTTGTACGGGGTCGGTGTATCCACCCCAATGGTCGCCGTCCCAGGGGGTATCGCCAATTTGTTCAAAAGGTTTGCCATGTCCTTCGGCTAAACCAGGACCTGTGTCGTAGGTATCAAAGCCAATTTCGTCGTAGGTAGTATAAACGGCAAAGTTCATGCGTTGTCCGGTATAAATATCGGGTTTGCCACCAATGCTTGTCCAAGGTATGCGTATTTCGTGAACACCATTGTTTAGGTCGTCTAAATTGGGCGATACATCAAAAGACGGGCAAGTGCCCAATACGCCCATATTACGTTCTTCGGCAAGTGGTGCACTGTTATTTGCGGCAAACAAAGCGGCATAGTCGCCGTGGTCAGAGCTATCATGAAAACCTGCTGTTAGGTTTTTACCTTGTCCTGCCGTTGATGGGTTAGGTCCAACTCTATCAATGGCAACAAAGTAGTCGGGTGTCCAACCATTAAAGTCTACGCGTTTGTTCCAAGGTGCGGCGGTGGCAGTTAATTTTATGTCGTTTTGATAAGGGTTGGTGGTGGTATTGTTATCTTTATCAATAGCCACAAACAAGTCCATACGGTCAAGGGCACCTGCTCCAAAATATTTATCGGCGCTAGGTCCTTCTACTACTAAATAAAGGTAGGTAGCATCCCACGAAACATGAAATTTTTTGATATCGGCTGTACCCCAACCTGCTGTTTGTATGTTATTGAAGTTGGTATAGTTAAACGCATCGGCATCGTAAGCAACAATATTAGCAGAGCTTTCGCCCACAAAATCCGAGTTAGCAGCGGCGTTTGCATCGTTTGTTTCGGGTATAAGTGGCGAGGCGTGTTGTGTTTCGGTAACATATTGATACTCGGCAGCATCAACGGTGCCATTCATTGTTATCACAGCACCGCCTTTGGTCACGCAATGCGAGTCGAGGGTGGTGCGTGTCAAAAAATTGTCTAGCTTGGGGCATCCGCTACCATTGGCAATATTTTGTCCGTTGGCATCTGTGCCATAGTCGCGTAGTGTCCAAAGGTCGGGGTCGGCTTGTACTATAGTGGCATTAGTTGCCGTAGATGTAAGGGCATAAAACTCAAAATCTTGCCCAACTGCACCCGGTATAGTGGCATTAAAGCACGATGCAGCCGAGTTGTTGGTGCTACTTATAGGTCCGTTACCCATAGTAGCAACAATGGTTTGCCAAGCACCAGCAGGTTTAATACGGTAGCGGATAAATACGTTTTCGCCCGAGCTTGGTGCAGCACTTAGGCAGCCATACACTAAGTTATCAACCGCCGATACATTAGTAAATTCGACAGGAGCATTGGCAGTTTCGCTAACAATACCCTGATATTGCCATAAGCGTTATGTTCAATTCGGGTCGTATAATAACGCCCATTAACGGTTGCTGTAACCAATGTATTATCCGACAAGCCCCCTGGCGGAGACGGTGGTGCATTGTAACAACAATTTTGTGTAAAGGTGGTGATGGTATTGTAGCTAATTGGGGTTGCAGATGTCCAGCGATTGCACGCATCAGCAAAACCTCCGTTACATAGGTCTGCACCAATTACAAATTGGTCGTTGACAGAAGTAGCCTGTATGGTTTGAGTTGAATAAGTACCCCCACCTATGGAGCAAGAAGTACCGATAGGGTCGAGTGCGAATGCAGGATTGGCATTAAACCAATTTGTGCTATATTCTGCTCGCAATTTGTAATCTTGCGCAAAAATTTGTGTCGATGCTATCAAAAAAATAGCTGCAATAAGTAATTTCTTTTTCATACATTGTATTTTCTGTAATCCTTGGATAAGTATGTTAAATATAGTAATTTTATGGCTATTTTATAACTAACTATGCTATAAATACCCCCAAAAAAAACTAGCCAATTATTACTTGTGACTTACTGCGTACCATAAAGATACAGAGAATCTCAAAAAAGGTATTTTGGCACTTGTTGCAGAAAAACAGGATATTATTTATATTTATCAATACCTCCTCGTTCTTAGGAGAGTTACAACATTTTAGTGTTCAAACTTAGTTAGTTTATTGTGCTTATTTTTGTTCAAATTGGCCAATAAATGGTGCTTAGATTTGCTAAAAAGCCCCCAAATTATGTACAATATTATTGCAATTGGGTTTGCTATAACCTACAAAAAAATAAGTTGTTGCGGTAAAAAAATGCAAGGTAGTCAATACATCTTACAATTTAATTGTAGGTGTATAGATTACATAGTTTTAGCTTGCCCATTATTTGACAATGTAGTGACTAAAATAGCCTCTGTATGGCATTTAAACGTTATTTAAAGCCTATGATTGGTAATTTGGTGTAAAGATACAGCAAAAACTTAAAAAAGTAGTGTACACTTTTTGCCAGTTGTTGCAAAAAACAGGTCATTATTTATTAATATATCCACCCTTTTTATAGAGTTACAACAGCGTTATTTTAGCATTTTAGGTTCAACTAACGCTGTTGTAAACTACTTATTAGTTTAGTTATGGTTACTAGTACCTGTTGGTGGGAAAACCCCAAAGCTAGCAGGGCAAGCCACCGAACAAGATGGAGTGGCTGTTGTGGTGGTGCTGTTGGTGCAAGCGGTATTGGCATCAAAGGCAGCAGTTAGGGTGTTGGTGCTACCATTGGCTTTTAGTTTTACGCCTGTAAACACATAGTTAGATGCCCCAATAAATACTACTTGTGGGTTGATGGCGGGTGCGGCTAAGGCATTGCCACTTAGTACCAAATTGCCTGTTGCGGGTGCAAAAGCATAAGTTACGGTAACATCTGCCAAATAGTAATCGTCGTTGGGGTTAGCGGGTGTACCATTGTCGCTGCATACAGCAGTTGGGGCAATGCTAATTGTCGATATACCACAAACTGGCACCGAACACGAGGCAACAGCAGCAATGCTATTGTTGGTTAGTGTGCAAGCGGCATCGGCATCAAAGGTAGCTGTTATAGATTTAGTTGAGCCATCGGCAGGTAGGGTTACACCTACAAAAGTATGTGTAGTTGTGCCATCGAGGTTGCTTACGCTTTCGGTGGCAGTTGCATCGCCGCTTAACACTAAGTTGCCGGTTGCGGGGGCGTTAGCAAAAGTTACTGTTACGTCGGCGGTATAGGTGTCGTCGGTGCTGCCGGGTACGGTTCCGTTGTTGTTGCAAGCGCTAACATTTGATAAGCTAATGTTGCTAATGTTACAACAAAGCGGCGTAACGGCAAAGTTATCAACACCTATGTGTGCATTGTTACCGCTGCCTGCCCCTGTTTTAATGCTAAACAAAAAGCAAACTTGTTGGGCAGGTAAAACGGGTACGGCAAGGGTAGCTGTTTTATTGGTGATAACTGGCGGTACGATATTAGCGCCCGTAGCATTGGTTTGGGCAGTAACAGCCGAGCCAGTTACGGCAGCATAAGTACCTGCACCTACTTTATATTGTAGGTCTACAATGGTAGCGCGCAAACCCTCAGAGTATTGTTCTACGTCCCAAGCCAAACCTAAACCAGTAAGGGTGTTGCCTGTTTGGTTGGTAGTGCAATATTCAAAAGTTGCCAAACCTGTTCCTGTTGGGTTGCCACTATTAGCTGCTACTTTTGCGCCCATAGCAGTTTCGGTACCTACACCATTGGCAAGCAAACCATATACGGCGTTTGATGCGCCAAGCGTGCTTGTGTTGTTATATAAACCTGATTGTGGTAAAGAGCTTGTAATTGTCCAGCCGGTAGGTACAGTGGCTGCGCTACCTGCATAGGTGTTAAAGGTTTCGGGGGCAGATGAGGTATTGCAATTAGTTAGCTGTATAACTGCCAACGGAACCGAGCAACTATTAACAGCAGCAATAGCCGCATTTGTAAAAGTACACAAAGAGTTTGCACTAAAAGTAGCCGTTAAGGTATTTGCGGTACCATCGGCAGGTAGGCTTACGCCTGTAAAGGTGTACGATGTTGCACCAATGCTACTTACGGCTACGGTAGCCGATGCATCGCCACTTAACACTAAGTCGCCTGTTGTTTCGGGGTTGGTGTAATTTACGGTTACGTTGGCGGTATAGGTGTCGTCGGTCGAGTTATTGGGGGTGCCGTTGTCGTTACAGGTAGCCCCGTTAACACTAATACTACTGATAGTACAAACAATTGGTGTTGAGCAAGGAGCAACCGCTGCAATGGCTGCATTGGTAAAAGTACACAAACTGTTGTCACTAAAAGTAGCGGTTAGGGTATTTACGGTACCATCGGCGGGCATGGTTACGCCTGTAAAGGTGTACGATGTTGCACCAATGCTACTTACGGCTACGGTAGCCGAGGCATCGCCACTTAACACTAAATTACCTGTTGTAGGGGCATTGGCATAAGTTACGGTTACGTCGGCGGTATAGGTGTCGTCGGTTAGGTTGTTGGGGGTGCCGTTATCGCTACAAACAGTATTACTAACAGCTATGTCGCTAATAGCACATGGAAGCGTACAGTTGGGTGTTACTACCAAATCATCTACCCCAATATGTGCATTGCTACCCGATGCTCCGGCATTAGCAATACGGAAACGATAACAGAAAGTAGCACCCGGTGCAACAGATAAGCCATTGATGATAATGCTACGCGGTGTGCTAATAACCGATGCTAAATTGGCAGCCGGAGCAGTGGTAGTTGCAGTAGTTAGTGTTGTACCTGTAATGTTGGTTTGGATATAGTTGGTTCCGCCGTCTATGCTATAAAAGAAATCAACGGTTGTTGGTCGCTCGGCTGCAGAGTATTGTTCTACGTTCCAAGCTACATTCATGGATAAGATGGGGCTACCTGTGTTGTTAGTTACACAATAGCTTAAATTTTCGGGGCTAGCACCCGAACCCAATTTCACGCCATAAGCGGCATCGGTAGCGCTACCTAATGCATAAGTAGAGTTTGAGCCTACATAAGCAGCAGTATTAGTGTAGTAGGCACCGGGTAAATAATCGGTAGAAGAAGATACCCAACCGCCGGGTAAAGAAGCGGCAGAACCTGCAAAGCTATTAAAGTTTTCGGATACCGATGTACCGCAGCTAGTAAGTGCAAAACTTGGCGCACCCGAGCAGCCATTTACAGCAGCTATGGCAGCATTGGTAACGGTACAAGCAGTAGCATCAAACGAAGCAGTTAATGTATTTACAGTTCCGTCGGCGGGTAGGGTTACACCTGTAAAGGTATAAGATGTTGCACCAATACTAGTAACAGCTACGGTAGCCGAGGCATCGCCGCTTAACACTAAGTTACCACTTGTTGGCGGATTGATGTAGTTAATAGTTACATCGGCAGTGTAAGTATCGTCGGCAAAGTTGCCAATGGTGCCGTTGTTGTTGCAAGTGCTAATGTTACTAAGTACAATGGTGTTCATTTGGCAAGTAGCACACGAGGCTACAGCGGCTACGGTACTGTTGGTATAGGTACAACCCGCATCTGCCGAAAAAGCACCCGTTAGGGTTTTGGTAGCTCCGTCGGCGGGTAGTTGTATGCCTGTAAAGGTGTGCGAGGTAGCACTGCCCAAACTACCTACTGCTACAGTTGCCGAGGCACTGCCCGACAACACTAAATTGCCCGTAAAAGGTGCATTGGCATAAGTTACCGTTACATCGGCGGTGTAATAATCGTCGGCGGGGTCAAAGGCAGTACCGTTGGTGTTACAAGTACTTAGGTTGCTTAGTGCCACATCGGTCATGCTACAAACTAATGGCGTTGAGCAAGCAGCAACCGCCGCAATGCTGCTATTGGTAAAAGTACATGCTGGCGATGCTCCGCTAAAAGTGGCGGTTAAGCTTTGGGCTGTTCCGTTGGCAGGCAGTTGTATGCCCGTAAAGGTGTGCGATGTGCTACTACCTAAACTACCTACAGCCACCGTTGCCGAGCCATCGCCACTTAACACCAAATTGCCTGTTGTTGGCGGGTTGGTAAATGTTACAGTAACATCGGTGGTGTAATAATCGTCGGTGGTATTGGTGGGACTGCCATTGTCGTTACAGCTACCCGTATTGCTTAAAGCAACCGCCGAGATATCACAAGGCGGTGCTGCCGAACAACTGTTTACAGCCGCAATAGCAGCGTTAGTAAAAGTGCAAGTACTGGGTAGAGCAGAGAAAGTAGCTGTTAGGCTATTGGTGGTGCCATCGGCGGGTAATTGCACATTGGGAAAAATGTGTTGGGTAGGAGAGTCAAGCGAAAAGAAAGCCACCGTAGCCGAGGCATCGCCGCTTAACACCAAGTTGCCCGACGAGGCAGGGTCGGTGTAGTTGACCGTTACGTTGGCGGTATAGTAATCGTCGGCGGGATTGGCGGGGGTGCCATTGTCGTTGCAGGCACTTGGCGTACCTACCGTAACACCCGATATAGCACAAAGCGGCACCGAACAACTATTTACTGCCGCAATGGCACTGTTAGTAAAGGTACAAGTAGGTGTTGCATCAAAAGTAGCCACAATGGTGCTTAGGCTTCCTGTGGCATAAATAGGCACGCCCGTAAAGGTGTGCGATGTGCTACTGCCTAAACTACCTACAGCTACGGTTTCGGTGGCATTGGCTAAACTACTACCCGACAAAACTAAATTGCCCGATGCAGGAGCATTGGCAAAAGTTACCGTTACGTCGGCAGTGTAGGTATCGTCGGTAGAGGTGTTGGGGGTAAAGTTGTCGCTGCAAGCCGCTGTTTGGGTAACAGTAATGGCAGTGATGGAGCAAGATGCCGGTAAAACTGGAGCTACTCCAAACCCTGTTAATGCTACTACAGGCGAAGTTCCCGCTGGTGCATCAATGGTGGTAAACCGAGGTGATGGGTCTGACCAACCATCAGTATCACCAGTAGTGATGCCACTGGCAAGTGCAATATTTTGATTGGCAGTTGAAGGAGAACTAGAAGGAGCAGGCCAAGATGTACCAGGGTCGGTACCTATTGTGCCAAACACATCAGTAACAGTTGCTCCGTAAGTTACTTGTAAAGCATCATCACCATTAAAATTAAAAGTGTAAGCTGCGGTAAGCGTACCAGGTGCATTGGCGTTCACATAAGTGATTATATCAGCAGTACCTATAACCATTACTGCATTGAGCCGTGTTAAAGTGCCCGTAAAACATAACTACCTGTGTGCCCTACCGCTGCCACCATTAATGCCAAACTTAATTACCAAGTTGTTGGTAGCAAAGTCCAATGTACTAGCTGTGTTGTTCCAAATTTCGATACCTTTAGGTGTTGTACCGGTATTTGTTTCTACATATTGGCTTATTATCTGTCCAAAACTTGTTTGAGCGCATAATACGCACGCCAAAAGCGATAAATAGTAAATTGATTTCCTCATGATTTGTCTTTTTAGTTTAAATTGATTTTTGGGCACAAAGATAGCGCTTTTATAGTACCCGAAGTTGCTTATTTGGGTTACTTAATCGTTAATTTTTTTTCTCTCTCGCTATATATTAATTAGTGCAAATGTTAAAAGCAGGGTTTGCAATACTTAGGTCATATTTAGTACTTTATCTACCCCAAAGCATTTTTTATCGAAGCCATGTAGTCTTTTTTATGCCATTCATCTGTTCAAAAAAACAATTCTTTCCACAAATTTGCATTATCTATTGTACAAGATGCTATATTGACGTACTTTTGTTGCCATTAAGCAACATTTAACATGAAAAAAGCAATTTCTTTATTCTCCATCATTATCGTTCTCTTGCTTGCAGCCTGTTCGTCGTCCGACAACTCGGATAACAGCCTGCGACAACTAAACAAAGTGCCTAATGGCGATGCCTATTATGGCGGCATGTTTAGCTGGAACGAAGAAGAGTTTTTCCGCACCCTTTACCCGCCTGCTATGGGTGATGCCATTGGACACCGAATTGCCAACCAAATTTACGAGGGTTTAGTGCGCCCCAACCAAGCTACCCTCGAAATAGAACCTGTTTTAGCCCAAAGCTGGACAATATCGCCCGACGGGAAAGTATATACCTTTACCATGCGTAAAAACATACATTTCCAAGACGATGCTTGTTTCCCAAACAACAAAGGACGCACCGTATCTGCCTACGATGTTAAGTATTGCTTGGATAAAGTTTGTACTTTTTCGGCAGATAATAAAGGGATTAACTTTTTTAGAGACCGAATTGTGGGAGCCGCCGACTACTACCAACAAACCGAAACACAAAAACCTACGCCCGAAGGTGTAAAGGGCGTTGTGGTACAAGATAGTAGCACCTTAATTATCACCCTAAACGAGGCTTTCCCTAACTTTTTGTATTTGTTGTCCATGCAATACGGCTTTGTGTATCCGCACGAAGCTTTTGAGAAATATGGGGCAGATGGTATGCGCCTGCACGCCGTTGGCACGGGTCCTTTTTACGTAAAACGAGCCGACGAAAACCAAACTTTATTGCTGCTAAAAAACCCTACCTATTGGGGCAAAGATGCCAATGGCAATGCCTTGCCTTATCTAAATGGCATAAAAATTACTTTTGTGGGCGATAAAATGGCAGAGCTGCTAAACTTTAAACAAGATAAGCTAGACATGGTGTATAAACTGCCCTACGAAAACACCGACGAGATTATCGACAGACAAGGTAAACTGTTGGGCGATTATAGCCAGTATGTGTTGCAACAAGCACCTACACTAAACATTCAGTACTACGGTTTTTTGACGACAGGTAAGGTGTTTAATAACAAAAAGCTGCGCCAAGCCATCAGCTTTGCCATCGACAGACAACGTTTGGTAGATAACACCCTAAAAGGTGCTGCCATTGCTGCCATTTATGGCAGAACGCCTAACTGTGTGCCAAACTACGATTATGCAAAGTTAGTAGGCTACGACTACAACCCCAAAAAAGCCCAACAGTTGCTTGCCGAAGCCGGCTACCCCAATGGCAAAGGCTTGCCCGAAATAACCCTGCAAATAAACGGCGGTGGCAAACGAAACGAACAAGTAGCCGAAGCCGTAGAGAAAATGATAGAAGAAACATTGGGCATACAAATGCGTATAGAAAAGCTACCAATGGCTCAACATTTCGAGAATGTGGAAGCAGGTAAATGCGAATTTTGGCGCTCGGGCTGGATGGGCGACTACCCCGACCCCGAAAATTTCTTAAATTATTTCTCCTCAAAACACCTCCCTCCTACCCCCGACGGACGCGCCTACCTAAACACCGTGCGTTATAACAACCCCAAATTTGACCAACTAATGGCTAAGGCTTTGGCAACCACCAACGCCGCCCAACGCAACCAATTGTACTTACAAGCCGAGCAACTAACCTTAGACGATGCCGTTGCCATTAACTTGTTTTACGAAAAAGACCGCCGTTTGCTCAAAGCCAACATACACAACCTACCACAAAACATGCTCGAATACCGTAATTTAGTGGCTACTTATCTATCGCCTAAATAAGGTACCGATATGGTGAAGTGGTGAAGTGGTGAAGTGGTGAAGTGGTGAAGTGGTGAAGTGGCGAAATGGTGAAGTGGCGATGTGGCGAAATTGTGATGTGGTGATGTGGCGAAATTGTGATGTGGTGATGTGGCGAAATTGTGATGTGGTGATGTGGCGAAATTGTGATGTGGTGAAATGGTGATGTGGTGAAGTTGTGATGTGGTGATGTGGCGAAATTGTGATGTGGTGAAATGGTGATGTGGTGAAGTTGTGATGTGGTGAAGTTCACTCTTTCACTCCTTCACTCCTTCACTCCTTCACTCTTTCACTCCCTTCGCTCCCTTCACTCCTTCACTCCCTTCGCTCCCTTCACTCCTTCACTCCCTTTACTCCTTTCACTCCCTTCACTCCCTTTACTCTTTCACTCCCTTCACTCCTTCACTCCTTCACCCCTTCACTCCTTCACTCCTTCACTCCTTCACTCCTTCACTCCTTCACTCCTTCACTCCTTTACTCTTTCACTCCCTTCACTCCTTCGCTCCTTCACTCCTTTCGCTCCCTTCGCTATTGTTTTCGTTTCTTTAATTGTTTAAATAATTTACTTCATGAAAAACATCTTTTATCTTTTACCCATAGTTTTTGCTGTATTAGTGGCTTGCAATAATAACCCTCAACCCAACCAAAGCGAGCCTGCCCCTGAGCCTGCCCCCGAGCCTGTTATTGTTGATAGCACCCACACTACCGCAATTGCCAATAAAAAACCTATTATCTGGACAATGGAGATAGAACCAAATGGCATTATTATGTTTGGTAACAAAGCAATTAGCATCATCAATCTACAAAAAACCCTCGTCGACTCGTTAAAAGCTTGCTACACTCAAAAAGTTACTTTGCCCGATACCATGGTATACACCACCAAAGGCGAAGTATTAATGGGCATACGTGGTAGCGTACAAGATGCCATAACCCAAAGCCTTGCCGAAGCTGCCAAAGTACGATAATAGCAAACAATACCCCAAACATCAATAAGATAGGATTAAAACTATATCCTATTGATGTGTTTGGTAAATAAACAAACCGCTGTTAGGGTGCAAGACCTTAACAGCGGTTTATTTTTATGGTAAAATAAGACAAAAAATGTTTTTTACACCAATAGATAGGGTTAAAACCCTATCCTATTGATGTGTTTGGTAAATAAACAAACCATTATTGAGGTACAAAAAATTAACAATGGTTTTATTTTATGGCATAATGGGGCAAAAATGTTTGCTAAACAGGGGGTTCAACCCTATATTTAGGGTTGTAACCCTGTTTTAATTTATTTTTTTAGCCAACCGTTGTTTAAAAAAAATACCCAAACATCAATAGGATAGGTTTTTAACCCTATCTTACGAATTAATAATAATTTTATTTTATGGCATAATGTGGCAAAAAATGTTTTTTATGTCAACAAATAGGGTTTTAACCCTATTTTATTTATTTTTTATGCCAACCGTTGTTTAACGAAATGGCAAAAAATACCCCAAACATCAATAGGATAGGGTTTTAACCCTATCTTACGAATTAATAATGGTTTATTTTATGGCATAATGCGGCAAAAAATGTTTTTTATGTCAACAAATAGGGTTTTAGCCCTATTTTATTTATTTTTTATGCCAACCCTTGTTTAAAAAAATAGCAAAAAATACCCCAAACATCAATAGGATAGGGTTTTAACCCTATCTTACGAATTAATAATGGTTTTATTTTATGGCATAATGTGGCAAAAAATGTTTTTTATGTCAACAAATAGGGTTTTAACCCTATTTTATTTATTTTTTATGCCAACCCTTGTTTAAAAAAATAGCAAAAAATACCCCAAACATTAATAGGATAGGGTTAAAACCCTATCTTACGAATTAACAATGGTTTTATTTTATGGCATAATGAGGCAAAAAATGTTTTTTATACCAATAGATAGGGTTTTAACCCTATTTTATTTATTTTTTATGCCAACCGTTGTTTAAAAAAATAGCAAAAAATACCCCAAACATCAATAGGATAGGGTTTTAACCCTATCTTACGAATTAATAATGGTTTTGTTTTATGACACAATTGGGCAAAAAATGTTTTTTATATCAATAGATAGGGTTTTAACCCTATTTTATTTATTTTTTATGCCAACCGTCGTTTAAAAAAATAGCAAAAAATACCCCAAACATCAATAGGATAGGGTTTTAACCCTATCTTACGAATTAATAATGGTTTATTTTTATGGCATAATGTGGTAAAAAACATTTTTGATGCCAATAACCGTTTGATTGAATAACATTAAACATCAAACACATCAATAAGATAGGGTTAAAACCCTATCCTATTGATGTGTTTGGTAAATAAAAAAACCGCTGTTAGGCTTTTAAAGCCTAACAGCGGTTTTGTTTATCTACTCTTTAATCCACTTAATAGTTTCTTTACTGTTTGTGTTGCTAATCTGCAACAAATACACCCCTGCGGGATACATACCTACGGGCATCTGCCAAGTGTTGATACCTTTTGTAGCATCAAAGGTTTGTTGAGTTACTAACCTACCCATTATGTCGTAGAGTTGTAGGGTGGTTGGCTGGGTTTGTGGGGCGTTGTATTGTATTTGTAGGGTGTTGGGGGTGGAGGTGTTTAGCGTTATGGGGCTTTGCACCTCGTTTTTGCCTACACTAATAGTGCCTATTTGGTGCTGTACGCCGTTGTAATCGGTTTGTAGTAGGCGGTAATAGGTGGGGGCTTGGGTAGCGGTGGCATCTAGGTATTGGTAAGATTTGGTGGTGTTGCTGTTGCCTGCACCATTTATTTTTGCGATGCTCGTAAAGTTAGTGCCATTACTGCTGCTTTGTAGCGTAAAATAATCGTTGTTTTGCTCGTTGGAGCTTAGCCAATACAATAAGTTGCCTTTGGACTGTTGCTTGCCATTAAAACTAATTAAACTAACGGCAACGGGTTCTTCGGCGGGTAAAATGTTTAGTCGTAGGGTGTCGATGTCTTGCCCGCAATTGTTTAGGGGCGATGTGGCAGCTACCGTAAACTGAACGTAGCCTTGTGCAATATCGGCAGGACTTGGGGTGTAGGTAGGGTTTAAAACAGTGGCATTGTCGAGGGTGCCTGTGCCTGTTGTTGTCCAGTTTATGAGCGAGCCTGTGGTGGCTTCGGCAGATAGGTTGGCGGTTTCATTGGCATAAATAGTTAGTAAGTTGGTGGCGTTTATGTAGGGCAATGCGTTGATGATAACCGTTTGGGCGGTGCTGCTAATGGCATTGCCGTTATCGTTTATAAAGGCAGGTAGGTTGTCGAGGGTGGCTGTGTTGATGATACTGCCGCTGTCTGTCCAGTTGCCTAAATATACATCGAGCATAAAGGTGGCGGTGGTGTTAGGCTGCACTTCGGCTATGGTAAAGTTAGCTGCCTGATTGCCTGTAATGTTGGTGCTTGCAATGCTTAAACCGTTGGTTAAGTAGGGTTCGGCTGCCCATATTGCGGGGGCGGGCAACAGGCTGGCAAAGCTAAGGTTTTGCAAAGCGGTATTGGTTTGGTTCTCGATGCTAAAAGTGTAGGTGATAAAACCTTCTTCGCAAACGTTGGTGGTATTTACGGCTTGCGTAAATAATACCGCCGACGATGCACAGTCAATGCCATTGCCAATGGTTACGTCCTCGGCGGTGGTGCTTGCGGCATTAAAGTTTTGGTAGATTTGACCGCCCGTACCACCCAACAATACGCCTTGGTTGTTGTAGTTTCCGTTGCTGGCTAAGGTAGCATCATATTCATAAGTGATTGATACACAGCATCCAACCGGAATATTATACGCACCCACACCCAACGAGCAGCCATTGTAGTTAACATTGCTGTTGATAAGGGCAAAGCCTGCTGGTGGCTGGTCGGTGATGGTTACGCCAACGGCATCTACGCTGCTAATGTTGCAAACATCTACGGTGTAAATAACGGTATTGCCGCATATTGGCTGCGGAGTTGTGGTGTATTTGAGTGCCGAGAGCGTAGGCAAAGGGTCGGTGCAAATGCTGATGTTGTCGGTGTTGTTACTGTATACGTTTTCGTTGATGCCCGTGATAGGAAAGCTAATAGGCGGCAATTGTGTGCCGTTATCGTTTAAAACGCCCCACACATTGGCGGCATTGGTAATGGGCAGGGTAACGCTTAGGTTCTCGGAGCTGCCCGCAGCTATGGCGCAAGGTATGTAGGTGGTGAGTATGGGGGTAGCTGCAAATAGTGCAGGGTTGTTGTAGTAAAAACTGATGGGCGTACCAGCAGGTATAGATAGTTGTTGCTGCGCCGTGACGGTATAATTTATGGTGACAGAGCTAGGCGTGGGGCAGAAGTCGTTGGCGGTGTATGCGGTAATATCTAGTACGCCGTCGCGGTTAAAATAAACGGTGTTGCTACTGCCAGGGTCGGACGGGCAGACGTAAATATTGACAATATTAGATGCCAAAGTGTTGGTTAGCAAAGAATAAGCGGGTGCGCCCGGTGCCAGTACATCAATAGAGGCTACCTGACGCAAAATGTCGCGGGTGTAGCTGCTCGAAAAGGCATCGTCGAAAGCTATGCTTACAATAATGTAGCCCTGTGCCTTATAAGTTTCGGCTAAGGCAATTAAAGAGCCGCTCACTTGGCTTTCGGCAGCATCTGTGGAAAGCACCAACACTTTGGGTACGCCTGCGCGTTGTTCGGTGTTAAGGTAGTTGTAGCCATAGGTTAAACCATTGTTAGGGTTTGTGCCACCGCTAAAAATGCGGTTGTTGCCCACATAGTTTTGCAAAGCACTTAGGTTGCCCGTTATGGGTATAACGGTTTGTGCTTCATCGCTCCATTCAACAATACCTACGCGGGTATCCTCTGCACCCATGCCCACGTTTAGGGCGTTGATAAAATTGACGTAAAACTGCTTGCTTTCTTCGTACTCTACGCCATCAACCGAGCCAGATACATCGTTTAAGATAACAACATCTAAGGGGGCAAGGCACGTATTGCCGGGTGTTGTTTCGTCGAGCAGCGTAACGGTATTTGTTACCTCATGCCCTACGCCATCGGTAACGGTAATGGTGTAATTACCTGCTAATAAGTTGGGGATAAGGTAACTATTGCTATCCACCACCCCACTGCCCGATTGCATACCCGACCAAGTAAAGCTGTAGTTAGGTGTAGCCGCTGCCACGCTTATTAGTATAGCCCCATTAGGCAGACTGTTCGAGCTGTTGGTAGAGGTAATATTAAGTACCTCAAAAATACTACCGGGTATACCTGTTAGTACAATACCTGTTTGTGTAGCGGTGTCGGCAGTGGCATTGATAACAGTTAGGGTATAAGTACCTGCTGCTAGGCTATCTATTACAAAGTTTTCGGTATTACTGCTACCGCTGCCCGTAGTACCGCTGCCTTCTATTGCCCAAGTATAGGTATAGGGCGGATGTGTTAATTCACTTAATTGCACCTGCAACGAGCCCGTATTACTGCCTACACAAGACTGATTGTTTGGGCTAACGTGCAAACCAAGGGCTAATAAATTCTCGTACCAAGCTATTTTACTGTCAGCATAAGAAGCCGAAAGTACATCATTATCTCCATCGCCATCTATGTCAATAGCATAAACAAATTTTGCACCATTAGCATTTGTGCTAATAATTTGTTGGGCACTAAAATTACTATTACCATCATTGATGTACCAAGCTATTTTATCATCATTACCAGAAGTTGAGAGTACATCATTATCACCGTCATCATCTAAATCAATAGCATAAACAGATATTGCACCATCGGCATTTGTACTAATAATTTGCTGGGCACTAAAATTACCGCTACCATTGTTTATATACCAAGCTATTTTATCATCTAACGGAGAAGCTGAAAGCACATCATTATCTCCATCGCCATCTATATCAATGGAATAAACATCATTTGCACCATTGGCATTAATGCTAATAATTTGCGGGACATTAAAATTACCATTACCATTGTTTATGTACCAAGCTATTTTATCATCACTCAATGAAGCTGAAAGTACATCATTATCTCCATCGCCATCTAAATCAATGGCAAAAACAGCATATGCACCATTGGCATTAGGACTAATTACTTGCTCTGTGCTAAAATTACCGCTACCGTTATTCATATACCAAGCTATTTTATTATCATTAGCAGAAGCTGAAAGCACATCATTGTTTCCATCATTATTTAAATCAATGGCATAAACAGAGGTTGCACCATTAGCAGTAGTAGTAATAATTTGCTCGGCACTAAAATCACCATTGCCATCATTTATGTACCAAGCTATTTTATCATCCCACTCAGAAGCTGAAAGAACATCATTGTCTCCATCGTTATCTAAGTCAATGGCATAAACAGAGTTTGCTCCAATAGCATTAGTACTAATAATTTGCTCGGTGCTAAAATTGCCATTGCCATCGTTTATGTACCAAGCTATTTTATCATTATTAGCAGAAGCCGAAAGTACATCATTGTCGCCATCGCCATCTAAATCAATGGCATAAACAGAGTTTGCACCATTAGCATTTGTACTAATTATTTGCTGGGGTCCAAAGGTGGTTTGGGCTTGGCAGTTTGTTGTTGGGTAGCAGTAAGTAAGGCAAAGCAAAAAGAAACAAAAAATACGGGTGTGTGTTTGTGTAAACATAAGTTGTAAGTTTTTGGTTAGGATTGTTGTTTGGTATGCCATGCAAAGATAGTGTTTTTTGTTGGTGGTTTTGTATGGTTTTGGTAATTTTTTTTTGTGGGGGGGGTAAAAGATGCTGTTGTTGGGATTTAATGCTTTAATAAGGTGGCGGTTTTGGGGTGAGATGAGGCAAAAAATGTTTTTTACACCAATAGATAGGGTTAAAACCCTATCCTATTGATGTGTTTGGTAAATAAACAAACCATTATTGGGGTGCGAAAAATTAACAACGGTTTTATTTTATGGCATAATGTGGCAAAAAATGTTTTTTACATCAATAGATAGGGTTAAAACCCTATCCTATTGATGTGTTTGGTAAATAAACAAACCGTTGTTGGGGTGTAATGCCTTAATATCGGTTTAGTTTTATAATAAAATGTGGTAAAAAATGTTTTTTATGTCAACAAATAGGGTTTTAACCCTATTTTATCAATGTTTTATACCAATAGCTGTTTAATAAAATGGCAAAAAACATCCCATACATCAATAAGATAGGGTTTTAACCCTATCTTACGAATTAATAATACCAATACCCAAGTACAAATTTAGGCAAAAAATGTTTTTTGTGCCAATACCTACGTACAGAGTTAGGCAAAAAATGTTTTTTGTGCCAATACCTACGTACAGAGTTAGGCAAAAAATGTTTTTTGTGCCAACATCCACGTACAGAGTTAGGCAAAAAATGTTTTTTGTGCCAACATCCACGTACATAGTTAGGCAAAAAATGTTTTTTGTGCCAATACCCACGTGCATATTTAGGCAAAAAATGTTTTTTGTGCCAATATCCACGTACATAGTTAGGCAAAAAATGTTTTTTCTTTTTTACCTTAACTATATGTTGGTAATAAAATCTTGTTTTATTTAATAAACCACAATTAATAAGCTATAAAAACAAACAAATAGATAAGATTAGTTAATGGGCTGTAGCAAACGTTAAATACAGTAGTAAATAACCCCATTTTTGTTGGTTAAAAAAAATATTTATTGGCAAGTGTACTTTTTTGAACAAAAAAGTGTATTTTTGTGCGCAATATTACAAACAGCTTTTTACACTTAAAATTTTTAAACATGACAACACACGCCGACTGGCAGTATATTCAAAATCAGTTTTTAAATGCTTTAGAAAACAGTTACAAGTCGACAAACATTTTTGCAAAAGACCACGTTTCTAGTTTAGCTAATTTTAAAACCGATACCGACATTATTGCCCTATTTAATCGTACCGAACCAGTGTACGATGTATTTCAAGTTAAGTACACGCTTTGGAAAAAAGCCGTTGCTTTTTACAAAGGTTCAACATCTGTTATAGATACTTTATTGCTCAACTACCGCGTTACCTTGGTGCCACGTTGGGACATTAAAATACAAAGCGAGTATATGGCATCTACCCCCGAATACTTAACTTTAATACCAAACGGCAGAACAGGTATGTATACAGGTGGCAAAGATACCCAAATACAAACAATACGTACCCTTGCCGAATCGTTGCTTGAGTATAGCAACTTAGCTACCCTACAAACAGAAGTAAATGATTACTATGTTAAGATAGAAAAGGCACGCGATACACAACAACAACAAGAACAAACCGTGCAAGATGCCGCCGATGAATTGCGAAAAGCTCAAACGGCTGTTTGTGTGATGATGTACCGAAATTTAGGTAGGCTAATGGACAAATATGCCGAAGATACATTGTTTATCACTAAGTTTTATCAGCTTAATTTAATAAGAAACGTGGCATCGGATAGCAAAACCAACGAAACAGAAGTAGAAGATATTGCCCCCGATATGCCTAACGACCTAAGTACAGACGAATAAAATAGTATTATGCCAAACTACTACACCTAAATAATAGTTGTTAAAGTTTGTAATTTTAATACCAATTGTACATTAACCGCTATTAGTGTTTTATACACTAATAGCGGTTTTCTGTATTTAATACAAAAGCTGTTTTGCTACTTATCAACCATATAAAGCTAAATAAACAAACAACAACTAAGGGCTAAATGCGCCAATTAGCTAATCAATAACCAATAATTGATAATCAACAACCCCAAAAGCTTGGCATTAAATGTTTACTTTTTTAAGGTGCATCCACACACCACCTTCGGGTTTTAGCGTTACTTGGGGTATTTGGCGTGGGTTAGGTGTAAGCAAATCCATTTCAACATGTTGGGCTAAAAGGGCGTTTATAACGTGCATTTCGGTAAGGGCAAAGTTGTTGCCTATGCAAATACGTGCTCCGCCGCCAAAGGGCATAAAGATAAAACGGTTATCGCCTTTTTGTTGGAAACCCTCAAAGCGGTCGGGCATAAAGCTATGGGGGTTTTGCCAATACAATGGGTGCCGATGAATGCCGTAAATGTTGATTATACAATTGGTGTTTGTGCCAATGTCAAAGCCATCTAAATGGTCGGGTTTATAAGCTTGTCGCCCAACTAAGTATACGGGTGGGTGCAAACGTAGGGCTTCGTTCATTACGTTGCTGGCATATTTTAGCTGCATACTTTGCTCCATGCTTGGGGCATTGCCATTTAAGTTTTGCCAGTAATACTCTTTAAGTTGATTATCAACGGTTTTATCTTTTTTAACCAATAGCCACATCCACGAAAGCGCATTAACCGTTGTTTCGTGTCCAGCTAAAAAAATGGTCATTACTTCGTCGCGCAGTTGCTTTTCCGACATCTGTTCGCCTGTATCTTCGTCTTTGGCATTGGTTAGCATAGCCAATAGGTCGTTGGCTTGATTGTTGGGGTTTTGAGTGCGTTGCCTAATGATGCCATACACAATATCGTCGAGTATTTTTACGTGCTGTCGGGTACGAAAAAGCATGGGTGTAGGCAGCCAAAGGGGCAGTTGAACGGGCTGTTGAATGCGTTTCATGGCAAGTTCGTTGAGTATATCAACCTGTTGCCAAACGGTTTTAATGGTGTCGGGGCTAATGCTGGCGCCAAACAAAGCCTCGCAAACAATGCCAATAGTTAGGCGTGCCATTTCTTGTGTAAAGTTTATGTGACTGCCCTCCCGTTGTTTCCAATCTTTTAGTAAGTTGGTGGTGTGTCGCACAAATAGGTCGTTTAAATTATTTATGCGGTCGCGATGAAAAGCAGGAGCCGCCAAACGTCTTTGGCGTTTCCAGAAATCGCCCTCACTGTTCAACAAACCATTTCCTAACAGTATGGATAGGGTTTTATAGGCACGTCCTTTTTTAAAGTTGCTATGATTTTCTTGCAAAATGTATTTAGCATATTCGGGGCGTTGTATCAAATAAACTTGTCGGTTTAAAATGCGTAGCCAAGCAATATCGGGGTGTTTCTGTGGCAGTGCATGAAGTAATGCCAATGGGTCGTTTAAAAAATCTTTTAGTTTTACACGGTGTTCGGGTGGTGGATACTGCATGTTTAGTTGTTTTTTGGTTGATGATAATAAACTGCCTTGTTTGAAGGGGCTAAGGTAGCAATAAATGTTTAAACAATGGGGGTATCTGCCCAAAAATAAAAGGTCGTTGCTTGGTTTAGCAACGACTTTTTGTTGGATTGTGTTTGTGTTTAGGCAGTTGTTGCTACCCGATTGGCAAAATCTTGCAATATTTTAGCAAAAGCTGCGGGCGATGGGCTAAGTAAATCGTGACCACTATTGTTTAGCAACTCAATTTGCATACTAGGCACTAATTGCAAGATGTAGGGTACGTTTTGTTCTTTAAAAAACGCATCTTGTTGTCCGCCCCTGATAAGCAAAGTTGGGCAAGGCAACATTGCCAGTTCTTTACTTAGCTCAATATAACCTTCGGCGGCAGCGGCAATGCCATTTACGGCTTTGGCGCTCATGTCAAGGTCTTCGTTTTGTAGGGTTCTTGATGCCCAGCTTTTATCAAATGGAGGATAGAAAGGAGCATAATCGCCCATTGCCAAAGCTGCCTTTTGCGGGTGCAGGCGCATAGCGTAGGGGCAATAGAGGAGCCTACCGAGTGTCCGTAGAGGTAAAACTGCTGTAAACCCAATTTGTTTACTACTGCGTCTATGTCCGATACTTGGTCGTTTAGGGTGTAGCCTGTATCGGGTGAGTCGCTTTTGCCACGACCACGCAAGTTAATGTGGATTTGATAGACGGGAAAGGAGTCGCGCAAATCTTCGATAATTTCGTTGGCAGAGTTACCCATGCCGGGTATCATTATCCAAGGTATTTGTGTGTTGTTGGTAGTGGGTTGATGTAATACCACAAAGTGTATCGCAACGCCATTGTTATCAACAAAATAATCTTGACGCATAATCGGTAAAAATTAGTTTGAAAGAAAGAAATAAATAGGAACTGCGAAGCGGGTACAAAGATACCTTGTTTTGTGGATTAATGCTCCGTTGAAAGTGTTTTTTTAGAATTGGCAAGTATTAGCGAATTGGTATGTATTTCCAATCAGTAGTGTAGCATTATATCGTTCGAATCTAGCTTTTAACTGTTGGCTGTTTGGTAAAATAGCTGGACTTCGTTGGCTTTGCTGCTGCCCGTTTTCATCTAATACTGCGGCAATAACTATAAGGTTCATTTCATCAATTTCACCCAAATTTAATTCGTTATTTATAAATAAGTCAAGAGTATCGATAAGTTGCTTATAGGCGTCTCGTTTTTTATTTGTTCTCTTTTGGGAATTTGAATTGGTGCCATGGTCAATTTTTTTCAATTCGACAAGTATAATTGTTGCATCATCAAATAATCCAAAATCACATTTCCCTCCATCTTGTGCATTAAAAAGGCATGCATCAATTTGAATAAAAGTAAGTGTTTTTTTAGTAGGGTTAGTTACTTCAAAATGCCCTTCTCCGTGAGCAACAACTGTGCAAGGAATGTTAGTACCTGGTGGGTCAAAAATATCAAACATTTCACACGAAATATCCTTCATGCAATTTTCTACAGATCGACCAGCAAATGTTGTTATAATACGATTCTTTAAAGTCATTAATTTTTTAGTGATTGTGGTTTATTTTTTTGATGCTTTTTTCAATTTTCGGTACAAAATATTAAGGTTATCAAAAGTTTCGCCAATTTCTTCTGAAGCGACATCTATGGCACTTTCTGTAATTAAGCCAGTGTCAGTGTCAATAATATTTTCGATGTTAATCAGTTCCTGGTTCTACTCTTCGGTGTCATTGATATAGTACACTGCTGTGTTTTGCTTGAAAGAAAATCTTTTAGTCCTAAAATTTCTTGTATATCTATAAGTGCAATAGGATATTCTTTAACAATGCTGTTTGCCCACAACAAATTATTAACGCTTGTCAACACATAAGGACTATGTGTAGTAATAATCATTTTGTGTCCTTTGTTAATTACTTTTTCGGCAATAGTTTGAACGAGTGATTTTTGTGCTGTTGGGAATAGGCTAATCTCGGGTTCTTCAAAGCTGTAGTTTACTTTATCAACCGAAGATGCAAAAGCCTCAATTATTATTAGAGCAGGAACAACAGCTTGTATTCCGCTTGCATTTTCGGCAAGCGCCAATTGTTTGCCATTTGGTAAGCTTATGTAGTTATTCCCGTTTTTTTCTCGTACTCTATCGATAGGAAACTTATGTTTAATTTTTTACTTTTGTACTTGCGGCTAAAAGTAGTATAAAAATTACGTATAGTATTTGGTATAAGTTCGGGTCTTT
>JADKCK010000066.1 GCA_016718845.1 Sphingobacteriales bacterium
TAATATTAGATGCTGGGTTGACATACACCATTTGACCATTATAGCCTTCTGCCTGAAAATCTTGTTTATCAAATGCTTTGTCTTTTCCGCCCACAAATCCATCTAACCACCAGCCATTCGAGTAGCCCAGCCTGCTTTCGTTTTATTAACCATCGAGCTACGTGCTACCCATTCGTGGGGTATTATTTGCTTGCCTTCCCATTCGCCGTTGTTTAGGTACAAACGCCCCATTTTTGCCAAATCGCGCGAGCAAATTGCCAAGCCGCCATACATGCGGGGCGTGCCGTGTTCGTGGTCAAGGGTAACAAGGCAATCATATTCGGCACCAATAGGCTGCCAAAGTTTTTGCTGCATATAGCTTGCAACGGGTTGCCCAATAGCTTTTTGTAGGCAATAGCCCAATATGGCAGTGTCCAACGATTTGTATCGGAATACAGTACCGGGTTTTTCTTTCAGTTTTATTTTTTTGATAAGGTTAAGCAAGTTATCGTTGTAGTATACCCGTGCTAGTTTAAGCAAGGTGCGATAATCCTCAAAATCCAAGCCCGAGGTCATTTGCATTAAGTGTTCAAGGGTAATATCGCGGCGCTCATCAAGGGCAAATTCGGGTATAAAATCGCTTACCTTTTGGTTGATATTTTTAATGTAGCCCTCTTTTAGCGAATACCTACCAATGCCGTAGTGATAGATTTGGACCAGAAAAAAACAATGGCTGGCTTGTCAACATCAAAGCTGTTAAAATAGTTTTCGTAGATGATGGTATCGTTTCGTATCACCAAAAAAGAAGTCGTTTTTGTGCGTATCAAAAACTCTTCGAGCGAGTAGTACTCGTTGATAATGGGGTGTTTTATCCATTCGCGGACGGGTGGCAGTGGGGTGTAGGCACGTTTGGCAAGGCAAGGGCTGTTGTCGCTGCATGAACGGTATCGGCAGAAAAAAAAATACGCGAATCCTCTATCGAGGGGGCATTAAAAAACACAATTCGGGCAGGTGTGGTGCAACCCCATAGGGTTAAAATGCCAAGCAATAACAAGTAAGATGTTTTTTTCATAGATTTATGTCGGGGGGATAAAATACGGAATTGGTTGCAGTCTGTTCGCTTTTTTGTTATTGAATTACACTACTAGCGTGTTGTTTAAAATGCTAGGTAACTAATTTATGAGCATCTTAAACTTCCGGTTTGCCGATGATGAAAGCCTGTAGCCCAAAGCCCAATGTGTAGCCAACCTTTTACCGTTCTCTCACTCGGGCATCTAAGGTGCTTATTTTTTCGATAACTTTGGCGTATATTTCGTCCAATTTTTTTTGGTCGTTTAGGTAATAGTTAAACGCTTGCTGAAACTCGGTTTCGGTTACGCCATTTATACCCAAACTGTTTTGTAATACTCAGGCAAGGGTTTGGCAGCAAACTATCTAAGGCTTGGCGGCTATCTTCGTTGACGCGCGCTTCTGCCAAATGTAACTGCATCAATATCAGTGCCATCTTATTTTCGTCGATATTGGTGCTTTTAGGTACTATCAAAGCCGCATTTTGTGGTTTGGGCGACTCGCAAGCTATAAAAAAAACAACAGAGCAGATAAATAATAAAAACGCATTATTAATTGTAAATAGTAAATTATGAGGGTAAATTGTAAATTTTGAATTGTAAATTATAAGATACCAACTGACAGCATGGGTTTGGTAAGCAATAATTGCCATAACCGCCAGCAAGGTCGCGGATAACACAAAATTGTTGCTTGCCCATTGCCCTTGGTCCATCAACTACACACCGCCTAGTGCCAAACATTGCTCAATGCTTTGGGCAACATTAACCACCGTTACATACATTAACCACTGTGGCGGAATAGTTGGCATTACGCCCGAGCATGGCAAATACCCGTAGCTCCTTCGTTCAAAGAGTTTAGCATTACGTAATCGTCGTAGTCGCCCATATTGCAGGCATCGGCTTGCCAGCCAACAACAGCGGCATAAAAATCACGAATTTGAGGGGCATTATCAACCGTTAAGTCATTGCCAAATAATGGTACCTAATAGAAGATAAATTTTTTTTGATTATGAATTATTGATTATGAATTATAGGTTGTACTGAAAACTTGGGAAAAGTCGAAACGTATTATTAAGCGTACTGCATTAACGACCCTGAAAGGGTCTAATACGAATAGCCGTATGTGAAACATACGGTTTTAGTAACAAGAATTTTCCAACTCCTACGGAGTTGAACATCAAAAGAGTATAATAGTGGTCATTTTTATTCAACTCCGTAGGAGTTGGGATATAACATGCAATGCTTTTCGGTATGTTTTACATACGGCTATTCCTATTTAACCTCATTCGAGGTTTGAATGGGGACGAAAAGGTTGTAAGACAATACTTCTCCCAAGTTTTCAGGGTTGTAGCGATA
Source organism: Sphingobacteriales bacterium (assembly GCA_016718845.1). Taxonomy (GTDB): domain Bacteria; phylum Bacteroidota; class Bacteroidia; order Chitinophagales; family UBA2359; genus JAEUUX01. Next base: position 2,403 of record JADKCK010000066.1, read on the forward strand.
AATTAATCAACAACTGTTAATTATCAGGCAAATTTAGCGCAAAACCCCGAACTTTAAGCTATTTAAAGTCGTTAATCAAAAAAACAATCCCTTAATTGCACAAATTTGCTGTTTTTAATCTTATCTTTGCACTAAAATCTCTATTATCATGAGATCATCACGACCTACTTAGCCTCGTTGGTACAAAAAGAGCCGATGTTTGGATTGCTCCAGTGCTACCGTTTTGGGTAAAGGTGTTTTTAGGCGATAATGTTTCGGTGTGGTACGGCGCGGTTGTGCGTGCCGATTTTGACCAAATTATGGTGGCAACCGAACAAATGTACAAGATGGCGTTATTATGCACGTAGATGCAGGCAAACCCTATTAACATTGGCAGCGATGTAGTGATTGGTCATGTCGGCTATATACATGGCGCCACTATTGGCGACTCGTGCCCTAATGTGGTATGCGCTACCATCATGAACAACGCCCGCATTGGCAAAGGTTGCGTAATTGGCGCACACGCCTTAGTAACCGAAGATATGGATATACCCGACTACTCCATGGTGCTAGGCTCGCCGGCTAAAATAACCAAAACCCTGCCACCCGAAATCATAGACCGAATACAAAAAGGCGTAAAAGTGTATATGCACGAAGCACTCAATTATCTAAATAGTTAAGTAATTGCGATTAAATAAATACCAATTGATACAAGTATTTTTGTTAAATAACCATCGTTTTTTTCGAGCAAAAAGTGGGCTACCTATAATTGTCAAATGACATAGGTATTGATGTTTGATTGGTTATTATGCCACCCCTTCGGGGTTAAAATACCAACATTACCTATTTTCTATAATCATTCCACCCCTTCGGGGTTAAAATACCTTGTTTTAAATCCCAACGGGGTAACACAATTTTTGTGTTTTTTTGTGCAAATGACAAGGTAGCAAATTCGTACCTTATTTTTATTGTGTTACTAAATCTACCTTGCCATAACCAAATCCATACATCACCCCCGTTTTCACCACTTCACTCTTTCACCACTTCACTCTTTCACCACTTCGCTCTTTCACCACTTCACCCTTTCAAAATTTCACCCTTTCAAAATTTCACTCTTTCACAATTTCACTCTTTCACAATTTCACCACTTCACCCTTTCACCACTTCGCCATTTCACCACTTCGCCATTTCACTCTTTCACCCCTTCTCATTCATCATCCTCAATTTATTTTATTTGCAAAAAGGACGAATTTTACAATCAACCGGTAGCTGGTATCTGATACAATTAGAAGACAACACCGAAGTTGTTGGACGACTAAAGGCAAACCAAATTAGCCGATACCAAAACTACTAATCCCGTTGCTGTTGGCGATTGGGTAACATGCGAACTAGAAACCTCGTCGGAGGCGTGGATTATTAGCGAAATACTACCCCGACCTCAATGCCATTGTTCAAAATCGCCGCGCAAACAACACCACACACATACCATTGCCGCCAACATAGACCAAATCTTTGCTTGCTCATCACTTTCTCGCCGCGCACCTCGTTTGGCTTTGTCGACCGCTTTTTGACCGTTGCCGAATACGACAGAATACCCACCGTTTTGGTGTTTAATAAACAGCCTTTACGACCTGCTTATTGCCAACAAAACCAATTTATTGGTGGGTTATTCGGGGGTTGGCAAATCAACTTTACTCAACTATTTGCACCCCAACGTAAAAATCCGCACCCAAGTAATATCCGATTACAGCGACAAAGGACAACATACTACCACCGCCGCCACTATGTATTACCTTGCGTCGGGGGCTGCTATCATAGACACACCGGGCATAAAAATGCTCGAATTGGTTGCCCTTGCACCCGAACAAGTAGGCTTTTATTTCCGCGAAATTAAACAGTTTGCTAAACAATGCAAATACAGCAACTGTATGCACCTCGACGAACCTAAATGCGCCGTAAAAGAGGCAGTACGAAACAACCTTATATCCGACCGCCGATATGCCAGCTACGTAAAAATTGTTACCGACATAGAAAGCATTAACTACTGGGAAAGAATGTGATTTGTCTATCCGCTGTTGGCTATTAGCTGTCCGCTACTGCTAGCAGGTTGTTAAGCTGTTTTAATTACGCAACCCTAAGCAGATAGCCAACGGACTGTAGCTTGCAACCCGCAGCCTGAACTATATAACTATCAATTGCACAAAAAGCTACCAACTGCATTGCGAGGCTGGTAGCTTTTTTTTGTGTAACTAAAAAGTGTTGATAAAGCCAAACCGACAGCCCAAAGCCGACAGCCCAAAGCTCAAATTTACACATTAACCCAATTGCTTACCCACCAAAGGTATCAAAAACGCAATAACCAAACCAGTGATAGCACCCGTAATTACATCGTCTAAGTATTTGCCCGATTGTAAAGCTATCAATACAAAGAAAGCGCGCCTAACAAAGCACTTACCAAATAAGTGTTGTAAGGTAAATTTTTTGGTAACAAAACCAATGATAGCACTAATGGCGGGTATAACAACAGTGTAGCACCACCGCCAAATGCAAACATTTCGATAACGCCTAGTATTAAACCAGCAACCAAACCTACAATGATTCTTTTGTCCATGATAACCTAAATTTTGGTGTGATAAAAAAGTGTTTATGTTTAGACGCAACTTTTTTTTTAGGTAACACCTATGGGGGTATTTTTTTAAAAAAAAACTACCTCAACAATTTATGTGGGTAAGAATGAGGTTATGCACTCCATTTTGTTGCCGTTTGTTGCTTAGTAATCGCTATTAAATAAATACCAATATACACAGCCGTTTTTGTTAAATAAACATCAATTTTTTCGAGCAAAAATCGGGCTATCTAATTGCCTATAATAATGCCGCTATAATAATGCCACCCCTATGGGGTTTTAACGCAAGGTATTTTAACCCCGTAGGGGTGGCATTATTATAGAAAAATAATTAACAGCAAGGTTTTCAACCCCGTAGGGGTGGCATTATAAAATGTTTTTAGAGAAACCGCCCACAAAGTTTGCCACAAAAACGTTTTTACCCCACTTTACCATAAACTTAAACCGCTGTCAAGGTTTAAAACCCCAAAAAAAGTATCTTTTACCTCCTCCACAAAAAAATTTACCCAAAGCATACAAAAATACCAACAAAAAACACTACTTTTACGCCGTATATTAAACAACAATTCTAACCAAAAATTTGTAACTTATGTTTACACAAACACACGCCTGTATCTTTTGTTTCTTTTTGCTTTTGCCCTTACTGCTACCCAATAACAAACTGCCAAGCCCAAACCACCTTTGGACCTCAGCAAATTATTAGTACAAATGCTTATGGTGCAAGAGATGTTTATGCCATTGACTTAGATGGTGATGGCGATAATGATGTACTTTCGGCTTCTTGGGAAGATGATAAAATAGCTTGGTACAGAAATGATGGTAGTGGTCATTTTAGTAGTGCGCAAATCATTAGTACTACTGCTAATGGGGCAAATTCTGTTTATGCCATTGATTTAGATGACGATGGGGATAATGATGTACTTTCTACTTCTTGGATTAGTAATGAAACAGTTTGGTACATAAACAATGGCAATGGCAATTTTAACACCGAGCAAATTATTAGTAATAATTCTAAATGGTCTGTTTATGCCATTGATTTAGATGGTGATGGGGATAATGATGTGCTTTCAACTGGTGATGATAAAATATCTTGGTACGCAAATGATGGCGGCAGTAGTTTTAGTGCTGGACAAATAATTGGTACTAATAACAATGGCACTGGTATGTATACATGGTCTGTTTATGCCATTGACTTAGACGGTGATGGAGATAATGATGTGCTTTCTGCCCCTGGTGATGTTGATAAAATAGTTTGGTACAGAAATGATGGTAGTGGTAATTTTAGTAGTGAGCAAATCATTACAACTACTGCTAGTGGAAGTTCTGTTTATGCCATTGATATAGATGGCGATGGTGATAATGATGTGATTTCGGGTTCTTATGGGTACATAAACGATGGCAATGGCAATTTTATCATTAGTACTACTGGAGGAAGTTATGCCATTGATATAGATAACGATGGAGATAATGATGTATTTCAGGTTTATCTTTAGCATAAATGATGGTAGTGGTAATTTTAGTAGTACGCAAATAATTAGTACCAATACCGACGGTGCACTATCTGTTTATGCCATTGATTTAGACGGCGATGGGGACAAGGATGTACTTTCCGCTTCTTATGATGATAATAAAATAGCTTGGTACAAGAATCAATTGTACGCAGTGGGTGTGCCTAATGAGCCTAATAATTTAGCTGCTAACGCAACGGCTCTCACTTGTACTTTAATCAATAATACCTCCACCCCCAACACCCTACAAATACAATACAATGCCCCACAAACCCAGCCAAGCACCCTACAACTCTACAACATAATGGGTAGCTTAGTAGCCCAACAAACCTTTGATGCCACAAAGGTATTAACATGGCAAATACCCGTAGGCGCTTATCCCGCAACAGGGGTGTATTTATTGCAAGTTAGCAACACCAACAGTAAAGAAACTATTAAGTGGATTAAAGAGTAGATAGAAAAAACCGCTGTTAGGCTTTAAAAGCCTAACAGCGGTTTTTTTTTATCCACTAAAAACATTATTGTAATATGGTTAAGATACTATTAGCCATAAAATAATAATGCCACCCCTACGGGGTTTTATAAACAAGATGTACATTTACTAGGCTATAATAATATCACCCCTACGGGGTTAAAATACCTTGCTTTATTCCCTTTCGGACTATAGATAGTGAAGTGCAGAAGGAAATGATAAGTAGGTTTTATACGGTAATGTACCGCAAAACCTTGACAAGCAAGTCGATTCACCGATACAAGTATCGGTGCTACCAGCCAATTGTTTATAATCGTTTATTAACCGAAGTAGAATAAACCCCGAAGGGGTGATATAATATAGTCCAATCTTGCATAGCTTATTTATTAACCCCCCAACGGGGTGACACAATTTTTTGTGTTTTTTTGTGCAAATGGCAAAGTGGCAAATTGGTGCTTTATTTTTATTGCGCTACTTATAGTACCAAATATAGTTAGCAATGGTATTAAAATAGCCCTTTGTAGTACCACAAACCCATGTGGTGGTGATAAAAACATGCTTAACAATGCCAAAAACATACTCGGCGGTGCCAAAAACATAATCGGCGGTGTCAAAAATATAATCGGCGGTGTCAAAAACGCACTCGGCGGTGTCAAAAACATGCTCGGCGGTATCAAAAACATGCTCGGCGGTGTCAAAAACATGCTCGGCGGTGTCAAAAATATACTCGGCGGTGTCAAAAACGCACTCGGCGGTGTCAAATTTGGCGTTGACGGCATCAAATTTAAATTTGACGTTACTATCAACTGCTTTTATAAGCCTAATTTGTTCTAATTTGGGTGGTTATTAGTCATTATAAAAACCTCCGATGTTTAACTAGTAAACATCGGAGGTTTTTATGTTGTGGTTATTGCGGGTTTTGATACCGCTAATTATATTATCATCATCACCCAATAATTATTTAACATCACCCAATAATTATTTAGCATCACCCAATAACTATTTAGCATCAGCCAATAATCATTTAGCATCACCCAATAATTATTTAGCATCACCCAATAGGCTTATGCAATAGTTTATCGCACCAAATACATCTTACCTAAACCATTTTCTGTCCATTTATCTGCCCCCGATTGGTATTTGTCCATTGTTTGCCCGTCGAGTTTGCTTACTACCCTATACAAATACAAACCGTTGGCTAATGGACTACCAAATTGGTCGGTTCCGTCCCAAGCAAAGTCGGTTAGGTTGTTACCTATGTGTAACGTGCCTAACTCGGCTTGTGTAATTTCGCGTACCACTCTGCCCGTAACCGTCATGATTTGTATTTTTAGGTTTTGCGGCACTGTTACACCCGATAACTTAAACACAAAACGCGTTGAGGTGGTAAATGGGTTTGGATAGTTGAGCAGGTTGCTGATAGCGGGCTTTGTATCTACCATAAAACCAATTTGATACGCTTTTTTGGCAAAGGTGTTGCTGCTGCGGTCGGTTGCTAGCACTTTTAGGGCATAAACGCCACTGTTTAAGTTGGGGCGATAGGTGATAGTAGCACTGTTTTTACCATTAGCAACATCGGCGGCGGTTGGCGGCACAAATTGCACTTGTGGGTTGTTGAAATACAAAGGCTGTTCGAGGCTTACAAAACCTAAAGTGTCGCTGCTTATTAACCAAAGACGCACATTGGCGGTATCGTTTAGGGCTAAGTATTTGTTTTCGTCTTTTAGGCGTATTTGCACTTCGGGTTGTGGGGCAATTAGTTCGCCGTCTACAATATGTCTGCCATCAAAAGTTACATCTAAAATGGGGTTTATCTTGTCGGTAACAACTACAAAAGGCAGGTACATGATGTTGTTAAACTTAAACTTTTCGGGTTGGGCTTGGTTGGGGTTTAGCTCAACTGCCAATAGGTTGTTGCCTACTAAACCTGTTGTTGGGTAAGTAAAATTGCTGATGATGGTTTGCCCCGCGCCAATAGGTGCTTGTTTGGGGTAGTTGGTGTTAATAATCTGTCCGTTGGCTTTGCGTATAATGTAGGCAATTTGTAGGCTGTCCATAGGGTTAGCCTCGGGATTGGTTACGCCTATTTGTAGCTGTAGCATTTCGCCTTCTTGCAAAGTATCGCTATAAAAAACAAAGAAGTTGGCTTGATTTAAAGCGGCTTCGGGCGAGCGTTTAAAGAGTACGCGCCAGAAATCTATTTGAGGGGGCGTAAAGTTTGTGGTGTCGGTGGTGTGGGCTTCGAGCCTTAAAAACGGATATTGTGCTGCATCTACACTACTAATGTTTTGTGGCGATGCGTTTAGGTCGTACAACAAAGTTTCGTTGCCTTCTTTCACGCCAAAAACTTTAAGTTGCCATTGGTCGTTGGTGTTGGTTTCTTGGGCGTGGGTTTGCCATTCTATGTTGTACCAAGCGGTGGCAGGACCAATGAGGGGCGAGCTAATGCTGCCATTGGTAGCCACGGTTTGTATGTTGGTGTTTAGCTCAAAATCTTGGTTGGGCGATGTAGATATAACTACTTGTGCCGAGTTATCAATGCCTTTTCTGCCAAAAACAATAAAGCTACTTAGCGTATCGAGGTTTACTACTTGGTTAGCGCCCATATCAATAAAAAAGCTGTAAATGGCAGGTAAGTTAATGTTGGTAGCATCTACGTTTAGGTGATGATTGCCCACATTATACGCCAATACGTAATAGCCTTGTGGTATGTTTTGCACAAAGTTTTTGAGGGTTGCAAAATCGTTGTTGTTTTGCAGTTTAAACTCGAAAATGGCGGTCGGGTCAAATCCACACTGAACATTACCATAGGTGCCAACACCTGCACAAGCAAATCCGCCATTGGTGTTTTCGGAGTATTGGGGTGTTAAAGTGGCATTGGGTTTAAACAAAGCAATGGCGATGCCGTTTTTACAGTCGTTTTTTAAACAAGTATTTTGTTGATACACCGTACCATTTAGGCTGTATTGTATGTGCGAGCTGCTTTCGGGTTGCCTATTGTTGATGGCTAAAAGTGTATTGTTGGTGCTTGGATAAACAAAGGTGCGGGTGGTATCAATACTTAGGTTTTGGAAGGTATCGTGGTTAAGGTATTGGTAATAGTGCGATTGGTTCCAGCCTTCCGAGCCGTCGGCAAGGTAAATAAACGAGCTGCTTTTCCAGCGTTCTTGGTTGGGGGCGTTAGGCACGCGGGCGGTGCGCCAATAGTATACGGTATTGTTTTGCCACGCTATGTTGGTGGGTGTGTAAGTAACAACGCCTGCTACGCTGTTTATTATGGTTTGATGCAGGGCGGGGCTGTTAAACAGTTCGGTGGTGTCTATCTGTACTTTGTAGTCGTAGGCGGGCAAAAGCGGTTGCCCGGTCGAGGCATACAAAGTAATGGGCGTTTGATGCACAATGGCGAAGTTGCAGGGTGCAATGGGTATCAACAAATCGGAGAAGATGACAAAGGTTTGCGATAGTTGGTTGTTGTTTTCGCAGTCTTCGGGCAGTTCGTTATCGGCATCTACGCTTATTTGCAATTGGTTTTCGCCGGCTGCCACAAAAGGGTCGCCTGTTGGAATGTAGAACAACAAGGTATCGGCATAAACGGTGCTTGGTAAGCGGTGATTGTAGGTTTGAGTTGTGCCGTCGGGCAGTGTGCGCACAATACGGATGTTAAACGAATCGGATACGGCACGCCCTACATTGGCAATGGTTAATCTAACCGCAAACGAGTCAAGGTCGGCGGTTACGTTGGTAGGCACAAGGGTTAGGTCGCTGTAAGTATCGCTGCTTTCGATAACATACTCGGGTTTTTCCCACGAGTTAAGTATCACGGCGGGGTCGCCGGTTAGGGTATATTCTTGGGCGGTTAGTTTGGCTACGTTGTCGTTTGGGTAATCGCTGTTCATCTTTTCGATGGTTTTTTTTAAGCAATAACCTACGGGTTTATTGTAGTTGGTGCGGCAGAAGTTGGTGTAAAACCTGCTTAAATAGGCATATAGATAGGTAGGAAAACCGATAGATGCGGAGCCAAGCCAGCCGATAGAGCCTTTGTTGGGTATCATTACGTATCGCTCGGGCAGGGTAGTTGGGGCGTTATAATAGTTATGTACATCGCCCACCGAGCAAGAGCCGGTTATTACAAAAGGGTAGCGGTCTTGGTTATTGTAGATGCTGGGGTCGTTAATATCTACATTTAGTACTTCGCCCGACGAGTGACCAAAGAAAGTGATGATACCCAAACCGTTTTCGATGTAGGTTTTTAGGTCGGCATCGGATATAGATTGCTCGCTAAGTTTGTTGTAGGTAAGCACCACGCGCCCGGCAAAGCTGGTATCTTGGTAAATGGTTTTATAGGCATCGAGGTTGCTCAAAAACTCGTTTGATTCGGCAAGGCTGTATCCGCCGGCAATATGTAGGGCATCTTTCATCCAAAGTCGGTCGGCTTTTGAGCAGGTAGTGGGGTCGTTGTTGGCTTCGTAGGTTATCAGTTTATCCAAATAAATCTTTACATCGTTGCCTGTGCGCATGGGCAGCCGCCCTATGGCTACGCGGGGCGTAAAACTGGCAAGGTAGGCTGCTCCCAGCATCTCGTCGGATGCTACACTGCCGTAGCTTGGCACCAAACATTGGTTGTAGCCCAATATGCCGCTATCGGTTAGTTTAAAATAGCTATATCCCACCGATTTACCGAGCAGTAGCAGGTATTCGGGGTCTTGTGTTTGGTTGGCAAAGGCATAGTTTATAAAGTTTCGGATAGCCATTGGGTGTTTTTCGATACCCCACGCAAATTGGTCGTAAAGTTCTTCGATGTTTACCACTATTACATTATAACTACCGCCTGCGGCACTGCTGCGGTATTGGCGGTAGCGTTCTACTTGGTCGATGCCCTCAACGATTTGGCTTAGTTTAGGGTGGGTTAAGATGATGTAGTTACCCTGGTTGGCAGTTTGTGTAAAATCGGTGAATTGGAGGGGCTGCATAGTGGGTATGGTATAGGCATTTAGGTTGCAGTTGGGGTTGCCTGTGGTGCCAATGTCGCACATGCCGGTAGTGTTAACCACAAACAGTTTGCGTTTGGCTGCCGCCGATGTACCTGCGGGCAGCATAAATTTGTAGAGGCTGTTTTCTACAATAGGCACAAGGCGCAAACCATTGGTTAGGTCGTACAAAACGGCGTTTGAGCCGCCATTAAAGGCGCTCATCTCTATGTATTTAGCTCCATTGTTATCTATCTCAAACAAAAAACTCTTTAAATTGCTAAAACTATAAGCATGTGGGTAGTTGATGCTTATATAACCTACGGCTTGCCTGTTTACTATATCATCGCCCATATCAACCGAGGCTACGGTAATGGCAGTGCTTGGGTTAGTAAGCGATGCAATGGGTACATTAAAAGTAAATAATTTGGAGCGATAACCTTCGTTTTGTTCGTCGGCATAAACGGTGCTACCTAAGCTAAGGCGCAGGTGGTGGTCGGTAAAAACATCGGGGTCGTTTGAGCGAGCCAAGATGTTGGCTTTTACGGCGGCGCTGTCGTTTAATGGGTAAATGTCGCGGGTGGGTAGGGTAAAGTTTTGGCTGCTGTTGTTAATAATGTCGGTACTTACATAGCCTTCGCCGTCTTCAAAATCGGCGAAGTTGCGGCTAATACCTGCTACCGAAATGGGTTTGCCCTCGTAAAACACATTTTGTGGCGAGTTGATAAGGGTGTGCCAAAAATAGGTTTCGGGAGGTGGTGCGCCAGCAAGGTTGTTGGGCGTGTTTTGGTAGTGTAGGTTTGGGGCAGGTTGAGCCGTTAGGTAATAGGCAGATGTGTCGCTAAACAAGTTTCTTTCGGGAGCAGGTTGCCATGTTTCGTACACATATAGTTGGCGGTCGAACTCGCCGTCGTTTTGTTGCCCTACAAACTCCACGTAATCGGTGGTGTTAAGGGTTCCTTCGGTGGTTACATAAATGGGTATTTGCTGCCCTTTATAATACATTGCCAATTGGCTACCTTCAAGCGGTATATCGTATTGTTGCAGCGTGGAGTAAGGCACGCGGTAAAGTGCGTTTTTGGCTACTTTTATTTTGTAATACTTTTGGGCGTAGTTAATCCAACCGTTGGGGTTAGTAACGCCTTGCGCCGCCGCAAAAACGGTGGACAAAAACAAGAAAAGGGCTAAGACTGATTTCATATGGCGATGTTTTGATGCTTTGATGCTTTGATGTGGTGATGTGGTGATGTGGGGATGTGGAGATGTGGGGATGTTGTGATGTGGGGATGTGGGGATGTGGCGATGTGGAGATGTTGTGATGTGGGGATGTGGAGATGTGGGGATGTGGAGATGTGGGGATGTGGGGATGTGGGGATGTGGGGATGTGGGGATGTGGGGATATGGCGATATGGCGATATGGTGATGTTGTGATACGGCTCTCCTTTCACTCCTTCGCTCCTTTCACTCCTTTCACTCTTTTCACTCCTTCACTCTTTTCACTCCTTCACTCTTTTCACTCCTTCACTCTTTTCACTCCTTCACTCTTTTCACTCCTTCACTCCTTTCACTCCTTCACTCCTTCACCACATTATATGTCGTTGTGTTGGGTGTTTAGGTTGCTTTTGGTTGCGTAGTTTTTTGTTAGATGGGCAAAACATACAGCAAAGTTAAGGTATTTAGCCGAGATATGGGCAAATCTTGGAACAATAAGCCTAAAAATAGGGTATTGTGGTGGGGAGTAATGTAAGAAAACATCAACACACCCCCAAATGTTTACATTTCTTTTGTGCTTTATCGCATCTTTTTATACGCCCAACTAAACCTAACTTGTTGATAATCAGCTAATATAGTTGGCTTATTGGGGCGTTTAATCGGCATTGCCCCAACAATAAATATTGGGCATCTGTACCCAAACCTTGATTATTATAAAAAGATGTAGTAGCTTTGTGTTTGTAAAAGTGATGATGGGGCGAAAAAAGCGAAACGTTTCAGCTACGCTCAATAACCACATCACAACATCTCATCACCCAAAAACAAAAAAACATGAAACAGACGTATGTAACCGCCCTACTGCTGTGGCTAATGCTGGCAGGGGTGTGTAGAGGACAAGGGAAAGATAAGCTTAAAATGCTAGTTGCTCCGCAAATTGCATGGGATGTATATCCACTGCTTAAACGGCAATTGGGTGTAGGAGCAGGCATTTATTGCAGTAGGCAATTTAGTTCAAAAATTGGAGTTAAGACAGGACTTATTGCTATGGTACAAAAAAGCAAGCCGTTTGTAACGATAGTACATTTATATACTATGGTCCAGGTGTTTCCTATCCCGATACTATATGGTTCTGTACTAATTCTACCCAAAAACAATTTTGGCACCTCCAAATTCCATTAATGGCATACTATTCACCTAATTTACAGGCTCGTTTGCCGCTGTTGTTGGGTATAGGCATGCAAGCTAATGTGTTATTAGGTAGTATAAACCAGCAAAGTAAATTTTTTAGGTATAAACAACTTAGCTGGGCTATTCCGTTGAGCATAGGTACTTATGTTAAACTGCCCAATAATAAACGTTTGCCCGAAATACAAGGGCATATTTTTACTAATAAAGACAAACCTTTTTTTGACACTTACAGTTTTCAACTTGGTTTTGAGTTTTGATATTTTTTCATCATCATCCCCAAAAAAAAACATGAAACAGACGTATGTAACCGCCCTACTGCTGTGGCTAATGCTGGCAGGGGTGTGTAGAGGACAAGGGCACAATAGGTTTGGAGGCCAGTACAAACTTCTTTAGTACCTTGCTTTAATTGTAATCCCATTTTGCACTAGCATTAGGTTTGCAATATCAACGCTATTTAAACAAGCATTGGTTTTTGAATACCGGTATAAACTTTAACCACGTAAAACAATTGCTTGTAAAATAGGTCCTGCTGTTACAAATATGCGATATTATGCCTATTAATAATTGGTACATTCAAATGCCAGTAAGTATTGGACGTTTATTTCCCATTACACCTAAATTGGCTATAAAAGGGCAGTTAGGTTTCCAACCATCAATATTACTATCAGGCAAGCTAGCAGAATATGTTTGGCAAAATGAGTTTCCGCTAAATCCGTATGCTGTTGTAGGTATTGTAGGCAATATAAATAGCTATTGGCAATACGAAGCCCAATTATTTAACCAAAACCTAAACCAACCTGCTTTGCAATTAGGTGCAATGCGTATTTTTTAATTTTCTAAATTTTTCTAAAATGAAAAAAGTTGTTGTTTTATTTTTTTGCTTTTTTTCTTGCTTTATAAATGCTCAAAATTTGCTGCGTAATGGCAGTTTTGAAGAAAGGAGTAGTAATCCTAATGGATTGAGCGATTTCAATAAGACTGATTATTGGGAAGACAGAAGTGGTGCGGCTAATGGCTGCAGTGTTGGTAATAAGAAATTCCACACTCCTGATTTGTTTGTAGAAAATGTATTTGACAATACAGATGTCAACATTTATGCTCAACCTGTAACAGCCTTTGATGGCGATTCTTACGCTGGAATGCTTCCGTATGAAATGTTTGAACAGTGTTTGTCCGAATTTAACGAAATAAAAGTTAATAATCTCTATCAGCTAAAGCTTCATTTTTTTCTGCCTTCCATTAATACGTTTGGAAGTTCATCTCCTAATAGTCCGTTAAACTGGGAATTTGAGCAAGATGCTAACGATTTGGTATCAAAAAACATACTGTTAAAAGTGTATTTATCGAACAGTAAACTAAAATACCAAATAGAAAGTGGTAGTGTAGAAAATGTGTGTTCTGAAGGATATAGAACTTTAGAGAACTTAGATGACGTACAAGAATTTTCATTTCCCATTTCAACTAATCAGTATGCTTTGGACCAATGGCACACTTTATCTTTTACATTTCAAGACGACAGATGCTAAATGGATTGGATTGGATTTAATAAAAAGTGTCCAACCTAATGCCTTCTTCAATGATTGCTACAATGCCTTTGAAGATTGTGGTAGTGCTAATTATACCTTTATCGACGACGTCCAACTTATCGAATACTGCGACTTTGCTTGCAATGCAGACACGGGAGAGCCTCAACTAAAAGTAAAAGCCAACCATATTGGCGAAGATGCGGCTTTTTACAAGTAGATTGGACAACTGAAAACAACAGCCCAACCAGCCCTTGGCACAACAAACTAATTGCTACTTGGGATCCAACAGAAGGTACCTCATCGTTAAACAGCAATGTCGATGCTCCGTTACTGGGCATAATTGCAAATTTTCAGCCTATAATATTTTACCTCGAAAATGCAAACTATGCCTATTTGGTGGTTCGTGAATGGGGCGATGCAAATGTTTACAGCGATTTTGGTGGTTTGTATTACCAAGAATTGCCCTATAACGCTTGTGGTTATAAAGCCACCCCCGATTGCCCGCTTGGTGCGCCGCTGTATTTTAATGGTTTTGGTAACGATGGCAACCCCATTATTAGCTCGGGTGGAATTACTATTGGCAACTGTACTATAGTAATTGTCATGGCGATTATGTTACAGGAGGTAATTTATGGCAAGGCGGTACTCGGACTGCTATTACAACCAAATTGACCCTGATAGCGGAGCCGATTGCATAGACAGACTACCTACCACTTGGGACTATTCCAAAACACGATTTTACGCCCTGCACCTAATTACAGCAAATAGTGCCCAAATAACAAGTAGCACAAGCATTTGTTATTTGCGAGGCAACCTTATGTATACCCAACATAGTTACCACAGGCGAGGGTAGTTTTACCGCTAATTAGTACAATGGGGTATTGGTACACCACCCACGAAAACACGCCACAAGGCGCTCTCACTTTCAAGTAGGCACTTATACCATCGAAATTTTTACCGATGTGTTTTGTACTAACCCTATTATAAAAACAGTAGCTGTTACCGAATGTTTGGGCGGCGAAAACACCTCGATAGTTAGTAGCAAAGTGGATGGCTCCTTACAACAACAAAGTGTATCTTTGCGAGGGGGTTTGTACCAACTTGTCTATCCAAACTACATCGTCGGAGCCATACACTGCTTATTGGTACAAAAACGATGTTTTGTTTTACACCAACACCGAGTTTGGTGCTGCAACACAAACCATTTGCGAGGCAGGCACATACGCCATAAAAATTTACGCAAGCCAATACACCACCGAGCCACTTATTAAAACAGTAACGGTTGTTAGCCAAACCTACGATTTTGAGGCAGGTTATACCGTTAATAGCAACAACAATACCACTTTCCAGAACACCACTAAAACCTTAAAAGGGGTGTTACGCATAACCAACAACAGCACCTTGTTAATTAAAGATGCTATGCTAAAAATGTCGCCCAATGCCCGTATTGTTGTAGAACGAGGCAGCAAATTAATAGTTGATAATGCAACAATTACCTCTTTTCCGCCCTATAATTGCATGACAGGTACTTGGTTGGGCATGGGTGTGGGGCAATACCGATGTGGCCACCAAAGTGTTTGAAACAGACCCCGATGACTTAACCGTTGATGATTACGAAAATCTTGTATTAGCCGATAATGCCCCCGGTATGGTGGTACTAAAAAACAATGCCTTAATTGAAAACGGCAACATTAACACCATTATCACCAATCGTTCAGACGGCTATTTCCCAACCTATTATGGCGGTATTGTGTATGCCCAAAACAGCACTTTTAGCAACTGCCGCAAAGCCGTAGCTTTTATGAAATACAACCACCGCAACTTTAGCCAATTTAAAAACTGTACTTTTACCAGCAACAATTACACAAAGGCTTTTGAAGGCATTAGTATTTGGGATTGTAATGGTATTTTAGTAGATGGTTGTACGTTTAATTTCGATGGCGTATCTACTTATCAGCTTAACGGCATTACCGCAGGCGAAGGACTAATTGTAAACAACTGCCAATTTACCAACCTAAAAAAAGCACTAAACCTTGGGGCAAGTAGCTATACAATAGGTAGCGCACTTGTTACCAACAATACCTTTAACAACAACGAGGTAGCCATAACCAACATGGGGCTGCACTACCTACAAGCCGAAGGCAACCAAATAAACAATGGCGTTTATGGCATAATAGTGGCAGGCAATAGTGGCTACGACATAAAAAGCAACACTTTTATAGGGCAAACAGCAGCCAGTACATTTACTGCCTTTACCAGCCAAAACACAACAGGCGATAATAATATAGCTTGCAATGTTTTGACAATACAACACGTGGTGTTTTTGCTTACGACAACAATAGGGGTTTGCAGTTTTACGACAACACCTTTACCACCACCAACAGCGACCTAACATTAAGCGGCAACAATAGCAGGTTAAATTATTTTCAAGGCACTTTAACCGACGACGGAACTATTCTTCCATTTTTTAACTTTTTTACCCTCAACCGCCTACCAATCGCATAAAAACCTTTGGCAACAACAATGCCTTTGCTTATTTTTACCACATCGATGCCAACTACACCGCCGAAGCCAACAACCGATTAGTACCACATTGCTATGCCGGCGACACCTACGAAGACTGTGCTACATCGTACAACTATATGGGAATAGAAATAGATTTACCCATTACTTACACATATAGTACTTGCCTTGACTTAAATGGCGATGGCGACCCCGGTTTATTACCCCCCAGTATAGACGATTGCCAAACCAAAGAGTGCTACTATGCCATGAAAACTTATTTGTTGAGCCTCGAAAATACCAAAGACGGTGGCGACAAACAAGAGCTATTAAACGACCTATACAACAGCCCCGAGGCATTGGCAACCTACCAAAAGTACATAGCTGCCAGCCCTTATTTAACCGACGATGTATTAAAAGAGGTAGCACAAAGCACCACCCTAAGCCCAAGCAGGCGCACCAACATACTAATAGCCAACTCGCCACTAAGCGATGAGATGATGAACCTTGCCTACCAAAACGTAAGTCCATCGGTGTATCAGTTGTTGTATACGCTTAAATACTACCTCAAAATATCGGAACGCGACCGTTTAGACATGCGCATTGGCGACTATGCCGACAAAAAAGAAAACCTATTGCGCCAACTGCTCAACAAATTTACCGACCAAAAAGACTATGTGCAGTTAGACGACCTACTAAACACCGAAAACAACACCTTTGCCCTACTTTGAAGTGGCATCAAGCCCGAGGCGATTACAGCACCGCCCAAAGCATACTCGATAACTTACCCACCGACACCCCCGACGAGCAAGACTACCAAACCATACAGCAAATACATTTGCAATTGGACATAGCCACCCAAAACCAAACACCATTTAGTTTAAGCACCGAGCAAAACGAGGCACTACAAAACATAGCCCTTGCCTATGGCACACAAGCCCCCTACGCCCAAACCCTATTAGGCATACTAACAGGGCAAACCTTTGATTGGCAACTACCCGACCTAACCGAAAACGAAAAACTACCCCATACCCTACCCCAAGTACCCTAGCCGACCTAAAAGCCTAAATACTTTGGTGGTGCAACCAACCCTGCACAGCAAAGCGCACAAATTACCCTGCCACCTTTTGCAGTAGAGCAAAACGCTCAGCTACAAATATTTGATGTAACAGGCAAATTGGTACAAAACGTTAGCCTAAACAACGGCAGTACCCTAACTACCCTCGATGTAAAAGACCTACCCAATGGCTTATACATACTAAGCCTAAGTGCCGATGGCGTGCGTTTGGCACAAGCCAAAATGGTAGTACAACACTAAACTAACCCCACAAAAGGCTTTAACTGCCCTATGTGGGGCAGTTAAAGCCTTATTTTTTAACTTACAAAGTACATTTGTTATGAAAAATACGGTATTAATGCTACTATTGTGTGCTTATTGTGGTGTTGTGCAGGCACAAGATTATTTTATTAAAACCATAAACATCAACGAAACTAGTTCGGATAATGGGTTGATATTTTGCCAACCAAGATGGTTATGTAGTAATGTGTGGCTCAATGGCTTATGTAGTACTATTGGTGCTAGGTATATTTAAAACAGATTTGGCAGGCAATAAAATTTGGGAGAATGCTTTTAATTTTTACCCCTACGACTCTGGGGTAAAAAATTTAATACAATTACCTAACAACAATTACCTAATTAGTGGTGGCAGATTAGCCGAAGGATTAAGTTTTCAGGATTTATTTACATTTATTACTACCAATGGCGGAATTTACAGAAGCGTTGTTCATGGAGATACTATGGATAATAGAGCCGCTAATAGTTTGTTGCGAGCTAATAAAATAATTAGCTTTACGGGTATTAAACAACCCAATACAGGTTTAGAAGTATACAACAATACCCTGTTAATTACTATGGATAGCACAGGTATTATTCTAAGAGAAGATACACTACAAAATGTAGTAGGTTATCCAACAAATGGACCAGAAGATATAATCCTATTACCCACCAACGAGTATGTATTAGGCATAGGCGCACAAAACGAGGCTAACAAAGTATATGGTTACATTCGGAAAATAGACACCATAGGCACTACTATTTGGGAGCGGAAGATAAACAACTATGCGTCTTATCAGGGCGGCATGCAACTTAAAACGCTACACAATGGCAACTTAGTAGTTAGTTGGTACGAGCGGCAACCCGAAGACGAATTAACCTCTCATATTGTGCGTTGTTACAATCCCGCAGGCGATAGCATTTGGCAATATACCCTTAAAAGCACCAGCTATATCCGCAACATACAAGACCTACACATTTGTGCCAACGGCGACATTATTGGTTGTGGTTACACCACCAATTTTGAACTTACAGGTAGCCCTACTTGTTGCATTTTTCGTATTTCGGAACAAGGCGAGTTGGTTTGGCTACGCGAGTACGTGTATTGGGAAGCAGAAGCAAGTGCAATGCTTTTGTACGCCCTAACCGAAGACCCTTACGGCGATATTATAGCCACTGGTTTTGCTGCCGGACCAAACGAAATGGCGTGATAGATGCTCAAACCGTATTGCTAAAAGTAAACAATATGGGCTTTGGCAATGGTGGCTGCAACGATACCACTATTGTAAGCTCGGTAGTTACAGGCATACAAGAAGCCTCCCCCCAGCCCCCTCCAAAGGAGGGGGGGCATATTCTCCCCCTCGAAGGGGGAGTTAGAGGGGGATTATGGGTGTATCCCAATCCCACCAACGACATACTAAGTGTTTTAACACTCCAAGAATGGCTACCGCCTCAAAGCATCCTACAAATACATGATATGGCAGGGCGTTTGGTAAAAACTATAACGGTAATGCCTAACAACCATGGGTTTAGCACCTTTGCCGTAACCGACCTACCCAATGGCTTATACCTACTAAGCCTAAGTGCCGATGGCGTGCGTTTGGCACAAGCCAAAATGGTAGTACAACACTAAACTAACCCCACAAAAGGCTTTAACTGCCCTATGTGGGGCAGTTAAAGCCTTATTTTTTAGATTTTACGACAACGATTTTTCAAAAACAGTTCGTTTTTCTGAAAACAAGGCAATATTTTTTTGAAACAACACAATATTTTTCAAAACAGCACAATCTTTTCCAAAAACAGCACAATATTTTTCAAAAACAACAATTTTTTCAAAAACAGCACAATATTTTCAAAAACAACATATTTTCAAAAACGCTCTATTTTCAAAAAACAGCACAATATTTTTCAAAAACAGCACAATATTTTTCAAAAACACAATATTTTCAAAAACAGCACAATATTTTCAAAAACAGCACAATATTTTTCAAAAACAGCACAATATTTTTCAAAAACAGCACAATATTTTTCAAAAACAGCACAATATTTTTCAAAAACAGCACAATATTTTTCAAAAACAGCACAATATTTTTCAAAAACAGCACAATATTTTTCAAAAACAGCACAATATTTTTCAAAAACAGCACAATATTTTTCAAAAACAGCACAATATTTTTCAAAAACAGTTCGTTATACTGGCATCTTTTAATAACATCAATTTTAATTTTCATTTTTCACTTCAAATTTTGGTATTATGGCTAAAACAAAAAAAGCGGCTGTATTAGGTTTTGAGCAATGCCTCTGTCGATAAAAAGCTTGCCAAATCGAAACACGTATTGTCTAGCATGAAAAACAACTCCGATTTTCCGAATGCAGGAATATTGCTGTCTAAATTGCAAAGTTCATCGGACGAGTTAGACAATTTAATGGAAGAGCGCTCGCGAATAGAAACGGTTTTAAGAACAATTAACGAACAAATAATTGCTAAATCGGACGAAAACTACGCCGATTTGGGTGCTATTGTTAATCATGTAAACATCGAAGCCAATGGCGATGCGGCAAAAATACGCAGTTCGGGTTTAGATTTTGCTAAACCTATAACCAAATATGGTGCATTGCCACCTGTACTTAATGTTATGCTACGCGAAGGTTTGGGCGGTGGGCAGATAGTAGTAAGTAACAATGTTTTAAAAGGGGCATCGTCTTATGTTATCCAAATAACCACCAATGTTTTAGACGAAACATCGTGGAAACAAGCTGATGTAAGTTTAAAATCGCGAGGTAATGTTTTGTCTGATTTAAAATCGGGTACGCAAATTTGGGTTCGCGTGGCAGGTGTTGGCTCAAAAGGACAAGGTGCTTGGAGCGATGTTGCTACCCGATTTGTACCTTAGTTAATCAAAAATTCCAAAATAAAACAAACAAAAAAAGCCTTGTAACAGTTCGATAAACAGAACTATTACAAGGCTTTTTGTGGGTAATGAACCTAGCTCACTTTTTTATGCTATTGCCCAAAGCCGACAGCGGATAGCCGACAGCCCACCCCTGCCCCTCCTAAGAGGGGAATTTACGTGCCTAAACCAAAAGCCAATATTTAGGGCATCTTATCCTTGATTAAAACGTTTGGTGATAATCATAAAATAGGCAATAAAACCTGCCGCCACAAACAACACAACCACGCCCACCGATATTAAGCCAACAGGCACATAATTGGCAATAATTAAACCCATGCCCAAGCCTGCTGCAACCAAACCCCATTTTAGGCTTTCGTACAAGCCCGATTGCGGTTTGTCGGGCAAAAAGTAATGTGGTAGGCTCTCGTCCGAAACACCTTTATCTATCAATCGCGACTTTAGCCGGTAATCGAAAAAAGTTTTGAACATAGTAACAACGGCATAAAAAAGTGCTAAAAAAATAGCCACCGGAATAATGTTGTTCGACAGCTCTACTAAATTATGCACTGGCGAGCCCATGTTTTCCATGTCTTGGGGTAAAGGTGGCATGGGTGGCATGGGCGGCATAGCAGCCGCCACGTTTTGCAAACTGTCTTGGGCATACAACAAACCCGAAACTAAACTTAACCCAATACCTAACCCAATATGGGTAAATGCGTTAAAAAATGATGATTTCATAAAATACAATTGATGATTGATAATAAACAATACCCACAAACACTAAATTGGTGTGGTGTTATGCTTACATCAGACAGACACCTAAACAAAATGTTGCAGTTAGGGCAAATTTTTTGCTGTTGGGGTTAATTTGATAAACATAAGCGTTGCAAACCATTGCTTGTGTCGCACAAGCAATACGGTTTTTGCAAAAAAAAACACCAACCAAGCAACATTTTGGCTGCTTGTTGGTCTACTGTAAGTAATACTATGTGGGCTTATGAAAAACACCGTTTTAACAACCGCCGATGAGCGAAAATTAGTAACCGCCGTGCTACAAAACGACCGTAAAGCTATCCTTAAACTGATAAGTCTTTACGAGCGTTTGGTGGTAGCTATGGTTTTTAAGATGATAGACAAGCCCCCCGACCGCGAAGATATTTGCCAAGATGTGTTTTTGAAGATATTTAGCCACCTAAAAACCTTTAAGTTCGATAGTAAGTTATCGACCTGGATTGCCCAAATTACCTACAACACCAGCGTTAATTATCTGCAAAAAAAGAAAACTCTTTTGCTCGACGAGGTGTTTACTAACTACCGCACCGACGAAGAGGAGGAAGGTAACTACGCCGAAACCATCACCGCCAATTTTATGCACCAAACCGTAGCCATGCCCGACGAACTGTTGCAACAATCCGAAACTACCCAACTTTTGCAAACTGCCATCGAAGGCTTGCCTATTATGTTTCGTACATTGGTGCAGTTGTACCACATCGAGGACATGAGCTATACCGACATTGCCCAAATTACTCAATTGCCCTTAAACACCGTTAAAAGTTACCTATTTAGGGCGCGTAAATTGCTAAAAGATTTTTTGCAACAACATCAATTTGTTCATCGTTAAACCAATTGCCATGCACCACCCCAACAATAGCCATTTAACCGACACCCAGTTGCAACTACACCTCGAGGGGCAAACTTTAACCACCAACCAACAAACGCATCTGGCAAACTGCCCCTTATGCGCCCAACAACTACAGTTGTACCAACAAATGTATGTTGGTTTTAACCAATTGCCTGCCCCTACCCTATCCTTTAATTTGGCACAAGCCGTTATGCAGCAAATGCCAAACCAAGCAGCTAACACCGCCCCAAATACCCAACCCGAAAACGCTTGGGTAGCAGCCACCACCTTGCTATTGATAATGGCTATTGGCATAGCTGCCTATTTGGGTTTGTTTAAAAGCATAATACCCCTACTAACAAATAACACTTGGGCAGTAGCCCAATTACTAACGGCTGTGCTTGCTACGGTATTGCTTTTTCAGTGGATAGAATATAGATTTTGGAATAGTAAAATGGCTTAACTGATGCTACGTAACAGAAAACGCGTACCGCTATCAACAAATTAACCGATACAAATATCGGTGCTACCAGTCTTAAAAAAGGGTACTACAACAAATTGTGTGGGTAGCCGTTGCTTGTGTCACACAAGCAACAAGCATTTAGCAAACTCCAAATAGACCTTTTTATAGTCTGGTAGGTTGTCTGGTCGAGTAGAGCAGGAAGTAGCCCGAATGACTACCTCCCACCCTCTCGCAGAACCGTACTTGAAACTCTCGCTTCATACGGCTCTTATTGGTCGGTGTTTATTAAACACTGCGCGCTTACATAAACCTCGTCCTCGTAAGTTGGGCTTATTTCATGCTGACCAATTGCACCCCTTCGCTCCATTGCCATTACAGCAACTTCATCACTACTACGAGTGCATCCGCCCCTAATGTTGAGTATTGATAATAAGCCTCGTAAGTTCTTTACTTGTGCCATTCTCTTTGCACCTCAACTTAGGTTCTCTTGTTCCGTATTGTGCCTAAATGTAATTAGTTCGACAAGCTCACTACGACCGCTGCCGCTTAATACCTATCTTGTTTGCGTTACCCTGCGTAACATGAAGCGTAGTAACGGAAATTTTGCGGTACATTTACCGCAACTATCTACTTATCACCCCATTTTGTACTTTATCATCTGTTACCCGACAAAAATATACCAAGTCTATGAACCGCCGCTCCTTTTTACAATCACTTCGCCCCCGTGATGGGCAAGCCATACAATCGGGTTTAAGCCCCTACACGGGCACTTGGGACAATACCCAAATTGCCCATTTATTGCGCCGCACCACTTTTGGCATTCGGGCAGGCGACATAGCACAACTACAAAGCCTTGGCATGTCGGCAGCCGTTGATTTGTTGTTAACAAACCCCAATGCCACTACCATAGGTACGCCCATTAACTATTACCTAGACAGCGATGGCGGTTTTGGAGGCGTTGCACTAGGCAACACTTGGCACGATGCCGCTATTACCTACGAAAACTACGAACCCACCCGCATCAACTCGGTGCGTGTGTGGCTAATGCGGCGCATGTGGGCACAAGAACTAACTGTTTTCGACAAAATGGCGTTTTTCTGGCACAATCATTTTGCCCTCGAAGCCAACGAAATATACAGCGCCAAACGCAACTACCGCTACTGCCTAACACTTAACCAATATGCGTTGGGCAACTTTAAACAATTGGTAAGGGCAATAACCCTCGACCCAGCTATGCTCGACTACCTAAATGGCAGATACAACAATGCCAATGCACCCGACGAAAACTATGCCCGCGAATTACAAGAGCTTTTTACGGTAGGCAAGGGTCCCGACTCGCACTATACCGAAGCCGATGTGCAAGCCACCGCAAGGGTGCTAACAGGTTACGGCTACCTTAACAACCCCTTTGATAGCAATCCCTTCGACGAGTTTTCGTTTGGCTGGAGCAACTATTACGGCTGGACAGATTATAACCTACACGATGCAGGTAATAAGCAATTTTCGGCATTTTATAACAATACCGTAGTACAAGGCATTAGCGGAGCAGGGGGTATTAACGAGCTTGATGCCCTGCTTAACATGATTTTTGCCCAACAAGAAGTTGCCAAATTTATCTGCCGTAAAATATACCGCTTTTTTGTGTACTACGACATAACACCCCAAATAGAAACCGATATTATAACACCACTTGCCAATATTTTTAGAAACAACAACTACGAAATTATCCCTGTATTGTCGGCATTGCTTAAAAGCGAGCATTTTTACGACAGCCTTAATCAAGCCTGCCAAATAAAAAACCCCTTAGATTTTACAATGGGTTTATGCCGCCAATTTGCCATTCCTTTTTGGACAGGTGTTAGCACCAATTTGTTTATTCAAGATTGGCAAGTGTCGGTAGCCAACCGCGACCAGTGCATAGAGGCTTTTAGACAACACTGCGAGCAAACCGCCATGAGCCCACTCGACCCACCTTCGGTGTCGGGCTGGACAGCTTATTACCAAGAGCCCCTTTTTTACGAGCTATTGGTTAATGCCGATACCTATGCTAAACACATGGAGTTGGTGCATCTGTTGTGCAATGCGGGCGTGTTGGTAAGTACACCTTACTCAAACCCAAGTAGCTTTTTGCTAAAAATAAATTTTATTGCCTTCGCCCAATCGCTGTCTAACCCATCTAACCCAAATATATTAATTGATGATGCACTAATACGGCTATATGCTTACCCAGTAGCACAAGCGTTTAAAGATTACCTCAAAAGCTTTTTATTGTCGGGGCAAACCGCCGATTATTATTGGACAAATGCTTGGGCAGATTATACCGCTAACCCAAACAATGTTACCTATAAAACCATCGTTGAATCGCGTTTGCGCAGCATGATAGCGTATATGTTGTCGCAGGCAGAATATTTATTAGCTTAACCCCCAAACCAATACAACACTATCATGAAACGCAGAAATTTTATTAACACCCTTGTACCAGCGGTTTTTATGCCCTCGCTTATAAACGGGCTAAGTGTACAAGCATTTGCACATACCCCAGCCTTAGCTGGCTTAAGCCAGCTACAAACCCAAACCGATAAGGTATTGGTATTGATACAACTAAACGGCGGAAACGATGGCTTACACACTGTTATACCCCTCGACCAATACGACAACTTAGCCAATGCCCGCGGTAATATTGCCCTAAGCCAATCGGCTATTTTGCCACTTACCGGCTCTACTACCGTAGGTTTGCACCCCGCCATGACAGGCATACAACAACTGTACAACAATGGCAAATTGTGTATTACACAAGGCGTTAGTTACCCCAACCCCAGTTTTTCGCACTTTAGGGCAACCGACATAATTGGCACTGCCACCGACTCGAACACAAGCCTTAACACCGGCTGGATTGGGCGATACCTAGACAACCAATTCCCGGACTATCCCTATGGCTACCCCACCGCTGCCATGCCCGACCCACCCGCCATACAAATTGGAGCAGGTGTACCTTTGTTGTTTCAGGCAAACAATGCCAACTTAGCTATGTCCATCTCAAGCATTGATATATTCGATGAGTGGGTAAACGGAACCATTGGCTCTTTACCCGACACACCGTCGGGCAAAGAACTGGGTTATTTGCGCACCATTGCCAACCAAACCCAGCAATATTCCGCCCAAATAGTAAATGCATCTAATAGTGTTACTTCGCAGTTTGCAGGTTATCCGGCAGCAGGCACCAACCCCCTTGCCGACCAACTTAAATTGGTAGCCCGACTAATTGCCGGAGGCTTAAAAACGCGCGTCTATTTGGTGTCGTTAGGTGGCTTTGATACCCACGCACAACAGGTAAGCAACACCAACGCCAATGTGGGTACACATGCTAGTTTATTGGGTAAATTGTCGGAGGCGGTAAAGGCTTTTTGCGACGATTTGGCATACCTAAACGCCGACGAGCGCGTAGTAGGGCTAACTTTTTCGGAGTTTGGGCGCCGCATAAAAGCCAACGCCAGTTGGGGAACCGACCACGGAACTGCCTTCCCGATGTTGCTATTTGGCACCAATGTACAGGCAGGCATAGTGGGCAATAACCCTATTATACCCGCCGCCGCTACCGTAAACGATAACCTGCCCATGCAATACGATTTTAGGTCTGTTTATGCATCTTTGTTAAAAGATTGGTTCTGCCTTCCATCTACCGATGTTAATGCCGTTATGCTCGACACCTTTGCTACCCTTCCGGTGGTGCAGCCAGCGTGTTGCGTACCGCCCATTATTAGCGGGGCAGCAACTGCTTGTATCAATGGCACTAATGTATACAGTGTTACTGCCGTAGCAGGTAGCACTTATGTATGGGTAGTTACAGGCGGAACCATCGTTGCAGGGCAAGGCACCCACCAAATTACCGTGCAATGGAACAACAATGTGCAAGGAACCGTAAATGTGGAGCAAACTACGCCTTAGTTTTAAATAAAAACAAGTATTAAGTTTTACAAAATTAAATAAAATTTAGGTGATTTTATTTTTTTTGAAAAAAAATTAAAAAAGCTTGGAAGTTTTGACAATAATTAATTACCTTTGCACAAAATTTAAACGAGCAAGTTTCTTAGCTTCTTTTTAAGCTAAATGTCGTGCGTTGAAATCGTTAAAAATTTGCGGATTTGGCACCCCGGTGCTGAAGACGGTCGGCAGTGCCGTACCAAAAAACGAACAAAAAGCGGGTTTTAGCCCATAAACGCCACGTATGTTGCA
>JADKCK010000067.1 GCA_016718845.1 Sphingobacteriales bacterium
AAATGGGGTCAATAACCAAAGCGTATTGGTGCGGATGACCGTCAGGAAACCAAAAGAAACCGTGTTGTTGTTTGCCAAGCACAAATTACGAAGGCTACAGGTTACTTTTGCCATCAATAAGCTGATAGGCATAAGGTTGCTTTTCGACAAGATTGCCTACCGATGTTTTGATAAAGTAAATTACCCTCGTAGAACTCGATAACCCATTAACACCTTCGTATTGCATAGCTATAGCAGAGGGGTCGGTATTGGGCGATACCGTAAAATCGTACTTAAACATCAAATCGCTTCTTTATAGGCACTTAAATTAATGCCATTGTATAGGTTTTGATGGTTTATGCCATCATAATAGACTGCTTGACTTCGCCATTTTGCAGGGTTGTTGTAATAAAATAGTTGTTGTAGTCGGTGTGTTTGCCTTAAGTGCTGACCACCGCATTGGAACTGCATTTAAAGTGCATTTTATAGGCATGTCCCCGAAAACCGAAATGCTCTTTTTCGGCTAACGATTGTTGCGAAACTTCGTGTAACTGAGCTACATCGCTGGGGTCGTATCTACAAACGTAATGGTTTGCTGCTCTAAAAAGCGGCATTTTAAACCACCCAAATCGGTGCGATACAATACATTGGGGTGCCATTGCCACTTCCTTGTTTTGCACAAACGAAAGATTAGTTTGATGATCATGCACGGCTTGCAAACCGCCCGAAGCAAAGACAAAACCCCAAGTTTGAAAAAACTAACCAGAGTGATAAAACCAATAGTAACTGATTTTTCATAAAAACGGTATTTTAGGTTGAGTGAAAAAGAAGAAACGCAAATGCTTTAGGGTTAAATAAAACACTATACTTACCAAGACGTAAATGTACGCAAAATGGTTGCTTGTTGTATCGATGAAAGAGATTTTTATTTTCTTACCGTAAACGATGCAAGTTGGGCAGAACATTTTAATAGTTGGGCGTTTTGTAGTTGGTGTTCTGAAACCCGATTGATGTGTTCTGATCACGCAATGTGTTTGCCAAATACAGTTGTTTGTTTGCCAAATACAGTTGTTTGTTTGTCAAATACAGTTGTTTGTTTGCCAAATACGCGATTGTGGAGTTCAGAACTGCGATTTTGGGGTGCATCACATTCCAGAATCAATAACCGCATAAAACATTACTGACCTTTAGTAACAGTAAAATTTTATGCGGTTGTATAAACAATCTACACTACAAATCTCAATATTTTACTACAGGATAAACTAATGGGGGAGTATTACAGGCTTTGACATGCAAATAATATAACCCGTTGGCTAAATTAACACCATTAAAATTAAGGGTATGTGTTGGTCCTATGACCAATTTGTCAGTAAAGAAGGTAGCTACTTTAACATCTAATGTATTCCATAAATCAATAGTAACAAATTCTTGTGTATTAACCCCACAATTACCTGTATTGTCCAAACGAAGGGTGACGGCTACCGCACCCGTAAATGGGTTGGGCGATATGCCAATTACATTTGTACCACAGGTACAAACAGCTGGTGTAGCGTTAGCCACAGTAGCCGACTGGGTAGCCGAACAGCCCATGCCATCTGTTACTGTTACGGTGTAGGTGCCTGCACATAAATGGTCAATACTTTGGTAATTGCCACCTGCCGTACCATTGCTCCATTGAAAAGAATTGTATAGTGTGCTGCCAATAAATTGCACACTAACAACACCATTGCAATAAGGAGCGTTAACGGCAGTAGTATTGGTAACTAATGTTTGAAAATTAACCGCATTGTGGTTATAAATAGGAACAGTAATAGGGTAATTTGGCACAAATAATGCTCCATTTGCATAAATATCTACATGGTGGTTGCCTCCTGCTAACCACAAAACTTCTTGTGGTTTTTCAAACAAATTGTAATCTGGATTACTAGATGATGATAACTTTGCTGTCAATTGTACCAAATCGGGGCAAGAAGTGGCACGAAACTCTACCATTCCTAGTGTTGTTGAACCATTACAACCTACAACAGCCATGCTAATAATAGGGTCGAAACCCACCACAGGGCAACCAGTCCAAATAGGGCAACTTCCGCCGCAGGTATAGCCATATTCGTTACCCTCGCACAATATAACAACCGTATACTCTTTTTCGCTGATGGTAGCCCCTAAAAAATCGTAAGCCCTAACAGTAATATGATGAACCCCTACATAGTCGTAAATGTTACAATTAGTGCAGGTTGGACTAAGTGTTAAATCTATCGAAACCGTAGTAGGCGTGCCGTTAAGTATGTAAGATATGCCATTATTATACACTCCGGGAAAATCGTCTTGCGAGCCAACCGAAATAAAAATATTGTCTCCATCAACATCGCTAAATGTTACATTGTCCAAATGAAACGTACCTGAATTGTTGAACGTAGTGGCTATATCGTTGGCACATACAAAAATAGGATTAAGATTAGTATTACTTGGTGTAATTTGAGGAAGGCTGCCAGCAATACAATCACCCGTATAACCGTTATCAACATCTTGTTGTGTTAATAAATTCGATTGCCACACACCACGACCATAGGTACTTGCAACTAATTTTAGCGGCGTACCATCGGTGTTTTTAAGAACAGTAAGGTCTGCAACAACTACAGGACTATTAACAAAGCAAAGAAATAACAAAACAACCCAAAGCTGAAAAAATACAGTAGCAAACAAATGATTTTTTACTCTTCTCATAGTGCAACGATATTTTTTTGAATGATGATTTACGGTGAAGTGCAAAGTTAGTATATTTTGAGCAGATTTATTGCAAAATATTGTTTTTTGCAAAAAAAAACATGGAATGCAACCTTTTTGCTTAACTTTGCATCTCTATAACAGATACTATCTACCATACTTAACCTAAAAATAGCTAATATTTAACATGAACAAACATCTACTTACCTTTTTCCTTTGTTTCCTCACCACCTTAACAGTCTTTGCCCTACCCGACACCGACATGTTAGGCACCTGGGACGCTTTCCCAAACTTTAGTTCCACGGCTAACAATACCGAAACTTGCCTGCCCCAACCACCAATGCCACCAGGACCAGGTCCCGAAGACCTATGCCCTTTTGTTAACGCAGGACCCGACCAAACAATATGTAGCGGTAACTGTGTAACACTTACCGCCGATTATGCCGAAATCTACTCGCCAAGCAACTACAATATCCAAAATGTACCTTACGCACCCGCTAATTACAACGACCCCGGTGCCGTTAACGTAATTGTAGATTAAGATGATATTTGGTCGGGGGTAGTTAATATGCCCTTTGGTTTTTGCTTTATGGCAACACCTACAACCAAATGGTTATTGGGGCTAATGGCGTTATTAACGTTTAATACTGGCTATGCCAACACTTATTGTGTTTGGCCCATTAACAATGGCTTGCCCTCGGCTACTATGAGTGGCTTCCCCTTTACCAATGTTATTTGCTCCCCTTTTCATGATATTGACCCTGAAGTAGGCTTTAATGCCAACCGCATACGCTACCACGTAGAAGGAACCGCCCCCTGCCGACGTATGGTTATTACTTGGAAAGATGTACCCATGTTTTCGGGGGCTTGTAATAGCCAATTGGCTACCCAACAAATTATCCTTAACGAGGCAAGTAATATCATCGAAACGCACATCCAAAACAAACCGCTTTGCGCCTCTTGGAACGGCGGTAAAGCCATTCATGGTATTCAAAACTCAACGGGTACCTCGGCGGCTATAGTGCCAGGGCGTAACAACCCCACCCAATGGGTAACCAGCAACGAAGGCAAACGTTTTGCCCCAAATGGCTCGCCTTTGTTTGCCATCACGTGGCTACAAAACGGTAATGTTGTGGGCAACGGAGCATCTATCAATGTATGCCCAACCGCTACTACCACCTACACCTGCCAAGTAGTGTACACTCGCTGTAATGGTGCAACAGCCACCTACACCGACCAAGTAACCGTTAATGTTAATAATAACGCAACCGTAGCTATAACAGGCGGCGGCGCAATATGTGGCGGCGCATCAACAACATTAAACGCACCTGCGGGTTTGGCTCCCTATACATGGTCGAATGGTGGCACAGGAGCCTCGATAAATGTAACCACCGCCGGAACATATACCGTTACCGTTACGGCAGGACCCGGTTGTACTGCAACAGCATCTACTACCGTTGCGTTAAGTCCTAACCCTACTCCGTCTATTAGTGGCTCGCTTTCGTTTTGTCCAGGTGGTAATACAACACTTACTGCCACTGGCGGCGGAACTTACCAATGGAATACGGGAGGCACAGGCGCTGCCATAAATGTTACTAACGCTGGTACGTATACCGTAACGGTAACAAATGCACAAGGTTGCACCGCTACGGCACAAGCCACCGTTACCATACAAAACAACCTTACTCCCTCGATAACAGGCACCCCCAGCTTTTGCCAAGGCAGTAACAGCGTATTAAATGCTGGTGCTGGCTTTGCTAGTTATTTGTGGAGCACAACAGCTACCTCGCAAACCATAACGGTTAACAGCCCAGGTACTTATACCGTTACCGTTAGCAGTGCAAGCGGCTGCACGGGTACGGCAAGTATCAACATTACGGTATCGCCATTGCCTACCGCCTCGATAAGTGGTAACAACGCCTTATGTGCTGGCGATGCCACCACTTTAACCGCAACAGGTGGCGGTACTTATTTGTGGAACGACGGTTCTACATCACCAAGTATAAACGTTGCCCCGACAGGTAGTAGTGTTTATGCCGTAACGGTAACAAATGCACAAGGTTGTACTGCTACGCCTCCCGAACGGTAACTGTTAATCCTACACCGCCAGTAAATGCAAACGGCGGCGGAAACGTTTGCGAAGGTAATACCTTATCTTTGTCGGCATCGGGTGGAGGTACTTATCAATGGTCGGGTCCTGCGGGTACATCTACCTTAGCTAATCCAACATTCCCAAATGCCGATGCCTCTATGAGCGGTACTTATTTCGTCACCGTCACATCGGCGGCAGGTTGCACGGCTACCGCACAAGTATCTGCCAATATTATCCCTTGTATCTGCCCAAACCCGCCTACAGTGTTGGTAAATGGCAATGGCGCGATTTGTGCCGATGGGGTGTTTAACTTATCGGCTACCATTGGCGGCGGTGCTACGTCTATCACCTGGACAAGTAACGGAAGTGGCTCGTTTGATAATAACACCGCATTGTCTGTTGTCTATACTCCCTCGGCAGCCGATATTGCCAACGGAAATATGACCTTTACCGCTACCACTAACGACCCCGACGGAGCAAATCCTGTGTGCCAAGCTGCCTTAGCTACTATATCGCTACCCATCAACCCTTTACCTACGCCAACAGCTACTAGCAATGGACCTTTATGTAATGGCGAAACAGTGGTATTAAATGCCACCGGCGGAACGGCTTATCTTTGGAGCGGATTTGGTATCGATGCATCTAACCAAAATCTCCAAAACCCCTCTATTCCTAATCTTACCAGCACCAGTACTTATTTTGTAACTGTAACCGATAATGGTTGTACCTCAACCACTAGTGTTACGGTGCAGGTAGCTGCACCCGTAAGCACCAGTATTACCGGCGACACCCAAATATGCCAAGGCGATGCCACCACTTTAACCGCCACAGGGGCTTTTGTTGGATACAGTTGGTCGACGGGCGATGCTACTGCCAGCATAGTTACTTCGGCATCGGGCAACTATGCTGTTACTGTTACCGACGCTAATGGCTGCACCGCCACCGCCCAAACAACACTCAATACCACGCCTTTACCCACGCCAAGTATCACGGCTCCGTCGCAAATTTGTGCAGGAGCAACCGCCACCTTAGCCGCCAACAGCGGATACGCTAATTATACATGGAACACAGGTGCTACCGCGCCAAGCATAGACGTTACCACCGCCGGAACCTATACCGTTACTGTTACCGACGCTAATGGTTGCACTGGCTCTGCCGAAACAACTTTGCAGGTAGCTCCATTGCCAACGCCACAAATCACAGGTATCACCCCAATATGTAATGGCGAAACCAGTATCTTAGATGCTGGCTTCTACGATACTTATGTGTGGTCGGTAGCAGGCGAAACAGGACAGACCTTAGCCGCTACCACATCGGGTACTTATACGGTTACTGTTACCGACGTTAATGGTTGCACGGCATCAAATAGCTTTGTACTAACCGTTAACCCGCTGCCCACCCCAAGTATTACCGGCGACACCAACTTATGTGCCGGCGAAAGCACCGTTTTAACCGTTGCAGGGGGCAGTTTTGCAGCTTATCAGTGGTCGAATGGCGAAAATAGCGGCAGTATTACCACCGACATTGCAGGTCCTTATTTTGTAACCGTAACCAATGCCGAAGGTTGTACAGCTACTACCTCAACAACCGTAGTAGTTAATCAACTGCCCATACCTACTAGTTATGGTCCGGTAACTTTTTGTACCAACACCGAAATTATCCTTAGTACCGACCAAACTTTTGCATCTTATATCTGGTCAAACAACTCGCCTTTCTTTGCTATTAGTGTTACTACCCAAGGCGATTATGCCGTAACGGTAACAAACGCCGAGGGTTGCTCGGGTGTTGCTCAAGTGTCGGTATCCGAAACAGTGGTAACGCCACAAATTACTGGCGACTTTGAGTTCTGTAATGGCGATAACAGCTTTATTACCGCCGCACCGGGCTACAGTAACTATACATGGAGCACCGGAGCTACCATAGACAGCATTAACGTTGACGACTTAGGCACTTATACCGTTACTGTTACCAACGCCGAAGGTTGCACCGGAACCAATAGCGTAGATATTAACCTTTTACCGCTGCCAACGCCCAGTATTATTGGCGATTTGCAGTTATGTAGCAACGAACAAACCATTTTAAGCGTAGATACCAGCGCCGTTGCTAATTTTGCATGGTCGACGGGGTAAATGATACCTTAGCTAGTATTACACTTAGCAATCTTGCCGCAGGCAACAACAACTATACCGTTATTGTTACCGATACCAGGTGGCTGTTGGTAGGCAGTGCTACGGCTATCGTTGTCCAAAACCAAACCAACGCCCAATATTACAGGCGATGATAGCATCTGCCAAACGAAACCAGCTTATTAGATGCAGGTGCAGGCTTTGCTGCTTATGCTTGGAACACTAGCGATGTTACCCAAACCGTATCTGCCACAACAACAGGCATTTATACCGTTACCGTAACCACCGCAGCAGGCTGTACGGCATCTGATAGTTTTATACTAACCGTTAACCCTTTACCAACGCCCAATATTACGGGCGATAATAGCATTTGCCAAGGCGAAACCAGCTTATTAGATGCAGGCGCAGGCTTTGCTACTTATGCTTGGAACACGGTGCATCTGCCCAAACCTTATCTGCCAACACAACAGGCACCTATACCGTTACCGTAACCACCGCAGCAGGCTGTACCGCCACCGACGATTTTACACTAACCGTAAATGCTTTACCAACACCCAATATTACGGGTTTATTGAGCTTTTGTATTGGATTTAGCACCACCATTGACGCAGGCAACGGATACGCTAACTATAACTGGAGCAACGGACTAAGCAACCAAGCCATAACCGTTAATGCTGCCAACACCTATACTGTTACCGTAACCACCGCCGCAGGTTGCACCGCCACCGATGCCGTTACCACCACCATAAATAGTAGCTTAACGCCCAATATTATAGGCAACCCCGTTATTTGTGGCGGAGCAAGTGCCATCCTTGATGCCGAATCAGGCTACGCCACCTATATATGGAGCAACGGCGAAGCTACACAAACCATAGCCGCCACCGTAGCCAGCACCTATACAGTTACCGTTACCGACGCAAGTGGCTGTAGCGGAACCGATGCCGTTACCGTTACCGTAAATGCCAACCCAACGCCAACCATTACAGGCGATGATGCCATTTGTGCAGGCGAAACGAGCGTTTTAGATGCAGGTGCTTATGCCGCTTATCAGTGGTCGGTAGTAGCCGAAACCAACCAAACCTTAGTTGCCAATACCGCCGCCACCTACAGCGTTACTGTTACCGATAACAACGGCTGTGTAGGTACCGATGAATTTACCCTTACAGTTAATGCTAACCCAACACCAACCATTACAGGCGATGATGCCGTTTGTGCAGGCGAAACATCAACGCTTGATGCAGGTGCGGGCTTTGTAGCGTATAACTGGAACACCGGCGGAACCTCGCAAACCTTAGTTGCCAACGCATCTGGCAACTACACTGTTACCGTTACCGACAACAATGGTTGCATAGGTACCGATGATTTTACGCTTACGGTTAATGCCAACCCAATACCACAAATTACAGGCGATGATGCCGTATGTGCAGGCGAAACATCAACGCTTGATGCGGGTGCAGGATACGCCAATTATGCTTGGAACAACGGCACATCTGCCCAAACCTTAGTTGCCAATACCGCAGGCACTTATACGGTCACGGTTACCGATAATAATGGTTGTGTGGGTACAGATGAGTTTGTACTGACCATTAATGCCAACCCAACGCCCAATATTGGCGGCTCTACCTCGTTTTGTGTAAATGGCAATACCACCCTTGATGCGGGTGCAGGATACGCCGCTTATAACTGGAACACCGCCGCCACCACCCAAACCTTATTTGTTAATGCCCCCAACACCTATACCGTTACTGTTACCGACAACAACGGCTGTATTGGAACCGATGCCGTTACCGTTATCCAAACTACGCAACTATCGCCCAATATTGTAGGCAACCCCGTTATTTGTAGCGGTGCAAGTGCCACCTTAGATGCCGAAGCCGGATACAATACCTACGCATGGAACACCGGTGCTACATCGCAAACAATAGCCGCCACAACAGCCGGCAGTTATACCGTTACCGTTACCGACGCAAGTGGCTGCAGCGGAACCGATAATATTGCTGTAACAGTAAACACCAACCCAACGCCACAAATTACAGGCGATGATGCCGTTTGTGCAGGCGAAACATCAACGCTTGATGCGGGTGCAGGATACGCCAATTATGCTTGGAACAACGGCACATCTGCCCAAACCTTAGTTGCCAACATATCAGGCACTTATACCGTTACGGTTACAAGTGCAGCAGGTTGTACGGGCATAGCTAACTTTACGCTAACGGTTAATGCCAACCCAACACCACAAATTACAGGCGATGATGCGGTATGTGCAGGACAAAGCAGCACCTTAGATGCAGGTGCAGGCTACGCCAACTATTCTTGGAACACAGGCGGCACTGCCCAAACCTTAGTGGCTAATGCAACAGGCACTTATACCGTTACCGTTACCGACAACAACGGTTGCACGGGTACAGATACCTTTACGCTTACGGTTAATGCCAACCCAACGCCACAAATTACAGGCGACGATGCAGTTTGTGCAGGTCAATCATCAACGCTTGATGCGGGTGCAGGATACGCCAATTATGCCTGGAACAACGGCACATCTGCCCAAACCTTAGTTGCCAATACCGCAGGCACTTATACGGTTACCGTTACAGATAACAACGGTTGCACGGGTACAGATACCTTTACGCTTACGGTTAATGCAAACCCACCCCCACAAATTACAGGCAACGATGGTTTGCGCAGGGCAATCATCAACCCTTGATGCGGGTGCAGGATACGCCAATTATGCTTGGAACACAGGTGCATCTGCCCAAACATTAGTTGCCAATACCGCCGCCACCTATACCGTTACTGTTACCGACAACAACGGTTGTACAGGTATAGATGATTTTGTATTGACCGTTAATGCCAACCCAACGCCACAAATTACAGGCGATGATGCGGTTTGTGCAGGGCAATCATCAACGCTTGATGCGGGTGCAGGATACGCCAATTATGCTTGGAACAACGGCACATCTGCCCAAACCTTAGTTGCCAATGCCGCAGGCACCTATACCGTTACTGTTACCGACGGCAATGGTTGTGTGGGCACCGATACGTTTGTGTTGAGCATCAACGCCAACCCAACGCCCAATATTACGGGTGCATTGGAGTTCTGTACTGGTTTTAGCACTGTATTAAATGCCAGGAACCTACACCGCTTATCAGTGGTCGGTGGCAGGACAAACAGCCGCTAACCTTACTGTTAATAGCAGCGGCACTTTTACCGTTACTGTTACCGACGCTAATGGTTGCACCGGAACCGATGCAGCAACTACCACCATGAACGCCAACTTAACGCCCAATATTACAGGTACTAACGGCATTTGTGCCGGCGAAACCGCCACCTTAAACGCAGGTAGCTACACCGAGTATGTGTGGTCGGTGCCAGCACAAACAACCGCCACCTTAGTTACCACAACAGCAGGCACTTATACCGTTACTGTTACCGACGTTAATGGTTGCACGGGCGTAGATAACTTTACCGTAGCCCTAAACCCCGATCCACGCCCAACTTTACATCGGTAGCGGCTATTTGTGTGGGCGATGAGGTACTATTTACCTACACTGGCAGCACCAATGTGGTTACTTACAACTGGAACTTTGGCAATGGCGAAACAGCTACAGGTGTGGGTCCTCATGCCATAACCTATAACAACATAGGTACACAAACTATTACCTTAGCTGTGGTTGATGCCAACGGTTGTACTAATAGTGTTGTGCGTACTATTATTGTGTCGGAGGTAGATGCTACTGTAAATACCAATATTACCGAGCTATTGTTTGGTACTAATGCCACATTGCAAGCCATTGCTACCTCGTCGGGCAACGGCAATCTAAGCTACCAATGGAACCCGACAGGTGCCGATTGTGCTAATGTATCTTGCTCACAAATTACGGTATCGCCCGACAGTACTACCCTTTATACCGTTACCGTTACCGACCAATACGGTTGTGCTGCTACCGCCGATAAACTAATTACTGTTTATCGCGAAAACGAACTAATTATACCCAACGGTTTTTCACCAAATGGCGACGGTATCAACGATGTTTTCCAATTCTATGGGGTTAATATCGAAGAGATTGAAATGCAAGTGTTTGATAGGTGGGGACAGAAGATGTACGATGCAAAAGGTATATTGATTATACTTCGGTGAATGTCAATTATTGATTATTAATTATTGATTATGCTTCACCGTTTGCCGATTATTGATTATTGATTATTGATTATGCTTCGATGATACAAAGCCGTTGTTTGTTAACTGGTAGCGTTGACACTTGTATCGACTGTATTTGCTATCTTACTAGTAGCGTCAATACGTCTATCGACTGTATGGCTTGATGGCGATACAAGTATTGCTACTACCAGAAAAACAACCACACTTTACTTATCAACACTAAATAGTAAAACGCCAATAGGGTTTAGTACCTTATTGGCGTTTTATTTTAAACTACTTGTATTGCTTGGTGGCGATACAAGTGGCGATACAAGTATCGCTACTACCAGTGAAACAGCTACACTTTACTTATCAACACTAAATAGTGGGATATGATAAAGAAGTAACCCAAAAAGTCAAGGCTGTATTTAATTGGCGGACTGGGCAACATTCCGCTAAAAGATATAAACTTGCACGCCATTCATAGTGAGCTTGTCGAACAACGGTTTGTTTCGGTTTTTATTTCTCGTGTCGGGTGTGCTACTTGATATAACTTTTACAATCCTCTTTATTTTCGGATAATCATGGGATCTTACCAACCACACGGCTGTATCTTTGGGAACACTCAACACGTATGAACGCTGTTGTCTATTAAATCTGATATACCAAAAATCTTTCATAAACTTGTTATTTGAGGGCAAAACAAGCCCTTTTTCATGAAATTAAAATATTTATTTAATATTATTAATATAATTAAATTTATATTACAAAAAGTAAGCATTCGTTTTAAGCACTCGCTTATGGGCAAGGCCAACTACGTTAAAATAACAGCCCTCGATGCGGTTTATGCCCACCATACCAATCCACTCTTGTATGGCATAGCCGCCGGATTTGTCGTAGGGTTGATAGGTATCAACATAAAAAGCTATTTCAGTGCGGGGGGTAAGTGGGTTAAAACATACGGCTGTTGTGACAGAAAAAAGTTTCTTTTTGTTGGTCGTTTGGGTAAGCAAACACACACCTGTAATTAC
>JADKCK010000068.1 GCA_016718845.1 Sphingobacteriales bacterium
AAGGAATTGGAGAGTTGCAAGAAGGGTACTTTTACCCAATCGTTGCTGCTCAATCCTACCTTCATGTAAAGCGAGGGATTGTCAGTACCTGCATCTATGGCAAGCGTTCCTATCGGAGCGTCTGTGCCTGTTGATGCTGGATTACCAACTACCTGCAAAGCATAAGCACTAATGGCTTTTATCTCTGCGGGTAATTGCTGACCACCCTTTGCGTCTGTTCCGCTTGCAAACAACCCTGTGGTTGTTATCAATAGCAGAACAATGCTAAAGAATAGTTGTTTCATAAGAAAACTGTTAAAAAATGAAAATAAAACGATTTTGTATCTTAAAATTTATAAATTATTTTTGTGGCAAATTTTACGCTGCAAAGGTACGACATTACGCTGAAACAAGGAAGTTTTTGCACAAAATTTGGCAAAACTTTGTGTAAAAATACATTAAGCTCTCGGATTATGTCTGATGTTAAGCTTAGTTTAGGTAATACTTTATTTGGAGCTATAACAATTTGTGTGGGTTTAGGATGATATTGCTTCTTTTGAGGATTTAGATAAATAACGAAAACACGAACAACACTATATAAGTACCACTATGTGCCTATTTTTGTTGCTTGTTAAACATAGGTTTTATTGGTTGTTTGTGTGTAGCAAGCAACGACTACCCACATCATTTGCCGTGATACTATTATTTTAGCACAAAGGTACGTACTTATTTTAAGAGCGCCAAATTATTTTAGTGTACACTTTTAAGGGTTTGTTAACAGTTAGTTGAGTGTTTTGCAAATATTTTATGGCAAGGTGTTAAAATTCCTGATTAAATCTTTTACTAAAGTGTTTGTATTTTCGTTTAAAATCTAATGTATTTATATTTTTTATTAAACAATCCTGTTTTATCATTAAAGGTTTCTCCAACAAGTTTAAATTCTTTATTATTTATTTTTTGAGTATGGTTAATTAGTTTTTCCTCTAAATTAAAAGTGCGAATACTATCGAGCAGTTTCCAAGAAGGGTTATTTTGTGTTTGATAAGTATAAATAAATATATCGTGCCAACTGTTCCAATCTTTACCTTGTACTAAGGCTATTTCTTGTATTCCATCGTTGTTTAAATCGCCAATGGTTTGTATTTTAGCAGCAAAAGCATCTAAATGCTGCAGCGGTGTTATATTTTGAGCCGAAAATTTAATTTGCAATTGACATGGTTCGGGGTCGCAGATAAAAAAATTGGGGTTTTCGTTGTATGGTACTCTAATAATAGGGGGGATAATATAGGCGTAGTCGGGGGTTTTGTCGTTGTTTAAGTTGCCTATATTTATGGTGTCTATGGGTATAGTGTAGATGGGTTCGCCTAACACAAAGGTTTGGTATATGGTAGAGTCCGTTGTTGTTGATTTTTGGTTGAGGGTTTGTTTATATTGTCGATTAGTGGTTATTTCTAATTGTCGGTTTAGGGTGGCGGTTGTTAGTTGTTCGTTTTGTTGTTGTGCTATTATATAGGTAACGGTTGCCCGATTTTGTTTATCAAGCAACGTTAATTTAATGTTCGTTTTGTTGGGTGTGCTTATTTCGCCATAAACGAGTGCCAAGGCGGTATCTGCCATATTTATTCTCCCTATGGCATAAATAGGCAATTTGGGGTCTTTTATAGTTAAATATTTTTGAGCAAAATTAGCCTCAATTGGTGGTTTGGTTTTTAGGCTCAAAAGCATTTGTTTGTTAAAATCAATGGGCGCAATAAGTAACGGAAAATTGTTGAAGGGGTTGATAGAGTCTTGTAGTGCATCGGCACTAGGGGGAGGTGGGTTGGTAGATGTTTGCTGGCAAGCTGTGATAAGACACACAAATACAAAAAAAGAAAAAGGCAAAATATGTAAATTCATGTTTTTTTTTTACAACGCCCAATATTACTATGTACTCTAATGGGTTTACATACACTTTGACATCAATTATGTTACCTAAATGGCGTGAATTTAGATTATTTTTTTATCACGCATAATATTAGTTTAAATTCATCTGCCATTCATCATCAAAAGGTATTTATTTGCCTTGTTGATAAAGCAACCGCACTAAACTACGTTTAGCAACGGGCAGTAGTGTTTCGTGCAGCGGAAAAGTATGGCGCGTGGCAACAGCAAAAGTGGCGGGATTGGGTAATTGTTGGTTATTGGCAATTAGTTCCATTTTTATTGCCTCGTAAGTATTTGAGAAGCGCTTTATAAACCGGCTAATATAATGCGTTTCAATAGCTCGGTAGCGTTCGGTGGCATCGGTAAATAGGGTTATTTGATAGCCATAGGCATGGATGTCGGTATCTTGCCCATTGTTTAGCAATACATAGCCCGCATCGGTGTGCAAGGGCATAATGCCTACACCCTGAATTTCCATGTTTTGCTCCACAAAATCGTAAATTTCTTTACCGCCCTCAACACTGGCTTTAAGGCGCGGAATGGCAAAATCGAGGATACTTTCTAGCTCGTCCATATAAACAGCATTGTGCATCATTTGCTCATACTCAATCCGAAAATTATCAAAATCTATTCGTTTTATTTTTTTCGGGAAATGTTCGGCAACCTGCTGCTTATTTTGTCGGAAAAGTACTAAATTTTGGTAATGAAAAATAAGGTTTGACAAAAACGGATATAGTTTTTTATCGTCGAAATACTGAGCAGTATGCTGTAAGTAAGCCAACAAAACATATTTTTTGTGCTCAAAATCAACAATACCTTCGGTAAACCAAGTAACAGATAACTCTTTCATTTAATTATTAATTATTGATTATTAATTATCACTCCTCTTAGGCACGAAACATTTAGCATGTAAATAATTTACTATATAAATACTACTATTTGCTGTTATATACCAAACAAAGTTAGGCAAAAATGTCATTACTGCCAAATTTTTAGTGTTTTTTTTCTTCTTTTCGGCAATATTGTCATAAAAAGTGCAAAAATTGCGTCAAAAATGGTTTGGCACAAAAAGTGATAGCTATTAGCTACAAAAGCTGAAGGCTTTAGTTTTCAAATTTAAGTAATTATCAAACATAAAAAACGCACAGACAATTATGGCATTGAATATCACTCCATTGGCAGACCGCGTATTGGTAGAAGCCGCCGCCGCCGAAGAAACCACCAAAGGTGGCATCATTATCCCCGATACCGCTAAAGAAAAACCACAACGTGGCATAGTAGTAGCCGTAGGTAATGGCAAAAAAGACGAGCCTATGACCGTTAAAGTGGGCAACACCGTATTGTACGGCAAATATGCTGGTACCGAAATTACCGTTGATGGTAAAGAGTATTTAATGATGCGCGAAAGCGATATTTTCGCAATAGTTTAAGCTCACAGTTTGGGTGTTTAATCCGCCCGCATTAACCTTATTTATTGCTTAGTGCAATTATTATACCGCAAAGCAGTTTATGCACAAGTATAAACTACTTTTTGCCAAAAATATTGCACAGACAACATTCATTTTCACTTCTTTCTTAATTTTTCAAAACAAAAAAGTAAATTTAATAATAACAATGGCTAAGATTATTCAGTACGAAACCGAAGCCCGCGAAAAGCTAAAAAAAGGCGTTGATGCCTTAGCAAATGCGGTAAAAGTAACACTAGGACCCAAAGGTAGAAACGTGGTTATCGAGAAAAAATTTGGAGCACCAGTTGTCACCAAAGACGGTGTAACGGTTGCCAAAGAAATTGAGTTGGAAGACCCAATGGAAAACCTCGGCGCTCAAATGGTTAAAGAGGTTGCTTCTAAAACATCGGACGTGGCAGGTGATGGAACAACCACCGCTACCGTATTGTCGCAAGCTATCATCGGAGCAGGTTTAAAAAGCCTTGCCGCTGGTGCTAATCCAATGGATTTAAAACGTGGCATAGACAAAGCCGTTCGCCAAGTTGTACTATCGTTAAAAGAAATGTCGGTTGAAGTAGGTAACGACAACACTAAAATCGAGCAAGTAGGTACTATTTCTGCCAACAACGACCCCGTTATCGGTAAACTAATTGCCGAAGCTATGGTAAAAGTGAAAAACGAAGGCGTAATTACCGTAGAAGAAGCCAAAGGTACCGATACATACGTAGATGTAGTAGAAGGTATGCAATTCGACCGCGGTTACTTGTCGCCTTACTTTGTTACCAATGCCGAAAAAATGGAAGCCGAATTGGAATCTCCGTTTATCCTTATCTACGACAAAAAAATATCAGCAATGAAAGACTTACTTCCTGTATTGGAAAAAGTTGCCCAAACGGGTCGCCCGTTGTTGATTATTGCCGAAGATGTAGACAGCGAAGCCTTGGCTACTTTGGTTGTAAACAAAATTCGTGGTACCATACGCGTTTGTGCCGTTAAAGCTCCTGGCTTTGGCGACCGCCGCAAAGCTATGCTCGAAGATATTGCCATTTTGACAGGTGGCACGCTTATCTCGGAAGAGCAAGGCTATAAACTAGAAAACGCCACCCTTAACTACTTGGGTCGTGCCGAAAAAATCTCTATCGACAAAGACAACACCACTATAGTAGACGGTAAAGGCGATGCCGAAGCTATCAAAGCTCGTATCAACCAAATTAAAGCCCAAACCGAAAGCACCACCAGCGATTACGACCGCGAAAAACTACAAGAACGTTTGGCTAAATTGTCGGGCGGTGTAGCTGTTTTGTATGTTGGAGCCCCCACCGAAGTGGAAATGAAAGAGAAAAAAGACCGCGTTGACGATGCCCTACACGCTACCCGCGCAGCTATTGCCGAAGGTATCGTACCGGGTGGTGGCACGGCTTATATCCGTTGTATCCCATCGCTTGCCAATGTACAAACCGACAACGACGACGAGCGCACAGGCGTTGAAATTGTAAAACGCGCCATCGAAGAGCCACTTCGCCAAATTGCTGCCAACGCAGGACTCGAAGGCTCGGTGATTGTTGATAAAGTAAAAAATACCACCGGCTCGAATGGCTTTAATGCACGTACCGAAACTTTCGGCGACCTTTATGTTGATGGCGTTATCGACCCAACAAAAGTTACCCGCGTAGCCCTCGAACATGCCGCATCTATTGCCAGCATGTTGCTAACCACCGAGTGCGTTATCGTAGACAAACCTCAAGCTGGCAACAACGATGCCCACGCACATGGCGGCGGCGGCGGTATGGGCGGCATGATGTAATATAATTGATAATAAATGAGCAATAAATTACTTTTTGTAAAACAGCCATTCATTATCTAACTTAAAAAATCCCTTTTTATCTTTATTGATAAAAAGGGATTTTTTGTATTTTAAAAATCAAACCAAATGGTTTGCGCTTGCCCCGCTTTACGCGGAATAGGTTTTTTTGGGGGTGATTATTGGTTTACCCTATTTGCAAAGTCTATGGCACCCCCAAAGCACTGTTAGCGCAGCCAGCCAACTATATATTTTTTAATATTTATATCAAAATATAAGCAACAATATAACACAAACCCATCAACCCCTCTCCTACCCTATCCACACCAAAGTAGTTATTAGTTGTTCCACCAAATCGGGTTGGTCAAACCAATACTCGTGCAGCAAAGGGCTTATTTCTGCGTCTATTATGTCGTTAAACCAAATTTTTTCGGTCAACAAATCGGTAAAAACAGGTGGGTTACAAAAATAGCTATGTCCAATTTGATAACCTTTTCCCAAATGTGGGTCGTTGCTAATGCGTTGATTTAGCTGGTTTATATGCGTACAGATATGCAAAACAAGTGCATCAGAAACTTTTTTTTGGGTTAGATATTGCTTAAATGTTTCGTTAAATTGAGGTACTAAATCGTAAAAAGCAAAACGCCGTCGCAGGGCATAATCAACCAAAGCCAACGAGCGGTCGGCGGTGTTCATGGTGCCAATAAGGTATACATTATCTGGCACAAAAAACGTATTATTAGGTGTATAGGTAAGTGCAATTTGGTGGTTTTGTCCGCGTTTATTTGCCTCTATAAGTAGCAAAACTTCGCCAAAAATCTTGCCTATATTACCCCTATTAATTTCTTCGATAATTAAAAAATAAGGCTTGTTAGGTTGTGTTTTTGCTTGCTGGCAAAGCTTGTAAAAAATGCCTTGTTGCAGCACAAATTGTCCTTGTTCGTTGGGTCTAAATCCTTGCAAAAAATCTTCGTAACCATACGACGCATGAAACTGTATCGTAATAACTTGCTCGGTACTGGCTTGTTGCATAAAACAATACGCCAATTTTTGGGCAATAAATGTTTTACCTACCCCCGGCGGACCTTGCAAAATTAGGTTTTTTTTGTGCTGTAACAAACGCAACAACTGCTCGAAGGTGGCTTGTGGTAACAACAAATCTGCCATAGCATGGGCAAGGGTATAA
This sequence comes from Sphingobacteriales bacterium, assembly GCA_016718845.1. GTDB lineage: Bacteria > Bacteroidota > Bacteroidia > Chitinophagales > UBA2359 > JAEUUX01. The sequence goes on from JADKCK010000068.1 coordinate 6,338, forward strand.
GCAAGGCTTGTTGTTTTTTTAGAGATGATGATGGGCTTTGGCGTTGTTTTTTCAACCAAATTTGCATTTTTGGGTACTAAATGGTCGTTTTTTTCTAGTTTGGGCGTTTTAATAAGCTCAAAAGTAGGCAAATCGGACAGTTCGGTGTCGGTTATCATTTCCCACCATTTTTTTACCATTTGCTCGTAATAAGGCGTTACATCGGTTAATGTTTTTATGGGCAGATGCTCGCTTACTTTCCAATCGCCTATGGCTAACCATTCAACGGTGTGCAAATGTTGGTGCGGTAGGCTTGTTTCGCTAAACTCGTAATTGCCCGTAATGCGTGCCAAACCCAGCAAGGTATCGGTTCCGCGTTTTGCAAAAACATAATCGCCTAATTGCATACGGTGTGCAAAATCGAAGCAAGCACGGGCATTATTAGTGGGCTTGGTATCTTTATATTTAGCCTCTATTAGGCATTTTAGCACGGCTTGTTCGTCGTAAAAAAGTGCAAGGTTTCCGGTAAAGCCCCAGCCTATCGAAACGATATTTTCGTCAATCCAACGTTGCCAATATTCGCCTTTTTCGCCGGCTGCCAATAGCCAAAAATTTTGTTCGGGTTGATGATAATTATTTACTTCTTCTTCGGCAAACGGGGCGTGTTCGTACTCACCAAGCAGTTCGGTGGCATAGTCTAAGGTGTTTTGTGTGGGTGGTTTTGCATGGCACAAAAACTGCTGCATGTGGTACATGGTGGCTTGCTGATAATTAGGCATACCCATTAGGCGCACTATCCGCCGTATTTTTTCGGTTTTTAGTATCGGTATAATAATATCGGGTGCATACGAAAAAGCAATCTTCCATTTAATTGCCGTACCTATATCTATATCATCAATTAGTTGTAATTGTTTGTTTTGTGCAGCCCTTACAATAGCTACAATATGTTGTCTAATGGTGTCAAAAGCTTCGTTTTTTGTGGCACCATATTTTTTTAGCCATGCATAAATGCCGTCGGTTTGATACTGATTGTTAGCAAATAGGGTGTCGGTATTTTGGCGTTTATAGATGCCAAATTTATACGACGAGCCGCCTTTAATACTCGCAATTTCGTCTAATTTATGTTCTATCCAATAACAAAACGACTCGGTGGGCAGGGTGTTGGTGTATTCGTCGAGGCTAAGAGTTTGCAATTTATCCAATGTCCAGGTTTGTTGAAAATGGCTTAGTTGCTCAACAATTTTAGAATTATTCATTTTTATTAACACAATTTTATTAATAATCAAACAAAAATACAGCGTATTCCTAAAATACTTGGGCAAATGTAGCATCATGCCCACTTTTTAGATTTAAAATTTATATTAAACAATAAATCTTAAAAACAATAAACAAAACCGTCATAACTAGCTGTTAATCAGCTAGTTATGACGGTTTAGGTGGTCCCACCGGGAATCGAACCCAGATTTAAAGTTTAGGAAACTTCCGTTCTATCCGTTGAACTATGAGACCTTTTGTTGTTTAATCACCCCAAAACATTTGTGTGCTTAAACAACAAGGTTTGGCGGTGCAAAATTACTGCAAAATTATTTTCTGTACAACATTTTGTTTGCCATTTTGTACTTGTGCCAAATACATACCGCGCGGCAGTTGGCTAAGGTTGTATTGTGTTTGGTTGTTACCTTGTGCTACTACCTTGCCTGTTTGGTCGGTAATGGTTACTTGGTAGTTGGCATTTGGCTCATCAAAAGTTAGGTTAATAATACCCGTTGTTGGGTTGGGCGATATGCCTAAGTGCAAAGCCGTTGGGCTATTGATAGCCGTAGCGGGGCTGCTTTGATACAAGTTGGTACAATCTATCAAGGGGTACAAAAAGCTCATCACAAAGTCTCGCTTTGTGCCACATTTGCTGCTGCTGCATGAGCCATGTGGTCTTGTCCAGTAAGTGTCCAAAGGTCGTTGTATACCCCTACTTCGTTGGCACGTTGGCGCATAATACCACTACCATCAACGGTAACTAAGTTTACGGGATATTGCCCTGTAAAAACCTCGTTATGGTTATAAGGTACTGTTCCATCGGCATCGCCGTGTACGCTCACAATGGGTGTTTCGCCGGCATCAATCCAGTTTACCTTATTAATAGCACCGCAAAAGTTAACTACACCGCGCACCTGCGAGCCGTATTGTGGGTATCCGCCAATGCCATCAATGCCACCTTCGGCGTTTATAGCATTTACAATATAGGGTTCAAGTTCTGTTAGGTCGTTAAGGTATGCCAAATGCACTGCCAAAATAGCCCCCGCCGATTCGCCACCAACAAATATTTGAGTGGTGTCTATTCGGTAAGTTTTACCTGTGGCGGCATCGTTATGAAAATAGCGGATAGTGGTTTTCATGTCCTGTACGGCACGCACCACTTCTTTCATAATTTTGATGCTGTCTAATAAATCAAAAAAATTAGTCAAGCGGTAATTAATAGAAGCCGTTACGTAGCCATGTTTGGCAAAACGGCGGCAGAAATCTACGGTTGTCGCTTCGTCTTTGCTGCCACCAATAAAACTACCGCCATGTGCCATAATAATTAGGGGGCGCATAGTAGCCGTGTCGCCTGTTGGCTCGTAAACGTTCATTGTTAGGTTGTACGTAGGCGAAAAAACCACGTTGCTGGTAGTGGTTACGTTGGTAAATACTGCCTCTTGAAAACGGTCGCCGCATTGAGCAAAACTGTATTGGCTCGCCACCAAAGTAAGCAATACAGCGAAAATTAAATGTACTGTTTTTTTCATTTTGTACTAAAAGTAAACGGATGATGTATAAATAAATGTATGTTGTAAAATATCAAACAATAAAAAGCAAGTTTTAGCTATTGCTCAAAAGCTTGCGCCTGCCCCGCTTAACGCGGAATATGTCTTTTTTGGGGGTGATTATTAGCACTCCCTAAAAGCACAGCCTCTGGCACCCCCAAAGCACTGTTAGCGCAGCAGCAACAAACAATGCTCTTTTTGTAGTTATATTATTGGTTATTTATAGCTAAAAACGCATAAAACTTAACCTACACGTTTAATTTATGCACAGTAAGCAAACAAATACCTGCCTATAAAGCATAATCAAGCAATAAAGGCTCGTTTGTTGGCTCAAAGTTACGCTTTTGTTTGTTTAGTGCGCTTTTTTTTTCGCAAAAATGCAAAAAAACGGCAAAAATGTGCTACCTTTGATGTCTAATTGACACAAAACCCCCAAAAAACGTTTTTTTGCATCAACACAAAACCCCCAAAGTTTAGCTGTACTTGTCTTATCCTAATAAACAAGCTAAGTGCAATGTTATGCACCAAATATTTCAAAAAAAATTGCCATTTCTGAACAATTACCATGACACATTTTTATTCTCTTGTATTTTTATTTCTTTTTGCCTTATCGGCTACTAACGCCCACGCACAAGCCATTAACACCGCAGGCACCATACAACACGATGGTTTAACGCGCGAATATCGCCTTTATGTACCAGCCCTATACAACCCTGCACAGCCCACACCTTTGTTGCTTAACCTACATGGCTACACATCAAACAACGCACAACAGCAAGTATACGGCAATTTTACCAGCATTGCCGACACCGCCAACATCATACTAATACACCCAAATGGCACCTTTGATGCCAACGGTGATAGATTCTGGAACGCAGGTTTTTCGGCATCAGGTCCCGACGATGTGGGCTTTTTATTAGCTTTGATAGACACCATCAGCGCCCAATACAACATTGACCCTGCCCGCATCTACACAACAGGCATGTCTAACGGTGGCTATATGAGCTACGAATTAGCCTGCCAAACCAACCGTTTTGCTGCCATGGCATCGGTAACAGGCACTATGGTAACACAGGCATTTAACAACTGCTCGCCCACACGCCCCATACCCGTTATGGAAATACACGGCACCGCCGACTCAACGGTTTTGTACAACGGCAGCCCAGGCTCGTTAGGCACCGAACAGGTGGTAAACTATTGGGTACAACACAATAACTGTAACCCCACGCCCACCATAACCGATGTACCAAATATAAACACCAGCGACGGAGCCACCGCCCAACACTATGTATACACAGGCGGCGATGGCGGCACCAGCGTGGAACTTTTTAAAGTAATTGGTGGCGGACACACTTGGCCCGGAGCTTTGTTTAACTTAGCAGGCATTGCCACCTGCAAAGATTTTAATGCCAGCGTCGAAATTTGGCGTTTTTTCCGTCAATACAATTTAGATGCCATCACACATACACCCACACTTGCCCAAGCCACTGCGCACTTAACCGTATCGCCCAACCCCGTTGCCAACGAGCTGCACATTAGCCTAAACAACAAACAACTAAAAAATGTTTACATCTACAACGCCTTAGGTAAGCTAATGTACAGCCAAAGCTGCCAAGACAACCAACAAACCCTATCGGTAGGCAACCTACAAGCAGGTTTTTATGTTGTTACAGCCACCGACGGCAAAAATTGGTACAATAATAGCTTTATAAAATGGTAAAACTTGGCAATGTGCAATATAATGGCTAATTTTGCGTTGTTGTGCTTCAAAGGGGGGGGGGGGGGGGGGGGGGGGGGGGGGGCGGCGCTGGGGAGAACCCAGGGAGGAAAAGACGGCTAAAAAAAAAAAAAAAAAAAAAAAAGAAGAGTAATGGTAGCGGGAAAAATAAAAAAAGGGAGGGAAGGGGGGGGGGGAGAGAACAATTACATCTCGTTGTTGTAGATGATGTTTCTTTTTACTAAACCAAACCAATCAACAAAAACCGCATTTTTCAAAAAATCTATTCTCCCAACTCAAAATACCCGTCCTTTCGCTCATCAAAACACCCCCAATTATGCTCGAAAAAGAAAATGGTTTTTTACCATACAAATACCGCGACCTAAAAATATATGGCTCGTTAGAGTGGCTTGCCGATGGGAAGAAAAAATACCGTCGGGTGTTTGACCGCGCCGAAACCAACCATATATACTGCGAACTATCGTTTTTTAACAAACTTTTTGACCGCGAAGACTGGGAAATTAACGTTACCCTTAAAGCCTACGCCCTTGAAACCGATGGCAGCCGCCGCGAACTAACCAACCATAATGTGGTAAAACGGGTAAGCAAAGATATGCCTATTGCCCACGTCCACCACTTTTATGGCAACCGACAACCCCGCTATTTTAAAAGCGGAACCTACGAATGGGAAGCCTTTATAGACAACAAACTAGTTGCCACACAACCCTTCTGGATAGAAGATGTGGGCTTAGTAACCGAAGACAACAACCCATTTTTTGGCATCGAAGCGCTAAAACTTTACGAGGGTCCAAACCGAAACATGACCCCCGAAAAACGCATTTACTACAAACATTTTGATGCCCGCGAAACGCGCTATATCTTTGTAGAATTTACGATGCAAAACCTACTGCCCGAAATAACCTGGAACTGCGAGCTGTTTTTTAAGTTCTATAACGATGCCCACCAACTAAAAGGCGAAACCGTTGAACTACTGCGCGTGCGCCCCGAAGACAAATACCTAACCGCTACATCGGGTTGGGGCTCGAACGAGCGCGGCACTTGGTTCTTAGACAAATATACGCTCGAGATTATCTTTATGGACCAACTCATTGCCGTACTACCCTTTGAAGTAGGCGATAGCTTTGAAAAAGGTATGACCGAAGCCATCTTGCCCGGTCCGGGTACCGCCATTAACCTAAAAACCGACGACGCAACACCCAGCCTTGAGGTGATTATGGCAGATTTAGATGCATTGATTGGACTTCAATCGGTAAAAAAACGCATTAAAGATTACGCCGAATACCTCAAGTTTATTAAACTGCGCATGGAAAAAGGCTTTGAAGAAGGCGGCAAAATAAACCTACATACCGTATTTACAGGCAACCCCGGCACAGGCAAAACAACCGTAGCCAAAATGTTGGGGCAAATTTACAAACAATTGGGGCTGCTCTCAAAAGGGCATGTACACGATGTTGACCGCGCCGATTTGGTAGGCGAATACATTGGTCAAACGGCACCCAAAGTAAAAGAAGCCATTAAAGAAGCACGCGGTGGTATTTTATTTGTTGACGAAGCATACAGTTTGGCACGAGCCGGCGATGACCTAAAAGACTTTGGACGCGAGGTAATAGAAATAATTATCAAAGAAATGTCGGAAGGACAAGGCGATTTAGCCGTTATTGTAGCAGGGTATCCGCGCGAAATGAAAACATTTATGGACAGCAACCCCGGCATGAAATCGCGCTTTACTCAATGGTTCGAATTCCCCGATTACTCGCCAACCGAACTAGCCGATATTGCACAATATGCCGCCGACAAACGACAATTGGTGTTTAGCCCACAATCAAAAGCCTATTTGTTCGACCGTATTGTGGAAGGATACCGAAACAGAAACCGCTTTTTTGGCAATGCCCGTTTCGTAAACACCATCATGGACCAAGTAAAAATAAATTTGGGATTAAGGGTGATGAAAAACGAAAATCCACGAGCATTATCCAAAGAAGAACTATCAACCCTAACTATACCCGACTTTGAACCGCTGTTTTTGCTCAAAGAACGCCAACTACACGACATACCCATCGACGAAAAACAACTAACCGATGCCTTAGCCGAACTTGATGGCATGATTGGCTTACGTAGCGTAAAAAAAGACATGCACGAACTAGTTAACTTAGTGCGCTTTTATCGCGAAATGGGCAGAGGCGTTATCCACAAATTTTCGTTGCATACCGTATTTATGGGCAACCCCGGTACTGGTAAAACAACTGTAGCACGTATCTTAGCCAAAATATTTAAAGCCCTTGGCATTTTAGAGCGCGGGCATTTGGTTGAGTGCGACCGACAAGCCTTAGTAGCTGGCTATGTGGGGCAAACGGGTATAAAAACGACCGAAAAAATTGACGAAGCATCGGGCGGCGTATTGTTTATTGACGAGGCTTATGCCCTAAGCTCAAAAGGCGGCATGGACTACGGACAAGAGGCAATAGAAACCATCATTAAACGAATGGAAGACCAAAAAGGCGAATTTGCCGTTGTAGTAGCAGGTTATACCGACAACATGAAACTGTTTTTGGAAACCAACCCGGGCTTAAAATCGCGATTTGACCGCGTACTAAACTTCGAAGATTTTATGGGCAATGAACTCTTCGAAATTGCCCAATACAACTTTACCCGCGAAGGTTACACCCTAAGCCCCGAAGCCGAACAACACCTACAACAATATTGCTTATACCTATACGATAGCAAAGATAAAAACTTTGGTAACGGACGCACCATTGTAAAAATGGTAGAAGAAATTATCAAAAATCAAAACCTACGCCTTGCCATCTTACCCGACAAACCCCTACCCGCCGAAATTTTACACCTCATAGAAATGAGCGATGTGCAATCGTTTGATGCACAAAAAGCCATGAGCGGCGGACGTAAAAAATTGGGATTTAGCCGAGTATCTTCGCTACCGGGTAGTGCTTCGTAATAGCTATTAATTAGTTTTTCTGTAATTAATAAATCGGCAGTACTTACATTTAAGTACTGCCGATTTGCTGTTTAATTTTAATTCACAAAAAATAGCCCCAATTATACTTAAATAAATGATACTTTCGGATATTTTTAGATGACAATACCCGCCTAAGTTAAACTATTTTGCCGATGTGTTACTAAAAGCAGGAGATATATTTACCTGTTTCTAACGGATTGTGTGGTTTGCAACTCAAAGTATCTGTATTTGGGGGCAAATAACTTAATTTTCGTTTTTTTTAGCAAAGATAGTTCAAGTTTTGAGTATTTATTTGATAAAATTGCCTCATTTAGCTGCATTTTAACCCGAAAATAAACTTTGTAACTCAAATCGCACAATCCATTAAAAGCAGAAAGAATAAAAATCAAATCTTGTTAATCCTGTAATCCTGTCAAAAACACATGCAACACAAAGAATTAACCAAAATAATAATAGGTTGCGCCTATACCGTACACAATACTAATGGTCAACAACACGATTATTTTTGAACTAAAAGCAATAGACATCTTACATCCGATACACGAAACACAATTGGTAAACTACCTCAATGCTACACAAATAGATATCGGATTGCTTATCAATTTTGGGCGTTCGGTAGAAGTTAAACGCAAATTTAGACTTTACACAAAAACAAAAATTTAGTCAACAGGATTGCAGGATTGACAAGATTTAAATACCTACATCATCTTTTAAAATTCATACAAACTGTTGGCAAGCCCAGTATTTCAAGAAAAAACGGCTAAATTTAAAACCACATAGTCCATTAAAAGCAGATATTTACAAATACACATAATTATTTATATATAAAACCATAATTATCAACCATTTTTGAAAAAATCACCGAAAGGAAAGTTAAAACAACTGTATCGAATTTAGGTTTAGTTGTTTTTAACAATATTAATGGGTACACATTTGATAGTAGGGTAACTTGGTTGGCTTATCGTTACGATACAGTTTGCGGTACAGCCATTTAAGTCTATAGCAGTTACGGTGTAAGTACCTGCTGTTAAGCTTGTAATACTCCATCATCCCATAAATAGGTAACAGATATTATCAGCATTAACCCAAAAATGCTCTGCTCTACAATTGTAGAGCAGAGCATTTTGTATTTTAGCTCACAGCCAAACTAATTTTTAATAAAACCAATTGGTAAGCATTTAGCAGGAGGACAACCCGGTTCTTGAACAGTTACGCTACAATTAGCCGTACAACCATTTAGGTCGGTTACGGTTACGGTGTAAGTGCCTGCGGTTAAGCCCGTAATACTTGCAGTAGTTGCACCATTGCTCCACAAATAGGTGTAGGGAGCTGTGCCACCTGTTACCGATGTGCTAGCTGTTCCGTCTGCACCGCCGCTTGTTGTTACGTCGGTTTTGGTACAGGTTGCATCTAACAAAGTTGGTTCGGTAACGGTGTAACTCGTTACGGCTGTACAAGTTGGGGTTTCGGTGACAGTTACGGTATAAGTACCTGCAGTTAGGTTACTGATGCTTTGTGTTGTTTCGTTGTTGCTCCATAAGTAGGTAACTGGTGCAAGGTTGCCGCTTGCTGTTACGCCAACAGCACCATTGTTGCCACCGTTGCAACTTACGTTGGTTTCGTTGCCTGTGGTGGTGGCTGATAGGTTACAACCTGGCTCTTGTACGGTTACGCTACAATTAGCGGTACAACCATTTGCATCTGTTGCGGTTACGCTATAAGTACCTGCTGTTAAGCCTGTAATACTTGCAGTTGTAGCACCATTGCTCCACAAATAGGTGTAGGGAGCAGTGCCACCTGTTACCGATGTGCTAGCTGTTCCGTCTGCACCGCCACTTGTTGTTACGTCGGTTTTAGTACAGGTTGCATCTAACAAAGTTGGTTCGGTTACTTGGTAGCTTGTTACGGCTGTACAAGCTGGGGTTTCGGTAACGGTAACGGTATAAGTACCTGCCGTTAGGTTGCTGATACTTTGTGTTGTTTCGTTGTTGCTCCACAAATAGGTTACGGGTACTAGATTACCGCTTGCTGTTACGCCAACAGCACCATTGTTACCACCGTTGCAACTTACGTTGGTTTCGTTGCCTGTGGTGGTGGCTGATAGGTTACAACCTGGCTCTTGGATAGTTACGCTACAATTAGCCGTACAACCATTTGCATCTGTTGCGGTTACGGTGTAAGTGCCTGCGGTTAAGCCCGTAATACTTGCAGTAGTTGCACCATTGCTCCACAAATAGGTGTAGGGAGCTGTGCCACCTGTTACCGATGTGCTAGCTGTTCCGTCTGCACCGCCGCTTGTTGTTACGTCGGTTTTAGTACAGGTTGCATCTAACAAAGTTGGTTCGGTTACTTGGTAGCTTGTTACGGCTGTACAAGCTGGGGTTTCGGTAACGGTAACGGTATAAGTACCTGCCGTTAGGTTGCTGATACTTTGTGTTGTTTCGTTGTTGCTCCACAAATAGGTTACGGGTACTAGATTACCGCTTGCTGTTACGCCAACAGCACCATTGTTACCGCCGTTGCAACTTACGTTGGTTTCGTTGCCTACGGTGGTGGCTGATAGGTTACAACCTGGCTCTTGGATAGTTACGCTACAATTAGCGGTACAACCATTTGCATCTGTTATAGTTACGCTGTAAGTATCTGCTGTTAAGCCTGAAATACTTTCGGTTGTTTCGCCATTGCTCCACAAATAGGTGTAGGGTGCAGTACCACCTGTTACCGATGTGCTAGCTGTTCCGTCTGCACCGCCGCTTGTTGTTACGTCGGTTTTAGTACAGGTTGCATCTAACAAAGTTGGTTCGGTTACTTGGTAGCTTGTTACGGCTGTACAAGCTGGGGTTTCGGTAACGGTAACGGTATAAGTACCTGCGGTTAGGTTGCTGATACTTTGTGTTGTTTCGTTGTTGCTCCACAAATAGGTTACTGCACCAAGGTTACCGCTTGCTGTTACGCCAACAGCACCATTGTTACCACCGTTGCAACTTACGTTGGTTTCGTTGCCTGTGGTGGTGGCTGATAGGTTACAACCTGGCTCTTGAATGCTTACGCTACAATTAGCGGTACAACCATTTGCATCTGTTGTGGTTACTGTATAAGTACCTGCTGTTAAGCCCGATATGCTTTGGGTAGTTTCGCCATTGCTCCACAAATAGGTGTAGGGAGCTGTGCCACCTGTTACCGATGTGCTAGCTGTTCCGTCTGCACCGCCACTTGTTGTTACGTCGGTTTTAGTACAGGTTGCATCTAACAAAGTTGGTTCGGTTACTTGGTAGCTTGTTACGGCTGTACAAGTGGGGGTTTCGGTAACGGTAACGGTATAAGTACCTGCGGTTAGGTTACTGATACTTTGCGTGGTTGCACCATTGCTCCACAAATAGGTTACGGGTACTAGATTACCGCTTGCTGTTACGCCAACAGCACCATTGTTACCACCGTTGCAACTTACGTTGGTTTCGTTGCCTGTGGTGGTGGCTGATAGGTTACAACCTGGCTCTTGGATAGTTACGCTACAATTAGCCGTACAACCATTTGCATCTGTTGCGGTTACGGTGTAAGTGCCTGCGGTTAAGCCCGTAATACTTGCAGTAGTTGCACCATTGCTCCACAAATAGGTGTAGGGAGCTGTGCCACCTGTTACCGATGTGCTAGCTGTTCCGTCTGCACCGCCACTTGTTGTTACGTCGGTTTTAGTACAGGTTGCATCTAACAAAGTTGGTTCGGTTACTTGGTAGCTTGTTACGGCTGTGCAAGTTGGGGTTTCGGTTACGGTAACGGTGTAAGTACCTGCTGTTAAGCCCGAGATACTCGCGGTAGTTTCGCCGTTGCTCCACAAATAGGTTACAGGTACTAAATTGCCGCTTGCTGTTACGCCAACAGCACCATTGTTACCACCGTTGCAACTTACGTTGGTTTCGTTGCCTACGGTGGTGGCTGATAGGTTACAACCTGGCTCTTGGATAGTTACGCTACAATTAGCGGTACAACCATTTGCATCTGTTGTGGTTACGGCGTAAGAACCTGCTGTTAAGCCTTGATATGCTTGGGTAGTTTCGCCATTGCTCCACAAATAGGTGTAGGGGCTGTGCCACCTGTTACCGATGTGCTTAGCTGTTCTGTCTGCACCGCCACTTGTTGTTACGTCGGTTTTAGTACAGGTTGCATCTAACAAAGTTGGTTCGGTTACTTGGTAGCTTGTTACGGCTGTGCAAGTTGGTGTTTCGGTAACGGTAACTGTGTAAGTACCTGCTGTTAAGCCAGTAATACTTGCGGTAGTTTCGTTGTTGCTCCACAAATAGGTTACTGCACCAAGGTTACCGCTTGCTGTTACGCCAACAGCACCATTGTTACCACCGTTGCAACTTACGTTGGTTTCGTTGCCTGTGGTGGTGGCTGATAGGTTACAACCTGGCTCTTGGATAGTTACGCTACAATTAGCCGTACAACCATTTGCATCTGTTGCGGTTACGGTGTAAGTGCCTGCGGTTAAGCCCGTAATACTTGCAGTAGTTGCACCATTGCTCCACAAATAGGTGTAGGGAGATGTGCCGCCTGTTACCGATGTGCTAGCTGTTCCGTCTGCACCGCCACTTGTTGTTACGTCGGTTTTAGTACAGGTTGCATCTAACAAAGTTGGTTCGGTTACTTGGTAGCTTGTTACGGCTGTGCAAGTTGGTGTTTCGGTAACGGTAACTGTGTAAGTACCTGCTGTTAAGCCAGTAATACTTGCGGTAGTTTCGCCGTTGCTCCATAAATAGGTTACAGGTACTAAATTACCGCTTGCTGTTACGCCAACAGCACCATTGTTGCCACCGTTGCAACTTACGTTGGTTTCGTTGCCTACGGTGGTGGCTGATAGGTTACAACCTGGCTCTTGGATAGTTACGCTACAATTAGCGGTACAACCATTTGCATCTGTTGCGGTTACGCCGTAAGTACCTGCTGTTAAGCCTGTAATACTTGCAGTTGTAGCACCATTGCTCCACAAATAGGTGTAGGGAGCTGTGCCACCTGTTACCGATGTGCTAGCTGTTCCGTCTGCACCGCCACTTGTTGTTACGTCGGTTTTAGTACAGGTTGCATCTAACAAAGTTGGTTCGGTAACGGTGTAACTCGTTATGGCAGTGCAAGTTGGTGTTTCGGTAACGGTAACGGTATAAGTACCTGCCGTTAGGTTGCTGATGCTTTGTGTTGTTTCGTTGTTGCTCCACAAATAGGTTACGGGTACTAGATTACCGCTTGCTGTTACGCCAACAGCACCATTGTTGCCGCCGTTGCAACTTACGTTGGTTTCGTTGCCTGTGGTGGTGGCTGATAGGTTACAACCTGGCTCTTGGATAGTTACGCTACAATTAGCCGTACAACCATTTGCATCTGTTGCGGTTACACTATAAGTACCTGCTGTTAAACCTGTAACACTTGCAGTTGTAGCCCCGTTGCTCCACAAATAGGTGTATGGAGCTGTGCCACCTGTTGCCGATGTACTTGCTGTTCCGTCTGCTCCGCCGCTTGTTGTTACGTCGGTTTTGCTACAGACTGCATCTAACAAAGTAGGTTCGGTAACGGTATAAGATGCTACGGCAGTACAAGTTGGTGTTTCGGTGACAGTTACGGTATAAGTACCTGCTACTAAACCGGTAATGCTTGCGGTAGTTTCGCCATTGCTCCATAAATAGGTAACGGGTACTAGGTTTCCGGTGGCTGTTGCGGTGGCTGTGCCATTTGTGCCTGCATTACATAGTACGTTGGTGCCTGTTGCGGTGGCAGATAGGTTACAAGCACAACTCGCTGGTGCATCGTAGGTATCTGTTGAGACACAAGTAGGGTCTGCACTAAAAGTAGCTGTAACGGTATGGCTTGCCCCATCTGCTGCCAATCCACTAATTGTATAGGCTATTGGACTTACAAATGGTGCGTTAAAAACTTGCGAAGCCCCATCTATGGTAACGGATAAGGTTCCTGTACTTGGCGGATTAGCAAATACTATATGCCCATTCACGTCATACGTATTTGATACGGAATTACACGAACTAGCCATTGCTGTTAGACAATTCATTATTACTAAATCTTGTCCGGTTGAGTTGTGTAAGTTATAGATATCAATAATGGGGTTAGTAATTGATTGAGCAGATGCCAAC
>JADKCK010000069.1 GCA_016718845.1 Sphingobacteriales bacterium
AAAAACTACCCAATATTCTTTTACACCACTTTCTTGGTATAGGTCAAATTTTTCGTTTAGGTCGTATTTTGCGGTACTTGTCGATAATATTTCAACAATCAAATCGGGAGCACCTATGCAGCCGCGTTTATCAATTTTCGACAAATCGCATACCACGCAAATATCGGGTTGCACTACCGTATAAATATCCTTATCCGATGTTGATTGCCCTTTGCGCGGCAATCGCACATCAAACGGAGCAGGTATTATTTTGCATGTTGCTTTTTTTACCGAAAAAAAGCTCTTAACGAAATAAGACAACTCCATTAATATAGATTGATGTTCAAACAAGGGTGCTGGCGACATTTTAAAGATAGCACCTTTTATTAGTTCGTATCGGTTGCCGTCGTTCCAGTTTAGGTAGTCGGCAAAGGTATAGGTTTTTGATAGGTTTAGTTCCATGGTAGTGGGTGTTTTTATTATTCGATGCATCAATACGGTTATACCTCTCTCGTTTTTCGCCACAAAGGTACGCCTTTTTTCTTCATCTACCAAAATTAATGGACAATTGCGCGGCTCAACGCTTCGTTTAGGTGTTCGTTTACCAGCCAATGGTCGGCATCAAGCAGTTGCAGGTTAACCCGTTTTAAGCCTTTGGCAAAATACAAAGCTTCGGTGTGATTAATGGCTTGGTCGCGGGTGCCATACAGCAAATTTACTTTTACTTTGTGCTTGTTTAGCAATTTTTGTATTTTGGCAATGGGCGTTTTAAAGTCAAACAACGACAACCAAGTGTTGTACATTTTTAAACGGCGCGTTTCGGTATCTAAAATAGCCTTGTACATATTGTAAATGGGGCGTGCAATTAGCTTATACCGATGCAATACACCCAAAAAACGTTGGTACATTTTGGGATGTTGTACAAAATGTTTCATTTTATGCACCAAACCAATGGGCAGTTTATAAAACCAATTGCTTTGGCGTATGCCCGAGCCTGCTATCAAAAACACTTCGTTTAATTGTTTTACAAAAACGGGTATTAGTGCCAAAGTTATTTTGCCACCCATGCTGTAACCCATCAAAGAAAAACGCTCAATGCCTTCTTTTTGTCGCAGGTGTTCAATAATGCCAACCATATCGGCAAGGGTATATAGCTGTTCTGTATTCCAGCGGGTGGCACCATGATAAGGTAAATCGAGGGCGTAAATGGTGTATCTCTCGCCCAACGAATCTACCAAAGGCTCAAACAATTTTGCTTTGTCGCCATAACCATGTAGGGCTATCAAAGCTTTATCGCCTGTTCCTATTTTTAGATAGTGTATGGTGTGTCTGTCGTAGGTTAACCGAGCCGATATAGTAGCGGGGTTGTGTATCGTATTGTTCATGTTTAGTTTTTAGTGACGTAATTTATCAACCAATTGTCAGTTGCCAATTGTAAATTCAATAATGGCATCTAGGTATTCGCGGGTGTTTGATAATCGAGGTACTTTGTTCTGTCCGCCTAGTTTACCTTTACTTTGCAACCAACGATAAAAAGTGCCTTGCGGTACAGCCCGTACTACGGCAGCTTGCATTGCCATGTCTTTATATCGTTTGGCTTCGTAGTCCGAGTTGCGGTTTTGTAGCTCTTGGTCTAAGTCGGTGGCAAAAGCGGCTAAGTTGTTGGGCAATTGTTCAAACTCAATCAACCATTCGTGTCCGCCATTGTGTGTATCGCCAAAGTAGATGGGCGCTGCGGTATAGTCAAGCACTGTAGCGTGGTGCTTGGCACATGCTGCGGCTAAGGCGGCATCGGCATTGTCTACAATTACTTCTTCGCCAAATGCGTTGATGTAGTGTTTGGTGCGCCCAGTTACCCGAATGCGGTAGGGAGCTAAGGTAGTAAATTGCACAGTATCGCCTACCATATAACGCCATAAACCACTAAATGTTGAGATTATCAAAGCATAATTCTGACCTACTTCTACTTCGTGCAGTTGTAAGACGCGCGGATGCTCGGCGCCCAATTCGCTCATCGGCATAAACTCGTAATAAATGCCATGATTGGCTAATAATACCATATCGTTGCGGTAGGCTTGGTCTTGAATGGCAAAAAATCCCTCCGACGCATTATAGGTTTGCCAATATTGCATCTTGTCCGACCTTATCAACTGCTTAAATTGCTGTTCGTAGGGGGTAAAACTTACACCGCCATGTAAATATAGCTCCATATTTTGCCAAACATCGGCAACATTATCTTTACCGGTTTCTTCTAACAAACGTTTTAGCACTATTAGTGTCCAAGTTGGCACACCTGCCATTTGTGTAACGTTTTGCGATTTTGTGATTTGCACAATACGCTCTAGTTTTTTGTCCCAGTTTGGTAGTAAGGTTGTGGCTAAATCGGGGGTGCGCATATAATGCCCCATAGCGGGCATGTTTTGTGCCAGTACTGCCGATAAATCGCCATAACTTACCGCTTTGTTCAACTGATTTATTTGATGACTGCCCCCAATTATCAAACCTTTACCCTCAAAAATGCGGGTATTGGGGTTGGCGATGCAATATAAACTTAGTATATCGCGGGCGCCCAAATAGTGATTTTTGTGAAACGATGCCGTACTAATCGGAATAAACTTGCTTTTATCCGATGTTGTTCCCGACGATTTGGCAAACCACCTGATAGGTGTATGCCACAATACATTTTGTTCGCCCAACAATACCTTGTCAATAAACGGTTGAAGCGTTTCGTAGCTCTGTATAGGCACTGCTTGGGCATAGTGTTTGGTATTTTTTATCTTGTCATAGGCATACGTCTGCCCCCAAACAGTTTTTTGACCTACATACACTAAATAATCAAAAATGTTTTGCTGATACGATACCGCATTTGTAATCCAATGCTGTATACCTTTGTTACGCGATGCAAAATAGCTGCGAATAAGTGGTGAGAGTGGTTTTTTCACAAGAAATTAATTTGGTTGATAAAACAGAAAGTTGGCATCAATAACTTAGCTAGATAATAAGGCAAACAGATAATTGGCAAAGTAACTGTTATATTACATTACTAACACAAACAATTACAGTGCCTAAATATACCTTTGTGATAATTCGATATAGCAAAGCCCTTTTTACAAAAAGGGCTTTTTTTTTGGAAGATAATAAAAGCACTTAACTACTGTTGATTTATTTTACCCATCTATTTAGCTACTGTGCAGATACAAAAATATTATTTAGTGAATAAATTAAATGATTTTTGCCATAGGATAAAACAATTTAAACACAGGATTAACTTGTTTTGGTGTAGGATTAACTTGTTTTGGTGTAGGAAAAACAAATGTTTTTGCCATCGGACAAATAGTTTTTGCCATCGGACAAATAGTTTTTGCCATCGGACAAATAGTTTTTGCCATCGGACAAATAGTTTTTGCCATCGGACAAATAGTTTTTGCCATCGGACAAATAGTTTTTGCCATCGGACAAATAGTTTTTGCCATCGGACAAATAGTTTTGCCATCGGACAAATAGTTTTGCCATCGGACAAATAGTTTTGCCATCGGACAAATAGTTTTTGCCATCGGACAAATAGTTTTTGCCATCGGACAAATAGTTTTTGCCATCGGACAAATAGTTTTTGCTAAATACATTGCTTTGCCCATATTAGTCTCCTATGGAGCCCAAAATGCAACTGTAAATACTGGCTCCGACCAATATTAATCTCCTACGGAGCTATGTTACTACCTTATAAAAATGGCATCTTGCTAAATTGCCTTATTATCATCTTGCCAAATTATTAGGTTAGTGCTACCTCAACAAAGTAACATTGCCTTTTGTAAACTCGGCTTCTTTATTTTCAAATCTATACTCAATAAAGTACACATACACGCCCAATTCTTGTTCTTTACCTTTGTAGGTTCCGTCCCATGCTTGGTCTTTGTTGGTGGTTTCAAACATTTTTTCGCCCCAACGGTTGTAGATTTCTATATGGTACGTTGCTAAGTTAGATGAATGAATAACAGGAAAAAAATCGTTTGTGCCATCGCCGTTTGGCGAAAAGCCATTGGGTATAGCTAATATGGTAGGCAAGGGTGGGTCGGGCGGATTAGGCAATATAGTTATGGTAAGTGAAGTTGGTTCGGAGCATAAATCGGTGGTGGTGATGTTGTAGGTGGTTGTTTGCGTGGGAGTTGCCAATGGGTTGGGGCAATCGGAGCAGCTAAGGCTGGCGGCGGGTGTCCAGGTGTAGTTGCTGGCGCCATTGGCGTTTAGCTGTACCGTATCGCCCGCAAAAATACTGGTATCGTTGCTGGCTAATACAGTAACAATGGGGTTGATGATAATAGTAAGGCTGTCGGTGTGTTGTTCGCAGTTATTTTGGGCGCTTAGGTATAAGGTATAAGTGCCTACCGAGTTGGGTAAAAAGGTGGTGTTGATGGCGGTGCTGTCTGCAAATATGCCGCCTGTCCAGGTGCTGTTGGTACTGCCTGTTATGGTTCCGTTTAGGGTAATGGTTTCGCCTTGGCAAACGCTTTGGTCAATGCCGGCATCAACCGTTAAAGGCTCGGCATTTACGATTATGGTGGTGGTGGCGGTGGTAGGGCAGCTTCCGTTGGTGGTGTAGGTTATGGTGTAGGTGCCTGCGGTGTTGGGCGTAAATGAGCCTGTGGTAGCGTTGATAATTAAACCGTTGTTGGCGCTATATGTGCCGCCTGTGGTTCCTACTAAGATGGGTAATTGTGGCGTATCATCTACACAAAATACCGTATTGCTGTAACTAATAGTAGCTTGGTCGGGGGTAAGTTGTATTAGTTCTACGGTGGCGGTGGCTCCGCTGCAAAACGGCGATGCAGTTGTCTGGGGTACAATGGTGTATTGCCCTATTTGGGTGGGTACAAACGAGGTTCCGGTGTGTAGGGTATCGCCCACTTCATCTACCCAAAAATAACTGATGTTTGCTTGTGCATTGGTAATAGTAAATGCTTGGGTGTTGGTTTGGTTCGAGCAAACGCTTAGTTCTGTGGCGTTGGTTTGGGGTGTTTGGGGTGTGGCTACTACTGTTACGCTGGCGGTGCTGCTGTTAGGGCAGGCGTTGCCTATGGTGTAGGTTATGGTGTAGTTTCCGGCGGTGGTGGGTGTAAATGCGCCTGTGTTGGCGTTAATGCTTAAACCGTTGTTGGCACTAAATACGCCGCCATTGGTGGTAATGTTGTTGGGCAAGATGGGGTTTGTGCCTACACATACGGTGGTGGGGTTGTAGCTAAAAGTAGCATCGGGCAGCGGTAATTGTGTAAGGGTGGCAACTAAGGTAGCACCTGAGCAAGTGTCTAAGGTGGAGAATGCTTGTGCGGTATAAGTGCCTACGGTGGTGGCGGTGTAGGTGTTGCCTGTGGCTAGGGGGTTGCCTGCGGCGTTTGTCCAGATGATAAACGAGCCTGCTGCGGGTGTTACTGCAAAGGCGGTGGTGTTGGTGCTGCCTTGGCAAAAGGTAGCTGTTAAATTAACAGGTGTGGGTGCGGCAGGTGGGATACATTGGCAAGATGCAGCAGTGGCTGTACCCGTTTGTGCGCAGTTGGGCGAGCCGTTGTTGTCGTAATCGGCACCTGCTACGTAGGCACGCCAGTTTATGGTTTGCCCTGTTATGGGGCTGGCGGGTGGTGTTGCCGACCATACGTTGGGGGCTGTTTCGTATTCTATCACTAAGTTATTGCCGCAATTATCAACTACCTGCAACGAGCAGCCACCAACGGGTGCGGCGGTGGTGGGTATCGGATAAATGTTTATTTGTAGCTGTCCGGCGGCGATAAGTGTGCCATTGGTGCATAAAAGTGCCAGATATGCGGTGAAGTTTTCGGCGGCACAACTGCCCGAGTGTTGATAGGCGGCTGGGGTTAAGGCTTGTGTTAGGGCAGCATTGGCAAACCATTGCCACGAACCAAAAGTGTTGTCGGGGTCGTTAATAGTAGCACTATTGGCAAAGTTTGCTAATTGGGCATTGCTCAATATATCGCCGCTGCACAACGATACGTTGGCGGCTAAGGCTTGGGTAATGTTTGGGCAAACGGGTATAATAGGCGGACAATTGTAGGTTGTGCTGGCGGTTTGGGGTGTAAAACAGCCATCGGGCGATGTGATACTCCATGTAGCGGTGCCGTTGTCGCCGGGGTTTACATTTGTAGGCACACTTATGGGTGTGATGTTGTATGGGCTGCAACCGCTGATGGTTGGCACCTGACAATCGGGGTTGTTAAAACTAATGTTGGCGGCATTGTAAGTAGGGTGTACGGTTAATATGCCTGCCGGAAAGTCTTGCGATAAATTACCCGGTACAATGCAAATGTATCGGAGGGTAAATTGCAGTACAAGGTTGTCGCAATCGGTGGCGGGTATGGTATAGTTAAGGGTGGTGCTGTTTGCGCCTATTATGGGTTCGTTGTTTACTATCCATTGTAGGCTATCTTGCACGCCAAAAGGCAGGGCTAATGGTGTGATGTTGCTTGTTAGTGTAATTGCACTGCCTGGGCAGGCTTCGGCGGGGGCAGTTTGCAATACATTTACGGTTCGGCACGAGGTGGCACAGGCATAAGGTACATTTACGTTTTGATTTAGGCACACTAAACCCGCAGGTGCTCCGCTAAATTGTATGTTCCAGACTACATTGCCCGACGAACCGGGTAGTACGTTGGCGGGCATGGTATTTTCTATTAAATCTACCACATAGTTGGGGCAAGAAACGCTTAAAGTGGGCAAAACGCCGCAAGTGCCTTCGGTGGTTTGCACAAAAGAGGGGTCGAAGGAGGGATAAATATTGACAACTACTTGACCTGCGGCGATGGGTGTGGCAGGGCTTAATAGGCATAAGGCACCTGCATAAATGGTTTTTGTTTGTACGTTGCAAGCATTGCCTGTGTGGTTAAAGGTAGCAACAGAGATAGGGACAGTTAAGGCAGCGTTTTCGTACCAACTAATACCAAATAAGGTAGTGGGGTCGGATACTAAGATACCGTTTTGAATAGGGATTAGGTTGGGATATTGGTCGTCGCAAACATTTACAGTGCTATTGGCAGGCACAAAAACAAAAAAGCAATCGGACGAGCAACTGTATTGCCCCACAAAATCGGCACTTGAACAAGTTAAACCTACTGCCGCAGCCGCTGGGTTAGTAACAGTAAAGTTTTGGAAAGATAAATCGCCCACAATACTACTGGTTACCGTTTGCGGCGATACTGTCCAGTTGGCACAATTGGGTGTAGCAGTTAAGGTACATCCGCCGTTTGATACTTCTATTTCTGCCGATGGTAGGGGGTAATAAGTAACAGCAACGGTTTGTTGGTCGGCTGGGGTAGTTGGGTTTTCGGTGCAATATAGTTGGGCGGTGTAGTTATACACAAGGGGGTCGCAGCCATTAACTACTGCCGAAACAGTATAGTTAGTGCCATTGCCTAAAAAGTTAGTTCCGTTTTCAATCCATGCAACATGGTCGAGGGTATTTGCGGGGTCGTTGATATTGGCGGTTAGTAACACATCGGCACCACTACACACTACGGTAGGGGCAACTACATTGCTAAGTGTTGGGCAAGGTAAGGTGCAATTGTTTATTGTTATCCCTACATTGGTGTTTGGGCTGTTGCAGCCGTTGGCGTTTTGTTGATAAAGGGTGTAGTTGTAGTTGCCTTGGGTAGATATATTGGGCGCAAAGGTGCTGCCCGAGCCATCATCGTTGCAAGTTTCGCACGACCATACTAAGGTGTTGCCTGCATCGGCGGTAGCCACAATGCCTATTGCTGTACCTTGGCAATAAGGGTTGTTAAGGTTGATGCTTGGGGCGTTAGGCGTGGGCAATAAAGATACCGTAAAGGTGGCAAACGAGCTTGTGCAGTTAAAGGCGGCTATAGCTTGTACGGCATACGTGCCTACAGTAGGCGGAGTAAAGCTTGTTCCGCCGGTTTGTAAGGGTGGGTTGGCGGTGTTGCCGTACCAGTTGTAGGTATAGTTGTTATCTGATACGCTAAATGTGGGCATGGGTGTTGCCCGGGCATATTTGGGCGGTGTTGGTATTTAATAGGGGTTGCGGAACGGCGGGGCAAAGGCAATTGGGTGCGGTTCCGTTTATGGTTTGGGCAGTACAAGTGCCGCTATCGGCTATCAGGGCGGTGTAATTGTTGGGGGTGTTAAACACAAGGGTAGATGTGTTGCCTGCAATGGGGTTGCCGTTGATGGTATAGGGCGATGTGCCACCTGCAATAGTTAGGTTTAGGTTGTAGCTGATGGGGTTTATGCAGGCGGTTTGGGCTACAACACTTAGGGCGGGCGTTACGGTAAAGTTGGTGCTGGTGCTTGCGTCAAGGCAGGCATCGGGAGCGGTTATGGTAAGGGTTAGTATGTAATCGCCACTTGTTAAAACTGTGGTAGCTTGTATACCTATTAAGTTAGTTTGTTGGTTGGTGGTGGTATTTAGCAATGTCCATTGGTAGGTGGGTGTTTCGCTGCCTGCATATATCGAGCCAGATGCATCGAAGGTGATACTGGTGTTGTCGCAAATGTTAGCATTTATGGGGGCGATGATAGGTGTTGGTGTATTATCCAACACCATTATTGTTGTTACGGCATCGTTGGTGCAAGTACCGTTGTCGGCGGTTAGGGCAATGGTGTAGGTTCCTGCTTGGGTAGGCGTAAAGGTGAAATTGGCTGCTACGTTGCTCAACACATTGCCTTGTGGGGTGGTAATTGCCCAAATGTAGTCGGTATTAGCTTGGGTGGCGGTGTTTTGTACGGTAATGGCTTGGTTAATGCACAGTTGTTGGGTGGGTACATCAAGCGTAATGGTTGGGGGTGGTGTAGTTGTAATGGCAACAATGGTTTGTATGCTAGTACAAGCCCCATCGAGGTTTTGCACCCAAATATTGGTATCGGTGTCGGTTGGTGTGTATGATGTACCTGTTGTTAAGATGTTGCCATTGGTGGGTTGGTCGAGCCATTGGGTGAACTGGTTGCAGTTGCTGCAGGTAATGGCGGTGGGTGTTTGCCCTTGGCAGAGTGCTTGGGTAGGTGTATCTATGAGCGGTGCAGGTGGCGTGGTGCAGGTTATCTCGAGGGGTGCGCAGTTGCCGTTGTTGCCGTAGCCTACCGTTCCATCGGGATTTAGGATGATATACGAGCCTTCGGCATCGGCGGGCGTGCCGCTTTGGTCTACCAATTGGGTAAGGTCGTAGCTGATGTTATAGGTGCATCCACCAAAACTAATGGTTATATACCTAATGCAGCCGCAAGCAGTGCAACCCGTGTTGTTTTTAAACATGGGCAGATTACCTGCATAATCGCCAAATATCACATAGACGGGGTCGCCGCTGCATAGGTTAACAAAGGCGGCGGGGTCCAGCAGGTCGAGGTTGGGGTGGTCGGTGTTAAAAGCCCATACAAGGGCATCTTGTGGTATAACGCCATTGTAAGGGGCAGCCATTACATCAACAAAAATATCGCAGCCGCCAGTAAGTGCATTGAGTTGGGCAACCGCCGCCGCGTTGGCTCCATAGCCGTTTAGCTGCGAGTTGATGTTACCCAAAGGGCATTCGACGGTTAGCGACATACCACCGCTGGCATTTACATTGTAGGGCGCACCGCCGGTGTTAAAAGTAAAATATTCGCTGGCGGGTTCTTCGGTGTTTGTTCCGTTTCCGCAAGCGTTAATCATGGTAAAAAGTGGCATGGGTGCGTCAAGGTCGCAACTGCCTGTTGTTGTCCAAGTTTGGGTATAAGCAAAAGAGTTGTTAAAGAGATAGAGCAAAAAAATTAGGGTTAGGCGAAAAGATAGATTTTTCATGGTCGAAGAATATCGTAAAAATGTTTGTTGTTGGAGGGATATGGTGATGTGGTGATATGGGGATGTGGTGAAAAGAGTGAAGGGAGTGAAATGGTGAAATGGAGATATGGGGATGTGGTGAAAAGAGTGAAGGGAGTGAAAAGAGTGAAGGGAGTGAAGGGAGTGAAAAGAGTGAAGGGAGTGAAAAGAGTGAAGGGAGTGAAAAGAGTGAAGGGAGTGAAAAGAGTGAAGGGAGTGAAAAGAGTGAAGGGAGTGAAAAGAGTGAAATGGTGATGTGAAGTTCATTTAGCAACATCACTACATCATTACATCGCAACATCACTACATCGCAACATCACTACATCGCAACATCACTACATCGCAACATCACTACATCGCAACATCACTACATCGCAACATCACATCGCAACATCACTATCGCAACATCACTATCGCAACATCACTACATCGCAACATCACTACATCGCAACATCACTACATCGCAACATCACTACATCGCAACATCACTACATCGCAACATCACTACATCGCAACGTCACTACATCGCAACGTCACTACATCGCAACGTCACTACATCGCAACATCACTACATCGCAACATCACTACATCGCAACATCACTACATCGCAACATCACTACATCGCAACATCCCGCAACATCACTACATCGCAACATCACTACATCGCTACATCGCTACATCGCTACATCACTACATCACCACATCTCAACATCGTTGTTTACAGGGTGCAAAGATACGCTTATTTTGCCTTAAATTAGGTATCTAACGGTTTGCTTAGTGCGTATCATAATAATGTGTTGCTTTTAGGGTTGTTAGCAGACAAAAAAAATGCTTTAATGATTAACAACTGACAACTAAATTGTACCTTTGCAGCCAATTGTGTTTCGTTTTGTTAATGTTCATCAAAAGTAAAAAAATCTCTCTCATGAGCAAGAAAATTTTAATCGCATTGTTATCCGTTTTTATGTGCTGTTCTCTGTTGAGCTGCGGCGGCGATAACAAAGAAGAAAAAGGCAAAAAAGCCAAAAAAGAACAAACCTCTGACTCGGAAAGCGACCAAAAAGACGGTAAGAAAAAAGATAAGAAAGACAAAAAAGGACCCGCTAAGCCCGGTATTAGTGTACCTGCCGACAACGACAACGACCAAGTAACCGACAAAATTAGCGGTAAAAAATGGAAATTGTCGAAATGGCAACGCGGCAGTAAAAAAACCGATAAAGCTCCTGCTTTCTTATGGTCGTTCAACGACGACGGCTCGGTGGCTATTGCCATTAACAAAGGCAAAAAAATTGACGGCAAATGGGCATTTGTTGCCGCCGAAAACAAAATGTATCTAAGCCTACCCGGTAGCAACAAAAAAGGCAGCGCCTTGGATAGTTTTGGCGAACCTTTCGAAGTTGTTTCGATGAGCGACACCGAAATGAAACTAAAAAATAGCCAATCGGAGCTAACCTTTGGCAGCAACTAAACGACAGCTTTGCGCAAATATTGAGTAAATAGTGCAAGGTGTTTGTTTTTTAGTGTTTAGTTGCCGCAGTTTTGATGCCTATACAAAAAAATGAGCCTGCCTACTTACTTAAAAACTAAGGTTTTTAGGTAGGTAGGCAGTTTTTTTTTGAAAAAAGTAAAAAAACTTGGATGTTTTTAGGATAAATATTTACCTTTACACCAACTTGCGCAAGTTTGGTATGTGGTACCCAACAAAAACAAGATGCAAATAGTTAATTCATAAACGTTATGTGTTTTACCCATTGTCGCATAGGTGGCAGTTTTTTTAAGAGTATTTAAAAAACAAAAAAATGAAATCAAACAAAGCAATAGATGCCTTATTAGGTGTTGCAATTGGAGATGCGGTTGGGGTTCCGTTTGAATTTAGTTCAAGAGAAGAGATGAAACTAAATCGAGCAAAAGACATGGTTGGCTATGGATCACATAATCAACCCAAAGGTACTTGGTCGGATGATAGCTCGTTGACTTTTTGTTTAGCTCAATCTTTACTAAACGGATACGATTTGAAAGACATTGCTCAAAATTTTATTAAGTGGAAAAATGAAGCCTATTGGTCTGCCCGAGGAAAAGTGTTTGATATTGGCATAACAACCGCAAAAGCTATATCCCGATTACGGAAAATAATTGAAGGAAAATGATTTGGAAGAATTAAAACAACAAAAAAATTACGGCGATGAATATGACAACGGAAATGGGTCGTTAATGAGAATTATGCCCTTGTTGTTTTTCATTAAAGGCAAACCGATAAAAGAGCAATTCGAAATAGTTTGGGAAGTTTCGGCACTAACTCATCGACATATCCGAGCAGCAATGTGTTGTTTGGTGTACTTGAAATTAGCCGAAAAACTACTTGCCGGAAAAGATAAAAAATTAGCTTATTCAGAAACAAGAGAAGACATTTTAACATTTTGGAACGATATTGAGTTCCCAAATAATGAAAGACAACACTTTGAAAAAGTAATTCAAAGAAACATTACCGAAACCAACATAAACGACTTAAAATCGGGCGGGTACGTTATGGAAGTTCTTGAATCGAGTATTTGGTTTTTCCTCAACAAAGAAAGCTATGAAGATACAATTTTGTCAATCATAAATATTGGACATGATACCGATACCTCAGCCGCAATCGTAGGCGGGCTTGCAGGTATTTATTATGGACAAAAGGGAATTCCTGAATATTGGATAGCTTCTATTGCAAAAATGGAAGATATAATCGAGTTGGGCATTAAGTTAAACGAAAAATACAGTAGTTAACAAAGTACAAAGATTTTGTAGTTCCTAATTTGGTTATTGCATCGACATACACCAACATTCGTTTGCCCACAAAAGAGTTTAAGACTAAACACCACCTCGTTTTCAAAAAACAACAACAAGACAACCAAATTTTGAGTTATAAACTATGGACTATACATTTAGCCTATTAAACACCACACTACTCGAGCAATATTGTAAACATGTTTCGGAGCAGCACTTAAACGAGTATGAAAAATTAGAAGACAGCGAATTGAGTATCGCTACTTTTAGCTTTTATACTTCGGTATCGGCTGTGTTTTCTTCAAAAATAGAGGGCGAGGATATAGAATTAGATAGTTATGTAAAGCACAAACGCTTTGGCATTGAGTTTTTGCCCGATTATACCCGTAAAATCGACGATTTATACAATGCCTATCAATTTGCAAAACTAAACCCCTGTAATAAAAAAAATATCGACGAGGCACACAAAATACTAACTACGCATATTCTGCCCAAAAACAAACAAGGCAAACAAAGAACCAGTAATATGTATGTGACTACCCCCGATGGTAGAATTGAATATGTGGCAGCATCGCCTTTTAAAATAACAACCGAATTAGACAAATTTTACACCGATTTATCCCATCTCTTATCTACCCCATTAAGCACTCAAGAAGTTTTTTATTATGCCGCTTTGTTGCATTTAGTTTTTGTAAAAATCCACCCTTTTGATGATGGCAATGGCAGAACATCGAAGTTGATTGAAAAATGGTTTTTAGCCGAAAAATTAGGCGAAAAAGCTTGGCTAATTCAGTCGGAGAAAAACTATTACATGCAGCATAAAACGTACTACAAAAACATACGCTTGTTAGGATTAGAGTACGAAGAATTGGACTATGCTAAATCGTTGCCATTTTTGCAAATGTTACCGCAGTCTTTGGTTGTAAATCAGGAGTGATAGCATAAAATTCACAATGTGTAACTTGTTAATTCTCGATATTGCTTACTAAGTGCTGTTTTTTTTGAACAAGTTTATTATCGGTTGTTTATACAACCACCATACACACTTTTTCGATAAGCGCACAAAAAACCGCCCCACAGCCAATAGCTATAGGGCGGTTTTTTGTGCAGCAAAAACTACTGTTTAGGTCGTAACGAGCGCACCACTTTACCTGCCTGCCAAAGCTCCGAGTTGCCAATTTCGGCTAATTCGGCGTTTAGTTTGGCGCGGTAATCGGGTTTCGAGCCTTCGGTAATAACGCGTGTTGCCTCTTTACCTGCCGCCACACTGT
This sequence comes from Sphingobacteriales bacterium, assembly GCA_016718845.1. Taxonomy (GTDB): domain Bacteria; phylum Bacteroidota; class Bacteroidia; order Chitinophagales; family UBA2359; genus JAEUUX01. The sequence continues at coordinate 13,825 of JADKCK010000069.1, forward strand.
CGTACAACTCCTCGAACAAAGGAGCTGTTATATCGCGGAACCTGCCTTTCCAGTCCAAAGCACCACGTTGTGCCGTTGTCGAGGTGTTGGCAAACATCCAGTCCATGCCATTTTCGGCAATTAAAGGCACCAAACTTTGAGTCAATTCCTCAACGGTTTCGTTAAAAGCCTCCGAGGGCGAGTGACCACGTCGGCGCAACAAATTGTATTGAGCCTCAATTAAACCTGCCAAGGCACCCATCAAAATACCGCGCTCGCCTGTAAGGTCGCTGTACACTTCTTTTTTAAAGTCGGTTTCGAACAAAAAACCCGAGCCAACACCAATACCCATTGCCAAAGCTTTTTCGAGTGCCTTGCCCGATGCATCTTGAAAAACAGCATACGAACTGTTTAAACCCTGCCCCGCCACAAACAATCTGCGCAACGACGTACCGCTACCCTTAGGGGCAACCAAAATAACATCAACTTCGGGTGGTGGAATAATACCCGTTTGCTCTTTGTAGGTAATGCCAAACCCATGCGAAAAATACAAGGTTTTACCTGTCGTTAGATACGGTTTAATGGTGGGCCAAAGGGCAATTTGTCCGGCATCGGACAACAAATAGGCGATGATAGTGCCACGGCTTGCGGCTTCTTCTATCTCAAACAAATTAACGCCATCTTGCCAGCCATCGTTAAGGGCTTTTTGCCAAGTTGGGCTATTGCGGCGTTGCCCTACAATAACGTTAAAGCCATTGTCGCGCATGTTCAACGCCTGACCGGGTCCTTGTACGCCATAGCCAATTACGGCTATCGTTTCGTTTTTCAAAACGTCTAAGGCGTGTGCCAACGGAAACTCTTCGCGGGTAGTTACGTTTTCTATCACCCCGCCAAAATTTAACTGTGCCATTTTTTTTGCGTGTATTTTTTTGGGCAGATAGCTGTTACTTATTGCTAAGTTATCAGCCATCAACCATTTTTAATGATAATTTTTTAGATAATTACTCAATGTTGCCATAGGTTTGGTAATTACAACTCGCCCCGAGCGCGAAAACTCTAACACACCAAACGTTTCTAAATCGCTCAACAATTGTTGTGTTTCTTCGCGGTAGCCTGTTTTTTCGATAATAACATACTCGGGCGTAACATGCAAAATACGGGCATGGCTGTGGCGTATTACTTTTTCTAGCTCGCCGCTTAACAATGCCTGCACACCCACTTTGTACAGCGCCAACTCTTGAAAAACTACATCTTCATCTTCGTACACAAATGCTTTTAGTACGTCAATTAGTTTTTCAATTTGTTTAACCACCTTGTCAACTTGCTCGCGGGTGGTTTTTATAACAATAGTGTACCTAAACACCCCTTCCAACTCCGACTCAGAGGTGGTTAAACTTTCGATGTTTAAATGCCGGCGGGTTAATATCACCGTTATGCGGTTTAGCAACCCAATATGATTTTCGGTGAAAACCGAGATATTATACAATTTTTCCATTGACTTTGTTAAAAAGAGTGAAAAGAGTGAAAAGAGTGAAAGAGTGAAAAGAGTGAAAGAGTGAAATGGTGAAGGAGTGAAAGAGTGAAATGGTGAAGGAGGGCATTTCGACTACGCTCAATGAGCGGGGTTGAGAGCGGGTCGTCCCACCCCTGCCCCTCCCAGGAGGGGAATTTACGTGCCTAAGCCAAAAGCCATGCCCACCTACCCCTCCCAAGAGAATTTACCCTGCCAAAAGCCAGTAGCCTAAAGCCAACAGCCAAAATCATTCTAACAAAATATCTCCGACACCTGCTTCCGTTGGCACCATCGGAAACACGTTTTCTTCGCGTTCAACTACTACCTCTAAAAAGCACGATGTTTGGCAATTTATTAAGTTGTCTAAGGCATCAGATAGTTCTTCGTAAAGGGTTACTTTTTGAGCTGGAATGCTGTAGGCTTCGGCTATTTTACAAAAATCGGGGTTGGTGAGTTCTGTAAACGAGTATCGGCTATCAAAAAACAACTGTTGCCATTGGCACCATACCCAAAAGTTGTTGTTTAGTACAATTATTTTTACGGGTATTTTACACTGCAAAATGGTTTAACTCTTGCAAGGTCATCTGAAAACCACCATCGCCAATAATAGCAATCACATCTCTATTAGGTGCGCCCACTTTGGCACCCATGGCAGCAGGCAAGGCAAAGCCCATAGTGCCTAACCCGCCCGATGTAATATTGCTGTAAGCCTGTGTGTAACGATAATAGCGCGACGTAACCATTTGGTGTTGTCCAACATCGGTAACAATAACGGCATTACCTTTAGTTTTTTCGGACAGCATGTGTACCACCTCTGCCATTTTAAGGTGTCCGTCCGACGGGTTTATTTCGCTACGGATAACCTTGTCGTATTCGTGTTGGTCGCAGGCTTTAAATTCGGCAATCCAATCGTCAAAACGGCGTTTGTGTATTAAGGGCAATAATAAATTGAGGGCATCTTTGGCATCGGCATGTACTGCCACCGTTGCGGGGATAATTTTGTTTAGTTCGGCGGCATCAATATCAATATGCACTACTTTTGCTTGCTTGGCATACTTCGATACATTGCCCGTTACACGGTCGTCGAAGCGCATACCAATAGCTATTAGCACGTCGCACTCGTTGGTTTTTACGTTGGGTCCGTAATTGCCGTGCATACCCAAATAGCCCACATACAAGGGGTGGTCGACGGACAAAGCCGACAAACCCAACAAGGTAGAGGCAGTTGGAATACCCGATTTTTCGACAAAAGCGCGCAATTCTTCGGTGGCATTAGACAATAAAATACCTTGCCCTATCAACAAATAAGGTTTTTTTGCGCGATTAATGAGCGATGCAGCGGCTTCTATGTCGTTTATATTAGGCGTTGGCACAGGGCGATAACTGCGAATGTGCGGGCGGCGTTGATATGTAAAATCGAGCGTGCCAAATTGTGCATCTTTGGTTATGTCTATCAAAACAGGACCCGGACGACCCGTGCCTGCAATGTAAAACGCTTGAGCAATAGCTGCCGGAATATCTTCGGCGCGGGTTACTTGGCAACTCCATTTTACAACGGGCATCGAAATGCCAATTACATCGGTTTCTTGAAAAGCATCGGTACCAAGCAAATGCGACGAAACCTGACCCGTAATGCAAACCATTGGCGTTGAGTCTATCTTAGCATCGGCAATGCCTGTTATTAGGTTAGTAGCACCAGGTCCCGAGGTGGCAAACACACCCCCTACTTTACCCGTAACGCGGGCATAGCCTTGTCTTTGCGTGGGTAGCTCCTTGTTCGTGTCGCACCAAGATGTGGTTAACGCGGTCGGCATAGCCATGTAAGGCATCGTAAATGGGCATGATAGCTCCGCCCGGATACCCAAAAATGGTATCTACTCCTTCTTCTAATAGCGACAAAATAACCGCTTCGGCACCTGTCATGGTGCGAGGCTCGGTGGCGGCTTTGTTTTGTGGATTGGATGTTTGTGTGGTAGTTGTCATATTAAATAAATTAAGCGTTATTAACGGTGATGTGGCGAATGAGTGATGTGGCGAATGAGTGAGTGATGTGGCGAAGAGTGAGTGATGTGGCGAATGAGTGATGTGGCGAATGAGTGATGTGGCGAATGTGAAGTAGCCAATTTACACGCCCGTCATGAACGTTCCGTCATATTGAGCGGAGCCGAAATATGCCCAGAATAAATCCCCTTAATATTAAATAGCACGCAGATTTTCATGATTACTCATGATTTTTAATCTGCGTAAATCATCATCGTTATAAACACCTACGTGCTATTTAATGAGCGTTTCGGTTTAGTTCGACTACGCTTACCAACGATTGCTCAACGTAAATCTTCGCTCCTTCACCATTTCACGATTTCGCTACATCGCTACAAGTCGGTGATACAACCTACCGAGGCATTGCTTACCAATTTGGCATATTTATACAGTACGCCTTTGGTGATAGGCAATGGTGGTGGGGTAAATTGTTGGCGGCGTTTGGTTAACTCTTGGTCGCTTATGTGTAGATGTATTTGGTTGGTGTTGGCATCAAGGGTAATGGTATCTTTGTTTTGCACTAAGGCAATATTGCCTCCTTCTTGGGCTTCGGGGCAGATGTGCCCTACCACAAAACCATGTGTGCCGCCCGAAAAACGCCCGTCGGTGATAAAGGCTACTTTATCGCCCAAACCCGCCCCAATAATTGCCGAGGTAGGTTTTAACATTTCGGGCATACCGGGTGCGCCTTTGGGTCCTACATATCTAATCACAATTACTTGTCCGGCTTTAATCTGTCCTGTTTCTAAACCCTCAAACATTGCCTCTTCCGAGTCGAAGACGATGGCGGTGCCGGTAAATTTATCGCCCTCTTTGCCTGTTAGTTTAGCCACCGAGCCTTGTGTCGCTAAGTTGCCGTACAAAATTTGTATGTGTCCGGTGGCTTTAATGGGTTGGTTAATGGGGTAGATAACATCTTGGTCGTTGCCCAAAGGTTTTACGTTTGCCAAGTTTTGGGCAAGTGTTTTACCTGTTACGGTTAGGGCTGTGCCGTCAATCAAGCCTGCATCGAGCAAGGTTTTTAGTACGGCAGGCGTACCGCCAATGGCGTGTAAATCCTCCATTAAATATTTACCGCTTGGTTTTAGGTTGGCAAGTAGGGGTGTTGTGTCGGATATTTTTTGGAAATCGTCGATACATAGCGGTACATTAGCGGCGTGTGCAATAGCTAAAAGGTGCAAAACGGCATTGGTTGAGCCACCCAAAACGGTTATCAACACCATGGCATTGCGAAAAGCGGCGGGCGTAAGAATGTCGCTTGGCTTAATATCCATTTCTAATAGCTTGTAAATATATTGCCCTGCTTGCTCGCACTCCATTTGTTTTTCGTAGCTTTGGGCGGGGTAAGATGAGCTATAAGGCAGGGTCATGCCTAAGGCTTCGGCAGCCGATGCCATGGTGTTGGCAGTGTACATACCCCCACAAGCGCCCGGACCCGGGCAGGCAGTTTTGATGATGTTGTGGTAATCTTCGTCGGATATGTTACCTGCTACGCGTTTGCCATACGCCTCGAAACACGAAACGATATTGAGCGTTTCGCCTTTATAATGTCCGCCTTTTATGGTTCCGCCATACACCATCAACGAAGGGCGATTTAGGCGTGCCATTGCCATCAAAGCTCCGGGCATGTTTTTGTCGCAACCTGCTACAGTTATCAAACCATCGTAACAATGCGCGGCGGTTATTGTTTCGATAGAGTCTGCAATTACCTCGCGCGATACCAACGAGTACCGCATAGTGGGCGAGCCATTGGTAATACCATCGCTAACGCCAATGGTATCAAATCGCCAACCTACTAAGTTGTTTTTTACTACGCCTGTTTTTATGTGGTTGCCCAACTCTTGTAGGTGCATATTACAGGTGTTGCCCTCGTAGCCAGTTGTGCCAATGCCAATTTGTGCTTTTGTGCGGTCGTTTTCGGTTAAGCCTGCCCCGTATAGCATAGCTAATGCCGCCGGAAGGTCGTCGTTTTGGGTATATAAACGGCTGTATTTATTAAGTTCCATGAAAAATGGTGATGTTGTGATATGGTGATGTTGTGATATGGTGATGTGGTGATGTGGTGATGTGGCGAAATGGCGATGTGGCGAAATGGTGATGTGGTGAAGGAGTGAAATGGTGAAAGAGTGAAATGAAGCCCAAAGCCGACAGCGGACAGCCCAAAGCCCAAAGCAGACAGCCCAAAAGCCTAAAAAGTGCCTGTGGTTAATTGTTTATAGGCTTGTTGGATTAGGTAGCCTTTGGTATCTTGCCAATTTGAAGGGAAAATATAGTCGTTCACCGATTTTATACCTGCTACTTCGGCGGCGGTGCCACAAAAGAAAGCCGAGTTGGCGGTTTTAAGTTCGTCAAAACCAAACAGTTTTTCTACAACATTTATGCCCAATTGTTGGGCAATTTCGATAACGGTTGCGCGGGTAATACCTGGTAAAATGTTGCCTTGCGGTGGGGTGTAAAGGGTGTTATCTTTTTCGTAAAAAAAGTTAGCCCCCGAGCCTTCGGCGATATTGCCGTTCATGTCGCACAAAAGTGCTTCGTCGTAGCCAAGGCTTTTGGCTTCGGTGGTTGCCATAATAGAGTTGGTGTAATGCCCCGTAATTTTAGCCCCAATAAAAGTAGAGCGTGGGTTTGGTCGTTGAAACGATGATAGATAAAGGCGTTGTAGGCTATCGCCAAGGTAGCGCCCCCACTCCCATGCTGCCATAAAAAGGTGGGTTTCGGGGGTTGGTGTAAGCGACATATTGGCACCTGCATACAGTAGCGGGCGTATGTAGGCATCTTGCAAACCATTTTTTTCGAGCAATTGATAGTTAATATCAATTAACTCTTTGGTGGTATAGGGTAGGTTAAGGTGCATTTTTTGGGCAGAGTAGTGCAGGCGCTCGTAGTGTTCGGTTGCCTTAAAAATGTGCGCGCCTTTGGGTGTAGCATACGAGCGTATGCCCTCGAAAACGCCACTGCCATAGTGCATAGTTTGTGCATACAAACTAGTTTGAGCTTCGGTGGCGGGAATAAATTTGCCGTCTAAGAAAACAAGCGTGTTGTTATTGTAGTACATTTTTGTTGATTTATTGTTAGTTGCGGTATTGAGTGATGATTTAAAAAAAAACCGTCTTTGTGTTTAACAAAGACGGTTTTTGATTTTTATGGTGGTTTTGGATAAAGTATTGTATTACTATCCTTGCTCACTATATATCATACCGGCTTTGCTCTGTGTATCAATAATAATGACACAGACCACGACGCTGACGGTAATAATAATAGTAGCAATTGATAACATGTAAAGCTATTTTGGGTTGTTTATTTGGTTTTTAAAAACACGCATTAATTGATGTTTTTAATTTTTTATTTGGTGTAATACAATTCTTTACACCTAGCTGTAATTTGCTTGCAAAGGTAGGCAATAATTTTGGTTTGCTAAGTATTTTTTCAAAAAAAAAAAAATTACCTCTCTATTTTGTCCTTATTTTGCCAATCTTGATAGGTATCTATGTCGCTAAGTGTGGGTAATAGGTAGTACCGCAAACCCAATTTTTCGCAGTCGGCAAGGGTGCTGTTGGCAACGGTGTTGGTACTCCATTGTTTGTTTATAAAAAGCAAATGATGCATTTGTTTCATACCAAGCAAATAATAACCGCCGTCGGTGGCTGTACCTAGCACAATATCGTGTGTATCGAGCTGTAAAAAAGCCTGTTCGATAATATTACTGTTCAGTTGATAGCAATCACTGCCAATAATTAGTACCTTTGTGGCTGTTTTTAATAGCTGTTCAAAAGCATCTGCCATGCGTTTGCCCAAATCGGGGGTGTTTGTTTGTAGGTGTTTTTGGTAGATTTGGTTTTCCCATTCGTTGGGCAGGGTGGGTATAAAATGGCTATAAAAAACATGTTTTTGGCAAGATAATTGGTAGGTGATTAAATGCGTATGTTTAAGCAGTTGTTGATAGATGAGCAATGCCCGATGCTTGCCAACTGTTGCCGCCAAACGGGTTTTTACTTTGCCTAAAACTGGGTTTTTAACAAAAATAATTAGGGCTTCGGATACGGTTTTAATGCTTTGCATATTTGTGTTTTTGAAAAAAGCTTTTGCCTATGTGGCAGTTTCTATAAAAAACTAACCATAAAACATGTCGTTAACTGCTTTATTGTTGATAGTAGTTTGTGTGCTACTAATAGGTGTATTAATAAAATGGAGTGCCAAACGCCAAAACCGCGAAATCATCGACGAATGGTTTCGGGAAGATGTGGATATGGAAACCTATTGGGACAAAGACGAGCAAGAGTGGGTAGATAATACCGAATTGGAACGGCGCAAAAAACAAATATCTGCCCAAGAAAAACAATTTGATGCCACTTTCGCACAAAATACATTAAGGCAGCTATACGATTTGCACCCCGAGTTTGAAAATTTAGACACCCAAGGTTTTGAAGAACTAAACAAAACAGTTACCCAGTTGGCAGCCGAAACGAGGTATAAAGCACGTAAAATAAAAGCAAATTATTTAAAGAAAAAATAAGCTAACTTATTGGTTTGTATAAAATTTAATTAAAAGGCACTATAAATGGGCTATTTAATCAATTTTACAAAAATAGCCTTAATTATTGTTAATAAAATACTTTTCTGTTAAAAAAAGGCGTTTATTTGCATCTTGTTATCGTATATTTGCACAACAATTACCACAAAAATTGCTTTAAGAAATGCAATTTTTTTAAAAAATAGTTTTAATGAAAAAATTTCTATTGGCATCTGCCATTACTTGTTTGTTTCCGTTGCTGGGCTTAGCACAAGAAGCAAAGTATGTTTACTCAACCGATTTGCAAAACATACAAAACGATTTGGTGAAGGTGACACTTACCCCACCCACTATTGCCGAGCGGAAAGCCACTTTCCAAATTCCGAGCATTGTACCCGGTACTTATGCCAAAAAAGATTATGGCAGATTTGTTACCCAATTACAAGCCTTTGACGCCAAAGGCAAAAATCTAAAAGTAAAACGCCAGGCAATAATACCTTTAGCATTAAACGAGCCAATAAACTAAAACGAGTAGAATATTTGGTGAACGATAGCTGGGACGATAGCAACACCAAAGATTTTGTTTTTCAGCCAAGCGGTACCAATAATGAGGCAGGTAAAATGTAGTAATTAACCACCATGCCTATTATGGCTATTTCGAGGGCTACAAAAACCTACCCTTCGAGATGAATTACACCAAACCCAATGGTTGGTTTGGCGCTACTTCACTACCCCAAAAATCAAGCAACAACACCAAAGACGTATTTACTGCGCCCAACTACACCTTTTTGGTAGATAACCCCATCATGTATTCGTTGCCCGATACCATTAGTTTTCAGGTCAATAATATGCGCGTACACGTGGCAGTTTACTCGCCCAACAAAATGATAACAGCCGCCCAAATAATGCCCGATTTAGAACCAACCGCCCGAGCTTTAGATAACTTTTTTGGCACCTTACCTGTTAATCAATACAATTTTTTGTTTTATTTTGCCGACCAAAGCGTACCTCTACCCGATGTTGAAAGTGGATTAAGCGGCTACGGAGCCTTAGAACACTCCTACTGCTCGATGTATTACTTGCCCGAAGCACCCTACAGCGGCTACCTAAAACAGTTGATAAGAGATGTTACCTCGCACGAGTTTTTACACATCCTTACCCCACTTACCATACATAGTAAACAAATCGAGGATTTTAACTTTGTAACACCCGATATGTCGCAACATCTTTGGATGTACGAAGGCTTAACCGAATATTTTGCACATTTAATACAACTGCGCAGCAAATTGGTAACAGAAGACGACTTTTGGAAAGAAATGCGCAACAAAATAGACGAAACTAGTAGATTCGACAACTTTTCGTTCACAGAAATGAGCAAACGCGTGGTTGAAAAAGATTTTGAAAAATACTACACATCTGTTTATCAAGAGGGCGCTTTGTTTGGCTTATGCCTCGATTTGTTGTTGCTTAAAGAAAGTAACGGTAAAGCGGCTTGCGCGAATTGATGTTGCAACTATCACAAAAATACGGCTAATCGCCCGTTTGAAGACGATAAACTATTCGACGAAATTGTAAGCATGACCTACCCTCGGTGCGTAACTTTTTTGACCGATATATTATAGGTAAAGAAAACCTGCCATATAACAATTTTTTAGACATAGTAGGATACGAATACCTACCCTCGCAGCGACAAACAACTTTTAGCTTTGGGCAATTGGGCATAGCTTTCGACGAAGAACAAAAAGGATTGTATTTTAGCAGCATACCTAAAAACTGCCCACTAAAACTGCAAGAAGGCGACCTTATTAGGGGTATTAACGGCACCGAAATAAATTTTGACAACCCGCTTGGCGTACAAGATTTGCTAATCAACAACCTATACAACAAAAAAGACGACTCAAGCGTAACCATAACCATTGAACGAAACGGCGAAAAAATAGACCTAAGTGGGCAACCACAAAAAACCGATATCATGCGCAAACACATCGTTCAACCTATCCAAAAACCAAGCGAAGCACAACAAAAAATGAACCGCATTTTTGTAGGACAATAAACACCCCATACACCCAACTCAAATACATAAAAATGGCTTTACGGTTTTAAAAAATTTCGTAAAGCCATTTTTATAAACCCAACAATTAAACTTTGTAGATTTTCATAATTTACAATTTATATTTTACAATTTGAAGCCACTGCAAAAAGGTAAAAAATATCAATTTGCGTTTTTTTATTTTTGCAAGATACTGTAAAATAGCAACTTGCACATTTAAATTCTAGCCAATATATACCCCAAATAACATTTTTGTAGCGCATTCAATTTATAATTCACAATTTATAATTCACAATTAATAATTTATAATTAATAATTAATAATTTACAACTAACCCATGATACTTATATATACAGGAAAAACAACCAATAGACTTCGGTATATTTTCGAGCACATACTTAAGTATGTTTTAGGGTTAAAAGTAAAATTTACCACCAATATCGAAGAGTTTAACCAACACACCGGAGCTAAAATTAACTACAGCAGCCGAGCCTTTAACCCCAACGAACTGTTTTTTTATGCCTCGCCCCTACTTTTTGAACGACGCATAAAACCACAGCAACTAAAAATAGAAAATTTTGAAGATACCAAAATATTCTTCATCAGCAAAAATAACTCCGACCTACCTTTCGATATTTTTGCCGCCTCGTTTTACTTAATTAGCCGATACGAAGAATACCTACCCGATGCCCAATTCGACCAACACCAACGCTATCTGCCCGAAAATAGTTTGGCATATCACCACAACTTTTTACAACAACCTATCGTAGACGTTTGGATAAAAAAACTAGAAAAAATACTCAAAAACCGTTTTCCCGACTTAGCCATAAAACGCCGCCCCTACCATTTTACCCCTACCTACGACATTGATATCGCTTATGCTTTTTCGCATAAAGGCTTTTTACGTACCACCGCAGGCTGGTTACACACATTGTACAAACGCGATTTTGATGAACTAAACACCCGAATGGCAATACTAAAACGCGAACAAACCGACCCCTACGACACCTACGAATGGCAATACGAATTGCAAAAAAAATACGACCTAAAAAGCATCTACTTCTTTTTATTAGGCAACTATGGTCAGTACGATAAAAACTTACCTGCCGATAACCTCGCCCTACACGAACTGATATGTTACCTAAGCGATGTTTGCCCAATTGGCATTCATCCATCTTACGAATCGAACAAAGACATACAAATTGTTGCCAACGAAATTGCAAAATTAGCACAAATTGTAAAAAAAGAAATACGCCGTAGCCGCCAACATTATCTGCGCCTTAATATACCCGACACCTACCAAAAACTACTCGAACTAGACGTTGAAAAAGATTATACCATGGGCTATGCCTCGCAGGTAGGTTTTAGGGCAGGCACAGCTTCGTCGTTTTATTTCTACGACCTAAACCTCGAAATAAAAACAACCCTGCGCGTTTATCCGTTTGCAGTTATGGATGTAACACTGCACGATTACCTAAAATTGACGCCACAGCAAGCCCTACAACTCATCGAGCAACTTATAAATGCCACCAAAGCCGTCGATGGCTTGTTTTGCACCGTTTGGCACAACAACACCCTAAGCAACTACAAAGATTGGGAAGGCTGGCGTATGGTATACGAAGAAACCGTAAAAATGGCACTCAAATAACACCTTCGGGTACTTAATAGTGCTATCAAAATTTAATGTATGGCAATAACACAAACAGTTTGCGCCCGCCCCGCTTGACGCGGAAAATTTATTGGTCTTTTTTGGGGGTGATGCTTGGCATACCCTAAGTTGACTAGTGAGTGGCACCCCCAGAACAAATGTAAGCGCAGCACCAACTTTTAACAACTATCTGATGGCGGTTTCTTCGACCGGCAGCTTGAAGCTTTGACCCACCAACCGCCCATTTTACTTGTTTTTGCTTTTTTGTCAAAAAAAAAAGTAACAAACTTTAACCAGCCGAAAGTAGTAGCAAATAACCACAAATCATCTTAAGTCTCATGCCGCTTAACATCTACCTTCTTTGCTGCTCTGCGTAAAATAAGTAGTTAACATCAGATACGCCAAACTTGCAAAGCTTGCAAGTTTGGCGTATCTGTTTTTAGGTATCATAAATACCATTTTGTAACAACCATTGCACAACCTATTTAGCTTTTTTAGCCACCAAATCATACGATTGGTCAATAAATTGTTGCAGTTGCACAAGGCTCAAATCGCCGTTTATGATAATGGTGTTCCAGTGTTTTTTGTTCATGTGGTAGCCCGGCAGCACTGCCATTGGGTATTGTTCGCGCAGCTCAATGGCTTGCTCCGGATTGCATTTTACATTAAATTGCAGCGGTTGAGACTCGATACTGGCTAACAAAAACATTTTGTTGTTAACCTTAAACACAAGTGTTTCGTTGTCAAACGGAAAACTTTCGGTGCTATTTAGCTTTGCTAAACAATACTCGCGTAACTCTTCTATGTTCATAAATATTAATTAAAATAAACAAAAGACAATACATAAACAGTTAAAAATGAGCACTTAAATAATTGAAATTAATTATCAACTTTTAATTTTTCTTGCATTTGTTTAGCTGTTTGTGTGCTACCATCGGCACTCCATCCGGGTGGTTTTAGCAAATGATTGATACGTTGCTGCCACGACTTAGCCTTTACCAAATCGTGGGCAATGGCTATAAACTCGTGCGAGGCAATGCGCAGCGGGTTAAAGGTGTGTATGTTGGTGGTTATGCCATAAATTACGGGTTCGGCGGGGTTTTCGGGGGCAAAGGTGCCAAAAAATCTATCCCAAATAATTAAAATACCCGCATAGTTGCGGTCAAGGTAGCAAACATTGGAGGCATGATGCACCCTATGATGCGACGGCGTGTTAAATACCAACTCTACGGCATTGGGCAAGCGTTTAATAATTTGTGTGTGTATCCAAAACTGATAGATAAGGCTGATGCTCATTTGCATAAAAATAAACAACGGATGAAAACCCAACACAGGCAGCCACAGCCAAAATGCAAACTTATAAATCTCTTCGGTCCAGCTTTGGCGCAGGGCGGTTGATAGGTTGTATTTCTCCGACGAATGATGATTAACATGTGCTGCCCACAACAAACGCACTTCGTGGCTTAACCTATGGTGCCAATAAAAGCTAAAATCGTCGGCAAAAAGCAGCAGCACCCACGACCACCAAGCAACGGGTATATCAAACAAACGATAGTTGTTGTACAGATACATAAACACCAAAAATGCCACACTTTTGGCAATTAAAGTAGTAAATATCGAGCCTACGCCCATGCTAATACTTGCCACCGAATCGGGAGCCTGATAAATAGACAAATGCTCGCGCCTTGCCACATATAGCTCAATAGCAATACAAAGTAAAAAAAACGGGATAGCATACAGCGTGGGGTCGGGGCTGTTATACAGTTCTTGCAATTGTTGCCACATAGTAAGTTAGGTTAGTAGAGTGTGAAAAATAAACACCTATTTATCCATACGATTCGTAGATAATTTGCTTTTTGCCGTAGCCCATTGCTTCTAATCGTTGTCGGGCTTCGTTAAGCATCACGTCCCAGCCGCATAGGTAAAAATAAGCATCGCGATGGTCGGCAAAAATCTCTTCGTAAATTTCGTGTACATACCCCCTACGCCCTGTCCACTCCGTAGATTTCTCGCGCGATAAGGTAGGATAGTAATGAAAATTAGGAAACTCGGCAGCCAAAGCTTCCATCTCGGCACGATACAAAATGCTGTCCATGGTGCGGGTACCAAAAACAAGGTGCATAGCAGGCGGTTGCTCGGTTTGGTGACGCAAATAATTAAGCATCGACCTAAACGGGGCAATACCTGTACCAGTGCAAATAAAACAAATTTCTTTGCTTAGGTCGGCGGGCAATAAAAACAAACCCAAAGGTCCGCGCAGTGTTATCTTGGTGCCAACTGTTACCTCCTCAAAAAGATAGCGCGTACCTGCACCACCCTCGAGCTGCACAATCACAAACTCTAAAATATTAGTACCATCTGGCGACGAGGCAATAGAATAACTGCGCCAGCGTTTGTTCTTTTTTTCGTGAATGGGTAAATCAAAAGTAAAAAACTGACCAGGTTTATAGTCAATTGCGTCAACAGAAGGTATCTGTATCCAAAAACGTCGGGTAGTAGGACTTTCGTTTTCGATGCGAATAAATTCGCCTTCGGTCCAAGGACTTAGTGCCATATTGTGCTATTATATTAATAAAGGAGTGAAAAGAGTGAAGGAGTGAAAAGAGTGAAAGAGATGAAAAGAGTGAAAGAGTGAAAGAGTGAAAAGAGTGAAGGAGTGAAAAGAGTGAAGGAGTGAAAAGAGTGAAAAGAGTGAAAGAGTGAAAGAATGAAAAGAGTGAAAGAGTGAAAGAGTGAAAGAGTGAAAGAGTGAAAGAGTGAAAGAGTGAAAGAGTGAAAGAGTGAAAGAGTGAAAGAGTGAAGGAGTGAAGAGAGTGAAAAGAGTGAAAAGAGTGAAAAGAGTGAAAGGAGTTGTATTTCGCCACATCGCAATTTCGCCACATCGCAATTTCGCCACATCCCCACTTCACCACATCCCCACTTCACCACATCCCCACTTCACCACTTCGCCACATCCCCACTTCGCCACATCGCAATTTCGCCATTTTGCGTGCAAAGATAGGGTTTATTTGCTTTGGATAAGATAAAAACGAGGTAAAAGTTTTACACGTCTAATCACTAAAATAAACTTTCGAGTTCATCATCTAAAAATTACCAAAAAAAACGTAACTTTGTCAGCTCAAAGTTAAGATAAGTACTACATTGCCCTAAAAAATAAGTGCCTTAGCAAAGATATGGATGTTTGCGGCACTTTTAGGCTTTTTTTTTACCTCAACCCGAACTATCTGCGTGTAAATAACGTTAAAGTTTGTTAAAGGCATCTATTTCTGCCCAAATTGTAAGAATTTTATACCTCGTTTAAGCGTTGTATGTAGCTATCACTTTTTGTTGTGTCTAATAGCCGCTCTTTTTATTCACCCATCTACCCCAAAAATAAAAAAACAATAATAATATGCTCCCAAACAAGTATCGTTGGTTATCGCTGGCTGGCGTTGTAATGCTGACAAGTAGCGCGTATAGTTTTAAGAACGATTATTTTGAGATAAGCAAAAATCTCGAAATTTTTACTAACATTGTCAAAGAAATTAACGCCTCGTATGTAGATGAGATAGACCCTAACAAGTTTATCCGCTCGGGGATTGACGGGATGATGAACTCCCTTGACCCTTACACCGATTTTATCCCCGAAGAAGACCTAGATAGCTACAAAATGACTACCACCGGACGATATGGCGGCGTAGGCGCTTTGATAAAAACCGAAGGCGATTATGTAGTAATATCCGAGCCTTACGAGGGTTTCCCTGCCGATAAAGCAGGACTGCGCGCAGGCGACAAACTGTTAGAAATTGATGGTCAATCGGTGAAAAAGAAAAACACCGAAGAAGTAAGTAAAATGCTAAAGGGCAAACCCAACACCGAGGTTAAATTGCTTATTGAACGCCCCGGCGACAGCAAACCCATTACCAAAAGTGTGTTGCGACAAGAAATACACATTAAAAGCGTACCCTACTACGGAACCCTTAACGATAGCAAAACGGGCTACATACGCTTAACCCAATTTACCGAAGATTGCTCCAAAGACGTAGCCAATGCCCTACGCGAATTGAAAGAAAAAAACAAAATACAATCGGTTATCCTTGACCTACGCGGCAACCCAGGCGGCTTGCTCAACGAGGCTGTTGATGTAGCCAACATCTTTATCCCCAAAAACAAAGAAGTAGTTAGCACCCGAGGCAAACGCCGCGAATGGGACAAAAGTTACAAAACCGAAAACGAACCCGTAGACCTGCAAATACCATTAACTGTACTGATAGACGAAGGCTCGGCTTCGGCATCAGAAATTGTATCGGGCACTATTCAGGATTTAGACAGAGGCGTAGTTATTGGTCGCCGCTCGTATGGTAAAGGCTTGGTGCAAACCACCAAAAACGTAGGCTTTGATGCCAAAGTAAAACTAACAACCGCCAAATATTACCTGCCAAGTAGCCGTTGTATTCAAGAAATTGACTACTCGAAGGGCTTTGATGCCAAAAAAGCTTACGAAGAAGAACCCGAACACAAACCCGACTCAACACATACTGCCTTTAAAACGAGCTGCGGACGCACCGTTTACGATGCAGGTGGCATACGCCCCGACATTGAAATTGAAGAAACTACACCCGCCAACATTACCGTTAGCTTGGTCAACAAACAATTGGTGTTTGATTATGCCACACAATACCGCATTAAACACGACAAAATACCACAACCCGAACAGTTCGAACTGTCGGATGCAGAATATAACGACTTTGTGCAGTTTCTGTCGGGTAAAAAATACGACGACTACACCACCGTAAGCGAAGACGTACTGAAACGCCTAACCGAAGTTGCCGAAAAAGAAAACTACAACAAAGCTCTAAAAACCGAGATAGAAACAATAGAAGCCAAAATGAAAGCGGACAAAACAAAAGATGTTGTTAAGTTTAAATCCGAAATCAAAAAATGGTTAGAGTACGAAATAGTAAAACGATACTACTACCAAACCGGCGAAATACGCGAACTGCTCGAAGACGATGATGCCGCCAAACAAGCCATCAACGTATTAGATAATCCCGCAAAATACAAACAAATATTAAGCAAAAAGTAAATTGCAAATCATTGGTTATTATTTCTCATCTCCAATCGTTAATTATCAACCACAAAAATGTTATCAACTAAAAATATCCGCCAACTATTATTAAGCGGCATTGCTGTATCAACGCTGCTATTAACAGCCGCATTTGTAGACAACAGCCGCTATTTTGAGCTTATAAAAAACATAAGCCTATATGCCGAGGTCTACAAAACCCTAAACGATGATTACGTAGACAATATTGAACCCGCAGCTACTATGCGCAAAGGCATCGAGGCTATGCTCAAAACCCTCGACCCCTATACCAATTACCTAACATCTGCCGACATAGAAACCTACCGCCTAGAACAAAACGAAACAATGGGCTACATTGGAGCAACCGTTATATCGTACAACGATGCTATATACCTAAGCGATGTGTCGGAAGATTTACCCGCCTTTAAGGCTGGCTTGCGCGCCGGCAACCGCATTGTGGCAGTAGCCAACGAACCCATAGGCAAACGAACCGCCGCCGAAGTAAAAAAAGCCCTTCAAGGTCAAACCGATACCGACATAAGCATTACCGTACAAAATAACGATGGCAGCAACGAGCGCACCGTAAAAGTAATGCGCACCCGCGAAGAAACCAAAGCCGTACCCCACTTTGAGATGCTTGGCGATGGCATGGGCTACGTAAAATTAACCACCTTTATGCGCCCCGATTGCTCGCAAGAGGTACGCGATGCCATTGAAGAACTACAAAAAAAGGGCGACCTAAAAGGATTAATCCTTGATTTACGCAACAATGGCGGTGGATTACTCAACGAATCGGTAAAATTAGTAAACCTATTTGTGCCTAACAACCAAGTTATTGTGCGCATGAAAGGCAGAACCGAAGATACCCAAAAAGATTATAAAACCGAAAAAGAACCCCTTATACCTAACCTACCTATTGCCATACTTACCAACGACCACTCGGCATCGGCATCAGAAATAACAGCAGGCTCTATCCAAGATTTAGACCGAGGCGTTGTTGTAGGGCAACGCTCGTTTGGCAAAGGATTAGTGCAACACACCCGCGACATTGGTTATGGCAACCAATTTAAATTAACTATTGCCAAATACCTTACCCCAAGCGGGCGATGCGTACAAGCACTTAACTACACCAAACGATACACCGATGCATCAGCCTCGTCTGTCCCCGACTCGTTGCGAACCGCCTACAAAACTAAAAACGGACGCACCGTTTTTGATGGCAGTGGCGTTGAACCCGACGTGGCAGTAGATAAACCTACCTCGTCAAACATTGCCAAAAACTTAGTAGATAAATACCTAATTTTTGACTTTGCTAACCAATACAAACAAAAACACGACTCGATTGCAGCACCCAAAACATTTGCCCTAACCGATGCCGAATACGACGAGTTTGTGAAATTTGTAAACGATAAAAAGTTTGATTACAACACCCAAACCGAAACACTTATCGAGCGACTAAACAAAACCACCGACCGCGAACAATACGACCAAAGCGTGAAAGATATGGTAGCTAAACTAACCGAACAGGTAAAAGCCGAAAAGAAAAAAGAGCTGTATAGCTACAAAACCGAAATAAAAAACCTGCTAACCCAAGAAATTATTGGGCGATATTACTACCAAAAAGGCAAAGTAGAAGCAAGCCTAAACAAAGACCCCGAAGTGCTAGCTGCCATTAGCACCCTAAGCAACCCCGTAAAATATAAACAACTGCTAACACCAAACAACAACAGCAACGACAAAGGAAAAAAATAAAGCACTCTGGCATTTAGGTGCAATTTATCAGTAGGGTTGGATGTACATCCAACCCTATTCTTTTAATCCATTGCTATCAAAATATTTTATTTTTTTAATCTTTAAAATAAACAAAAACACCAAAATAATAAACAAATGCTAGCAAATTTCACAAAAATACTCCCCAAACACCCTTAATTACTAAAAAAAAAGCAAAAAAAAATAAAAACAGGGCATAAATTCCTAAAAATTAGGTATATTTGTGCCAACGAAAGAACCCCAAACATTTAATTGACTTTACACAAAATTTGTCAATAAAAAACAATACAAATATTTATATACTATTCACTTTCACTAACTTTTAAATCAAAATACTTATGAGATTAATTATTCTACTCATCACTTTTTGTGCTTTACCGTTGCACTTAAAGCCCAAATAAGCCCAGCCAAACTCAATCAAAAGTCAAAAACAAGTGGTTATCACCAAGCAAAACGGAACTGAATATATCGGAACAATTATTAGCGACGACGGACGCGAAATTCTAGGTTGTTGTTGATAAACTGGGGAAAATATACATTCCCAAATCAGACATAAAAAGCATTATTGAGGTAGAAGACCCTAAAGCGATAGTGCGGGGCGAGTATCGAGCTGCCGGCCCGTTTACTACACGATATGCGTTTACTACCAATGCTCTGCCCGTAAAAAAAGGCGAAGATTATGCAATGATAAATCTTTATGGCGAAGTGCATTTTGCGGTTAGTAATCACCTCAATATAGGCGTCATCAACCTGGATAGCAAGCCCATTGGTGTTAGCACTAAAATACTCGTTTAAATCCAACAGATCAAAAGTCAACTTTTTCTGCGGAACATTACTTGGCACCACCGGATACTTAAACACATTTAAAGGATACGGCGGGCTTCATTGGCTAAGATGTAACCGTAGGAGATAGACAAAGTAACATTTCTTTTTCGGGCGGATATGCCTATTTGGCATCTGGTATTAAAACGCTATACCAATACCCGGCACCTACATCTACCTACCCATCCTACCAAGAAAAAAGCAGAACCAATGATAAAAGGTCCAATTTTTCAGTAGCGGGTATTGCTAAAGGTTAGGTAGGAAACAGTTTTGTGTTCGACTCAATGATTGGCGTATTTAGCCAAGAAAAAACTAATGTTAACTATACAGACAACTTTAACATTTCTCCGCCTACAACAACCTATATCGTCACAAAAGAAAAAAAACTATATACTGCTTTGTTTTTAATGCCCGGCATGAGGTTTCAAAGTAACGAACGTAAGGCTTTCCAGGTTTCTTTGGCGGGTGCTGCCGTATTTACTAAAACAGAAGACCAATCTTTCCCTATCCCGATGTGTTCGTGGTTTTATAAATTTTGATACTTGTTGTTTTTATAAGCAACATTTGTCAAACTCCATACGCCAAATTTGCAAACACCGTAAATTTGGCGTATGTTTTTGTTAGCCCCCCAAACAATAAACCGCCGCTGTAGCACTTACAACGGCGGTTTTGTTTATGCCCCTTCTATTGGGTTAACCCAAGTTTTCTTTGTATTACCCAACTTTATGAGGAGCTTAGGTTTTTCGACCTTACAAAAAAGCCCCGCTGAACTGGATATTTGAACCCCAAGCTTCATAAATTTGCTTGGCTTAGTCCTTGGGTGTTGACCAATTGGTGAGCATAAAAAATTCACCTTGTCTATTTTCGAACTCAGAAGTAATTAGTTTTTGGGTGTCCATGATTCGCACAATTTCCGTCCAAGAGTGATGTATTTGCATTTGGGCTAATTGTTGCCGGACAAAATGGACGATA
>JADKCK010000070.1 GCA_016718845.1 Sphingobacteriales bacterium
ACATTTGCGAATTATAACCTATCTTGCGGCACAATCGAACGATACTTTAAGAATAACCTAAAACTATTTAAGCAAGATTTGGTACTCCCAGCATCTTTGTTGATGCTTTGAGAGTTCAATAAAGATGGAGTATTCCTAGCATCTTGTTGATACTATTGAGGTTTTAATAAGATGGCCTATAGCACATCTTTATTGATGCTGAGGTTCAATAAGATTAAGTTACATTATCTTTGTTGATGCTATTTAGGTTCAATGAAGATGGTATACAGCATCTTTGTTGATGCTTTGAGGTTCAATAAAGATGGTACACAGTATCTTTGTTGATGCCAAACACTATCTTGACTGATGCTGAAACTATGCAAGCACTATTTTAGTGAAAACCATATTCTTTGCGAGGTATTTTGTCGTAATATTCCTCCCGAAGAACAAAAGATTTGGCTAAAAATTGTTAATTTGTGGTCTTTTGTATTTTTAGCAGCATCAGTCTTTACATTTGCAAATTATACCCTATCTTTGCGGCTCAAAACAAGGCAAGCATAAAATAGCTTTTGTGTAACCGCCTCAAACTACAGCCATTCTTCATTTTTTACCCTTCATTTTCTTATTCATGAAGCACCTCAATGAACGCATCGGGTCTGTTCAAAAAATTTCGCATACCTTCGATGGTTTGCAACTAAGTATCAGCAATGCACATGCCGCCCTTGTGCTATATGCCCCCAACATAGTGCGGGTGTGTATTAGCAAGCAGCCTTTGTCCAACGATTTTTCGTATGCCGTAGTGGCACAACCACAAGCCGTTGAGCATAAGTTTAGCAAAACCGATACCCATTTGTGGCTAACAACCAACGACATAGCCGTAGCCATCGACCGCAACAACTTTGGCATTAGCTTGTATAACAGCCCAACAAATAGTTAGCCAAGACGACCCCGCCTTTGCTACCTCGTGGATTGGCACCGAGGTAACTACCTATAAAACACTACAACAAGGCGAGCGTTTTATTGGCTTGGGCGAAAAAACAGGCAACCTTGACCGACGCGGCAGCGGCTACACCAACTGGAACACCGATTACTTTGGCTACCCCGCTAATGCCGACCCCATTTATTTATCTACCCCCTTTTATATAGGCATACACAATGGCTTGTGTTATGGGGTGTTTTTGGATAATACACACCGCAGTTATTTCAACTTTGGGGCATCGAACCACCGCTTTTCGTCGTTTGCCGCCGACGATGGCAACATGAACTACTACCTAATTTATGGCAACTCGGTAGCCCAAATTATTGAGGGCTATACACACCTAACCGGGCGAATGAGCCTGCCACCACTTTGGAGCTTAGGTTTGCAACAATGCCGATACAGCTATTACCCCGACACCGAAGTGCTACGCATTGCCCAAACCTACCGCGAAAAAGCCATTCCCGCCGATGTAATGTACCTCGATATTCATTACATGGACAAATACCGCGTGTTTACATGGCACAAACAATACTTTAAACAACCCCAACAACTGTTAGCACAACTAAACCAAGATGGTTTTAAAACAGTGGTGATACTTGACCCGGGCATTTGCGTAGCCAACGATTACGAGGTGTATGATGATGGCGTAGCCAACGATGTGTATGTAAACCACCCCGACGGCGAGCCTTATCTCGCCGATGTGTGGCCAGGCACTTGTGCTTTTCCGGACTTTACCAAGCCTATTGCCCGACAATGGTGGGGTAAATGGCTACAAAAAAATGTTGATGATGGTTTAATGGGCTTTTGGAACGATATGAACGAACCTGCATCGTGGGGGCAGTTTATGCCCAACCACATGGAGTTTAACTACGACAACAACCCCACCACACACCGCGAAGCACGCAATGTATATGGTATGCAAATGAGCCGCAGCACCTACGAGGGCGCACGGCAGCACTTAAATGGGCAGCGTCCGTTTATACTTACCCGAGCAGGTTTTTCGGGTATACAACGTTATAGCGCCGTTTGGACAGGCGACAATGTGGCATCGGACGAGCATTTTTTGGTGGGCGTGCGTTTGCTTAACAGTTTAGGGCTAACAGGTGTAGCTTTTTCGGGCTACGATGTAGGTGGTTTTGTTGACGATGCCTCGCCCGAGCTGTTTGCCCGCTGGATAGCCGTTGGTGCATTTACGCCCTTTGTACGCTGCCACTCGATGGTTAATACCCGCTCTGCCGAGCCTTGGGCGTTTGGCGAAGAAGCCACCGAAATTGCCCGCAACTACATCAACCTGCGTTATAGATTGTTGCCCTATCTATACAGTACCTTTTTCGAGGCTACCCAAAATGGTATGCCCGTTGTGCGCTCGTTGGCAATTAACTATACCCACGATGCCAACATCTACCAAAGCCAATACCAAAACCAATACCTTTTTGGGCAGTTTATATTGGTTGCCCCCATGGTTAGCAACCAAAATATAGCCAAGATATACTTACCCCAAGGCAAATGGTACTGCCTTTATACCGACCAAAAACACGAGGGTAGCCAAGCCCACTTGCTCGAAACGCCCAAAGATAAACTACCTTTGTTTGTACAAGCTGGAGCTATTTTGCCCATGCAATCGGTGGTGCAACACACCCAACAAGCCCCCGAACCTACCCTACAACTGCACCTATATGCCAATCCAAACGGGCAAATAACCAACTATACCTACTACGAAGACGATGGCACTACCTATCAACACCAACAAGGCGAGTTTTATTTGCGCCAGATGCAATACAACCCCAACACACAAAGCCTTACTATTGGCGAAGTATCGGGTAGTTGTGCCTCTAAATTTGAGCAAATAAAACTGTATTTGCATGGATTTGCCAAGCTCAAAAAAACTATTAGCATCAATAATACCCGTGCTACAATAACCACCGAAACCTATACTTTTGTAAATCCTTTATCGAGCTTTGACCCACTAACCCCCCTCGGCGATACCTCGAAACGTATTGATAACTTACCTTTTGTGCTAATACCCAATACGCCACAAACAATTACGGTAAAATGGTAATACGCCCGCTTGACGCGGAATCGGTCTTTTTTGGGGGTGATGATTTGCTTTCCATGCTTTGCACAGTTGCGGGCACCCCCAAAGCAAAGCAAGCGCAAGCACCCAATCACAACTTTTCAATGTCTGTATCAAATTGCTTCACAAAGAGCTTATTTACAATAAAAAACGTGCCGAACATAATTGTTCAGCACGTTTTTTGTACCTTTGCCGCTTATTTTTCATACGCTTATCATGTTTCCTCCACCTATCGAACAGTTGCCTTTGCTTGCCCGCGATGCTAAAAGTGCTAATAAACGCTTTTTTGACCAGCTAAAACGCCGAAAACCAGCTAATTTAGACGATACAGTTGCCCAAATTCACAACGAGGTATTTGAACAGTACGATTGCCTTACGTGTGCCAACTGCTGCAAAACTACTAGCCCCTTGTTTAAAACCAAAGATATTGAGCGTTTAGCAAAGTATCTGCGGCTAAAACCCGGCGAGTTTATTGACACTTATTTGCATATTGACGAAGATAACGACTATGTATTGCAACAATCGCCCTGCCCATTTTTGGGTAGCGACAATATGTGTGCGGTATACGAGCATCGCCCAACTGCCTGCCGCGAGTATCCGCATACCAACAACCGCAAGTTTCATACCTTATTGGGTATCACGCTTAAAAATACGGCTATATGCCCCGCTGTGTTTGCTATTGTTGAACGACTGAAGGGTGAACTAAAACTATAATTAGCTACGCCAAATCCTCCTCCAATATTACGGGTTAGGAACGTGTAAATCTTAACTTGGACAGGTCTAAATAGTTACAAAATATTAACCGACAGGATTTCAGAATTAACAGGATTTAGTAGCCATACAATCTAATAGTGTCGGGATAAATAGTCGTAAAGTTCCCCCCAAATTTACCGCCCTTGTCCGTATCTGTGTCTCCGTTGTAAATTTTAAAAAACAAGCTGGCGTAAATTGAGGCATCTACCTATATTAGACTCCTATGGAGCCGAAAATATACGGTAAAATGTTCAATAATCGGTCGTTGAGCGTATGTTCAATGGTTGGTCGTTGGCGTAGTCGAAACGCCCGCAACTAATTATTGGGTTATGATTAGTTTTTCGTTGATACTCGTACCCGCTATATTAAATAGGTATACGCCCGGATACAAGGTATTAGCAGGGCTAATGTTGATGTAGTTTTTACCTTCGGTTAGTTGCGTGGGTGTTGAGTAAACGGTGCGTCCGGCAGCATCAATAATGTTTAGGGTAACTTGTTGGCTTGTTTCGCTGCTAATAGTTGCTGTAAAATTGCTTTGTTGCACGGGGTTTGGATATAGGCTAAGGGTAATATGGTTGTCTGCTTCGTTGCCCCATTGTTCGCTAACAAGTGCGTCGGTTTCGTCTTTTGCCGAGCCGGGTGCTGCCAAAGCGTTGGGCGTTTTGGGTGCGGTGTAGGTTACTTTTACAAAGGCGCTTTGCCCTGCAACGGTAGCCAATTGGTTGCGCATTTTAATGGTTAGCCAGCCTGTGGTGGTGGGTGTGTAGGTTTTGGTAAGATTACCTGTACCCGTTGCACTCGACAATATAGTGCCTGCTGCATCTAACAAACCTATTTGCAAAGCATTGGCGGTGTTGGTTGGGTATAGGTTGTAGGTAATGGGCTTGCCCGATTTTACGTAAATTTTACCTACCGTGCGCACAGCCGTTGAGTTGTTGGGTGTTGCGCCACCTTCGCGCAGCGAGCGGGTATCATTGTCACCAAGGTCGTTTGCCATTTCCCACTCTTGGGTGGTGGTGCGTTCGGCGGGGTTATAGTTGGTAGTAATGCCGTTTGGAGCCCATACTGCATAGCCGCGTCGTCCTTGTGGGGCGGTGCCATCGCAAGGCGGAACAGCCAAATCTACCTTACCTCCACCGTAAACGGTGCGGGTGGTGGTGGTTGCTCCCGAATAATCTTTTAAGACAGTACCATCGGCAAAGGCGGTTTGCACGCCTGTTAGGTTTTGCCAAGTGGTGTAGTTGTCGTTGGCACAAATTAAGGCTTTGCCGCTACGTTCAATAACTACGGCATCGGCGGCTTGCCAGCGCACCAAATAACTACCACCTTTAAAGTTTAAGTTTTGATAACACCATACCAAATTAGCAATGTCGCTGCGTTGTGGTAGGTCGGTGGTGCTAGTTGGTAGGTGTGTAAAACGTTTGCTGGTGGTTCCAATATCAAACAAATCTTCGAAAAACACGGTAGGTGTGCCATCCATGCCAAATATAACGGCATAAGCTGCGGCAAGGCGTGGCTCGCGGGGGTCTATGTGTCCGTTCCAGAGTTCGTTGCCGCTATCCCAACCCGATGCAGTACCAAGTGGCTGCGAGTAGTTGCCATTGGCATCTAATATAGGGCGGAAGGTATCGTGGCTATTAACAAAGGTACAAGTACGGGCTCGGTTTTGTTGCTGATAATTTACCAAGGTACCAATGTTGTAGTTACCCATACCAGTTACCATATAATATAGCTCTTGTCGTAAGCCAAAATCGAAAGTACCTGCTCGGTTTTGCACATTGGCACACCAAGTGTCGCACTCGCTGGTGCCACCAACCCATTCGCCAACGGCAAACATTTGGTTGCCGCCATTTGCCCAACCTGCATTATTTTGTAGGTTCCACAAAAAATCTTCGGCAACAGTTGGGGCAAAATGTTTTATGGCATCAATACGTACACCATCAAAACCTGTTTGTTTTTTATACCAAATAAGCCAATTGCGTGTGCCTGTGCGCATATAATCGGTGGTTTGGGCTGGGTTGTAAGTGGCATTGCTGCTTGTACCATAGGCGCTTGATTCGTAAGATACATCGGGACCAAACATGGGCGTGTTTATGTCGTTGGTGCAACAGGGGTTAAATTGGTTGGGATAAAAGTTAGACCAATTTTTAGAAAAACGCCCTGCACGGCTTAGGTATTCGCTGGCGGTTTCGGTGCGATTTGCTCCGGTGGGTGAGGTGTAACAAGCATAACGGAAGTTTTTGTAACCGCTATTCGAGAGCATGGATGTAGCGTTGGGGTCTTGTCCGCCGGCACCTGTACCGCTACCTGCCCATGATAAGTGGTTGGGTACAATGTCCTGAATAACATCGATGCCATTGGCGTGCATAACACCTACCGAGCGCAACAACTCGTTTTTGTCGCCAAATCGGGTACGGGTTAAGTTTTTTTGGTACTTGTCGCCCAAGTCGTAGTTATCAAATGCACCGTAGCCCATGTTACCTTTCCAAACGTTGGCTTGCGAAAAGGCATCGGCTTTGGCGGTGGGTGGCACCCAAACGGCACTAATGCCAATGGTGCGCAAACGTGGTGACAGGTCGGAGAGATAATCTGCCCAACGGTTGGGGTAATTATTGTTCCAATAATCCCACCAAAAACCTTGCAGTAAAACACGGTTAGGGTTTTGCTGCTGTGCCTGCACCGACACACTCAACAAACCCACTAATAGCCAAGCAGCTACTAAAAAAAACTGTTTGAAGTTAAACTTTGTCGTCATGTAAAAAAAAAATTTTTGAGGTGATATTTTACGGGCGTAAAGATACAACAGATACTTCAAATAGCCATAGTATTTCTTTTTTTTGAACAAAATAATCCATTAAAGGTTGTTAACATTAGGTAAAAAATGCCTTTTGGGTGATGCAATACAATAAATAATCCCAAATTTACAATCAATTATTATGACCCGTTTAAGTGTAAATATCAACAAAATAGCCTTGTTGCGCAATGCCCGAGGCAGTAATTTTCCTAATTTAGTACAAGTAGCACAAGATTGCGAGCGTTTTGGAGCCGAGGGTATTACGGTGCATCCGCGCCCCGACGAGCGACACATTAAATACCAAGATGTGTACGACCTAAAACCCATTGTTAGCACCGAGTTTAACATAGAGGGTTATCCCGATGCTCGTTTTTTAGAGATGGTGTTGGCTGTTCGCCCACATCAATGCACTTTGGTTCCCGACCCACCGGGTGTGTTAACTTCTAATGCTGGTTGGGATACGCTTACCCATAAAATGTTTTTGGCAGATGTGATAGCCCAATTACATGCCCATAACATACGGGTATCGTTGTTTATAGAAACCAACGAAGCCATGATTGAAGGTGCCAAAGAGGTAGCCACCGACCGCATTGAGTTTTACACCGGTCCGTATGCCGAGCAATATCCACACAACCCCAAAGCCGCTGTTGAGCCGTACAAACGCTCTGCCGATTTTGCCACACAATTAGGCTTAGGTTTAAATGCGGGGCACGATTTAAATTTGATGAACTTGGCATACCTAAAAAGTCATATCGCCAATCTACAAGAGGTATCCATTGGACATGCCCTAATTACCGACGCACTGTATTATGGTTTGCAAAATACCATTGCGTTGTACAAAAAATGCTTGGTATAAATTGAGCTAAATAGGTGTATCATCGGTAATTAAACGCTATCAATTGGCAACAAAAAGCCTTTAAAGCCAAATAATTGCAAAAAGTTTGTCTTTTTTTAGTCCTAAAATACTAACTTTGCGGCGATTAACGTTTAAACATCTAATCTACACGTTTTCAACATTTTTTTAACCAATTTTCATTTCTTTATGAGTAAACGTATTGTATTATTAGCCGCTTTGGTCTTTGGCACACTTGTTACCTTTAACGCCTGTAAAAAAGACAAAGCCCCCGATGTAGATTGTAGCACCATTAGCGGAGCAACTTACAATCTTAAGGTACAAGAAATTATCAGCGAAAACTGCCTTGGTTGCCATGCAACGGGTGGTTCTGCCGAAGGTGATGGCGTTTTTGAAACCTATGCTCAAGCAAAAAGCAAAGGTGAAGATATTTACGAAGAGTCCGTACTTAGTAAATCTATGCCACCAAGCGGAGCTTTATCCGACAGTTTAATCAACATTTTACATTGCTGGAAAGAGGCGGGTTATCCCGAAAACTAGGCAACATTTCATCTCAAATACAAAAACCAATATCTAAACAAAACACCGCTTGTAGTTACTTAGTAAATACACGCGGTGTTTGTTTGATTCAATAAATTAGGGTAATTATTTTTTTTTAGCTCTAAAGATACTACCTTTGCATTGTTTAACGTTTAAGCATCGACTTACGCATTTTTAACGTTTTTTTAACCAAATTGTTTTTTATGACCAAACGCATTGTATTATTAGCCACCTTATTTTTTGGCACGCTTGTTACGTTTAATGCTTGCAAGCACGACAAAATTCCTAATGTAGATTGTACCACTATTGACGGAGCTACCTACGATCTTAAGGTACAAGAAATTATCAGCGAAAACTGCCTTGGTTGCCATGCAACAGGTGGTTCTGCCGAAGGTGACGGCGTTTTTGAAACATATACTCAGGCAAAAAATCATGGTGAGCATATTTACGAAGAAACAGTACTTAGTAAATCTATGCCACCAAGCGGAGCTTTATCCGACAGTTTAATCAATATTTTGCACTGCTGGAAAGAAGCGGGGTATCCGCAAAACTAGGCAACATTTCAACTCAAATCAAACATCAATATCTAAACAAAATACCGCCCGCTCTTACATTGGTAAGTACGGGCGGCATTTTGTTTGAGTGAAGCAAGCAATAATAAACGATACAGTTTATCGAGTACGAGTAGGTACTACATCAGAGGTGATGTAGGCTTGTTTTGAGTCTACATTTATCACTAAAAAGCTACGCATCGAGGTGCTTAAAAAATCTTGTACGCTTTTTAGCATATCCATGCTGTACGACAAGTTCGCCACATCTTTATCATCTAAAGCTTTTTTCTCTTTTAGTGCTTTTGCATTATCGGCATAAAAATTAATTTTGCCTATCTTTTCGTCTTTACCTGTATAAAGGGTAATGCTAACGCGAGCAGCTTCGGGGTCTACGGTTGGATTTGACAAAAAGTCGAGTTTATAACCATTTACGGTAAATTTTTTCTCGCCTTTTTGCAAAGGTATATCGCTTATGCTGTTCATAGCCATCGTGCGAGGATTAGGAGCATTGGGATCCATTTTTCCGTTGGTGGGTGCTCCACCTTTTTGCATACCAGCAGCTTTCATCTTTTCTTGTAAAGCTGCGCGGTTTTGGTCGGCAGAAGCAGGTTTAACCGAGCCGGCAGGCATTGGCATGGTTTTGCTTGGCTGCGATTTGTCGGCTTGCGCCATGGCAGTGTTGGTAAAAGTAACAGTGAAGCACAATGCTACTAAAAATAATTTGAATTTCATACTAAACAGTATTTATATTGTTTGAAAGATTAAAAATTGGCTTGGGGTTGGTGTTAATTGGTTTTAACAATGGCTACAGCCTCAAAAACGGTGCAAATATACTACTTATTGGGTGTATATTGTATCATCTGCACCAAAATTGTACTACCTTAACATTTTTTAAGCCCAAATTGGTAAATTTGACTGCCAATTTGTCACTTTTTTCAAAAAAAGAGCGTATCTTTGCGGGGTAAAAGTATAACCTTCAACAAACCGATTCTCTATCATCAACCCAAAAAGCAACATCTAAATGAAACACTTCCAATACATAACTGCCAATCCCAATATACTAAACGGAAAACCCTGTATAAAAGGCACCCGAATTAGTGTGAGCTTAATATTAGAGTGGCTTGCAAGCGGAGCTAATGTTAGCGACATAACTCAAAAACACCCTTTGCTAACCAACGAAAATGTACGCGAAGCAATTAGCTATGCTTTTTACACTGCCTAATATTTTAGATAGGCTCAATTTCATCGACCCCATCTCAACAACAAAAAATAAACACCTATCATAACAATGAACCAAGATACCTTGCACCTAGATGTAGAAACCGTTGCCAACGAACTAAAGCAACATACCCACCACAACACGCCCCTATCGGACAACCGACAAGGCGAAGCCCTTGAACTAAGCGCCGAAATACCCCAAAATTTTAACGGCAAACATTTTTACATAGAAAGCTATGGTTGCCAAATGAATTTTAGCGACTCGGAGATAGTGGCATCTATCCTACAAAAAGAAGGCTTTGCCAATACGCCAAACTTTGAACAAGCCGACCTTATCTTGCTAAACACCTGCTCGATACGCGAAAAAGCCGAAGAAACCATACGCCGCCGCTTAAAAACCCTTAACACCGTTAAAAAACAACGCCCCGATACCCTTGTTGGTATATTGGGCTGCATGGCAGAGCGCCTTAAAAAAGAACTACTCGAGCAAGAACAAATTGTAGACATGGTAGTTGGTCCCGATGCCTACCGCGACTTGCCCAACCTAGTAGGCACCGCCGAACATGGTCAGAAGGCAGTAAATGTATTGCTATCGCGCGAAGAAACTTATGCCGACATTAGCCCTGTGCGTTTGGACAGCAATGGCGTGAGCGCTTTTGTGTCTATCATGCGCGGCTGCGATAATATGTGCGCCTTTTGTGTAGTGCCTTTTACACGCGGACGCGAGCGCAGCCGAAATGCTTTTTCGATTGTTGCCGAAGTGCAAGATTTAGTAAATCGTGGCTACAAAGAAGTTACCTTATTAGGGCAAAACGTAGACTCGTTTAAGTGGGAAAACCCCGAAACAAACCAAGTTGTTAGCTTTGCTAATTTGTTAGAAATGGTAGCCCTTGTGTCGCCAAAGTTGCGCGTGCGTTTTTCTACCTCGCACCCCAAAGACATGACCGACGATGTGCTACACACCATGGCTGCACACGACAACATCTGCAAATACATTCACTTACCGGTACAATCGGGTAGCTCAACGGTGCTTAAACGCATGAACCGAACCTATAACCGCGAATGGTACATAGACCGCATCGAGGCAATACGTCGTATTTTGCCTACCTGCGCCATATCTACCGATGTTATCGCAGGCTTTTGTGGCGAAACCGAAGAAGAACACGCCGAAACCTTGGCAATGCAAAACTATGTGCAGTACGAAATGGCTTACATGTTTATGTACTCGGAGCGCCCCGGCACACTTGCCGCCCGCCGATATGCCGACGACGTACCAACAGAAATAAAAAACCGCCGTTTACAAGAAATTATCGCCCAACAAAATGCACACTCGTTGTTACGTAGCCAGCAAGATATTGGCAAAGTATTTAGGGTATTGGTCGAAAAAAACTCAAAACGCTCTGACCAAGACCTTTGCGGACGTACCGACCAAAACAAAATGGTCATATTTGCCCGAGCAAACTATCAACCCGGCGATTATATTGATGTATTGATAGAAAGTTGCACATCGGCATCAATGAAAGGTACTGTTTTGGGGTATAGCCAGTTTTAAGTATTGTACAACGAACAAAACAGCAATTTTGGAGTTCCGAACGTATAGTATTAGGGTTACTACTACTTTATGCCAGTATCAAAATACAAACACTTCAGCACTCTTCTACATCTACCTAAAACTATCTTTTTTTAACACAATTACAATATCTAAATAACATAGTATCTTGAGCGAGTATCAATACTACGAATTTCGCACAATTGGCAGAACATTGAGCGAGAAAGAAAGGAAAGAAGTCGATAAATGGTCAAGCCATGGAAACACAACAAACACTTCTTTTTCTGTTACTTACAACTACGGCGATTTTCGCTATAACCCTAGCGACTGTCTAAATAGTCATTTCGATGCCTTTTTATACATAACCAATTATGGGAATTTACAAATAGGCTTTAAATTTCTAACCGAACTAATCGACCAAGCAGCTATCGAGCCTTACTGTGTTCGAAATAGGATAGAACTACTAGTTAAAGGTAACTATACCCTGTTGATGTTAGATTTTTCGACAGAAGACAGTGAAGATTTTTGGATAGATGGTGAGGTGTATCTTGCCCAACTATTGCCCTTATACGACCAACTACTAAACGGCGATTACCGCTTTTTGTATCTAGCTTGGCTGCACGCCAATACACTATCCAATTACAACGATGACTATTATTACGAGGATGAAGATGAGGATGAGGATAACGATGACAATGATATCGCAGAACCACCCATCCCTGCCAATCTGCAAAAATTAGACTCGGCAAACATAGCTTTTTGCAACTTGTTAAACATTGACGAAGATATAGTGTCGGTTGCTGCCACAAAAAGCATTCAGAGTCAAGCTGATACAAACAAACAAGTACAAATAGAGCTATTACCTGATGCAGAAAAAATTAATTTCTTGCAACGCCTGCTTAATAACGAACCATTTTTAAGTGCTAAACTACTAAAACGCCTAAAAGAATTATCGCCCACACCAACATCTGATAACGACAGCAACTATACAAAAGCTCGAACACTAGCAGATATACTAACCGAAGCACAAAATGTAAAGGAAAACCGTTTAAAACAAGCAGCCGAAAAAGCTGCTCAAGAACACACCGAAGCCATGAAAGCCCTTGAGCCCAAAGCCGACAAAATGTGGCAAGATGCCCTACATTTTATTAGTGATAAAAGGGTTTCGGGATACAATGTTGCCATGCCACTGCTTGTATCACTCAAAGAATTGGCTATCTACCAAAATAAATTAGCAGAATTTACCCTTCAGATACAAAACATTGTTCAACAATATCCCAAATTAACGGGCTTACACGATCGTTTGCGCCAAAATAAGTTGATGTGACAATTACCTCAATCTTTTTAACCAAACCCGAATCATGAGAATCATCCCACCCCTTGTCCTCGTATTCTTATGGATACTTCTAGCACCTTTTTTGGCTGCTCAAAGCAAACAAGCACACACAAAAATCATAAAACTGTGCGATGTGCCTGAGCTTAAGCCACTGCTCGAAGTACCTTCTAGCGAGTGCCTGAGGCAAAGTATCATTGCTCCTACTATTGTCGCGCCCGACAGCATACGCAACAGTCCTGCTGCCTTGCAAAAAGCAATTGATAAACCGCTAATAATAGCTCATTCTGCTGTACCTGCTAAACTTGTTCCAACCTACCGAAAAGGCTACCGTGAGTTTACCATAAAAGACCCGTTTTTCTATGCCGTTGAAAGGGCTTTTGCCGATCATCGCCCTTTAGTTATATCGCCCGACATGATTTGGTTAGTAATAGAACAAGGCGTTGCCAATCATTTTGATTTAAATGCCGAGGCTTTGCGTGATAAAGCGGTTAATTTTCAGTGCAAAAAAACGCTTACCGTAAGTGCTGATGCCTATAAAGACATTTTGTTTGATACTACCCAAAACACCATCGTTTGGCAAACACTAATAGGTAAGTTTGGCGAAGAAATAAAAGCAAACACCAAACAAAATTTGTACGATAATTTAGTGCAACAATTTTCTACAACTACTCCTACGCACACTACTGCTTTTCAAGTAACCCTGATGAAAACCACCTCTCATTATTTTGTCTATAGAATGACCATCAGTTGCGGCATCCCGCAAATTACACTCGAAGGTACACCTAACGACTGGAAAAAGTTGCGCGAATCTGCAAAAAAACTAAGTTACTACAATTTAGATTGGTGGACAGACGACTTAGACCTCATATTGGCACAATTTGAAAATGCAGCAAAAGGTAAAGTAGATAAAAATTTCTGGGAAGGCATCTACAAATTTCCTGAATATGGAGGTTGCGGTGGGGAAGAAAGAATAACAGGCTGGATAGGTAAGTTGTATCCCTATATCTACGAGTATGGGGCGTATAAAAAAAACGACATGCTCAATGATGATGTTATAA
Organism: Sphingobacteriales bacterium; assembly: GCA_016718845.1. GTDB lineage: Bacteria > Bacteroidota > Bacteroidia > Chitinophagales > UBA2359 > JAEUUX01. Next base: position 13,685 of record JADKCK010000070.1, read on the forward strand.
CGGTATTCAAAAATCAACGCAAGGACAGCCTAATCGCTAAGATACCCCTAAAATGCACAGAAAATCCCAAAAATAAAATCAACGAACTGAAAAAAAAATACCCCAACAACTTTGTTCACTTGCAGGAAAGCAGTTATGGCGTTTACCCCAGTTGCTTTACGTTAAATGCAGCCAAAACCGATTTTATACTTGATGATAATGGCGCACTTAGCAAATTACAATTGTGGGCAGGTTTTTTGGGGGTAGAACAAAACCCCGAAACAATGGCACTGCGCCCGCTTATCGGTTGGGCAGTTATCAACCCCTTAGAGCAACCCAGCCCCGAAGAAATAGAAGACCTAGAAAATGGACTACACTAACCTCCGCTCCTCTCCTATTTTAAACAAACCCCATCAAACTTAAAAATCCTTATCTTAATATGGACATACAAACCGTTAAACAACGCTTTGGTATCATTGGCAATTCGCCAGCTTTAAACAACGCCCTTAGCATCGCTGTGCGTGTTGCCCCAACCGACCTAACCGTATTGATATTGGGCGAAAGCGGAGCCGGAAAAGAGGTATTTTCGCAGGTTATACATGCCCTAAGCGCCCGAAAACACCAAAACCTAATAGCCGTTAATTGCGGAGCTATCCCCGAAGGAACGATAGACTCAGAACTTTTTGGTCACGAAAAAGGCTCGTTTACAGGCGCTGCCGATACCCGCAAAGGTTATTTTGAGGTAGTTAATGGTGGAACCATATTTTTGGACGAAGTAGGCGAAATGCCCCTAAGCACCCAAGCAAGGCTTTTGCGCGTACTCGAAACAGGCGAGTTTATACGCGTAGGCTCGTCGAAACCATTGCGTACCGATGTGCGCGTTATTGCAGCTACCAACGTAAACCTTGCCGAAGCAGTACGTAATGGTAAGTTTCGCGAAGACCTGTACTACCGCCTCAATACCGTACCGATACACATATTGGCACTGCGCGAACGTAAAGAAGATATTTACCTACTATTTCGTAAATTTACCACCGACTTTGGCGAGCGCCACCGCATACAACCCATATCTTTGAGCGAAGATGCCCGCGATTTGCTGCTAAATTATCCCTTTCCGGGTAACATCCGCGAGCTAAAAAACATTGCCGAGCAACTGTCGGTACTTGCCATTGAGCGCAACCTAAATGCCCAAGATTTGCTCCGATACCTGCCCCAACTAAACACCAACTCGCGCCTTTTACCCGCCATTGTACCCACTAGCAGTATGGGCAACGGTGGCTCGGATTATGGCTTCTCGGAGCGCGAAATACTCTACAAAATACTGTTCGAAATGCGACAAGATGTTGCCGACCTTAAACAGTTTATGACCCACCTAAGCAATAACGGCATCACGCCCAGCCCTAACCCCAACAATATGTCTATGCCTTCGTCGGCAATAAGCAAAGAGTATTTTGATAGTAACCTAAATAGCTACAAAACCCTCGAAAATAGAACCCCAGCGGTGGTGGTAAAATCGCAAAGCAACAGCAACTATAACCTACACGACGATTTTAGCATCTCGGAAGAAGTAGAAGAATCATTATCAATAGCCGACAAAGAACGCGAATTAATAGAAAAAGCATTAGCCAAACACAAACACCGCCGACGCGACGCCGCCTTAGACCTTGGCATATCAGAGCGTACACTATATCGCAAAATTAAAGAGTACGATATTAAAGAATAAATTGGGCTGCTAACTTTAACTTTGTAGCAAACCTAACAATTTCTGTTTTTTTTACCACCAAAAAACTAAGAACGTCACCCCATTATGGTGTTCTTAGGTACTTGGTGGTTATTTTTGTCTATTATCTAACCCAAACTATCTCCCGCAATTTGATGCCGACTTAAATAAGTAGTGGTCGCCTACTTCATGTATGTTATTTAAACAAGTGTACTTGCCCCGCTTGACGCGGAATCGGTCTTTTTGGGGGTGATGCTTGGTTTGCCCTATTTGCACGGTCTATGGCACCCCCAAAGCAAAGCAGGCGCAACCGCCCAATCAGTATTTTTCCATGTCTGTATCAAAATTAACCAATTTTAGCTTAAAATTAAACAATTTTACGGCTTGTTTGTTATAGGTATACATTTTGAAAAACACAACACTATGGCTAACTATTCTATAAAAGATGTTGAACACCTATCGGGCGTAAAAGCACACACATTGCGCATCTGGGAACAGCGCTACAATATTTTTCAACCCCTACGAACCGACACCAATATACGATATTATAGCGATGAAGATTTAAAGATAATTATTTGCATATCGGCACTTATTAATCAGGGGTACAAAATAGGTAACATTGCCAAGATGGAAAAAAGTATCATCTACGAGCATTTGCAAAATGTAGCCAATCAAGATTATTCGTTTGACATACAAATAAAAGCCCTTACTACGGCAATGATTGATGTTGATGAACCTTATTTCGAGAAAATTATCAACATTGCCATCGCTAATAATGGTTTCGAGGATACAATGATTAACATCATCTACCCATTTTTAGAGCGCATTGGTATTATGTGGCTAACAGGTGCCGTAAACCCTGCACAAGAGCATTTTATTAGCAACCTCATCCGCCAAAAAATTATAGCCGCCATCGATAAATTAGAGGTAAACAATCATCTACCCCAAAAAAAATACCTCTTGTATTTACCCGAAGGCGAAACACACGAAATTAGCCTGCTATTTTTGGCTTTTTTGCTCAAAAAACGCAACAACCGCATTACCTATCTGGGCGCAAGTGTACCTTTGGGCGATGTAGTATCGGTTGCATTGCATTCAAAACCCGACTATACTTGTAGTATCTTTACCACTAACCCAACCGACTCTTTACAATCGTACATCAATCATTTAGCCGACAATGCCCCTCAAACCGACCACCTTTTTGCAGGGCAACGCCTAGCAGGTGTACCAATAGATATGCCTACTAACTGCACCCACATCAAATCAATACAAAGTATGCTCGATTTTATTAACAGCAACAGCGTAACCATTCATTATCCACAAACAACAGACAGCAGCTCACCAAACGGCATAGGCGCTGCCGAAAGTATTAATACAGTACATACCTAAATAGCTTGTTTAGCCCAATTAAAAAATCTGCTTGTTTATTCGAGCAGATTTTTTGTTTTTTTAAGACTCCCTTTTTTCAATATCCTAACAAATCTCCAAAATAAAACCCTATCTTTGTCACTCAAATTTACAAAAACACCTTAATTTTTAGTACAATGAAAAACATCTTTTACTTTGCACTATTTTGTTTGTTTTCTTGCCAAAATATGTTTGCTCAGGATTTGTTGATGCAAGGCTGGTATTGGGATTACCCCAAAACAAGCCAAGGCTATCTTTGGGCAGATACCGTCAAAAACAAGGCAATGGATATGAGCAACGCTGCCTTTACCTATGTGTGGCTACCGCCCTTGTCGAGGGCAAGCTCGGTGCCTAATAACAGCAGCAATGGTTACGACATTAAAGACCTATTTGACTTAGGCGAGTTTGGCTTGGGTGCTACAGGCTTTGGTACGCGCCAAAATCTAAATCAAACAATTGCCACTTTTAATGCCTGGAACCTAAAAACCACCGCCGATGTTATCTACAATCATCGAGATGGCGGTAAAGCCGAAGACAACCCCGCCGTAGAAGGTTGGATAGAGAACTACCCAGGACCTGCCAGCAATTGCCCTTATCCCTCCGACCGATTTCGTTGCTACCTACCCATTGGTGGCAACACAGGCAATGCGGCGGGCAATTATTACGTAAAATTAAGTTCTAAATCGGGCGATGCCGCTTTTTATGGCAAAACCTACAAACTGTATTGCACCACCAACAAAGCAAGTGCCACCCTGCCCTATAACGGCACGCAAAACGAAGACGAAAACAACGGTGGTAGTGGTAATGGCGGTGGCGACTGCGCACAAGGCAGCAACACCTTGCCAATTAATACCGACATGATAGTAACGATAGATGCCAGCGGATGTACCGTTGATGAGTTTAAAATAACTATCGGCAGCTCAAATGCTTACGCCACCGATACCCTTTGGTTTTACCTAACCAACACCAATGGCAACTACTCCGACCACCGAGTTTATGGCATCTGGAATGGCACTGCCGATGTGGTTAATCAGCTAAAATACCAAACTTATAGCAACTACGCCAACTTAGCAAGCGGGCGCGGCTATATGAACTACACCAATTTTAGACCCAACGGAAACCCCACTACTATGTGCGGCGATTTAGATTTTCCGTACTTTTTTTATGATTACGACCACAACATACCCTCCACCCGCGATACCTTAACCAATTACACCAAGTGGATGTGGCAAAATGTAGGCATCAGGGGTTTTCGCATGGATGCAGTTAAACACTTCGAGCCATCGTTTGTGAGCCATTTGCTTAATCAAATGAATGCAGCAGGGCAAAACCCTGGTTTGGTAGTAGGCGAAAGCATTAGTAGTACCAGCCAAATAAACGATTGGATAAACGCCGTTTATAGCGGTATGACCCCCGCCGCAAGTGCTGCTATCAATGTACGTGCTTTCGATTTTCCGCTGCGTTGGTCACTTAAAAGTGCCTGCGACCAATTTGGCTATGATGTTAGACAGGTATTTAACGAAGGACTGAAAAATGCCTCTAATCAATCGAGTTTTAATGTGGTAACGTTTGTTAATAACCACGATTTTAGAACCAGCGACGATGCCGTACAAAGCGACCCTATGCTTGCCTATGCCTATATTTTAACCAACAACCAAATAGGTTTACCCACCGTTTTTTACCCCGATTATTACGGCAATAACCTAAGTTATATGCCTAACGCATCGCTCAAAAGCCAAATAGACGAGCTATGGAATGTGCATAGGCAGTATATATATGGTAGTACCGCCATAGATTATTTGAGCCGCTTTGATACGCCTTATGGTCAAAACTTTTTGGGCGGATATGCTAACACGACCCTTATGTACCAAATGTACAACACCCCAACAGGCAACGATGTGGTAGTAGCCATTAACTTCTCGGGCGAAACCCTGCGATTAGACCAAACCGTAAATACCGGTACAGGTGGTTTAGCCACAGGCGATACTTTGGTAGATGTACTTGGACGGTCTAATTTTCCGTATGCAGTTGTAAACGGCAGCAACCAAATGTATGTCGAGTTACCTCCGCGTAGTTATTCGGTTTGGGTACGTTGCAATAACCCCTCCGCTCCCGATTGCATTGCTGCCCCTGCTGCTCGTTTCAAGGGTAAAGTGCTGTTGCAAGGTGCTTATCAACCTGCCTTAAATGCCATGTCTACGGCACTAAAAACCAACAGTTTACTGCCACTTCAACAGCCCTATAATACCGCCCCCACCAACTACAATGGCACCGAAAGCGTATACGAAGCCCGTGTATTGCCACCAAACACCACCGATTGGGTATTGGTAGAGGCTCGACGCACAACAGATACCTCTGTAATTAGCCGCCAAGCTGCCTTTTTACGAGCCGATGGCACATTGCTCGATAAGTACGGACGCGAGGGTATCAACCTGCCGAATCTAAACAACGGGCAAAACTATTTTATAGCCATTAAGCACCGAAACCACTTACCCATTTTAAGCAATAATCCCATAAGTCTGCCCAATGTCACCCCCTTCGATTTTACACAACTAAACAATATAGAAGGTGGCACTACCCAATCCATACAAATTGCACCTAATATTTACGCCCTGCCAGCCGCCGATGCCGCCACCAATGGCATTATTAACTACGCCGATTACAACCAATACGCACAACAATTGGGCAACAACACCTATAACCGCGCCGACCTAAACCTTGATGGTATTGTAAACACCAACGACTTTAGCCTTTATCAACAAAATGCAGGGCGCTTAGCACTAAGAATATTGAGGTAATTACACACCGCGGTTAATGAACGGATATGTTACCTTACGCCCTGAACTATAATTGCCTCTTTAAATGGAGGTTTAATGCCCAATAATAGGGTTTAAAACACCATCACATCACCCTAAAACACTACAAACTACAAAAAACGGTGACGCTCAAAAGAGCGTCACCGTTTTTTGCAGTCGTACAATTATTGTTAATAGCTAATCATTGCTTTTACCAATGTTCTCTTACCGTTGGCGTTGGTCATCTCTACAAAATACATACCGCTTGGCAAGTTAGCCCCGTCTAGGGTTACTTGGTAGATTTCGCCAGCTTGGGTGTTTGCGTTGTAAAGATTTGCCACCTGTCTGCCCTCGATACTATACACATCAATACGGGTGTTACCTGTACTATTGGTCATAAACTCAACGGTAGCTCGTGTGGCAAATGGGTTGGGTGTTACCAACAAAGTTTCGGGCATTGTCGCATCTGTATTTTTGCAAGTTGTGGTAGTTAATGTTTTGCTAATACGTTTGCAAGCCGTTCCGTTTGTTATCGTTACCACATAAGTACCTGCCGCAGTAACCGTAATAGCAGCCGTTGTTGCACTGGTACTCCACAAATAAGTGCCGCCGCCGCTTGCTGTTAAAACAACAGAGCCGCCCACACAAAACGAAGATGCCCCAGAAATACCACCCGAAAGCGACGGAGATAAGGTAACCGTGGTTGACGATGTTGATATACAACCATTGCTGTATGTTACCGTTACGGTATAAACACCCGCTTTAACAGGCGTGGCATTTGTAAGGGTTGGATTTTGCAAAGTTGCCGTACCACCCGGTCCGCTCCACAAATAGGTAGCGGTTGTACCCATTGGCAAGTTCGGATTTACCATTAAATTGATGGTACCGCCCGTACAAACAGGGCTATTATTACTAGCCACAGCACTAGGACATGCCGAGCAGTTAACCGCCACATTAGCTGTTGCGGTACAACCGTTTGTATTTATCACCGTTACCGTATAGCTACCGTTGCTCAAGCCATTAAACACGTTACTGCTTTGCACACCGCTGCCAATATTATAGTTTAAACCCGTACCTGTGGCATTTACCGTAATTCTACCCACGCCACTTACACAACTTGGCACCACCGAACTAATAACCGCCGATGCAGTAACAACTACCGTAGTTGTTGCCGTTGCCGTACAACCATTGCTGTACGTTACTGTTACCGTATAAACACCTGCTTTGGCAAGTGTCATATTTTTGATGTTCGGATTTTGGATATTTGCCGTACCTGCGGGTCCACTCCAAGCATAAGCCGTAGCCGTTACACCTATTGGCGTGTTTGGATTTACATTTAATGTAGTAATACCACCCACACATACTGGACTTGTATTACTTGCCGTAGGCGTTGTTACAACCGCAACTAATGTAACCGATGCGGTAGCACTACATCCGCCCAAAGTAACCGTTACCGTATAAGTGCCTGCTGCTACGTTGGTTGGATTAGAGCCTGACAAACCACCTGTCCAAGCGTAAGTACCGCCTGTTGGCGTTACACTAATACTACCATTGCTCAAACCGCAACTGGGTTGGGTAGGCGTAGCAGTGGCAGTTAAAGCTGTTGAGGTATTAATTATTGCCGATGCGGTAGCCGTACATCCACCCGAAGTAACCGTTACGGTATAAGTACCTGCGGCTACGTTGGTTGGATTTTCGCCCGACAAACCGCCTGTCCAAGCGTAAGCACCACCTGTTGGCGTTACTGATATACTACCATTGCTTAAACCGCAACTCGGTTGGGTAGGCGTGGCAGTGGCAGTTAGGGCTGTTGAAGTATTAAGTGTTGCCGATGCGGTAGCACTACATCCGCCCGAAGTAACCGTTACCGTATAAGTACCCGAAGCTACGTTTGTTGAATTTTCGCCCGACAAACCACCCGTCCAAGTGTATGTGCCGCCTGTTGGTGTTACACTAATGCTACCATTGCTTAAACCGCAAGTGGGTTGGCTAGGCGTGGCAGTGGCAGTTAGGGCTGTTGAAGTATTAAGTGTTGCCGATGCGGTAGCACTACATCCGCCCGAAGTAACCGTTACCGTATAAGTACCTGCGGCTACGTTGGTTGGATTTTCGCCCGACAAACCACCCGTCCAAGCATAAGTACCGCCTGTTGGTGTTACACTAATGCTACCATTGCTTAAACCACAAGTGGGTTGTGTGGGTGTTGCCGCTGCCGTAATACCCGACGAAGTATTTAATGTAACCGATGCGGTAGCCGTACATCCGCCCGAAGTAACCGTTACCGTATAAGTACCTGCGGCTACGTTGGTTGGATTTTCGCCCGACAAACCACCTGTCCAAGTGTATGTAGCACCTGTTGGTGTTACCGATATGCTACCATTGCTCAAACCGCAACTCGGTTGGGTAGGCGTGGCAGTGGCAGTTAGGGCTGTTGAAGTATTTAGTGTTGCCGATGCAGTAGCACTACATCCGCCCGAAGTAACCGTTACCGTATAAGTACCCGAAGCTACGTTTGTTGGATTTTCGCCCGACAAACCGCCTGTCCAAGCATAAGTACCGCCTGTTGGTGTTACCGATATGCTGCCATTGCTCAAACCGCAAGTGGGTTGCGTAGGCGTGGCCGATGCCGTAATACCCGATGAAGTATTTAATGTAACCGATGCGGTAGCCGTACATCCGCCCGAAGTTACCGTTACCTTATAAGTACCTGCGGCTACATTTGTTGGGTGTTCGCCCGACAAACCACCCGTCCAAGCGGAAGTACCGCCTGTTGGTGTAACCATATGCTACCATTGCTCAAACCGCAATGGGTTGGGTGGCGTGGCGGTGGCAGTTAGGGCGATGAAGTATTAAGTGTTGCCGATGCAGTAGCACTACATCCGCCCAAGTAACCGTTACCGTATAAGTACCCGGCTACATTTGTTGGTTTCGCCCGACAAACCACCCGTCCAAGCGTAAGTACCGCCTGTTGGTGTTACCGATATGCTGCCATTGCTCAAACCGCAACTCGGTTGGGTAGGTGTGGCGGTGGCAGTTAGGGCAGATGAAGTAGTAAGTGTTGCCGATACCGTTGAGCTACATCCGCCCAAAGTAACTGTAACTGTATAAGTACCCGAAGCTACGTTGGTTGGGTTTTCGCCCGATAAACCACCTGTCCAAGCGTAAGTACCGCCTGTTGGTGTTACCGATATGCTGCCATTGCTTAAACCACAAGTGGGCTGTGTAGGTGTGGCAGATGCCGTAATACCCGATGATGTATTTAATGTTGCCGATGCAGTAGCACTACATCCACCCGAAGTAACTGTAACTGTATAAGTACCCGAAGCTACGTTTGTTGGGTTTTCGCCCGATAAACCACCTGTCCAAGCGTAAGTACCGCCTGTTGGCGTAACACTAATACTACCATTGCTCAAACCGCAACTCGGTTGCGTGGGTGTGGCAGTGGCAGTTAGTACTGTTGAGGTAGTAAGTGTTGCTGATACCGTTGAGCTACATCCGCCCAAAGTAACTGTAACTGTATAAGTACCCGAAGCTACGTTGGTTGGATTAGCGCCCGACAAACCACCTGTCCAAGCGTAAGTACCGCCTGTTGGCGTAACACTAATACTACCATTGCTCAAACCGCAACTCGGTTGCGTGGGTGTGGCAGTGGCAGTAATTGGGGTGCAAACACCCGGCACAGTAGTTACACTACTTGTTGGGCTTGATGTGGCATTATTGGCATCGCAATTACACCGAGTAAGTACTGTTATGGCTGTTGTTTGGTTATAGGTAGGCAATGTTGTACTCCAATTAGTGCCGCCATCGGTAGAGTATTGCAGGGTAGAACCCGCAGGGCAAGACGTTGCGGGAGCAGCAATTACCCCACCACTTAAAGTACAATTGCTACACGAGCTTTGACTACTAACTATTGCCACCGGAGCAGCAGCCGTTAAAGTAGGACAAGTGGCAACACAATTAATGGTTGCCGATGCGGTAGCACTACAACCAATTGGAGACTCGGTAACAGTAACGGTATACGTTCCGTTTGCTAAGCCAGTAAGTGTAGATGGATTGTAGGTTGGCGTACCACCAGCCCCCGATGTAAAGGTAGGTGTAAGTACGCCTGTGCCGGGTCCGCTTACACAACTTGGTGTTAGGGCTAAAGTAGCACATTGTTTTACGCAAATGTTGTCTATAAACAAGTTATTGCCAAAAGCATTTACCGATGTAAAACTAATGGTAATGGTGCTACCTGCGTAGGCACTTAGGTTAAGGTTTTCGGTGCGCCAATGAGTGGGGCAAGTAGTTGGGAAAAATTCGCTGGTTTGATACGAACCTGCCGTGGAAAGCGTTGCTCCCGATTTATTGTAAATAGTAGTGGTAAATGTTTCGCCGCAATCGGTAGAAATTTGCACTTGCAAACCATCTGAATAATTACTCGCATAGGCAGCATAAGCAACATCAAAGGTTAGCATGGCATTGGATAAGGAGCTAAGATTAAGTGTTTTTGACACCAAACGGTCTTGTTGCCCGACAGCGCCGTAATTATAAAAATTAAGAAATGCAGCCGTACCATGTCCACAATTTAAGCCCGAATAGGTAGTCCAAGTAGCACTATTATCGGGGTTTTGAATTGACCAGTTATTAAGGTTGCCACTTTCAAAGTTTTCGCAATACGGAAAAGTAGTGACGGGGTCGTTAAGAAACGTAACACAATAGTTGTCGTTATTGGCATGGGTATCGGCACCTGCTCCGTTTACACTCGAGATATAAGCATAAAAAGTGTGGCTTCCGGTGGCAAAGCTAATGTTGGGCAAAGTAATGTTGGTTGATGCTCCGGCTGCCAACGAGCCTGTCCATGTATAGGTAGCAACAGTACCGCCATCTGTTTGGTAACTAATTATCAAAGATGTAATGGCAGCTGTACCATAATTTTTAACAGCAACAATAGGCGCAAGTGGCGAAGTACACTCGGTGCCGTTAGGATTTACGATATTGGTAATCCCCGCCTCGCGCGACACCACAGGTATGCAGCCTTCGGAGCTAAGTAAACTCGACCTAATACCTAATAGTGCTGCCCTCATGCGTATTTTTTGAGCAGGAGTAAAGGTGTTTTGGCACGATTGAAATCCATAATCCATGTAATCCTCGTAAATATCTTGTACATCGGTTGTAAACGGATTATTGGGCGAGGTATCGTTGGCATCGGTACTACAGGTGTTTGCGGTTTGGCTTGTTGAACAACTGTAGGCAGTTGTTCCGGCATCGGGTGGTGTGTCGGATACAAAATCGCCTTGTGTTAAACAATTACTATTATCGCACGAGGTTAAAACACCCGATCCATCGGGGTCGTTAAAGGTATGCGATAAATTAAGGTAATGCCCTACTTCGTGGATATGCACTTTGCTGTTGTTAGCATTACTACCCCAAAACCTAGCTTCGTTCACTATCCCGTCGTAGGTTTGTCCGTGTGCTCCAGCTAAATAGGCGTACCCAGCGGTACTGCAACCTGTTGAGGGTGCCGACGAACAAATTTCGTTGACCAACCAAACATTCATGTAGTTATTAGAGTTCCAAAAAGATAGTGCTTTAAGGGCATCATCTTGGGTAGTGCTACCCGAAACAATATCATCACTAAATAAATTAGACATGCTTGTTGATACGCGGTTAATACCAGTGGTTGAGTTTCCGTTAGGGTCGCGCGAGGCTAAACAAAACTGTATTTCCACATCAACACTTGGGATACCCGCATTGGTAAAATACGGACCGCCAGCATAAGAGCCAATATTACGGAAGGCATCATTTAGGTGTTGAATACCCGCCTGAATTTGTGCATCACTAATGTTTTCGTTTGTACCAACTGCCGTGCCAGATAAGTGCATCACATGTATCACAACAGGTATGGTTAATACATTAGAATTGCCCCCAGTAGTACACGGCGACGACATGCGCTCGAGAATAGTACTTTTGTGCTTGTCTTTTGACGTTTTGTTGTTTCGCTCGTCTTCTAATTGTTGCTTTACAATTTGATAGACTGCCTCTTGAGTGGCTACGTACCTACGCCGATAATCGGCATCGGTAGCCATGCGTCTGTCGTGCATTTCATCATGTGAGCAACCAATCTCTTCTCCTTTGGGGGTAATAATCCCCCCTTGTGTAAAAGGACTTGTACGGTTTGTTCCGTAATAGGGCTTATAGTCCCACCGAGTGTTTGGTTTCTCTTGGGCAACAACATTGGTTATGGTTATTGCCATAAAAAAGAGTGAAAGCGATGCAAGTAGCAAAAATCTGTTCATGAAATCTTTGAATTTATTAAGTAAGTTAAGTAAGTGCAAAGTTACAAAATTATCTCGAACTTGCACAATATTAATCAAGATTATTGGCGGATTGTGTAAAAAAAGTTTGTTTTCGAAAAGAAACAGACAAGTATACAGTTATTTTACTGTATTAAAATAAATGAATATTTAAGCAGATTAGCAAAAAACAGTACCAACTATACCCAATTCTCGGATAATGGTGGTATTTTCGCACCTTTATTTCTTGCATCTACCTATTTACATCATCGTTAGCCCCCTTTATGTCTGTTTCTAAACCACCAAGTATTGCCGTTTGTATACTTAACTGGAACGGTAAATCGCTCCTCGAACAATACCTGCCATCGGTAATAGCGTATAGCCAATACCCTAATACGCAATTGGTGATGATAGATAATGCCTCGACAGACGATAGTATTAGCTTTGTACAAAAAAATTACCCACAAATAACCCTTGTTTGCAATACCCAAAACTTAGGCTTTGTGGGTGGCTACAATGTGGGTTTAAAACACGTTTCGGCAGATTATTATGTACTGCTAAACTCCGATGTGGCTGTTACTGCCAATTGGATAGCACCTATTGTTGAATTGATGACAAACGACCCCACTATTTTTGCAGTACAACCCAAAATACGCTCCGATTTACAACCCACTTACTTTGAGTATGCAGGTGCTGCTGGCGGCTGTATTGACCGCTTAGGGTATGTTTTTTGTCGAGGACGTTTTTTTGATGTGTGCGAAATTGACAATGGGCAATACAACACCAATACCGAAGTGTTTTGGGCAAGTGGTGCTGCTATGTTTGTGCGTGCCGATGCTTTTTGGGCATTAGGTGGCTTAGATACCGATTTTTTTGCCCACATGGAAGAAATTGACCTATGCTGGCGAGCCAAACAAGCAGGCTATAAAATTATGGTTTGCCCACAATCGGTGGTGTATCATTTAGGCGGCGGAAGCCTACCTTATGGCAGCCCTCGCAAATTGTACTACAATTTTAGAAACAATTTAGTAATGTTATGCAAAAATCTGCGTACCTTTGAGCTTTTTATATTACTACCGCTGCGTTTGTTGCTCGATGTAGTGGCAGCCCTAAAATCGGCAATGGGCGGCAAAAAAAATGATGCTACAATTATTTTACGTGCCAATTGGGATTTTGTTTTACACTTACCCAAATGGTTACAAAAACGAAAAACCGCACAACAACTCATCGCCCAAAATAAATTACCTAACAGCAGCTTTGCCCCTACTGGCAGATACAACGGCAGTATTATTGTAGATTATTTTTTGCTAAAAAAAACAAAAAGCCCTTTTTGATTATTGATTACAAAATTATTGACTGTGAAAGCTGAGTAAATCGGCAACTTAAACATCAAATAAATACACGCTTTATCAAACATTTGCTAAAAAATACCCACAAAAAACTATCCACTAAAAAATGGACGAAATTCTATCCTATTTCTCGAAATTAACACCGCTGCAAATTGCACAATTAACACAGTTAATGCCTTTATACCGCGAGTGGAACGAAAAAATTAATGTCATTTCGCGCAAAGACATCGACAATTTGTATCTTCATCACGTATTGCACTCGTTGAGCATTGCCAAAGTAACCAACTTTAAACCCTTTACCCAATTTTTAGACATTGGCACAGGTGGCGGCTTTCCCGGCATTCCGTTAGCCATTGTACTACCCGAATGCAGGTTTCATTTGATTGATGGAACAGGCAAAAAAATAAGGGTTTGCAACGAAATTATCCAAGCATTGGGCTTAACCAACGTAAAAGCCGAACACCTACGAGCCGAACAACTACACCAAAAAACCTTCGACTTTATACTATCGCGCGGCACATTACCCCTATCCGATTTGTATCACTTTGCACAACGTTTGGTGCTTACCAACAAAGACGAAAGCTACAACAAAATTGGCAACGGCTTACTGTTGCTTAAAGGCGGCGACCTTACCGAAGAGCTAGCCACCGTAAAACGAAAAGCCAAAATTTACCCCATCTACAATTATTTTCCCGAAACCTATTTCGAAGAAAAATACATCATTCATCTAAGGGTATAAAACAACAAGACAAAATCCCAAAACCTAATTGGTTTCGGGATTTTGTGCGTACCAGAGTATCACTTCCTAAAAACCCTTATTTTAACGCTTTATTTTAAGCAAAAATCAAAACAAATAACCATTATTAACCACAAAAAGCGTACCTTTGCACCCAAAATCAAAACAACACCAAATTATTATCCACTAGCCCCAAAACTAAGTACTAATTTATGAATTTTGTTGAAGAACTACGCTGGCGTGGACAACTCCACGACATAATGCCCGGCACCGAAGAACAACTAAACAAAGAAATGACCAACGCCTACATCGGTTTCGACCCAACAGCCGACTCGCTGCACGTAGGTAGTTTAGCTCAAATAATACTACTGCGCCGTTTTCAACAATGCGGGCACAAACCTTTTGCACTTGTTGGCGGAGCAACAGGCATGGTCGGCGACCCCTCGGGACGCTCGACCGAAAGAAACCTTTTGTCGGACGATATATTACAACACAACCTTAGCTGTCTTAAAAATCAATTGGCTAAGTTTTTAGATTTTGATAGCACCGCACCAAATGCCGCCGAACTAGTAAACAACTACGACTGGTTTAAAGAGATAAATGTGTTGGATTTTTTGCGCGATGTGGGCAAACACATCACCGTTAGCTATATGTTGGCAAAAGACTCGGTTAAAAACCGAATGGAGCGCGAATCGGGTATATCTTACACCGAATTTACCTACCAACTTATACAAGGCTACGATTTTCAGCACCTATATACCCACAAAAACTGCAAATTGCAAATGGGTGGCTCCGACCAATGGGGCAATATTGTAACTGGCACCAGACTTATCCGTCGGATGGGCAACGAAGGGGCAAAAGCCTATGCCATATCTATACAATTAGTAACACGCGCCGACGGCTCGAAATTTGGTAAATCGGCAACAGGCGACAATGTTTGGTTAGATGCCAATAAAACATCGCCCTACAAATTTTACCAATTTTGGCTAAATCAAGCCGACGACGATGCCAGCAAATACCTCCGTTTCTTCTCGTTTAAAACAAAACAAGAAATCGAAACCCTCGAAACTCA
>JADKCK010000071.1 GCA_016718845.1 Sphingobacteriales bacterium
TCATTTAGACGTAATTCCAGACAATGTGGAAGATGAAGGACTGAAAACTGCTTATCAAGAAGCCGATAAATATACTTGGAAAAGAAGAACTTATTGCTTATGATAACCTAAGTATGCATGTACAAGACGAAAGAGGTGAAAAGAAATTAGCAGAAGAAAAAGCTATGGAAAAGGGTATGGAAAGGGTATGGAGAAAGGGTATGGAAAAGGAGTGATGACTGTTGCAAAAAAAATGAAAGACAAAGGTTTCTCATTTGCAGCTATTTCTGATATAACAGGACTCAGCGAGGAAGAAATTGAAAAATTATAAACTGATACACCAAATTTGCAAATCTCGCAAATTTGGTGTATCTTGCATTAAAATACTATTTGTATCATGAAAAAGCAAAACAACTAATACGTTTTGATTGGGCAATGAAAAAAATGCTTCGCCACAAAGCCAATTTTGATATTTTGGAAGGATTTTTGACAGAACTTTTAGGCGAGAGCATAAAAATAATGCAAATTTTGGACAGCGAAAGCAACAAAGAAACCGAAAATGACAAGCATAATCGAGTAGATATTTTGGTGGAAAATAGCAAAAACGAACTAGTTATCATCGAAGTACAAAATAGTAAAGAATACGACTACCTTCACCGAATTTTGTTTGGCACCTCAAAAGCCATAACCGAACACATCAAAGAGGGCGAACCTTATGCCAAAGTAAAAAAAATAATTTCTGTAACAATTGCGTACTTCGACTTAGGGCAAGGTAAAGATTACGTATATCATGGAACAACCAACTTTAAAGGCATACATAAAGGCGATATATTAAACTTATCAGGCAAGCAAAAGATTTGTATAATAAGGATAATCCAAACCAAATTTTTCCAGAATATTGGCTAATAAAAGTGGATAAATTTAACGACCGCGTAAAAGATAAATTGGACGAATGGATTTATTTTTTAAAAAACGGAGAAGTGCGCGACGATTTTACCGCTCAAGGTTTATCTGAAGCAAAAGATAAATTAGATAAGATGAAAATGAGCGAAACCGAATACAAAGCCTATCAACGCTACCTCAGAAACTTGCACGATATTGCCAGCGAACAACACACCAAAATGGTTGATGCTGAAGAATGGCTGAAAAAGGGCGAAGAGAAGGGAATGGAGAAAGGAATGGAGAAAGGAATAAAATCTGTTGCAAGAAACATGAAACAAATAGGGCTTGCTATTTCAGATATTGTAAAAGCTACTGGACTTAGCGAAGAGGAAATTGAAAAATTATAAAACAATACGCCAAATTTGCAAATCTCGCAAATTTGGTGTATCTTTGCATTAAAATACTATTTGTATCATGAAAAAAGCAAAACAGCTCATACGTTTTGATTGGGCAATGAAAAAAATGCTTCGCCACAAAGCCAATTTTGATATTTTGGAAGGATTTTTGACAGAACTTTTAGGCGAGAGCATAAAAATAATGCAAATTTTGGACAGCGAAAGCAACAAAGAAACCGAAAACGACAAACATAATCGGGTAGATATTTTGGTGGAAAATAGCAAAAACGAGCTAGTTATCATCGAAGTGCAAAATAGCAAAGAATACGACTACCTTCACCGAATTTTGTTTGGCACCTCAAAAGCCATAACCGAACACATCAAAGAGGGCGAACCTTATGCCAAAGTAAAAAAAGTAATTTCTGTAACAATTGCGTACTTCGACTTAGGGCAAGGCAAAGATTACGTATATCATGGAACAACCAGCTTCAAAGGCATACATAAAGGCGATATATTAAACTTATCAGGCAAGCAAAAAGATTTGTATAATAAGGATAATCCCAGCCAAATTTTTCCGGAATATTGGCTAATAAAAGTGGATAAATTTAACGACCGCGTAAAAGATAAATTGGACGAATGGATTTATTTTTAAAAAACGGAGAAGTGCGACGATTTTACCGCTCAAGGTTTATCTGAACAAAAGATAAATTAGATAAGATGAAAATGAGCGAAACCGAATACAAAGCCTATCAACGCTACCTCAGAAACTTGCACGATATTGCCAGCCAACAACATACGCTAATGGTTGATGCCGAAGAGCCATGAGATGAAGGCGAAGAAAAAGGAAGGGAGAAGGGAATGGAGAAGGGAATGAGGGAATGGAGAAATCAAAGGCAAAATCGAAATTGCAAAAAAAATGAAAGACAAAGGTTTCTCATTTGCAGCTATTTCTGATATAACAGGACTCAGCGAGGAAGAAATTGAAAAATTATAAAACAATACGCCAAATTTGCAAACCTCGCAAATTTGGCGTATCTTTGTATCCTAAAACACCCATTTATGCCCCAAATACACGAAAAAAAAACAGTTGTTATCGGAGCTTCGATACTTGATGTTACGGGTATGCCAAATGTGGCGTTGATAAAAAACGATTCAAATCCAGGTCAGATTTTTATAACACCGGGCGGCGTTGCCCGTAATATTGCCGAAAATTTAGCGCTGTTAAACCTCGATGTAGATTTAATTTCTGCTATTGGCAACGATGTATGGGGTAAAATTTTGCTCGATTTATGCCATCAATCAAACATAAAAACCAATCATTGTGTTTTTGCTGACAACGAATCTACAGCTTTGTATCTGTCAATAAATAATTTACAGAAAAACTTAGAACTGGCAATTGTTAATACCGACATAATGAACAAACTAAGCCCCGGATATATAGAAACAAAATCGGGTTTTATTAACCAATGTCCAATAATTATTGCCGAAACTAACCTTACAGAAGATACTTTGCGATATATTGTTGATGAATTTGCCAATATTCCCATTTTTTTAGATGTAGTATCAACAACCAAAGCAAAAAAAGTGAAAGATTTTATCGGAAAGTTTTATGCCATTAAACCAAATTTGGCAGAAGCCGAAACACTTACGGGCATAAAAATGAAAAAACAAAGCGACTTATTGTTAATGGCAGATTATTTTATAACAAAAGGTGTGCAACAAATATACATAACAATGGGCAAAAAGGGGTGTTTTTATGCCAATAAATCGGAACGAGGCTTTGTCGAACAAATTAATATCGAGCCAGTAAATACGTCGGGCGCTGGCGATGCCTATATGGCAGGCTTGGTGTATAGCCATTTGCACCAAAAAACGCTACACGATTCTGCCGTTTTTGCAACAGCTATGTCTTTGGCTGCCTTAACAAATATAAACACCGTAAATAAACATATAAACATAGATTTTGTTGAGAAAATCATAAAAACACACAAAATATGCTCGAAAAATACCTTGATATAAAGCCCGAAATAAAACAAAGTTTGGCAGAAAATAAGCCTGTTGTAGCACTCGAATCAACGATTATTGCACACGGAATGCCCTACCCCCAAAACGTAGAAACTGCCAAAAGATGCGAGCAGATAATTCGCGAAAATGGAGCTATACCAGCAACAATTGGTATTATAAATGGCATTTTAAAGGTTGGATTAAGCGCCGAAGAGCTAGAAATAATGGGTAAATCGCCAAATATGATGAAAGTTAGCCGGCGCGATATTCCTTTGGTGGTTGCGCAAAAAATTCATGGGGCTACAACGGTTGCTTCTACAATGATAATTGCAAATATGGCAGGTATCAAAGTTTTTGTAACGGGTGGCATTGGCGGTGTTCATCGCGGGGCAGCATCAACTTTCGATATTTCTGCCGATTTAACCGAACTGGCTAACACCAATGTGGCAGTTGTTTGCGCAGGAGCAAAATCTATTTTAGATTTAGGTTTAACCTTAGAATATTTAGAAACCCAAGGTGTGCCTATAATTGGCTATCAAACCGACGAACTGCCCGCATTTTATACCCGAAAAAGTGGCTTAAAATTGGTGCAATGGTGCGAAAATATAGAAGATATTGCGTCTATTATTAACATTAAGTGGCATTTAAATTTAAAAGGCGGCGTTGTAGTGGCAAATCCAGTACCCGAAGAATTTGCCATGGATTTTGACTATATGACCAACTGCATAGACAATGCCCTAAAAAAAGCCGAACAATTGGGTATTAAAGGAAAAGAAACTACGCCATTTTTATTAGCCGAAATAAAAAAAATTACACAAGGCAAAAGCCTAGATACCAATATTCAGCTTGTTTTTAATAATGCAAAAGTAGGTGCTATGTTGGCTAAATCATTGAGTAAATTTGATACCGACTTAAGCAAGTAGTAATCAGTTACTTTACATAAGTTATTCAACTAAATGTACCTGCCCCGCTTGACGCGGAATCGGTCTTTTTTGGGGGTGATGCTTGGTTTACCCTAAAAGCACAGTCTATGGCACCCCCAAAGCAAAGCAAGCGCAAACACCCAAGCAAAACATTTCCGTGTCTGTATCAAAATTATAGCAAACTTTTTATAAATTGCTTACCACTAAACATACTTCACCAAATTTGCAAATCTCGCAAATTTGGTGTATCTTTGCATTAAAATACTATTTGTATCATGAAAAAGCAAAACAACTAATACGTTTTGATTGGGCAATGAAAAAAATGCTTCGCCACAAAGCCAATTTTGATATTTTGGAAGGATTTTTGACCGAACTTTTAGGCGAGAGCATAAAAATAATGCAAATTTTGGACAGCGAAAGCAACAAAGAAACCGAAAATGACAAGCATAATCGAGTAGATATTTTGGTGGAAAATAGCAAAAACGAGCTAGTTATCATCGAAGTGCAAAATAGTAAAGAATACGACTACCTTCACCGAATTTTGTTTGGCACCTCAAAAGCCATAACCGAACACATCAAAGAGGGCGAACCTTATGCCAAAGTAAAAAAAATAATTTCTGTAACAATTGCGTACTTCGACTTAGGGCAAGGTAAAGATTACGTATATCATGGAACCACTAACTTTAAAGGCATACATAAAGGCGATATATTAAACTTATCAGGCAAACAAAAAGATTTGTATAATAAGGATAATCCCAGCCAAATTTTTCCGGAATATTGGCTAATAAAAGTGGATAAATTTAACGACCGCGTAAAAGATAAATTGGACGAATGGATTTATTTTTTAAAAAACGGAGAAGTGCGCGACGATTTTACCGCTCAAGGTTTATCTGAAGCAAAAGATAAATTAGATAAGATGAAAATGAGCGAAACCGAATACAAAGACTATCAACGCTACCTAAGAAACTTGCACGATATTGCCAGCGAACAACACACCAAAATGGCTGATGCACAAGTAGCCATAGCCGAAGCCGAAAAAAAAGCGGAACTAAGGGGTAAAATGGAGGGCGAATTAAAGGGTAAAATTGAAATTGCAAAAAAACTAAAACAAATGGGGTTACCTATTGCCGATATTGCAACGGCAACAGGCTTAAGCCAAACCGAAGTAGAAAATTTGCAATAACTTTTGGGGCTTTGCATATAAACAACAACTGCCGCCGTATTAAATTACGGCGGCAGTTGTTGTTTGCTTAATTTTGATACCAAACGCCACAAAAAACGCTAATTATGGCAGTATCAAACCTATGTTAATGCACCTCGTGGTGTGCTGTTTTGGCGTATTCTTCTATCAGTTTTTGTTGCAGCTCGGCAGGCACGGTGGCGTAATCGGCAAAACGTTGGGTGTGTTTGGCACGCCCTTGTGTAAGCGAGCGTAGGGTTGATGAGTATTTGTACAACTCGGCTAAGGGTACTCGGGCGCTTATTTTTTGATAATGTCCATCGGCATCAATACCCATAATAATGGCACGGCGTGTTTGTAGGTCGCCCATTACATCGCCCATGGTTTCGCCGCTACACATTACCTCTACATCGTAGATAGGCTCTAATAGTTGGGGGTTAGCATCTTGAAAACCTTGTTTAAATGCCATTGTGCCAGCTAGCTTAAATGCCATATCGTTCGAGTCAACGGCGTGCATTTTACCATCGTACACACTAACCCGCACATCGCGCACATACGAGCCAGTGAGGGGTCCATTTGTCATTTTTTCCATAATACCTTTTACAATAGCACTCATGTATTTGGTATCTATTGAGCCGCCCACTATGCAGTTTAAAAACACTAGTTTGCCACCCCAATCAAGGTCGTGCACTTGTGTGTCGCGCACATTAAAACCCGATGGGTTAGGCATGCCTTCGTAGTAAGGCTCTATGAGCATGTGTACCTCGCCAAACTGTCCTGCTCCGCCCGATTGTTTTTTGTGTCGGTATTGCGATTGTGCCGATTTGCGAATGGTTTCGCGGTACGATATACGTGGTTTATCGAAATTAACTTTTACTTTGTATAGATTTTCTAGCTCCCATTTGGCAATATTAAGGTGCAGCTCGCCTTGTCCGTGCAATAGGGCTTGTTGTAGCTCGTGCGAGTATTCGTAGATGATGGTGTTGTCGCTTTCGTGCAAACGATGCAGGGCTTGTGTCACTTTGTCCATATCGTTTTTGTTTTCGGTGGTAATAGCAACGGTTATGCGCGGTGCCGGAAACTGGATAGGGAAGATATGGAACGGATGGTCGCGCTCGTAAAGGGTGCTGTTGGTAATGGTGCCTTTTAGTTTTACGCTTGCCCCAATATCGCCTGCTTTAAGGCTGGTTACGGCAGTGCGGTTTTTGCCATTTAAGATGTACAACTGTGCTACTCGCTCGGTAATATCCGATTTTGAGTTGACCAACTCTTGCCCAATGCGCACCTCGCCCGAGCAAACTTTAAACAGCGACATATCGCCCAAATGTGGCTCGGATATAGTTTTAAACACAAACAAACAAACGGGTCCGCTTGGGTCGCAGTCTAGTGTTTTGCCACTTTCGCGTTTTGCTGGTGGCATGTCTTGTGCCGATGGGGCAATGTCGTGGATAAAACCTAAGATGCGCCCGCTGCCCATATCGCGTTTTGCCGAGCAACAAAACACCGGAAACAAATCGTGGTGAATCATGGCTAATTTAAAGCCTTCGGCTAGTTCTTCTTCGCTTAGTTCGCCTTTATCAAAATACGCTTCCATTAACTTATCGTCGTGTACGGCTACTGCTTCAACAAGGGTGTTGTGTAGCTCGTTGGCTCGTTGGCGTTCGGTGTCGGGTATGGGCAATTTTTCGGGTTTGCCTCCGTTAGGACCAAACTTGTACATCGTCATTTTTAGCACATCTATAATGGCATTAAAACCCACGCCTTCGTTAAGTGGATACTGAACCAAGGTTACTTTATCGCCAAAACGCTCGCGGGCTTGGTTAAAAGTAGCTTCAAAATCCGATTTTTCGCCATCAACCTGATTGATAACAAACATCATTGGCGTTTCGAACTGCTCGGTGTACTCCCAGATAATCTCCGAGCCTACCTCTACGCCACTTTGCGCATTAAGTACCATCAAACCGGTATCGGCTACGCGCAGTGCCGATATGATTTCGCCCACAAAATCGTCGAAGCCGGGCGTGTCCAACAAGTTAATTTTGTTGTCTTTCCATGCCAAATGCAGCAACGAGCCAAAAACCGAATTGCCTCGCTGCCGTTCTATCTCGTGATAGTCAGAAACAGTGTTTTGCTCCTCAACGGAGCCACGTCGAGTAATTTCGCCAGCCTCGAACAACATGGCTTCGGTAAGGGTTGTTTTACCCGAGCCTGCGTGTCCAAGAATGGCAACATTTTTGATTTTCTGTGTGTCAAATACTTTCATAGCAAAATTTTTTAAGCGATGAGTTGTTAATTATAAATGATGAGCAATGAGTTGCAAATAACTAAAGTTATGGTGTAGCACTAATGGATACCAACACTAAAATGTGTTTGGTGGGCTGGCTGCACTAACAGTGCTGCGGGAGTGCCGCCTACCGAAGGACAAGAGGATGATTTTAAAGTAAATGTCTCTCGTTACGCAGGGTAGGTGACATAATTAAACGGCATGGGGAGGGTGGCGGTAATTTGTTATTAGTATGCTACTACTTACCACCCATTAAAAGTTTGTTACTTTTTTTCTTGACAAAAAAAGTAACCAAAAAAGTCAAGGCTGCATAGTAATTGGCTAAAATGGGCAACATTCCGCTAAAAGATATAAACTTGCACGCCAAACGCTTTGTTTGTCGGTCTTATTTCTGGGTTTGGTGTGGCGTGCTTCAAACAGTATATCTTTCTTAACGCTACATTTATGCCCCAATAAATTTCTTAACGCCAATTCCTATAATGCCGGTCCCGAAGAAATGAGCTGCACAATTCAGTATAAAAATGCAAAATACTCAATTGTTGAAATGGGCTGCGTAACATGAGGTACATGACTACTGGCTGCACTAACAGTGCTGCGGGGGTGCCACCAACTTGGCAAATTAGGGAGTGCCAATCATCACCCCCACAAAAGACATTTACCGCGTAAAGCGGGGCGGGCGCAAGCTGTTTGTATTGCTGGCGTGTATTAGACTTTACGGCACCTTTTTGTTGGCATGAAACGGATGGCATTTGTGCTTAGTGATTAATGACCTGCATGTATTTAATAAGCACGTAATTATAGGCTTGTGTTATCAAACGCACTATTTTACATTAATTATCTCCAATTATGCGTTAGCCATTGTTCATTGTTCGGTAAAATAGCGTATCTTTGCGCACGATAAAAAGTCCTTAACTTAGCTATGCACGAAAAAACGCTTAAAGCTAAGGCTTTTATTTTTTTTACCCAATAAATCTGCAAAAAAATTGCCATGAACACCAAAAAAAATTCTAATTACGGTATAATTGCCCTATTTATCCTCTCGTTGGGCGTTTTAAGCATACCAAGTTGTACCGAAACCACCACCACCACCGATAGCTGCGACTTGCTCATCAACAGCCTAACGCTAAAAAGCACATCGCTTACTCGTGGTGGCTCGTTGGGCGACGGCGACGGCTCGAACAGCGCAAACGATGCGGGTACTATTGTTTTTAGCAACGATGTAGACCTAGACAACACCCGTCTGCGCGATTTGGCTCAACAAATGTACTTATCATCGGACAACCAATACAGCAGCGGCGATGTGTTATTAACTGCTTTTACCAATACCCCAACAAGCAGCGGAAGCACCGTTACTATTAAATACGACCAAATTGATATACCAAGCAATGCCACAACTGGCTCTGCTTTTATATTGGTACGTATTAGCGGCGAACCTTGCCCAACAGGTGGCAGCATACCCAGTGTTACCAAAGCAGTGGCAGTAACTATTAATTAACTAATGTTACGCAGGGTGTTACCTAATTAAGTGGCATGGGACTTTGAAGATAATTTGTGGTTACTTTGCTACTGCTTTCGGCTCATTAAAAGTTTGTTACTTTTTTTCTTGACAAAAAAAGTAACCAAAAAAGTCAAGGCTGTATAGTAATTGACTAAAATGGGCAACATTCCGCTAAAAGATATAAACTTGCACGCCAAACGCTTTGCTTGTCAGTTTTATTTCTTGGTTCGGTGTGGCGTGCTTCAAACAGTATATCTTTCTTAACGCTACATTTTTGCCCATTTCTTAACGCCAATTCCTATAATGCCGGTTCAGAAGAAACCACATACGAAATTATGTGTGAAAATGCAAAATACCTTTTTATTTGGAATAGGCTGCGTAACATAAGTTAACTAAATTACCAATTAATAGTTTTTAATTTCTCTCCATTCAAACCATCTTTAACTTCTTCAATTTGCTTTAATATGCAAACAGCTATCAAAGAGTTACTATACAAAATGGGCGACGATGCCTTAATTCTGGGACACCGCAACTCGGAATGGACAGGTATTGGACCTACCTTAGAAGAAGATATTGCTTTTTCGTCGATGGCACAAGACAAATTGGGTCATGCTTGGGCTGCCTATACCTTGTTGCACGAGCAGTTTGGCGAACCCTCGCCCGATACCTTAGTTTTTCAACGAAAAGCCGCCGATTGGCACTGTTGTCAATTGGTAGAACTGCCTATTGGCGATTACGACTTTAGCCTTATCCGCCACTTTTTGTACGACCACGCCGATGCCCTGCGCTACCAAGCTTTGCAACAATCGAGCTACACCCCGCTGGCACAATTGGCTACCAAAATAAAAGGCGAACTAAAATACCACACCCTGCACGCCGATGTATGGACCAAACTATTGGGCAACAGCAGCGAAGAGGCAAAGGCACGTCTCCAAAACTCTTTAAACAAATTGTTTCCGTATGCACTAGGCATTTTTGAACCCACCGAACACGAACAAACCCTTATAGAACAAGGCGTTTTTGTGGGCGAAGATGCCATTAAACAACAATGGTTGCAAGCTATTTCGGCAATTATTGCCCAAACAAGCCTACAAATGCCTACCAACATACAGCCCATTTATGGCGGACGCAAAGGCTATCATACCGAATACCTACAACCAATGCTCAACGAAATGACCGAAGTTAGTGCCTTAGACCCGTCGGCAGCATGGTAACGGAAATAAATATTGGGTACTAAAAAAATCCTCCTCAAATTAGTTTGGGGAGGATTTTTGCTTCTATTGATTTTTATGGCTGATGCACAATTCTTAGCTTGCTATGCTGTAAAATTTGTTTTTTTGGGTTGATGATTTGGTACAAACCTCCTCTGACCCGAGCCAACTGCTCTGTTTGGGCATTTGTGCTACTTGCCAATAACGATTACTCTAACACACTGGCAATAGGGTGTGTTGTGGCATTATTAGCAGAGGTGTTACCTAATTAAGTGGCATGGGACTTTGAAGATAATTTGTGGTTACTTTGCTACTGCTTTCCACTCATTAAAAGTTTGTTACTTTTTTTCTTGACAAAAAAAGTAACCAAAAAAGTCAAGGCTGTATAGTAATTGACTAAAATGGGCAACATTCCGCTAAAAGATATAAACTTGCACGCCAAACAGCTTGTTTATCGGTTTTATTGCTGGGTTCGGTGTGGCGTGCTTCAAACAGTATATCTTTCTTAACGCTACATTTATGCCCATTTCTTAACGCCAATTCCTATAATGCCGGTTCAGAAGAAACCACATACGAAATTATGTGTGAAAATGCAAAACAGCTTGTTATTGAAATGGGCTGCTTAACGTCAGTTACATAATATTGTATCACTTTTAGGCACAGCAATAGAAAAATACACAAGATAAACATAGCACCATTGTACGATATAGGTTTATTTTACGATAACAATCGGTGTTTTTTTGCCAATTTTGGGAGGATTTGGCATAAAAAAAAGGGTATTTTGCAATTTTAGGAACTAAATTTGTAATTTTGTGCCAATATTTACGTTGTTGGTCAACAAAATACTTCCAACATATTATAGCTATATACTAAACTCCCTTAAAATTATGAAGTCAACCTATTATATTGCCTTGTTTTTTGTGCTTGTAACAAGCCTATCGTCGTGCCGCAATGCCGTTAAAGCCCCCGAGTTTAAAACCATGGAACATGTTAAATTTGGCGGGATGACCACCAGCGGAGCTACCATAAAAGCCGAAGCGGTATTTAATAATCCCAACCGAATGGGCGTTGAACTAACCAATACCGACCTTAATATATTGGTAAACGAAAAAAATGCAGCCCACGTAACCCAAGCCTACCAAATAAAAGTACCTGCTAAAAGCGATTTTCGTGTACCAGTCGACATCAATATCACCCCCTCGCAAATTTGGAGCGATGGCTGGGGATTTTTGACAGGCAAAAAAGTAAAAATCCACTACCAAGGTTTTGTAACCGTAAAAGCCCTAAAACTAAACTTTAAGGTTCCCGTAGATTTTGCACAAGATATAGACATTAGCATGTTTAACCAATAAATCACCACAAAATTAATCATCGCCATAAAAAACCACATTATCCGCATAACAATTACAGGTCCCGAATCGACGGGCAAAAGTACCCTTAGCCAACAATTGGCACAGCATTATCAAACTATCTACGTACCCGAATATGCACGCATATACATAGACAGGTTGCAACGCCCCTATACCCTTGCCGATATTGAGCAAATAGCCAAAGGACAGATGCAGCTTGAAGATACCTCTGCCTTGCTTGCCAAGCGTTTGCTGTTTTGCGATACCGACCTAACGGTTACTCAAATTTGGGCTAAACACGTTTTTGGTACATCTTGCCCCTACATAGAGCAACAACTACAACAACGCAAACCTTACAACTTATACCTATTAATGGACATTGACCTGCCTTGGCAACCCGACCCACAACGCGAACACCCACACCTACGGCAATACCTGTTTGATTGGTACCAACAAGAGTTAATAACACGCAAGGTAAATTATGTGGTGATAAGTGGCAATCAAAACCAACGCCTGCAAAATGCCATAAACGCTATTGAGGGTTTTTTATGTAAAACAACAACGACTGTATCATCTACACAATAAAAAAGCACAAACTGCGTTTGGTGCACAAACAAACTTAAACGCATCATGAAAAACAAAAAAATAGGGCTATTTGCTATCATCGCTTTAGTTTTTTTAGGCTCGTTGAGCAGTTGTGGCACACAAACACAAGGCAAAAAACACCATAAAAAATGTGGCAGTTGTCCAAAGTTTTCGCAAAATATAGGCAATAAGCTCACTAATTGTTATACTTAATCTTATTAAAATTTAAATACAAATCAAACATAAATCAACATGAAAAATAAAAATTGGCTATTAGGCAGTATCGTTGCCCTTGTATTGCTAAGCTCGTTGAGCAGTTGTGGCAAAAGACGCAAATGTGGCGACTGCCCTAAATTTTCGGAAACCGAGCAAACCATAACTATTACCCATTGTGTATAGTTACACAACGGATTTAAGCCTACAGCGCTTAAATCCGTTTTTTTATGCCTGTATATTATCTATTTTTTTAAACTAACTGTATCTTTTGCCGTCAAATAACGTCAAACAACTAAACACAATCTTATGAAAAAGTATTTGCCGATAACCTTATTATTTACGCTTCTTATAGCTATTTCTTGCTCAAAAGTACCTGTTACTGGGCGCAAACAATTTACGCTGGTGCCAGATGGCATGATAAACAGCATGAGTTTATCTCAATATCAAGAGGTATTGAAAGAAAACAAAGTAGTAACTACAGGCACCGATGCACAAATGGTAAAAACGGTTGGTCAGCGGGTAGCAACTGCCGTTGAAACCTATTTGCGCCAAAACAAAGCCGCCGACCAAGTAAAAGATTTTAAGTGGGAGTTTAACCTGCTAGAATCAAAAGAGGTAAACGCCTGGTGTATGCCTGGCGGTAAAGTAGCTATTTATACGGGTATTATGCCCATTGTACAAAACGAAACAGGTTTGGCAGTAGTAATGGGTCACGAAATTGCACACGCTGTAGCCCGCCATGGCTCGGAGCGTATGAGCCAAGGATTGGTGCAGCAATTTGGTGCTATTGGTTTGGCAGTAGCCATGCAAAACAAACCTGCACAAACACAAGCTTTGTTTCAGCAAGCTTATGGCATAGGTAGCTCGGTGGCGGTTATGTTGCCTTTTTCGCGCACACAAGAATCAGAAGCCGACAAATTAGGCTTAATTTTTATGGCAATGGCAGGCTACACTCCCCAAGAGGCGATTCCGTTTTGGCAACGCATGAGCAAAGGCGGCGGACCTAAACCACCCGAAATGCTAAGCACACACCCCAGCGATGCCACCCGTATTAGCAACATTAAAAAGTTTTTGCCCACTGCCCTAAAATACTATAAAGGTACTCCTAGTACCAGCAGCACAGGCGGTACTACAGCACCTGTTAGCGGCGGCTCGCGCCCCAAAGCCACACCCAAAAACGGGGGCACAAAAGCTACACCCAGTAACAACAATACAACTAAACCCGCTACCACAACACCTAGCGGCACCAACACTCGACCCAAAGCTACCCCCAAAACAACACCTAAATAAATAATAGCGCAAATTGTTACAAAAATTTTGTACTTTTGCAGCGGGCAATCAATACAACAACTTCCGAAGCCCCAAATGGCTTTGGAAGTTGTTGTATATATTATTTTGATTGCTTATATAAACACAAAAATGAAAAAAGCATTTAATAAGGTATACACAAAAGCTATAGTACAGTTAGCAACGCAACAGTCTTTTTTATTGTCCATTTATTTTAAACACCTATGGAAACCCAAGTCAAATAGCTTAGAAGCATATATTGACAATTTTGCACTTGAAACCACAAAAGAAAAAAAAACTTTTTGTTTTTTGCAGATTGGAGCAAATAATGGGTATCAGCACGACCCCATTTTTAAACTGCTACAACGCTACCCGCATTGGCAAGGTATATTAATTGAGCCACAAAAAGCCATATTTGATACCCAATTAAGCGTAATGTATCGCCAATACAAAAACCTACAATTGCTTAATGCTGCCATAGCCACTGTCAATGGGTTTATGCCCATCTATAAAATAGCATTTAGCAACGAGCGTTGGGCAAGTGGCTTAACAAGTTTTGACCGCTCAACCCTAGAACGACACATTGATAACGGATATATAGACCAATGCGCCCAAAAACAAGGTATACGCCCACCCACCCACCGAGCCGATTATATAACCACCGAACAAGTTACGTGTGTTACCTTTGATACGGTGATAACACAATACAAAGTAAAAAACTTAGATTTGTTGATGATAGATACCGAGGGGTTTGATTTTGAAATTATCAAAATGATTAACTTTGCTCAACTAAAGCCTCGCCTTATTGTTTTCGAACATATCCACCTATCGGCAACAGATTTTGATGCTTGTCAAAAACTGTTACAAAGCAATGGCTATCAACTACAAAATTTAGGGCGAGACACGGCAGCCTTGTGTGTTTGATTCTGCCATAAATACAACTGAACCTTTGAAAATCACCGAACAACGCTAAAATTTAATTATCAAAAATTAATTTTGTATTACTATGGCATATCGTTTAAAAAAACAAAACATTGTACTGGCAATAATTATTATTGCAGGGCTATTTTTTTATCCGCAAATAAAAGAAACTTGGCAAAGCTGGCGCAACACACCTGCAACACTCGATACCAGTGCTGACGACATACCCGAAGCCACACCCACCGATACACTTTCGTCACCCGATGAGGTAAATATTACCCTCAACGATTCGACACACATATCGGTACAAAAAAACACAAATGGAAATATTGTTCTTAATGGAAAAGAAGTGGGTAATACCAAAGACCTACCCAAAGCCATTGAACAAATAATGAAAAATGTTCCAGAAAAAGACCGCCCCGAAGCACTAAAAAAACTAACACAACAATATTTAGAGCAAGCAATGGGAAATAGCACAGACTCTATCCATTTATCAAAAAAAACTACCGAACAAATTAATAAACTATTTAAAGATTTATTTGAAAACATAAATATAGATACGCTCGAATAGTTAACGCAAAAGGCGATACCCCAAGGGGTATCGCCTTTTGCGTTATTAATAATACAGTTAAGTTAAAACACAAGTTTAGTTTTTACGAGCTTGTGCAGCTTGGTCGTTTTGTAGGTAAAGGTCTTCTAGTTCGGTCATTAAAAACTGGGCTAACTCGCGCACATACTCTTGCGAAAAATCGAAACGTATGCCTGCTGTGGTATAAATTTCGCCTATTGGACGGGTGTAGCCTAATTTTAGGGCATTTGTATAGTTTTGCAGTGCTTGTTGTGGGTTTTCGCGGTAGGCTTTCCAGATGGCTATAGCGCCCAATTGTGCCATAGCATACTCTATGTAATAGAACGGAACAAGGTAAAAATGCAATATTTGTTGCCACGAAACATTTTGGTACTCTTCGTAACCACTCCAATCTATCACTGCCGACGAAAAACGTTTCATTAAGCCTTGCCACGCTTCGGCGCGTTGGGCATGGGTGTGTTGTGGGTTTAAATAAATCCAATGTTGGAAACTATCGCCAATTGCCAAAGACGGAAGAGAAAGAATGATTTTTTCGAGTTGCTTAATTTTTGCTCGTCGTAATTCTTCGGTGTTTGGGAAAAATACGTTCCAATGTTCCATCGAAATTAACTCCATTGACATAGATGCCAACTCGGTTACCTCTGAGGGGGGCGATTTGAATGCCGAAATTTCTAAATCGGTTTCTAAAAAGGCGTGTATAGCATGTCCAGCTTCGTGCAGCATGGTGCGTATGTCTTGTGCCAAACCTACGGCGTTCATAAAAATAAACGGCACATTGGTTTCGGGCAACGAGGTATTATAGCCGCCGGGTGCTTTGCCCTTGCGCGAGTCTAGGTCAAGATGCCCCATTTGGTGCATAATTTCCAAATAATCGCCAAACTCTGTTTTTACATCGCGTAAGCATTTCATGCTTTTTTCTATCAGCTCGGTAGTATTTTGGAAAGGCAGTAAGTGCGAGTTTTCTGATGGGTCAACGTCTTTATCCCATGGACGCAATACAGTTAGTTTTAGTGCTTGCTTGTGGCGTTCTAATATTTTGCCTGCAAGGGGCACTATTTCTTGGGCAATAGCTTCGTGAAAACGGATGCAGTCGTCGGGGGTATAATCAAACCTGCCCATCGAGGCAAATTTATAGTCGCGAAAATTGGCATAGTCGGCATTAAGGGCGCATTGGTGTCGAAGGGTAATTAGCTCGTCAAATAGCTCGTTGAGTTTATCTTTTGAGGCTAACCTACACTCGGCAATAGCTTCGAAGGCTGCTTGTCTTTTTTTGCTATCCAAATCATTAAAATGCTTATGTGCTTGTTGTAGGGTTTCTTCTTGCCCATTTAAATGCACCATCATACCACCTGTAATGTTGCTATATTGGTTTTGTTTTAATCCAATTTCAACAAATAGGGGTATATTTTCGGGGCGGTATATTTCTTGATTTTTTTTGACAGAACGCAAATAAACGGCATACTTGTCTTGTGGTAAATAGGTTGCAAACGGCGAACTTAGTATTTTTTGACCAAGCTGATTGTAATAAGGGGATAGATGAGGATTTATATTTTTTAAAAAATTCTCGTATTCTCCTTGAGCTTCTTTGTTGGTAGTATCGCAGGTAATACGAATATTTAGTCGACGAGCATACTCGCCCAACATGCAATCCAATTCGTCTTGATCGAGTACTAATTGATGCAATTCGTTGATAGAGTTAAGGGGGCGTTCAACAAGCTCGTTGTAGTAAGGTTGCAACGATTGCCAATCTGTTATACGATAATCGGTAGGTAAAAAACGGCGCTGTTTGCGAGCGGGTGCTTTAATAGAAACTGAGTCCATAAGTCGAAGATATTTTTTAAAATAATTGTGATAAGGTGACAATAACGCGATCGGGGTAAATCTAATTAGTAGTGTGTATTAATTTTGTATGAAAATAAATAGAAAAATAAAATTATACTGCTTTTAGGGGTATTTGCATAATGCGCGGCAAAGATAAGCAATAAAAATGTAAAAGTACATTAAGTTATGACTTTAAAAGTTAAAAATCTATAAAAAGCAAACTTAGTTTGTTTGGGATGTAGTAAAAACTATTTGCATTAGTTTTTATTGCACTATGATAATGTTTTTTTAAAAAAAAAATTTGGCATTTGCAGTAAAAAAACAACCTTTATTTAGACTAAGTCTAAATAGTGTTGTATCTTTGCGGCTCTAAATCGTTAATCATCAACATAAAAAGCAAAAAATCTAATGATTTCAAGTCGTAACTTTTTTTTGGCATTCGCATTTCTACTTTTCAAAATAAGCAACTTACAAGCTCAAGTAAGCACTTTAGATGCACCTATCGACTCGTTGCAACCTAAGTTTTTACCCGAAATAACCATTGTAGGCAACACCAGCAAAACCGACATTCAACAATTGCCCGAGATAGTTGGCACTACCATTTATGCAGGCAAAAAAAGCTCGTTGATTGTGGTAGATAATGTACAAGGCAACACCGCCACCAACACCATGCGACAAGTAATTGCCAAAGTGCCAGGTATCCATATCTGGGAAAGCGATGGCAGTGGCATACAAATTGGCATTGCGGCACGTGGTCTTAGCCCAAATAGGTCGTGGGAGTTTAATGTGCGCCAAAACGGATACGATATTTCTGCCGACCCCTTTGGCTATCCCGAAGCCTACTACAATCCACAGTTACAATCGGTGCAGCGCATCGAGATTATTAGGGGGCAAGGTGCTTTGCAATATGGGCCTCAGTTTGGCGGTATGATTAACTACATCTTAAAAAATGGCAGCCAAATTAACAAACCTTTTCAAGCCGAAACCGAGCAAACAATTGGCAGTAATGGCTTGTTTAACTCGTATAATGCCCTTGGCGGAAAAACTAAAAAAATACACTATTATACCTTTTTAGACCACCGCAATGCCAACGGTTGGCGACAAAATAGCCAATACAACACCAATGCGGGTTTTGGTACAATTACCTATAAACCAACCGAAAAACTAGCTATCACCGCCGAACTAATGCACTGGAACATGCTTAGCCAACAAGCCGGTGGGCTTACCGATGCCCAATTTGCCAATGATGCTCAACAAAGTTTTCGTAGCCGCAACTGGTTTAACCTAAATTGGACAACTGCCGCTATTGTTACCAACTACAACCTATCAGAAACCCAACGCATAAATGTTAAACTTTTTGGCGTAAATGGCATTCGTAATAGTGTAGGTTTTATACCATCGGGTGGTATTACAGTGCCAGATGCCATTGACAGTACCACACTTACCTATGGCGCCCGAGCTGTTAATGTGGATAAATACCAAAATTATGGCATGGAAGCCCGATATATTGGCGATTATAAACTGTTTAAACAAAACAACACATTTAGTGCAGGTTTGCGTTTGTATAATGGCAATACGTTTAGGTACAAAAGCGATAATGGCACAACAAACACCGAGTACGACATAAGCCTAACCGACCCTACTTGGATGAGCAACATTAAATATAATAGCATAAATGCGGCTGCCTTTGTCGAAAATATTTTTAGATTAGGCAACAAATTTTACCTAATTCCGGGTATCCGCTACGAGTATTTAATGGGCGAAGCCAGCGGTTATAACAGCCTTAGCAACGGCGAACCTGTATTGTTGCAAAACCAACAGCGCAGCCGCTCGTTTGTGTTGGCAGGTGTTGGCACCGAGTGGCACGTAACACCTAGCACCGAAATATACGGCAACATTAGCCAAGCCTATCGCCCAATACAATTTGCCGACCTAACTACGCCACCAACAACCGACCAAATAGACGCTAATTTGACAGATGCAAAAGGTTTTAATGCCGATTTGGGTTATCGCGGAAAACTAGCCGAGTACTTATTTTTTGATGCCAGTGTATATTATTTGCAATACAACAATCGCGTAGGTACTATAAAACAGCAAAACCTTGATGGCAGTTTTTACAACCTGCGCACCAATGTGGGCAACAGCTCGTCGAAGGGCATTGAGGCAATGTTTGAGTTTAGTCCAGTAAAAGCTTTTGTTGATGATAGTTCGTGGGGCGACATTAGCTGCTTTGCCTCGTATAGTTACAACGATGCTCGTTATGGTGATTTTAAAGTGATTACCGTAGTAGATGGGGCTTTGCAAGAAAAAAACCAAAAAAATAACAAAGTAGAAAACGCCCCCGAACACATTTTGCGTACAGGTATTACCTACGCTTGGAAAGGTTTGGCACTTACTACCCAATTTAGTTATGTAGACAAGGCGTTTGCCGATGCCAACAATACCCCCGAACCAAGCGCAAACGGACAAAACGGTATCATACCCGCCTACGCTGTTTGGGATTTAACGCTTAGTTATCGCCAAAGTCAAAAATTTAGTATTAAAGCGGGTGTTAACAATGTTGGCAATCAGCAATATTTTACCCGTCGCTCGGGGGGCTACCCCGGACCGGGCTTGCTACCTGCCGACGGGCGTACTGCCTTTGTAAGTGTAGCATATAAGTTGTAATAACACACAGTTAACTCAAAATCCGAATACAACCCTAAAAAAGGTTATATTCGGATTTTTTGTTTTATACAATGGCTTGGTATTTAAGCTGTTGTGTCTTCTTTTACTTCAACCGAATCGGTCGTTTTTTCTTCGGCGTTTTCGTTGTTTGTTTGGGCAAGAGCGTCTTCACTCCACTCAATTTCGTGGCTTTTTAAAATACTAGCCCATTTAATCATTTTCTTGATGTCGCCGGCATATACGCGGTCTTCGTCGTGATTGGGTAATATTTGGTAAAAATATTCGCGCAAAAGGGCAGGCGATGCGTTGTGCGAGGGCATTGTAACCTCACCTTTGGCATCTTGGGCTATCATGGCGCGCAATATTTCTTCTAAAGGCACCATATTGGTAGTAATGGTTGTATAGATAGAGATTTTGTCGAGGGGCGAAAAGTTGTGCAAGCGATTAGATACAAATTGTGTTTTGGTGCTGTCTAGCGCACGTACAAATACACCATTGGGGCGTTGTCCTACTATCTCGTACAAGCCGCTTAAGCCGCTTACGGCAGTTAATTTGCTAAATTCCATTGTCTATTTACTTGTTAATTAATTTAAATTTTTTGTGTGAGATGCAAAATTTGGGGTCGGATTTTTGAAAAATGTTTTTGTTTTGTGTGTGTTATTCTTCGTCTTTACGCAATTTTTCGATTTGCTCAATAGTTAAGCCTGTATCTTCGGCTATATCATCAATGGGTAAATTACGTTTTAACAGTTTTTTAGCAATTTCTGTTTTTGTTCTGTTTTCTAACTTAACTGATGCAATTTTAGCTGCTTCTTTGTTTTTTGCTTGGGTACGTTCTTGGGGGCTTAGGTTATCAAAGCTAATTAACTCCATGGCTTTTTTAATACCTTCGTTGTGCGTGTTTAGTACGGGGCGTTGTGGATTATGGATAGATTGATAAATCAAATCTAACCAATCTCTAATTTGTTGGGGCGTGTCGGGGTCGGAGTGATTAGGGTTTAGGCACACAAACTGATGTCCATATAAATCGCGTACTTTACCTGTTAATGTTTGCGGATTAAGGTGCAACAATAGTACTTCGTCGAGGATAGGTTTGCCATTTTTTTCGCTGATGGTATACGGCGATGTTAGCACTACAATAACATATACCGTTTGGTCGATGCTGTATTCTTTGGCATTTTTTTGTTGTTCGGCAATTAGCATCAAAAAGTAGTGCAAAAAACGGTCGAAATGGTGGTCGTATTCAATTCGTTGAATTTCGATAACTATTCGTTTATCTACCGTTTCGGCAAAAATATCTAGTTCAAAATCTACGTAGCCAATGTATTTTAGCAGCCTCTTTGTTTTTTGCTTGGGTACGTTCTTGGGGGCTTAGGTTATCAAAGCTAATTAACTCCATGGCTTTTTTAATACCTTCGTTTTGGGTATTTAGTACGGGGCGTTGTGGGTTGTGGATAGATTGATAAATTAAATCTAACCAATCTCTAATTTGTTGGGGCGTGTCGGGGTCGGAGTGATTAGGGTTTAGGCACACAAACTGATGTCCGTATAAATCGCGTACTTTGCCTGTTAATGTTTGCGGATTAAGGTGCAACAACAGTACTTCGTCGAGGATAGGTTTGCCATTTTTTTCGCTGATGGTATACGGCGATGTTAGCACCACAATAACATAAACGGTTTGGTCGATGCTATATTCTTTGGCATTTTTTTGTTGTTCGGCAATTAGCATCAAAAAGTAGTGCAAAAAACGGTCGAAATGGTGGTCGTATTCAATTCGTTGAATTTCGATAACTATTCGTTTATCTACCGTTTCGGCAAAAATATCTAGTTCAAAATCTACGTAGCCAATGCGGGGTTCAAATTTCTTTTCGGTTTCTATTTTATCTACTACCACATCAATACCCAATATATCGCGCACAAAAGCTGTAAAGACAATTTTGTTGGTAAATGCCTTTTTAAATATTACTTCGTTGTCAAGGTTGCCAAGCATAGTGGGGGTTGTTTGCTAATCTTTGTCGGGTTTATAAACCTGATATTTGTTTTTATTAACCTCGGCAATAAAGCGCGATGGTTTGGTAAAATAATTATCCCATGCCGAGTAGTAAGCGGGCATAGTTAGGTATAGTTCTTCTTCGGCGCGGCTACAAGCCACGTAAAATAGGCGGCGTTCTTCTTCGTAAGCCTCTAAGTTGTGTAAGCATTTAGCCGATGGAAACAAGCCGTCGAGCAGATGAGGTATAAAAACGCAGTACCACTCTAAACCTTTAGACGAGTGGATGGTTGATAAAGTAACGGGTTGGTCTTCGGTTTCGTCGAGTAGCGGTTTTACCGAGTCTTGAAATTTGGTAGAAGGCGGGTCGAGGGCAAAATCGGTCAAAAACACTTCTAAATCTTGGTATTTATGTGCCATTTTGTACAAAACGTCTATGTCTTGCATACGCACTTCCCAGTCGGGTTCGCGGTTTTTGATAAGTGGGCGATAATAATCGGACAATAGCTCGATTTTAACGGGCAAAGATACGCTTTCGCGCCGAATTGTAGTTAATACTTCGCCTAATCGTTCCAAATCTTTGCCAAATTTTTTACCTTCAAAGCCCGTAAAGTCTATCACATTGTTGTTGTGATGTACCATATCAATAATTTTGCTGGCGGTAACTTGTCCAATACCTGGCACCATTTTCAAAATTCGGTTCCAGGCAATAGCATCGAGTGGGTTAGCCACAATGCGCAAATACGAGATAATATCTTTGATATGCGACCGTTCGACGAACTTAATGCCGCCCACAACAATATACGGAATGCCGCGTTTTAGCAGCTCGGTTTGTATAAATGTGCCATGATAGGACGAGCGATACAGCACCGCAATTTGGTTGAGGGGTATGTTTCTTTCGCGCAGTTCTAAGATGCGCGACACAATAAATTCGGCTTCTTCTTGTTGGTCGTAAAATTTGGCAATCATGGGTAGCACATCGTTTTCGTTGTGCGACACCAATTCTTTTTTGTAGCCCAAGCGGGCGTTGCGGGCAATTTCGTTTACAAATGCCAATATGCGGTGATTGCTGCGGTAGTTAAATTCTAATTTTACTACTTTGCAATCGGGGTAAGTTTCGGGAAAACGCAAAATATTTTCGAAATTGGCACCTCTAAAAGCATAAATACTTTGCGAGTCGTCGCCTACAATCATCACATTTCGCGAGCCTGCGGCAATCAAATCAATTAAATCTTTTTGCACTACGTTGGTATCCTGAAACTCATCTACCATAATATATTGATACAACTGTTGTATGGTACGCCTAAATTTTTCGTTATCGCGCAGTTTATCGCGTAGGGTTTCCATTAGGTCGTCGTAGTCAAAAATATTGTTTAGTTTTTTATATTCGCGATAAGCACGTGCAATAAGTTGTATGTTGTCAATAAACTCGTAGGCTCCCATAAAATATTGCTCGATAATTTCGGCGATACTTTGGTTGCAGTTGCGCGATTTAGAGATTATTTCGGCAATACGAGCCTTACGCGGAAAGGCTTTGTTTTTTACGTTTAGTTTTAGTTCGGTTCGGATAAGGTCGACAATATCTGCCGAGTCGGAGGGGTCGATGATGGTAAAGTTAGATGGTATGCCAATTAATGCGGCATATCGGCGCAGCAACATGGTTGAAAAAGCATGAAAAGTGCCACTAACCAATCGCTCGGCGTTGTGGTTTTTTAGCAGTTGTTTGGTGCGTACTACCAACTCTTGAGCGGCTTTGCGTGTAAAAGTAAGTATTAAAATACTTTCGGGCGGGGTGGCGTTTTCGAGCAAATAACTTGCCCGATACACAATAACGCGCGTTTTGCCGCTACCTGCACCAGCAATCACCAAAACGGGACCCTGCACCGTAGTAACGGCTAAATATTGGGCTTCGTTGAGGGCGTTTTGGTAATCAACAATATATTGGCGTTTCGGGAAAAGGCTTAGTTGTTCGGGTTTGCTGATAACCTTTGTTTCTATCGAGTTGGCAATAGCTTGCAAACGGTCTAGTTTGTTGTAGGTTTCGGCATCAACACGCACCTTGGCATAATCTTTTAGGTTTAGGCGCTCAAGGTCGCTTCGGTCGTAGTAGTTGCCGCCTAAATTAAAGCCGCCCATTTTACCTACTGTGGTTTCGTCGTCTTTTTCGGGTGCTTTTTTGGTAAATTTTTTCAAAAATGCCGACAACATATCGTCAATATCATCATTAACTTCTTCGTTGCCATTTTTACCATTGTTGTTCATAAATTGTACCTTGTGTGTTTGGTGTTTTCTATTTGGGGTAACAAATGTACGCTTTTTTTGGCAAATAACACATCATCACGCAAAAATTACTGTTTTTATGGCTATTTTTGTCCCTCGATGCGTGTTGTAGGCTTGTTTGTAGGTTTATTGGCGCAGTAAATTGGATAAAACCAACTCTTTATTATGATAAAATACTCACGTATATTATATGTATTTCTGATGGTGTATTTGTCGGCTAATATTTATGTAACGTGGTATGCGCACAAATATGTTTTGTACGATACCAAATTGTTGCAACCTACCTATGCGTGTATAGTGTTGGGTGCAGGTTTAGGCGAAGATGGTACGATGTCGGATTTTTTCAAAGACCGCCTCTTAACTGCCCTCGAACTGTATCGAAACAAAACCGTTATGCGTTTGTTGATAAGTGGCGACCACGGCAGTAAAAACTACAACGAGGTAGATGCTGCAAAAGATTTTTTGCTGCAAAATGGCGTAGCACCAAACGATATTTTTTTAGACCACGCAGGTTTTGACACCTACGACTCGATGTATAGGGCTAAAGAAATTTTTGGCATTACCGAGGCTATTGTCGTTTCGCAGGCGTTTCATCTGCCCCGTGCCGTATACATAGCCCGCAAATTAGGCATCAACGCAACCGCTATTGCAGCCGATAAAACCGATTACGGAAACTCGAAAATTGGCAAACTGTATTTTCGCGAAACCGTAGCCGCCCTAAAAGCTACCCTCGAAATAGCCGTACATGCCAAACCTACTTACTTGGGCAACCCCATACCCATAACAGGCGATAGCTCGGCAAGTTGGGATTGATTATTTACTCACGTTACGCAGCTCATTTCAATAATAGCATTT
>JADKCK010000072.1 GCA_016718845.1 Sphingobacteriales bacterium
TTACGAGTATTAAGCCAAAATAATCAAATTTCGGTTTTGCTTATGGGTGAAACAGGTGTAGGTAAAGAGGTAGCAGCACATTATTTACATGCTTGTAGCTTACGAAAAGATAAACCTTTTGTAGCCATTAATCTATCGGCAATACCACGCGAGTTGATGGAAAGTACCTTATTTGGACACAAAAAAGGATCTTTTACAGGTGCCGAAAAAGATCAAATAGGCTTGTTTCAAGAAGCCAATACGGGTGTATTGTTTTTAGACGAGATAGGCGATATTGAACAACAAATTCAAGTAAAACTTTTACGTTTTTGCAAGACAAAATAATTCGCCCCTAGGCGGTAAAGAAATACAATTAGATGTACAAGTAATTGCGGCAATAAATGTTAATTTAAAAGTATCGGTAGAAGACGGACGTTTTAGAAAAGATTTATATGAAAGACTAAAAAGTTTCATTGTAAATATTCCCCCTTTGCGCGAACGTAAAGAAGACATTGAACCCTTGTGCCAGTTTTTTACTCAACAAAAACTGAACAATATTGCAGAACAGTCAGTTATAGATCGTTTTTACCAATATAACTGGTCAGGCAACGTGCGCGAATTACGCAATACGCTTGAATCGATGCAAATTAAAGCATTAATCTTGAATAAAGACAAAGCAAGTATCGATTGTTTACCCGAAGAGTTACGCGAACTAAAGAGTTATACAATTCCCCAAATAACAGAACAAATACAAAACAAACCGAAAGACAACACGGGTAATGCTCAAATGATTGAACATCTTAATTTTGTAGAAAATGAGCTCAAAAATAACTCGTCAAAGAGCCACATCGCCCAACAAATGGGGAAAACAGCCGATGATTTGCTATACCTTATCAAAAAAAAATGGCTCTATTAGGGTTTCAAGTTGCTAAAAATAGGATAAAAGTGGTATTTTTGCGGAAAAAAGGAGGCTAAAATGCTGTTTAATATTCAAGATTTAGTAGACGATCGGTTGTGTTATGAAAAGATACGTGAATTACGCTGGTCAGAGGGCGTAAAATGCCCCCATTGTGGTAGCAAAGAGCATAAACGTCATGGTCATCACAACACTTGCGAACATCGCTATCGTTATCAATGTAAAAAATGCGGTAAATACTACGACGATTTAAGCAATACGGTATTTCAAGGACATCATCAACCTCTAAAAATATGGGTTTTGTGTTTGTATTTGATGGGTTTAAATCTATCAAACCGTCAAATTGCCTTAGAATTAGGACTTAATGAGAGCGATACCCATGCCATGACTAGTCTTTTACGAGAAGGCGTTTACGAAAAATACCAAACAGAGCCATTAGAGGGTATTGTAGAAATCGATGAGCTGTATTTGGTAGCAGGACACAAAGGTAAGCCAGAGTCTGTCAAAAAAAAAAGCGAAAAGCCAGAAAGCGACGTTTAAAAGGTAAACGCGGACGCGGTACTGCTGCCGACGACCGACCGCCCGTATTAGGCATGGTGGCTCGCAATGGTTCCGTGATTATTCGTATGCTACCCGACGTAAAACGGAAAACAATTCAGCCGATTATACAAAAAATATGTTAAAGAACAGTCACTTATAAATACAGATGAGTATAATATCTACAATTGGCTCTCTAATAATTATCTCCATAAAACAGTCCAATCATAGCAAAAAGAGTATGCTCGCGATGAAGATAATGATGGCATATTCGAAATCCATGTCAATACCATAGGGATTTTGGTCACTTCTCCGTTCGTGGTTAAGACCTCATCGCGGACTATCCCAAGAAAGATTACATTATTACCTAGCTTTTTTGAGTACCTACATAATATCAGGAAGGGGACACAGGGCTATCTCTGCCCTCCTTTATTGCTGGTAGCTTAGCAACTTGAAACCCAAATAGAGCCAAAAAATACTACCCTAAAAACACGCAACTATTTACCAATTACCCCTGTATTTGCAAGGCTTACAACTTAAAATAGCTTTTGATAACCCAACACACTAAATTATGCCTAATAAACCCTTACTATTGCTTGTTGATGATGAGCCCAAATTTTTTACAAAATTATCGGCACTATTGGCAGATAATTTTGACTTGGAGTATTTGCCCGATTTGGACAAATTTACTGAAAAGTTTGAAGCGATAGAGCGAAAAACGAATAAGACAATAAATCTTATCTTACTCGATTTAAACTTCACGAAAGAAGAGAAACTAGAAGGGCTTGATTTTCCCAATACTCCCGAAGGGAAAGCTATTATTGACCGCAACATACAAATTATAATAGTAACTGGCTATAAACCGATAGAAGCTATTGTTGCCCGACTCATACCCTATTTCCCTGCCAGAAAATGGTTATTTAAGGCTGATTTTAGTGATAGTTGGATACACGAAATACAAGAGGTTATAGATCAATTACCTATCCGATTGTACCTGAATTACGCAGATGCTGATATAAATGAAGTAGAAATATTTCGTACACAAGTGATTAATAATTTAAAAAATAGTTATAAAAATAAAATTTTAATTATTGATAAAACACCCGAAGATATTTTGGGTGGTGATAATCACTTAGCAGAATTAAAAATATCACAAACCTTTAAATTTTTAATTTATTTTTACATACAAATTTTTTGGGGGGACGAGAATAAAATCCCCCCACCCCCCTTTCCCTTCTCACCTTCAGCCTCCTCACCACCCCATATACCCTAAATTTTGTTAGCAATAGGTGGTTAAATAGCGCGAACTTTGTACCATGAAACACACACCTTTTATCTACTATAAATATCTTTTTTTGTGGGCATGTTTATTTGGTACTTTATCGGCATCTGCCCAAAACCAAATAGCAGGTACCGTTTACGAGCTGTCCGAGCAACAAGAACTACTGCCTGTTGTGGGTGCTAATGTGCGCTGGGCAAACACCAACATAGGCACTATCACCGACCTAAATGGGCAATTTACCCTGCCGCGTACCAACCAAACATTGCCTTTGGTGGTTAGCTTTGTGGGTTATCAAAACGACACCATACCACCCGAACAAGTGTTTGAACAACTGGCAATTACGCTAAAAAATAATGCCCAACTTAATGCCGTAACCGTTACGGCACATCAAACAGGCTCGTTTATATCCAGCATCAATCCCATAAAAACCGAAATTATTAGCACAGGCGAGTTGCGCAAAGCGGCTTGTTGTAACCTATCCGAAAGTTTTGAGACCAATGCCACCGTCGAGGTGTCGTATAGCGATGCCGTAAGTGGGGCAAAAGAAATACGCATGTTGGGCTTAGATGGCGTTTACTCCCAAATAATGACCGAAAGCATGCCCAACCTGCGAGGTTTGGCAAATACGTTTGGCTTAACTTATATTCCGGGCTCGTGGATAGAAAGTATACAAATTACCAAGGGCAGTGGCTCGGTGGTAAATGGCTACGAGTCTATTACGGGGCAGATAAATGTGGAGTACAAAAAGCCACAACTTTGCGAAAAAGAACGCCTACATATTAACCTTTATGCCAACCACATGGGGCGTATGGAAGCTAACATAAATGCCGCAACTATGGTGGGTAAAAGCAAAAAATGGTCGACTATTTTGTTTGGTAGCGGGGCTAATTTTACGCAACAACCCGACCAAAACCACGATGGTTTTGCCGATTTACCGAAGTTGCAAAATCTAACGCTCAAAAATAGGTGGCACTATCAGGGCAGCAAATTCGAGTCGCAGATGGGTGTGCAGGGGCTAATAGAAAAACGCACAGGTGGGCAATTATCGTTCGATGCCAATTTGCCACGCAACACCGCAAACGGCTACGGCATTGGCATAAACACCAAACGCGCCGAGGCATTTGCTAAGTTGGGTGTGTTTTTACCCCACGAATACCAATCAATAGGTAATATGGTGCAGGTGGTTTATCATGCCCAAGATATGTTTTTTGGTTTGAAAAATTATAGCGGCACACAAAAATCGTTGTACTACAGCAGCATTTATCAGTCGGCGGTGGGCGGCAACGTGGGGCATCCGTTTAAGGTGGGCATTAGTTATGTGTTCGATAAATACCACGAAACCTATAACGATACCCTTTATCAACGCACCGAAAGCGTACCGGGCGTTTTTGCCGAATATACCAACAAAACCAGCGAAAACTTAACCTTAG
The DNA here is from genome assembly GCA_016718845.1 of Sphingobacteriales bacterium. Classification (GTDB taxonomy): domain Bacteria; phylum Bacteroidota; class Bacteroidia; order Chitinophagales; family UBA2359; genus JAEUUX01. Next base: position 4,145 of record JADKCK010000072.1, read on the forward strand.
TAGCAGGTGTCCGTGCCGATTGGCACAATTTGTATGGCTTTTTTGCAACACCACGCCTACACCTACGCTACGAACCCGTAGAAAAAACCACCATTAGGGCGGCAGTAGGTAGCGGTTTTCGTACAGCCAATGTATTTGCCGAAAACGTGGGTATATTTGCCTCGTCGCGTAGCTTGCATATTACCGACGCCCTGCAACCCGAAAAAGCATGGAATTACGGCATCAACATTACCCAAAAATTTACCCTTAACAAACACGAGGGTAGCTTAAGTGTAGATGCCTACCGCACCCATTTTGTTAATCAGGTGGTGATAGATATGTTTAGCACCAACAACAACATTTTGGTGTACAATCTAAATGGCAAATCGTTTGCCAACAGCCTGCAAGCCGAGCTGCAATACGAACTTTTTAGACGATTTGACCTAAAATTAGCCTATAAACTAGACGATGCCCGCACTACTTACCAAGGGCAATTGCTTAATTTGCCCTTTATGTCGCGCCACAAAGCCTTGTTAAACCTTGGCTACCAAACACCCAACGAGCATTGGAAATTTGATTTTACCACACAATGGTATGGTAGTAAATTTTTAACCAACAGTTTGCTTGCCGATGCCACGCCCGATGGAAACCGTCTTTTGTCGCCCAGCTATTTTGTGTTATTGGGGCAGGTAAGTTATGTTTTACCTAAATGGGAGTTCTATATAGGTGGCGAAAACTTAACCAACTACCGCCAACAAAACCTAATTGTATCGGCACAAAACCCATTTAGCAACACCTTTGATGCCACCAACGTTTGGGGACCAACCATGGGCGCGGTGGTGTATGCAGGTATGCGATTTACGGTAAAATAAAACTAATTGTTGCTTAAAGCCAACATAAAACAGCACTAATAACCAAATGTATGCCCGCAAACAAGTAGCTTGCGCTTGCCCCGCTTGACGCGGAATCGGTCTTTTTTGGGGGTGATGATTGGCTTTCCATGCTTTGCACAGTTGCGGGCACCCCCTTTAGAAAAGCAAGCGCCACAAACACTTTTTAAAGCTTGTATCAAAAGCCCTCTCTTTTTTATAATAAAAAGAGAGGGCTTTTAGGGTTTGGTAGAAAAAGTAGCGTTGTTGGCTTTAAAAATACTTGCCTAAATTATTTTGTACAAACAGCACACTAGCATCAAGGTCGGTGTGTAGTAGGCGGTCGGTGGTTAAAAATGGTACGGTTTGTCGGTATTCGTCCAATAAATTTTCGAGGGTTTGCGAAGATTCTAAACCGCTTATTTTTTTGCGCAGCGACAAAGCTTGTGCTGCCGTTAGCAACTCGATAGCCAACACCCGTTCTAGGTTTTGCAATACGCGATAGCATTTGGTAGCTGCGTTTGCACCCATACTAACGTGGTCTTCTTGCCCGTTCGATGAGGTAATTGAGTCGACAGAGGCAGGCGAACAAAGTTGTTTGTTTTGGCTAACAATGGCTGCGGCGGTATATTGAGGTATCATTAAGCCCGAGTTTAACCCGCCATTTTCTATCAACATAGCAGGCAGGTTTTGTCGTCCGCCAATTAGTTTATAGGTTCGGCGCTCTGATATGCTGCCTAATTCGGCGGCGGCAATTGCCAAAAAATCGAGGTTGAGTGCCAGCGGTTGCCCATGAAAATTGCCACCCGACACAATCAAATCATCATCTACAAAAATATTAGGATTATCGGTTACGGCATTAATTTCGCGTTCTACAATTTTGTGTACCATATCTATAGTGTCGGCAGAAGCCCCATGCACTTGTGGCACGCACCTAAACGAGTAGGGATCTTGCACTTGTTGTTTGGGTTGTAGCGCAATTTGGCTGCCTCGCATATATTTGCGTATGGCTTTTGCCACTTTTTGTTGTCCTTTTTGGTTGCGCACCCGATGAATAAGCGGGTTAAAGGCATCAATTCGTCCGTCGAAACCGTCGAGCGACAAGGCGGCTATCAAATTGGCAGTTTTTAGCAAATGTTTTGCTTTTAGCAATGCCCAAACTGCGTAGGCACTCATAAATTGGGTTCCGTTGATAAGTGCCAAACCCTCTTTTGATTGCAAAACGATAGGTTCCCAGCCCAATTCGTGTAATACATCGGCAGATTTTTGGCGTTTGCCTTTGTAATTTACCTCGCCTAAGCCCAGCAAAGGCAACGATAGGTGCGAAAGTGGAGCCAAATCGCCCGAGGCACCCAACGAGCCTTGTTCGTACACAACGGGTAAAATTTGGAGGTTGTACATGTCTACCAAACGCTGTACGGTGGCTAATTGCACACCCGAGTAGCCATAACTCAACGACTGGATTTTGAGCAATAGCATTAGTTTTACTACATCGGTAGGTACTTCGGTGCCCATGCCGCAGGCGTGCGATACCAGCAAATTGTGTTGTAGTTGTGCCAAATCGGTATTAGATACTTGCACATCGCACAAAATACCAAAACCGGTGTTTATGCCATAAAAGGCTCGATTTTCGGTGTTTATTTTTTGGTCGAGGTAGGCACGGCAGCGGTTTATAAGCTCGGTTGCTGTTGTTGAGAGTTCGATTGGGGTATTATTTTGCCATAATTTACCCAATTGTTTAAGGCTTATTTGGTTAGGGCTAATGGCGTGTTGTTGATGATTCATGAAAAGATAAAAAATAACGTAACTGTATATAATGTGGAGTGATGTGATAAGCTAAACGAACGACAAAAGTACAAAAAAAATCTCCTTTAACGTATGTCAAAGGAGATTTTTGTATTATAATTTAGGGGTTTATTTTTTTTCGGTTAGTTTTTGCACTTCGCTACGTAGTTCTACGATGGTTGCCATTAGTTTATCTAAGGTAACTTCGTTGCTTGGCACTTCGTTGCCTATAAAAATGCGGACTTTCCACATTTCTGTTATATCGCCTACGTTTAGGTCAAAGGGTGGATAATTGGGGTTATCGGAGTGCAGGCGCAGGCGTTGTTTGTCTTCGATGTGGTTTTCGACACGTTTGTATACAATGCCTTCGGTTTCGGAGACTACGATATAGGTTTGGCCTGTTTTGGCGCTTGTCCAATCTTCTACATATTCGCCAACTACAATAGAGCCATCTTTTAGCGGAAGCATTGAGTCTCCTTTTATTTCAAAGGCTCGGTAGCTTCTGCCGCTGGGCAATATTTGCGTGGGCAAGCGAAATTTGGGTAGTTCGCGGATATATTCGCGGTCAGAGTAGCCACGTAGATAACCTGCTGCGGCTTTTTGTTCTACTATTTCTATGTTTTCTCTACCTTCTTGGTCGGTAGTTATGGCTAGTACGCGCAGGCGTTCTCCTTTTGCATCATTGGTTTGGTGGTTAGGGTTTAGTGGTACTACTCGTGCGTTGTTGTTGGCAGAGTTGGCAAACAAAAAGGTATCTACCGACACTTGCAAATCTTCTTTTAGCAGGCGGTCGGTTGATATGGCGAAGGTTTCGGATATGGCGGTGATAATTTCGCTGTTGGGTTCGGCGCGTCCTTCTTCGTAAGAGCCTAATGCCGAGCGTTTGATGCTTAGTTTTTCGGCAAATTCGTCTTGCGAAAGGTCTTTGATTTTGCGAATCAATTTGATGTTTTTTCTAACGCGGGCACTGCTATCCATTGGGGTTTGTTCATCGTTACCCGGTGGTTGATTATTCTTTTTCATGGTGTGGAAAAGTTAGTGAAAAAAACGGGTACTTATCATTTTACTAATTGCTTTTTGACAGCTTTTTTAGCACTTGTAAGCATAAAATACAACAATGCTGTATTTTGGCACAAAATTACTAAAAAAAAACGGAATTTACCAAATTATTTTTCCAAAAAATGTTGTAAAATGCTAAAAAACGATAAATTTTTTTTATTGTAATGAATTTTTGAGGATTCAGGCTGTCGGCTGTCCGCTTTTGGCTGTTGATTGGAAACAGATAACCCAAGGCGGAAAGCCAGTAGCGGGCAGCTAAAAGCCAGTAGCGGACAGCCAAAAACGAAAAGCGAACAGCCACATTATTAGTGCATTCTGTCGCCTCGTGGGGTAAGTTTTTCCAAAATTTCTTTTTCGTATTCAAGCCATTCAAACCATCTTTGGCGCACTTGTTCTTTGTCGCAGTAGGTGCGGGCAAGTTCTAAAAATAGGGTATAGTGTGCGGCTTCGGCTTCCATTAGGCGGCGGTAAAAGGGTCGCAGGTTTTCGTCGGAGATATGCTCGGATAGCAACCTAAAACGCTCGCAACTGCGGGCTTCTATTAAGCCTGCCATTAGTAGTTTGTCCATTAGTTGCTCGGTGCGGTTGGTGCCTTTGCGTATAAATTGTTGCAGGTAGCCTACGTATTCGTCTTTGCGTTGTTTGCCAAATGGCAGGTTTCGTTTTTTTAGTTCGGATAAAACCATACGGAAATGCCCCCATTCTTCGGTGACAATTGGGGCTAATTCTTCGACTAATTGGGTATACTCGGAGTATTGTTGGATGAGGGAGATGCAGGTTGATGCGGCTTTTTGCTCGCAATAGGCGTGGTCGGTTAGTATGTCTTCGATGCTTTTTTCGGCAAGGTTTACCCAGCGCGGGTCGGTGGGTAGTTGTAGTCTGAAGGCAGTCATTGGGGGTATTTTGTGGTTTAAAGAAAGTTGTTTGGTGGTGTGGTTGGGGTTAATGTGTTTTGGGTTGGTGGGGCGCTTGCTTTTTTTGCTGGTGGGGGGGGGGGGGTTTTAAAGGGCGGTTGTCTGGAAAAAGGGGGCCCCCCCGGGGGGGGGGGAAAGGGGGGGGGGGGGGGGGCCCCCCCCCCAAATTGTGTTGGGGGGAAAAGGGGGCCCCCCCCCCCCCCCAAAAAAGAAAACAAAGTGGGGGGGGGGGGGGGGTGGGGGGGGGGGGGTTGGAAAAAAAAGGGGGGGGGGTGTGGGGGGGAAAAAAAAAAGAAATTTTTCCCCTCGGGGGGGGGGGGGGGGGGGGGAGTTTGGGGGGGGGGGGGGGAAGAAGATAAAAAAAACCAAAAAAAACAAAAAAAAAAAAGGGGGCAGCTTTTATGCTGTGCAAATAGGGTAAGCCAATCATCACCCCCAAAAAAGACATTTACCGCGTCAAGCGGGGCTACGTTAGATTGGTTTTATTGGTTTGGTTTGCCACATTGCCTGCGCAACTGCTTCCGGCGCCGGCGGTGCAGCCATAGCAATGTTGGTTAAGGGTTATTGGGCGGTGGTTAAGTTGGGTGGCGTTGAACTGGTTGACGTGTTGGGGCATGGTGGGGTGCAGGTGTAGCTGCAGCATTTGGTTAAAGTCGCAGTCGTATAGATAGCCGTCGTAGCTTACCGATAGGGTGTTGCGGCACATTACGTTTTGGGCGGCGGCGGGGTTAAAAGCGTCTAGTAATTGTTGCATATAGGCGGTGTAATTGCCGCTGGTTAGCAAATAATCTAAAAACCTACTGATGGGCATGTTGGTAATGGCAAACAGTTGGTTAAAGCTAATGTTGTAGCGCGATGCAAGTTGGCGTTTAAATTCGGCTTCGAGTTGGTGTTGTGGGGCAGGCAAAAACGCGCCCGAGGGGTTGTATACCAAATTGAGCAACAAGCCGCTGTTGGGTTGTCCGTAACCTACTTGGTTGAGTAGTTGTAGGGCTTCGATAGAGGCGGCAAATACGCCATCGCCTCGTTGGCTGTCGGTACGCAAGGCGGCATAGTGGGGCAAGGACGAGACTATCTCGACGCGGTGCTGGGCAAAAAATTGCGGTAGGTCGTAAAATTTGGGGTTAGAGCGGATGATTGTTAGGTTGCATCTGTTAATAATGTGTTTGCCCATTTGTGCGGCTTGTTGTACAAACCACCTAAAATGTGGGTGCAGTTCGGGAGCCCCGCCGGTAATATCTACGGTTTGTATGTCGGTATCTGCCAAAATTTTCAGGCATTTTTGCATTATTTCAAGGCTCATGGTTTCGCGACGGTCGGGACCTGCATCTACGTGGCAGTGTTTGCAGGTTTGATTACAGCGTTTGCCTACATTTATTTGCAATATTTTTATGCCTGTTGCATGTAGTGGATACAGCCCTATTGACTGTAGTTGGGTGGCAAAGGGTGTAAAAGTGCCGTACTGCTCGGTATTATTTAAAATATCGAGTTGTTGGGCGGGCTGAGCTAAGTTGTTGCCACTTGCCAATAGGGTTTTTGTGGTTTTCAAAAGTTGTTATTTAAGTGGTATAATTAGTTTTTGACCAATAAGAAGGTCGTTTTTTTTCAAACCATTGTAGCGTTTAATCAGGTCGGAGCTAATATTAAACTTGTCGGCAATACTTGATAGGGTATCGCCATTTTTTACGGTGTATTTAGCTGTTTTGGGTTTGCTTTTAGGAGCAGAAGAGACAGATATGGCTGTTTTTGCTGTTGCGTTGTGTTCTTCAACTACTTTTCGGATGGCTGGCTCGTCTTTTTTTGGTGTGTAGATGGTAAGCAATTGCCCGGTGGTGAGGGTTTCGCTGCTTAGGTTATTCCATTCCATTAGCTTATCGGGTGTTTTACCCACTGCCATTGCTACATATTGCAGTTCGTCGTCGGGGGTAACTATCCATTTTAAGGCTACTTCTTGGTTAGGGTTGTCGGGCGATGGTTTTAGTATTACCTCTTCTTTTTTATCTGTTTTGGGATTGTATGGTTTGCCGTATTCGTTTAAATCTTTGTTTAATGGATTACTATTTGGTAACGACAAATTGTTGTTTAGTTGCCCAATAATACGGTCGGAGTAAGCCGAGCTAATCGTTTGTACATAGCTACTCAACAAACCTACTTTTGAGTTAGGCACCGTTAGCGGGAAACCACGTTTTGAGGGTGGAATAATATCGGTTTTTACGGCAGGGTTCAAAAATTTTAGGTCTTCGTAGCTCATGTTTAGGTGTGCTGCTGCGGCTTTAAGGCTTATTTCTACCTGAACTCTAAGCGTATCGGTTAAGTAGTTGGCATACGATATTTCGGCTTTGTACAAGTTATGTGCCTCGTAGTTGTTCATTACATAAGCGGCTGCAATAAACAAAGGTACATAGGCTTGCGATTCGAGGGGCATATACGGTGCTGCGTCCCAATAGCGGTATTTACCCGACCGTTGTATGGCTTTGTTTAACGTACCCTCGCCGGCACAAAAAGCGGCAATTACCAAGTGCCAATCTTTATATTTTTTGTATAAATTTTTTAGATGTCTTGCAGCAGCCTCGCTCGACAATAATGGGTCGCGGCGCTCGTCAATCAAATCGTTTGATTCTAAACCATACAACAAACCTGTTTTGTACGACAATTGCCACAAACCCGAGCCACCTTCTTCGGATTGCGAGCTAGGGATTAGTGCCGATAAAATAACGGGTAAATATTTTAAATCGCGCGGCAACTGATACCTATCAAGGGCGGCATCTATGGTGGCATTGTACATATCGGCACGGGTTAGCATTTCTCTGACCTGTGCAGGTTTATTGTTGATGTACATTTTAATAAAGTTGCCTACCATTTCGTTATAATCGAGTGGTATGGTACTTTGCAACCTAAGTAGGCGCTCTTGGTACTTACCACCGTCGTCGTTGCTGCGTTTTAGTGCGGCTTTTAGGGGGTAATTGTCTTGTGTGGGTGATACTAGCTTGTGTTTTTTTATAACATCAACGGGTGTTGGCAGGGTTTTATAAAACCCCAAATCGTCTTTACCTTCTACATCGGGTGGCATTGATGCAGTAATGGTTCTTGTAACCGAAGGGCTAACTGTTGGTGTTGGGGCGAGTTTTGCGACAGGGTTAGAAGTGGGCTGTTCGGTGGCACCTTCGCCCTCGTCCGAGCCATCTATGCCCTCGCCTTGTTCGTCTATCAAAATTTGGCTGTCGCCGTAGTCAAATTTCTTCTCTTTTACTTGTGCCAAATTGGTCTGACAAAACGCCATACCCAATAATAAAGCTATGCTAATAAATTTACCTTTTTTCATGAGTTGCTTTTTTTGAAGTGGTGAAAGAGTGAAGTGGTGAAAGAGTGAAGTGGTGAAAGAGTGAAAGAGTGAAAGAGTGAAAGAGTGAAAGAGTGAAAGAGTGAAGTGGTGATATGTAGAGACGTAGCACTGCTACGTCTTTATGGGATGTGGTGAAGTGGTGACCAGTGTAGCTTGCAGCCAAAAGCCTGTAGCGGACAGCCCAAAGCCCTTCATCTTACACAAATTGTTGCATTAGTTCGTTGCCAAAGGTAAGCAAGTCGGCTTCGGCGAAGCGTTTGCCCATTACTTGCAAACCAAAGGGCATACCTTTGGGGTGCCTAAATAAGGGCAACGATATGGCAGGTATACCCACAATATTGGCTTGTACCGTAAAAATATCTGCCAGATACATAGCAATGGGGTCTTGGTAAGCTTTATCTCCAATGGCAAAAGCGGTGGTTGGTGTGGTGGGGGTTACAATAAAATCGTAGTTAGTGAATACTTCTTCGGTGTGTTGGCTAATTAGGCGGCGCACCTTTTGGGCTTTCGAGTAATAGGCATCGTAGTAGCCGGCACTTAGCACAAAAGTACCTAACATAATGCGTTTTTTTACCTCCCAGCCAAAGCCCTCCGAGCGGTTTAGGCGGTAGGTGCTTTCGGTATCGGTGGCACCTTGGGCATGATGCCCGTATCTGATGCCATCGTAGCGTGCCAAATTCGACGATGCCTCGGCGGTAGTTAATATGTAATAGGTTGGTACAATGTAATCCAGATACGGAAAAGCAACCGGCTCAACCGTATGTCCATCGGCTTTTAGTTGTGCTAATACGTTGCTTATTTGGTGTTTGATGTGTGGGTCTAAGCCGGTGCTATCAAAAGCTTCTTGCAGATAAGCAATGCGCAGTTTTTTGTTTTTGGGCAGATTAGGACTGTAACTTGGTACTTCTTTTGCCGATGTGGTCGCATCTTGGGCATCTTTACCTGCCATTACCTCGAACAGCAAAGCAGCATCGGCAACGTTGTGGGTGAGGGGTCCAATTTGGTCGAACGACGAAGCGTAGGCAATTAAACCATGCCTTGATATGCGCCCGTAGGTAGGTTTTAAGCCCACAACACCGCAAAACGATGCAGGTTGGCGCACCGAACCACCTGTGTCGCTGCCCAAAGCTGCCAAACATAAACCCGCCTGCACTGCCACCGCCGACCCACCCGACGAGCCACCTGGCACCAAACTGGGGTTGTAGGCATTGCGCACCACGCCAAAAGCCGAGTTTTCGTTGGTCGAACCCATGGCAAATTCATCGCAATTTAATCTGCCCAAAATAATGGCATCTTCGTTTAACAAACGCTCAACGGCGGTGGCGGTATAGATAGATTCAAAACCATCGAGGATGCGCGACGCGGCAGTTACTTGGTGATTTTTGTAACATAACACATCTTTTATACCAATTGGCATACCATACAAACGCCCAAGTGCTTGTTTGTTGGCAATTTTTTGGTCAATTTGGTCGGCACGTTCAAGGGCTTCATCGGCAAAAACCTCTAAAAAAGCATTTAGGTGGCTTTTGGCAGTTATTTGGTTTAGATAATGTTGCACCAAGGCACGACAAGTCATTTTGCCTTTTTGCAGGTCGTTATGTAGGTCGGTAAGCGATAAATAAGTTTTCAAAACTATATGTTTTAGGCGTATTGATGTTAAGCCTAACAAAAAGGGCTACATCCTAATTTAAAGGACAAATTTACGACAATTTGACCATATTTGGGTGTTTTAAACACCTAAAATGTAAAATGGTGCGTAAACCGATAGAAAAAGTGTTGCCTTAGTGTATTTTTTTAGGTATCGATGCTCTTAAGTTTTCCTAAATTAAGTTATTTTGCAAAAACAATAAACTAAAACATCAACAAAAACGTTTAGGTAGGTATCTTTATAATAAAAACAACAAGAAAAACATGTACAAAGTGAACACATTATTGCTCATCTTATTCTTTGCCATACAACCTGCTTGCGGGCAAAAAACAACAACAAATAAACCAACTATTGAACAAAACAGGTTTGATAAAATAGTTTTTCACTACAAAGTACGATATGTTCGTGGTGGAAAGGACGTTGTTGTTACCATTGTTGCCAATAAAGAAGTGTATTTTTATCAAAGAGGAGTAGGTTGTTCTACACCAAACCCAACTGTTGTTGAAGAAATAATGGAGCTAAGTAATAGCATTGATACCAATAAACTCGGAAAAGCGGCTCGTATAGACGATGCCCCAATTAGTAATTTGCATTTTTTTAAAGATAACAAGCTGCAAGTAAGTATAAATAGCGATAAACACCAATTCCCCGCTGCATGGGCGGCTATGCTTGATAAGCTATTAGCTATTCACGACTCTTTATTGCTTACTGATCCATGTAAGTCGGCTATAAGCACAAATGGTTTAGGATATATGCAGCTACTTAAGCTAACTAATAAAACAGGCAGCAAAACCTTGCCAATAGAAGAAGTTTTTATGCAATTACTTGGGCAACTTTTAAACGATGGCAAAGTAGTAACTACCACATTTGAGCCTAAATACCACCTTGTATCACAGGGCGATATGAAAATAAATAACCAATACCAAGCCGTAAAAGACATAAGCACCGATGGCAGGTATTATTGTTTTGAAGCCGCAGATGGCACTTCGGTTACAATAGACATAGGTATAAATTTTTTAACTACTACCTTGCAAGACTACCAAAACCGCTGGCGAGATAATTAAGTAAAAAAAAAACGGCTATACTGCAAATGCAGCATAGCCGTTTTTTTTAGCCCAAAGCAAATTGTTGCTTATTGACGGGTTAATGTTACCGTACACATATCTATGTTAGCATCATCGTAAACAATTTTGTATGGAAATACAATAGTGTTGGTAATACGGTTTAAGGTACCGTTGGTGTTGGGTTGGCTTGATACTATTGCATCGGCAGGGTTTGGTATTTGAGAAACAGCAATAAAAGTATTTGGTCCTGTAATTTTACATTTTATGTTTAGCGTTGGGCTAAAGCCACCCAAGCCTTCCATAATAAACTCGTCGGGGTTAGCGCCATTGGTAATTTTTACGGCTTGGTACGTAAATGTTACTCCAGGTGTAACTGGACCACCTACAGTACATATATCAAGTGGTGTGTAGAAAGTGTTGCCATTGGTGTAGAAAGTGCGGGTAAGCGTTTCGCAGATATTACCTTCGTAGCCAGCATTACAGTAACAAGCCGCTTCGGTAGCAGTGCCAGTAGGATTTTCGCACGTTGAGTTGGCTGGGCACAATGGCGATAATACATCGCAGTTTAAGAAAGTTTCGCAGTTGTCGCCGCCAAAACCAGCAGGGCCATCGCAAGCCCCAATCGGCACAAGACTACCGCCGTTTTGACACTCGATACTGTCGCAACGCCATTGTCGCAGCCTTTGAAAGTACTTGCAACCTGTTTCCTTGATGACTGCCTACATAAAAACAGCAAAGCATTTAGTTACTTGCTAAATTTTTGCATTTTTTATTTTGTGTAATTTCAGCTTAGATTGATTGAATGCTATATTGTATCAACAATGTGGTATTTAGACGTTAAGATATCTATTGTTTGAGGTGTACTAAGTATAGCTATTTATCCTGAAAAAAAAAAAAACGGCTACACTGCAAATGCAGCATAGCCGTTTTGTAATCAATTAGTTGCCCAAAGGCAGTGTCTTATTGACGGGTAAATTCTACTGTACATATATCTACGCTAGTATCGTCGTAGGTAATTTGGTAAGGCAAGGTAACTTTATTAGTAGCACGATTTAATGTGCCATTGGTGTTATCTTGTCCTTTTACGGTTAAGCCCCAGCCAGATTGTGTTTGGTTAGCAACAGTAAAGGTGTTTAAGCCAGTAATTTTAGCTTTTACGTTCACAGGTGGGCTATCAAAACCACCAAAGTCTTCCATAATAAATTCGTCAATAGTTGCACCATTCGAGAATTTTACAGCGTTGTAAGTAAAGCTTTGTCCAACTGTAACCGGACCGCCAACTGTACATACATCAAGTGAATACAAAGTGTTGCCGTTGGTGTAGAATTGGCGGGTAAGTGTGTCGCAGCTAGCACCTTCGTAGCCAGCATTACAGTAACAAGCCGCTTCGCCACCATCAACATCGCAAGTTGAGTTGGCTGGGCACAATGGCGATAATACATCGCAGCTTAAGAAAGTTTCGCAGTTGTCGCCGCCAAAACCAGCAGGGCAATCGCAAGCTCCGTCGGTACAGCTACCGCCGTTTTGACACTCAATGCTGTCGCAGCTATTGTCGCAGCTTTGGAAGTACAACATGCTTGAGATGATGGTCATCGCAAACATTAAGAATTTAATTGCGCTAAATTTTTGCATTTTTGTTAAAAAATTTTAGGTTGAAAAATTGGATGTTATTTTGAAGGTGCAAAGGTACGGTTTTATTTGATACCGTTACCTACATTGCTTAGATATTTTTTAAGCCTTAAGGTTTAATTTGCGGTAAAAAAAGTTGGGCGATAAAATAAGCCCTAGCATTTTATGTCATAATAATGTACTTAACGTAAAGGTTGGCAAAAGGGTTGCTTTGGTAAAGAATTTTTTTTTTAAGCATTGTAGATAAGCAGGTCTGTATAAATAAACGCGGTTAAAATTGCGAGATTTTATAAAAAATACCTAGTATTACACAGTGGTAGAGCCAACAAAATGGAGATAAATCAGCATGGGCTTTGGTAGTAATTTGTGGTTATTTTGCTACTACATTTGGCTTGTTAAAAGTTTGTTACTTTTTTTCTTGACAAAAAAAGTAACCAAAAAAGTCAAGGCTGGTATAGTAATTGGCTAAAATAGGCAACATTACGCTGAAAAAAATAAACTCGACACGCCAAACAACTTGTTTGTAGACCTATTTGGGGGTTTGATGTGGCGTGTCTCAAACAGTATTTTTTTTTAATCGCTTCATTTATGCCTATTTCTTAACGCCAATTCCTATAATGCCGGTCCCGAAGAAATAAACCGCACAACTGGTATAAAAATGCAACCTACTCAATTATTGAAATGGGACTGCGTAATACTACTAAATCAGCTGTTTTTTGATACAAAACGCTGATTATTTAGACATTTATCAAACTTATTGGTAGACACGTTTTAACCGTGTTTATTTATCATCAGCTACAGCTACTTAATAAGAAAAACAGCCGCTGAATTACTTGGCGGCTGTTTTTTTTAGGTTTTATTTTTTCCCGTTTATGCTTGCAAAATAGCCGCACTCTTTTAGTACTTGTCGGAAGTATTTGGTGTCGGCATATTTTTTTAGTTCTTTAAAGCCTTGCCATTCTATAAAGTCGGGTTTATTTTCGTCGTAGTTATATTCGTTGTCGGGATTGTTGTACATCGTTTGGTTGTACCATTCGTTGCGTTGGCATTTTGCCATAAAGTATTGGCATTTTGCTTTTTGTTCGTTGTCGGTGGCATTTTTTAGGGCAATTTGGTAGTATTTTACCGATAGGGCATTGTTGATTAGCATATCCATAAAAGCTTTATCTATTGCATAAGGCGAGTAATGTCCGCTGCCTATCACTTCGCCTTCGTAAAAAACACGCCCGTTGCCATAATGCGATATGTTGTACAATCCGCTACCTATTAATAAGGCGTTATTAAAGGGGTCGTTGTTGGCATCTAATTTTTGCTTCATTTCTTGTATTTTCTGCAAAAACGACAGTTTGGTGTATTTCGATTTTTGTGGCAGTGCGTGGTCGCAGTCGTGGCAATCGGGTATTTTATTGCTAAATGGGTTGGCAAGTAGTTCAGCTTTTGCTCGGCTGCCTGCTTTTTGCATTTTGATAACTGCCTCGTCAATTTTGTCGTTGTAAATATCTTGTATGGCTTGAAACTCCCACAAATCGTCCATTTTTTTAGTGCAAATGGTAATACAAAACTGTTCGTAGGGTGTTGGGTTGGGTTTGCTCAAAAAAGTTTTTAGCTGCTCTATGTTTTGGTTGTTGGCATAAAAAGCGGTGTTTGTCACCAAACATTCGGCTTTTACGGCATTGTTTTGTGCGGCATATTTATTGGCTAAGGTATTTAGCACCCATTGTTGTGCTTCGCGGTACCTAAACGCATTGCGGGTAGTGTTTTCGGTTTCTTCGTTGTAATCGCCCCATGGGTTGGCTTCGTGATATCTAAATTTATCTACCCTATTGTCTTTGTTTTGGGCATATAGCCATTGCAGGTCGGGCAGTAGGTCGGTTTCGTTTTTTTCGTTAATTTTGTTTAAAGCGCCCACGTTTGTCAATAATTTTAGCAAGCGCAATTGTTTTTTGGCTAGTTCGGTATTGGGCAATTGTTTATCGGCTTTGGCATAATAGGCGTTAGCTTGGGTGTAGTTTTGGGCTAAAAATTGCAAATATCCCACCGACACATTCCACAAAAACGGATTAGTTACTTTGCCTGCATCGGCAATAGGTTGTATGGTTTTTATTTGGGCAACTAGGTTTTGGGTGCGTTCTTGCTGCATGTTTGTTTTTTCTTCGCCATCTTGGTAATAGCGGCTGTCGTCTATTTCGGCTTTATTAACAAGGCGTGTTAGCAGCACGTCTAGTTTATTGCTTTGCGGATTTATTTTGTAAATTTCGTTGATAGAACGGGCTTCGTCGGCATAAAAAATGCCCAACATTTGCCAAAGGGTGGTTTTTTCGTTGTCGTTTTTGCAAAGCGATAAGGTTTTTTGCCAGTCTTTTTCGTCTTGTGGATGAAAACTAAAATGAGCCACTGTTTTTAGGTTATTGCCTGCATCAAACACCAAACTGTAGTAATAATTGGCTTGGGCGTAGTTTTTTTGTTTGTAATAGGCACCTGCTGCGTATGCCATAGTGCGGTAATACAAGGTGTTTTTAGAAAAATTGGCTTGGTTTTGCTCAAACAATTGAATGGCTTTTGGGGCATCGAAATTAAAATAAAACCTAACCAACTGAAACCAATAGCGTTGTTTAACAAAGGCATCTTTGGTGTCGGTAAAGGCGGCGTTTAAGCCACTAAGTAGGTTTGCAAAAGTGGCAGCTTTGGGGCGATTGTTTTTTGTTTCTTCGTAATCCCAATAATTGCTAATGTCTTGAACGGCAAAATCTTCGGAGTTTTTGGCATAAGATAGGTAACGGAAAAAGCTTTTACTTTGTCGTTGTTATTGGCTGTTAGGCTTGGGTATCGGCGGGCAGCGGGTGGTACTTGGGTAATTTTGCCTTGCAAAAACAAATACACGCTATCAACACCCTTGCGCGAGGCGGTGTTTAAAAAATAAGCCACATCGTTTTTTTTAACGGCGTTGCCCAAATACTGTTGCCACTCGTCGGCGTTGGTTTGGTTAAAACGGGTGTTGTGTTCGGTGTCGTAGTTAATGCTGTAGTAAAAAAGGTTGGAGTAAAAAAAGGGGTGATAGCTGGCATCGGTCACAAAAGTTTCGGGGGTGTAGTTCGATTCGTAGCCGTCTTCCCAGTCGCCGCCTGCACAAGCCCACACCACGTAAGCCGACAAAACGAGCAAAAAACTAGCGAGCCAAAAGTGGCGCCATTTGCCTAAAGGTAGTAGTTTCATAGTTTGCAATATTGAGTGAATCTAAGTCGTAAAAAATTAAATGATTGATTGTTTTTTTTGTATTTTTGTGTATCATCTCTGCCATCTCCGACAGATCGCTGGAGCTAATGTTTTCTATTTTTACCTCATCATCTGCCAAAAAATAATACCCCCCTTTAAAAGTAGCTTGTGTAACCTTAAACCTATTAGGTGCTATTTTTGTAAAATGAGCATCATTTTCAAAGTTGTTTAGGTACATTTTATTGAGCAATTGCACTACTTTGCCCTGCCTAATTTGTATGCCCCACGAAAAAATAGGCAATGCCACATCTAACTGCAAAGGGTAATGTTGTAGCGATGTAATGTATTTTTGGGCATTGTTTTTTTGGTAGATGGAGTTGTTGGTGCTGGCATCAATGCTACCCATATTATAAAACATTAGCACGCCATAATCTACAGGTGGAATGCCTGTGCGGTCGTAGTATTTTACTTGGTGCAGCCTAATAGTTGCCGATAGGCGTTGTTTAGACAAGGCTTTATAGCATTGCAAAAAGTAAAAAAATTGGTTTTGCGTTTTGTCTGTCCAATCGCAATCAAACTGTATTTGGTTGGGTTGTAGGTTTTTGTGTTGGTTAATTTGGTTGGTTAGCCCAAACACTTGTTGGCTTAGTTGTTCAATGGCGGTGCTATCAATTTGCTCAAAAACGCGGTTTTTTAGGTATACCACAGGTATAATGTGCTGTTTAATGGGCAAGGTATCGAACCTAATAACCGATATGGGGCGAGCGATTGAGTCGTTGGGTGTTATATCCACATCAAAATAGCGCACCCATAGCGTATCTACCCCGTTTTTTTGCAGGGTTTGTTGCTCGTAGGGGCTAATGCTAAAAAAGGTTTTCCAGTAATAAAACGATACGTTAGGTTGTTGCTTGGTGGGTTGGCAAGCCCCGCAAAGCAACAATAAAGTTATTAAGTAAGTGTTTTTGAGTGTGCGAAGAAGCAAGGGTTTTGATTGTTGATGGTTAAATAGATAACTGTATAATTATCTGTGGCGTAAATGTATACTTTACGCCACAAACAACCTATTCAAAGAAGTATAGCAGCGGTACAATATTGTTATTTTATGACCACCATTTTTTTGTATATACTGTTACCATTGTTTAGCAATAGTTGGGCAATATATACACCTCGGTTTAGTTTATCTGTATCAAACGATACATTGTATGCTTGATTAGCTTTTAGTTGATTGTTAAACAAAGTGGCGGTTAATTGCCCCGATGTATCATACAAATTAACCTTTGCTTGGGTATCGGTATCGGTTTGTATCAATATTTGTCCGATATTTTGTACGGGGTTTGGTTGTATATCAAACGATAGGTTATTGTCATTTTTGTTTCGTCCGCGAGTTTCGGATGGCACCCAGTACCAACCTACTGTTTGCTGTTGTGGCACCGATGCGTCGGTAACAGTTACGGCATACCAATTGCTAGCCACATTGCTTATGTGGGCGGTAGTTTCGTTGGTATTCCACAAATAAGTGTAAGGTGCTGTACCGCCAATTGCCTGAATACTTATCGAGCCATTGTTGTTGTTGTTGGCAGGTGTAATGGTGTAATTAGCAATAGCAAGCAATTGCGTTGGTGTATTGGCAATGTTGCTGTAGGTGTTTTGGCAGCCAACGGCATCGGTAACGGTAACAGCCCATTGTGCAGTTGTGCTATAATACAAGTTAGCTCCAATATTTTGATTTTCGTTTATACGTACATAACCTTGCGTATCCCAGTCAAAACTATACGGTGCTACCCCGTCCGATAAACTAAGGCTGGCTTGGTTATAATAAAACGGGTTAACGGCACTTTGTGGTATCTGGTGGTTAATAAAATTGATGGTTAAAGTATCGGTTGATGTGTTAATGTTTAGGACAGATGTGGTGATGCAGCCTTTACTGTCGGATACGGTAATAGTATAGGTACCACTAACTACGTTTTGTAGGTTTTGTGTGGTGGCGGTGTTGCTCCATAAATAGCTATAGGGCGATGAGGTACCGCTAATAGCTAGTTCTACACCACCATTGGCAGCAGTGCTACACGACGAAGAAATAATATTGGCGGTTGTGATATCGGTAGTAGGGCAGGTTTCTAGCTCCATACAAAATTCGCCTTGGGCATCGTACACACCGTACCCATCTATCAACACATAATAAGTTTGCCCTGCTATGGTAGGTATTATGGCTTGGGGTTGAAACGAAAGTACATCATCGCTACACACCAACTCCGAGCCACTTTCGGCGGGGCAATTGGTATATATCAGCATTTGCAAGTCGTTTTCGTAGGCTTGCATTTCGGTGGGGCTAATGCCGCCGCAGTATTTTGGGTAGATGATTAGCTGTTGCCCATTGCCCACAAACGAATACCAAACGGTATTGGTTAGGCGGTCGGGTAGGCAGGTGGTGTTAATGGGGTCGGTGTTGTTGTTCGACGAGCAATAATTATCGTAAGGACCATTAGTGCCTATTTGTAAGGCAAACGTTCCGCTGCACTCGTCGTTGTTAGGTTGATAAGTGCAATCGGCATCGGAGTTGCTAAACTGTACATCAAAGCCCACCGCGCAATTGGCAACGCCATCGCCCAATACATCAAAATGCAATTGGCTGTATTTATTGTACGGACCAAAAGTATAGGTAGCAGCGGTTCCGTTTTGGATAGTTGGCACATAGTTGTCGGTAATGGTATAGGTATCGCTGCCGGTTATTGTAACATCGACCATAAATTCGGCGGCGCTAATGCGGGTTGTTTGGTGTTGTACTTGTAAATCGCACGACAAACAAGGAGCGCAGTTGGCACCGCCACAATCTATGCCTGTTTCGTCTTGGTTTTGTATGCCATCGTAGCACGAGGGAGGAATTACCGGATTAGCACAATTAGCCACTGCTGGCAAGCTACACACCTCAATATTATTGGGGTTAAGCACCGAAATAACAGTAAGGCTGTCGTTTGGGTAAGGACCAAAGCCATACAAACCGCCGTTGCTCAATTGTTGGTTGCCGTAGTTGTCAAAAATGGTATAGGTAATACCACCATCGCCTGCAAAATAAGTGCTTACATAATAGCTATCAGAGCCAGCCGAACAAAGGGTGGTAAGGTTAAATTGCGATAGTTCGCATTTGGGGCAAAATTCGGCTGTAAACGAGGTAGGTTGCAGATTGCTGATGCTGTCGGCGGCAGTAATATCAAGGGTGGTAAGGTCTATTTTGGTGATAAGTTCTACATCGGTAATATACACCGAAAATTCGGAGCATTGCCCAATAATACTTTCTAAATCGTCAATGGTTACCACTGAGGTAACATCGGCAATTTTACCGCGCGTAGGCTGATTGCCCGGCAGGTTTCTAACAATAGTTACTTGTATGGCGTTTTCGTTGATTAATTGGTAACGGGCATGTGTTTCAAATGCTCCTTGCGAGCCATTGCCATTTCCGTTTCCATTTCCTCCACCATTATTGCCATTATTGGGGTTGTTTGGATTGTTTGGGTCGAATAAAGAAGACGGACTTGCATAAGCCTCGCCCAAAGCCGATTGGCTAACATCTATCAGCGAGGTACCAGGAAAAAAGCCTATTGATGATTTTATGTTAAATCGCACACCAAAAACATCGGATACATAACCACCCTCTGCGTTAGGGTCGTTTAAATAGATACCGAAACTTAATGCATCGTTTCCTTGTACAAGTGTATCGCTGGGAATAAGCAGTATTTGAGGCTGCGCAACGGCTGTTGTTAAGTGGTTAGCCAATAATAAAAACAACAATAAGTAGAGTCGTTGAAATAAATTTGTTAAGGTTTTCATAATAAGAATAGTAAGATAGGAATGAAAATAATAAGGAATAAGTCGTAAAAGTAGGGTGTGTAATATATTTAATTTTATACAATATTTTTTGTATGTGATTTTACGGTGCAGTTAAAAAAAATAAATATATTGTGTATGCATTGAAAACTTAATACAAGTTGAGCATCTATCGAAACAAAATTTTTAGCTTTTTTGCAGAAAGTGTTTTAGCTACATTTATGCCCCAATAAATTTCTTAATGCCAATTCCTATAATGCCGGTTCCAAAGAAACAAAATAGGAAACTGGGGATAAAAATGCAAAACACCTTGTTATTGGAATAGGCTGTGTAACATGAGTTAATGAGTGGAAATTGATTTGCAAATAAAAAAATCTAACTATTTTAGGCAAAAATGATTAAAAAAACGTTTTTTTTTGAAAAAAAAGTAGCTTTTAAAGTAAAAAAACAGAAAAAAAGACGGAAATTTGCGCCGAAAATTCACTTTTTTATTTTTACAAACTATAATACCCAAATAATATTATGGCACAAAAAAAGATAACTTACTTGCCTTTTTTCATATTGCTACTTATTAACCTAATAGCATTACTTACTTTAAACGATACCAATTCGGTGGCAACCATTAGCAACGAGTACAATGTTGGCGATACTGCTTGGTTGCTAACAGCTACTGCTTTTGTATTATTAATGACACCCGGATTAGCTTTTTTTTATGGCGGGATGATTAACGACAAAAATGTTATTTCGACCATGCTACAGAGTTTTGTTGCCATGTCGGTTGTTAGCCTTGTGTGGGTGTTGGTGGGCTTTAGTCTTGCCTTTGGCGACTCGTTGGGTGGTTTAATTGGCAACCCATTTACGTATGCTATGTTTAAGCAAGTAATTGGTGGCAAGCCATGGTCGTTGGCACCTACTATACCTTTGGCGTTGTTTGCTATGTTTCAGCTAAAGTTTGCCATCATTACGCCGGCTCTTATAACAGGTGCCTTTGCCGAGCGTATCCGATTTACATCTTACGTTATATTTATTGTACTATTTAGCCTTTTTATATACGCCCCTATTGCCCATTGGACCTGGCACCCCAATGGTTTTTTGTTTAAAATGGGGGTACTTGATTTTGCTGGTGGCACAGTTGTGCATGTTGTGGCAGGCTGCGCCGCCTTGGCATCTGCTTTATATTTACGTAACAACAAAACAACAGATACCGTAGAGCCGCACACTCCTGCCAATATTCCGTATGTGTTATTAGGTACTGGCTTATTGTGGTTTGGTTGGTTTGGTTTTAATGCAGGTTCGGCAATGGGTGCCAACGACTTGGCAATTACTGCCTTTGCCACTACTAATACTGCCTCGGCGGCGGCAGCTATTGCTTGGTTACTGCTAGATACAGTAAAGGGCAAAAAACCTTCGGCATTAGGGTTTTGTATTGGTGCCGTAGTTGGTTTAGTGGCAATAACACCTGCCGCTGGGTTTGTGGGCATACCCGCAGCTATTATTATTGGGACTACAGCAGCCTGGATAAGTAACACCCTTGTTGATTGGCAAACAAAAACCTCGCTCGACGATACCCTCGACGTTTTTCCGTGCCATGGGGTAGGTGGTATGGTTGGTATGATTATGACTGCCTTGTTTGCCTCGCAAAAAATTAACAGCTCGGTTACTAATCAAGGATTACTAATTGATGGTAGCCCCATTTTATTGGCTAAACATTTATTGGGTTTGGGTATTGTAGTGGCTTTTGCACTAATAGGCACCTTTGTATTGCTCAAAATTACCGATTGGATACTACCCCTACGTGTATCCGAAACCGAAAAACAACAAGGTTTGGATATTAGCCAACACAACGAAAGTATAGTTGCCAAATTGGGTTAAAACATTTGGCTTTGCAAAGTTACCACAAAAATACCCAAATTTGTTGTAAACATAGAACCAGAAAGTTTGCCTCTGCAAAGTTAATACAAAAAATACCTAGATAGTTCTAAAGTTTGCAAAAATATCGAAAAATAAGCACCTTCTACAAGGTAGTAAGCTTTTTTTGTTTAAAAAAGCTAAAAATGAGCTTGTGTGTATTTTTATAGCTATACAAGTAAGTAATTTTAAAATCAACAATCTATAAAATGATATTTAGCTTGATGTGGTTTTTGTTGTAATTGCAAATTTAACCAATCGCCTCTTTGCACAATTTTTAGCAAATCTGTTTGCTTTCAAAAAAACGTCCAGCTTAAATGTAATAATTTAGCTGGACGTTTTGCATTATTAAGTATTGTATTTTTATTTAAGTAGTTATTGGTTTATTTAAATGCACTTTGTGTTTTCGTTTTGAAAGAACGGGCATTATGATTACTGAGCCTGCCGAAGTATCGGAATTGGCGTGTTTGTACTGTGTCAAACTACCCCATATCGCTACAAAAGTTTACAACATCATCTTACCAACACAATACGCCCTGTAGCCCATTTATCGTTGGTGGTGGGGCATTGTACAAAATAAATACCCGAAGGGTAGTTGCTTAAATCTAGTTCTATTTGCTCTTGGTTTTGTATGGCATAACGTTGCAAAATTTTCCCGTTTGCATCTGCCAAAAACAAAAACTCAAACGTACCTTTTAGCTCAACGGTTAGTTTGCCATTGGTTGGGTTTGGATAACACACAAACTTATTTATTTTTTGTTGATCTTGGGTTTTATCATCACTACTATTATTGTTGCTTGGTGGCAATTCAACGGTTACATTTGCAGTAGCTTGATTGGGCAGAAAGCTTTGGTTGCAGGGGGCAGTTTCGGTAAATTGGTCGATAATTTGCACCAACAAATTATTAATAGTTGTTACGTCGTAGTGGTCGGTGGTGGGTTTTATGTGGTCGTTACCAATACCGCTGTCGTTGGTTAAAAAAGTGTAGGTTCCGTTGGTTGCCAATGCCAAACAACGGAATAGGTATTCGGCAGATTTGGGTGTGCCGCTACATGCCACCGGAATAATACGTATACCCATGGCGGCAGCTTTGGCGGTTACTTGGTGCATACGTTCTAGGGTTTCGGCATCATCGCGCGAGGGGGCATCGGCAATTAAAAACAACAAACGGGTGCGCGCCTTTTCGCTCCATTTTTGCTGATGTAGGGCTACCGCTAAGGCGCTATCAACGGCTTCGGGCCAGTCGTAGCCGCCTGTAAAATTTTGTTGGCGGTTCATAAAATCGGTGGTGTTTTTTATTTTGGTCGAAAAAGGCGATACCCTAATCATGTTGGGGTCGCCAAAGTCGGTGTAAAAAACGCTGCCTAAGTTTATGGTTAAATCTTTGTGTTGGTTTTGGGTACGGTTTATAATGTCGTCTAACTCGGTGCGCAGGTAGTTAATTTCGTCGAGCATCGAGTTGGTTGCATCTACCACAAACATAATATCTATGTTCGATGATGGGTTGCATTTGGCGGGCAGGGCTAATGTATTAATGCCCCCTGCAAACGGCACGGCACGGCTAATGGTATAAGGTTTGCGATTATATATTGTTTGGATACTAAACTGTGCGTTGGCGGGTGTGGTGCTAAATAGGTTTGCCCAAAGCTCGGCTTTACCTGTGTTGTCGGTGCGGGCTTGCCAAACGCTTTGCCCTGCATCGGACACTAAACTTACTGCTTGGTCAACAAGTGCATCGCCGCCCTCGGTGGTTAGCTGCACCACATAACGCTCCATTGCCCTAAATTGCCAATGGGTTTGCTCGCTTTCTAAAATATCGGTCGTTATATCTTGCCACATCTCCCATTTGGTAAAATCGTTTACTTCGCCTGCTGTAAGCAAGCCTGCTTTGGCAGATGGAGCAAGTTGTATAGGCGTGTCGGTGTAGGCAGCTATGGGGTCGTTGATTATTGCATTGCTATTTACAATATTTGCAATTGTGGGAGGTGGAGGTGGCGATGAAGATGGTGGTGGAGCAATAGTAGGTACGCTGTTTGTTTTTGCAGCACCAACAGCCATGGCAGGTTGCCAATCATAGCTAACTGCTGGTGCTGCTTGTAGGGTTGCGTTTGTGGATTGGCAGTTTGTTGTGGTTTCTTTTGTAGGCTTAGGTGCAGGCATTGGGGTAGTACGCCCTTTCAAATCTTGCGACGAAGCGGGCATTACAGCACTACTCCTTTCCGATTCTTGTGCCTTAACTTTATTGTTTGTTTTCTTTTGCGGTGCCGATGTGCTACTTATCACTACTTCGTCTAACGACTGCGCATCTTCGAGCAATTGCACATTAATGGTTAAAGTAGCATTGTCAACTAGTACTATATCGTTTATTGTTTTAGATAAATAGCCCGTATACGCTACAACAATGTCATACTTACCTTTGGCAAGTTTTAACGTATAGTTGCCTTCCATGTCGGTTTGCGTTCCTTTGTTACTGCCAACTACCCTAATAGTTGCACCTATTAAGGGTTCGTTTCCATCGGTTACTTTGCCCATTATAGTAGCATATTGTTGGGCTTGTACAGTGTTTGAGTATATGCAGGTAAAAAACACTGTAAAGTAGGCAAAAATACCTATATACAAGGTCAATGGTCTGTTGTTTTGCATAATGTTTACATTTGGAGGTTGATGATAATATTTTGTTGAAAAATGCAATAAGCAAGGCTTTATTACCTACCACATCTGCCCCAAATATAGCGTTTTGTGTATTTTTTGGGTAGATGAGCTAAAATCCAAACAAAAGTACAGTAATTTACGCAATTTAACAAAAAACAAGCTACTAAAAGACTTGTTAAGACAAAAAAAATAAAAAAAAGAAGTTTTTTATTACTTGCTGTATTATTTTTTTGTACCTTAGCCCCCAAAATAACAACACTCCAAATTTAGTTAGTTTGTGCGTGCCAAACAACAAAACTAGTGCGTATCAAGCAACAAAACTAAGCAACACAACACCATGAGTACCCAAGAAATCATTATCAAACTAATTTATTTAGTAGCCTCTGTATTATTTATTGTGGGCATTAAAATGTTGGGCAAAACCCAAACTGCCCGTCGTGGTAATGCATACTCGGCAGTAGGTATGATGCTGGCTATTGTAGCTACTTTGCTACAAGCCGAAGTATTAAGTTACACCGAAATTGCCGTTACCCTACTTGCCAGCACTGCTGTAAGTTTATGGATAGCTAGGCGTGTACAAATGACCCAAATGCCCGAAATGGTAGCCTTGTTTAATGGTTTTGGCGGAGCTGCATCTATGCTGGTTGCCCTATCCGACTATTGGTACCGAAACAGCCAAGGCGACACCCCCGACATTACCATAGGCACTGCCATTGTGCTAAGTATTTTGGTGGGGGCTGTTACCTTAACTGGCTCGTTGGTGGCTTATGGCAAACTAAGCGGAAATATAAACGGCAATGCCATTGTATTTAAAGGGCAACACCCACTAAACGCTTTGCTATTTGCTATTACTATTGTAACGGGTATACTGGCAGTTATGTATCCCGATAACCTTTGGTATTTGGGCATAGTGTCGGTTATTAGTTTGTTGTTAGGTATATTAACCGTTATACCCATTGGTGGGGCAGATATGCCTGTTGTTATATCGTTGCTTAACTCGTACTCGGGTATAGCCGCTTGTTTTACAGGCTTTATCCTCCAAAACGAAGTATTGATTATTGCCGGAGCATTGGTTGGCTCGTCGGGTATTATACTTACACAAATTATGTGTAAAGGTATGAATAGGTCGCTAATAAATGTGTTGTTGGGCGGATTTGGGCAAACCAGCAGCGGCGGTGGCGGCACAGGCAAAGCATCGGACATAGTAGTTAAAGAAGTAGGTGTAGAAGAAGCCGCCATGATTTTTGACTCGGCAAGCTCTGTAATTATTGTACCCGGCTATGGTATGGCAGTAGCACAAGCACAGCACATTGTCCGCGAACTAACCGATTTACTACTCCGTAAAAACATTGATGTACGCTTTGCCATACACCCCGTTGCAGGGCGTATGCCCGGACACATGAACGTACTACTTGCCGAATCGAACATTGATTACGACAAATTGGTAGAGATGGAAAAAATAAACGATGATTTTGCCAATACCGATGTGGTGTTTGTGGTAGGTGCCAACGATGTGGTAAACCCCGCTGCCCGCCACGACACATCGAGCCCTATATATGGTATGCCTATTTTAAACGCCGACAAAGCCCGCACCGTTATTGTTAGCAAACGCAGCATGAATGCAGGTTATGCGGGCATCGAAAACGAACTGTTTGGCTACCCCAATTGCCTGATGCTTTTTGGCGATGCCAAAGTAAGTATTACCAAGTTGGTAAACGAACTTAAAGAGATGGAATAATTTAGGTATCTTTAAACAAACAAACAACACCTACACATTTATTGTAAAATGTGTAGGTGTTGTTTGTTTATATAATGCCTCCAAAAGCAAATAAATAGCTATACTTTTGTATTACTGCCGGCAACAATTGTTGATGTTTAGAGTAGTAGCTGCCCAAATAAATACACCTGATTATCAAGCACCTATAAACAGCCATCACTCTTTTTTACAGTAGCTTTACACCATTATCCCATGCATTTTGTTTAAATTTGGGTTTTAAATCAACAATGTAGCTAATCAGTTTTTAAAAACTGTGTCACCGTGTGCGTAAGTATCTAAATTTGATGCACAAATTTAGGAAAAGTTATCGCTAACTAGCAAACTTTCGCCTTTTTCGTATATGATATTTGAACGACCAATTATGAGCGGGTCTAATTTGCCAATAGTTGTAATATTTCTTTTATCATAAGGAATTTTATGCAAAACATACCGCATAGCATTTAAACGAGCGCGTTTTTTACAGTCCGATTTTACCACAATCCAAGGCACATCAGAAGTGTCTGTAAAGAAAAACATTTTTTCTTTTGCATCGGTGTATTCGTCCCATTTGTCCAACGAAGCCCTATCAATAGGCGATAGTTTCCATTGTTTGAGTGGATGTGTTTCGCGGTCTTTGAAGCGTCTTTTTTGTTCGTCACGACTTACCGAAAACCAAAATTTAATAAGTATGATGCCACTTCGCACCAAATTTCGTTCAAAATCGGGTACTTGCCGCATAAACTCCGAGTATTCTTCTTTGGTGCAAAAACCCATTACATTTTCTACACCAGCCCTATTATACCACGAACGGTCAAATAAGACAATTTCGCCAAATGTTGGTAAATGCTTTACATAGCGTTGAAAATACCATTGTCCTTTTTCTTCTTCGGTTGGCTTTTCGAGTGCTACAACCCTAGCACCACGAGGATTTAGATGCTCCATGACACGTTTTATCGCACCTCCTTTTCCGGCAGCATCTCTACCCTCAAATAAAATAACAATACGGCTACCTGTTTGCTTAACCCACGACTGCAATTTTAAAAATTCAACCTGCAAGTCGTATTTCTGGTTTTCATATCTTTTTCGTGATAGTAGATTTTTGTAAGGATAGCCACCGTGCCGCCAATCTTTCGACAACTCTTCGTCAGGATGTATTTTTGGAGGCGGAGTTTGCTTGTATTCTTCGAGTAACGACTGCAAAATCAATTGACGCTCTTCGGGCGAAAAACTCTTTAAATAATCTTCTGCCGTCGTTTTTTTATCAACTTCTGTCTTGTCCAAAATGTCTTTTAGCGCAGTAGCTTCTATATTGATTTTAGCCTGTACTTTTTGGGCAACCGTTTTTCTTGTGCTTCAAGCAAGCTCTCTCCGCCTATTACATCTCCTTCGTTAGCAGGGTGTATAGTGTCTTTTAGAATGCTTTTTTTGTTCTTTTCCATGTCGTATAACAATTATGGTTTGATGAATAGAGATAGAGGCGAAGTAGTAAAAAAACAGGTAGTAATTAATTTGCATTTTAGAATCATACAAATTAAAATTACTGCTAAATTTTATCGCCTACACAGAAAGGTTTTCGGGCGCTAATGTACTAGCTTTTTTTTAAATTACGCAATTTTTGGCTGTGCTTTTTATATTTTATTTTTTGTAAATAAATTTTGGGATAGATAACAAACCGCCGCCGCAACTACTTGTATAATTGGTTGCAGCGGCGGTTTGTTTAACAATAATAGGGTTTATATGGATTTTAAAATCCGCATCTAATCGATAAAATCTGTATCCTCTTGTGCATAATATCAGTAATAAGCATAATTATTTACCATAAAAAGGCATCTATTTATAAAAAATAGATGCCTTTTGTTAGGTTTAGTAGATTTATGAGCTATGGAACAACCAAACGCACTTGTGGAATACCAATAGTACTTGAGTTAGGTTGGTATAGGTTAAAGTCGTTTACTTCTACGGTTCGGTTCATGTTGCCATCGGCGGCTTTATAGCCAAATTGCGATGATTCGGTGACGTATCGGTTATAATCTTTAACGGTAATTACGCCGTCGCCGTTGTAGTCGCCGCCATACATTACATATTTACCCGAGCTTAGTTTTAGTTGTCCGTTGCCAAAGGCTTGCGATGCGGCGGTGGTAAAGTCGTAGGTACTCATGCTGGCAGATATGGTTAGTGGTAGGCGTGTCATTACATCGAGGTGGTTGCGGTGGCGGATAATAAAGTGGTAGCTGCTACCATTGGTTAAGCCGCTAAAGGTAGCGCCTGTGGCTCCGCTTGGGTCTTGTATGGTACCGTCGGCAAGTAAAATGGCTGCCCGCGAGGCAACTAAGGCGTAAGTTGTTGGGTCAACGGCTTGTATCAATACCCAATCAACCATATTAGTAGGTGTGCTTGTTATGGTTTCGGTGCCTGCGTAGTTCCATGGGACGGCATTGTAGGGTTGTGCAGTTGGCAGTGTGCCTGCTACACTTGCCAAGGTGGTGGTCATGGCAGTGCCGTTAAATGGACCCTCTAAAAATAACTTGAAGGGTATATTAACACCTGCTTGTATGCTTACTACCGTTGCCCCCGACACACCCGAGCAGCCCGATGCGTTGATAATTTCGACGGTATACGAACCTGCTTGGGTAACGCTTAATGTATTTTGGTTAAGCCCCGAGCTAACTAAGGTAGCTCCGCGATACCACTCGTAGGTGGCACCCGATACTACGTTAGCCGTAAGCGTGGCGCTGCCCCCCGACGGGATAACAACCGATGCTCCGTTGCTAATGCTAGCTGTTGGTGGCTGATTAATGGTAATGTTAATGGTAGCCGACCCAGTGCAAGACTGGGCATTGGCGTTTAGGTTGGTTAACATTATACCAGCAATAGTGCTTAGTAATAGAAATTTTGTACTATTTTTCATACTGTCAGTTATTTATTTTGATAACAAGTAAGGATACATCAAAAACTATACCCTTATTGCCACACAAAGGTACTAAATTGTTTGTAAAACACCAAAAAATGTGTTTTTGTTTGTATAAAATGACAAAAAAAGTAAAAAAAGTGCGAAAAAAAGGTGTCAGTTCTATTTAAGTGCTATAAAAGCACATCTATTTGTGTTTGCAGTAGGTCGTTGAGGGTTTCGCGGCGCCTAATAAGGTGTGTTTTGTTTTGGTAAATCATTACTTCGGCGGGGCGCACCCTTGAGTTGTAGTTCGATGCCATTTCGAAACAATACGCCCCTGCATTGGCAAAACACAAAATATCGCCTTCGTTAACTTCGTTTAGACGGCGGTCTATGGCAAAGGTGTCGGTTTCGCAGATGTAGCCTACTACTGTATAAAAACGCATAATGCCTTGCGGGTACGATATGTTGGTTATGTGGTGATAGGCATCGTAAAACATAGGGCGGATAAGGTGATTAAAACCTGTATCTAAGCCGGCAAAAATAGTAGCGGGTGTTTGTTTTACCACATTAACTTGTGCAAAAAAATAACCCGCTTGGCTCACTAAAAATTTACCCGGTTCAAATTGCATTTGTAAGGGTCTGCCATATTGTTGGCAAAACTCGTCGAAACGCGGCACTAATTGTGCTGCCAATGCCTCAATATCTGTGCCTACATCGCTTGGACGATACGGTACTTTAAAACCGCTTCCAAAGTCTATAAAAGTTAGGTCGGGGAAATGTTGGGCGGCATCTAACAATATTTCGGCACCGCGCATAAACACTTCTATGTCTAAAATATCCGAGCCTGTATGTACATGCAAGCCTGTTACCTGTAGTTTGCATTGTTCGATAATGCGTTGTAAATGCCGCATTTGGTAGACCGAAATGCCAAATTTGCTGTCTACATGACCCGTAGATATTTTGTGGTTGCCGCCTGCCATAATGTGCGGGTTTAGGCGCACACAAACGGGTACGGTGTTGCCATATTGTTGCCCAAACTGCTCTAAAATAGATAGGTTATCTATATTTATCATTACACCTAACTCAACGGCTTGCTGTATTTCGGTCATCGAAACGCAGTTGGGCGTAAAAATAATGTCTGATGGAGCAAAACCCGCTAGCAAACCTTTTTGTACTTCGTATATTGATACGGTATCTAAGCCTGCGCCTAAGCGGTGCATAAAACGCAAAATATTTTGGTTTGATAGTGCTTTACACGCATATTTTATGCGCACCTGAGTGTTACCAAAGGCACTTAACAAACGGTGATATTGTTGCTCGATGATTGCCAAATCGTACACATATAAGGGAGTGCCGTATTGTTGGCATAAGTCGAGTACGTTGTGGTTTTGGATAAAAAAATGGTTGTCTATGCGTTGCATATTGCTAGCTTGCTAAGGTTAAAGCGGATTAAAAAGGTGGTAGGGTTTGACAAGTGATTGATTTGGTACTGCGCTTAAGTGCTTTGGGGGTGCCCGCAACTGTGCAAAACATGGAAAGCCAATCATCACCCCCAAAAAAGACATTTACCGCGTCAAGCGGGGCAGGTGCAAGCTGTTTGGATGATTGGTGTAGTGTTGCCAATTATCAAAAAATAATGGTTTTGTTTTTGTGGATAAAGATGCGGTCTTGGAACACTAATTTTAGGGCGCGAGCCAACACAATTTTTTCGCCATCTTTACCTGCTCGTGCCATTTCGTCGGAGCTAAGACGGTGGGTTACGGGTATGGTATCTTGGTGGATAATGGGTCCTTCGTCGAGGTTGTTGTTTACAAAATGGGCGGTTGCGCCAATAATTTTTACGCCTCGGTCAAAGGCTTGGCGGTAGGGGTTGGCACCGATAAAGGCAGGTAAAAACGAGTGGTGGATATTGATAATTTTGTTTGGATAATGAGCCACAAACTCGGGGGTTAATACGCGCATATATTTTGCCAGCACCAAAAACTCGGGTTGATAAATGGCTAATGCCTTATGTATGGCTTCTTCGTGTTCGGGTCGGGTGCGGTGTTCGTGGCTTATGTAATGAAAAGGTATACCAAATTTTGCTACTAAAGGTTGCAAAACATTGTGGTTACTTATTACAGCTAGGATATTGGCATCTAGCTCGTCGTAGGCATACCGCAATAGTAAATCGCCTAAGCAGTGGTGTTCTTTGGTAACTAATAGCACAATATCTTTGCGTTTGCGCGGGTTTAGTACTATGTTTGCTTCGGGCGGCATTTGGGTGTGCAGTTCGTTGAGTAGTTCGGTGGTATCTATATTGCCCGAAAACTCGGTGCGCATAAAAAAGTGGTTGGCATGGCGGTCTACAAATTCATCGTTTTTTAAGATGTTGAGCGCATGGCGGTATAAAATGCTGGTGATGCTATAAACCAAGCCTATTTGGTCGGGGCAATCTATGAGTAAAACGTGTGCTTCGGCGGACATTTTTTGTTAATTATTAATTATTAATTATTAATTGTAGATAATGTTTCTGCAAGAAGATAAAAAACTACTCTGTATTTTTAAAATACATTAAAAAATAATTTTCATTAAGTAGTCTTTTAAATTGTTTCCAAAATAACTTTTTTCGGTGGGTGTTAATTATGAGCAGTTTGATAAGGACATTGAAAAGGGGGGGGCTTTATTTAAAGGGGGGGGGGGGGGGGGGGGGGGGGGGGGAACAAAAAAAAAACACAAAAGCCCCGGGAAAAAAAAAAGGGAGGGGGGGGTCCGAACAAAAAAAAAAAAAAAAAAAAAAAAAAAAAAAAAAAAAAAAGAGAAGGGGCCGCGGGAGCCGCCCGGGGCCCCCCCGAAAGGCCAAAAAAAAAAAAAAAAAGAGGGACAAAGGGGCGAAGACCCCCCGCTCCCCGGGGGGGAAAAAAGAAAGGGGTGGCATCAAAGTAGGAAAATCATCTACCCTAATAACAAACTTATTTTTTAGTTGCGATTTAGCACTACGTCTTCTTTTGTGCCGTTGGTTGAGTTGGTAAGGCTGCCTTTAAGTGTTTTTTCGTCTACTATATTTAGTATGCCATTACCTGTGGTTTCGAAAATGGTAGTGAAAGATATTTGCAGTTGATTATCTTCTATGTATCCTTCGCCAACAGCGGTGGTTAGTTTGCCTTGTTGGGTGGTTCGTTCTTCGCGCAGGGTTATTTTTTTGGCATTTTGTGCCAATGTATAAGTAGAGCTACCATCAACGTTTTTCCAAGTACCGCTTACGTTAGGTACATTTTGGGTGACAGTTGAAGCGGCAGGTGCAATACGTTGGTTTTTTTGTGGGGCTGTGGTGGTATCGGCAGGTGTGGTTTGGGTTTCGGTAGCGTTTGCCGTTGCGGTTAATTGGGCGGTTAAAGCTTGTAGTTTGCTTTCTAGGGCTGCCTGATTAGCTTTCAATTGTTCTTTTTCCATGGCATCTAATCGTTTTAACAAAGTTAGTTGCTGCTGCTGCAACAGTTGGTTTTGTTGGGCATACTGTTGTAAGGTTGAGTCGATGGGTTTTGGGACATGGGTTGAGTCCCAGATAAGGCGTGTAAGCCCTGTTAAGGCAATGGTTAAGGTAGCTATAATGGCTACTTTTTCCCACCAGTTTTTTTTGTTCTCTGACATATTCTAAAGCTATTTTGTTGCAAGGCGCAAAGGTACGGTTTTTGCGTGTTGATTAACGAATAAAGTTTGATTTTTAGTGCATTAGGCAATAATTGGTAGCTATTAGCCCAAATTTTGTCATACAAAAATCTCCTTTGTTTTGTTTGTGTGCAAAACAAAGGAGAATGTATTTGGTCAAGTTTTTAAATAATTACTTAGCCGTCAATATTTATTATTTGCCCGACATTAGGTTTGACGATACCATTACTTTACGCAATTCTTCGGCAAGCCCCGACAGTCCGCCTGGGCTACTTGGCAACATAATGGTATTACTTTTTCCTTTATCTGCCACATCTTTTAGGGTATCAAAATATTGGGTAAGCAACACAATCATCATTACATCTTGTGCAGTAGCGCCATGCACCGATTGTTGAAACTCGGTAACAGACAATTGCAAACCCTCGATGATAGCTCGACGTTGATTGGCAATACCTTGCCCCTCGAGTGCTTTACTTTGTGCTTCGGCTTCGGCAGCTTTTACCTTTAGTATACGGTCGGCTTCGCCTTTTTCGCTGGCTGCCATACGCATACGGGTAGCGGCATTAATTTCGTTCATGGCATGTTTTACGTTTTCGTCGGGGTCAATATCGGTTACTAGTGCTTTTAGTATGTCGTAGCCAAAGTCGTCCATGGTTTCGTGCAGCTCGTGTTTTACGGCAATAGCAATATCTTCTTTTTTCGAAAACACATCATCTAACTTCAACGATGGCACGCGGGCACGCACTACATCAAACACATAAGCACTAATTTGCTCGTGTATGTTAGTTAGTTTGTAGTAGGCTTCGTACACTTTGTCGGGCATTACTTGGTATTGCACCGCCACTTTTATGTCTACAAATACATCGTCTAGGGTTTTTGTTTCTACAACAACCTCTAACTGTTGCACCCGCAAGTTAACCCGCGCGGCAACACGGTCGATAAGGGGTATTTTAAAGTTTAGACCCGGCAATGCCGTACCGCTAAACTTGCCAAAACGCTCAACGATAGCTACCGTTTGTTGGCGCACCGTATACACACCGCTAAATATAACAAATGCGATGAGAAGCAGTAAAATAGGAAGTGATAACATAGCTTGTAATTTATGTTGTGATTGACTTATGTATACCTAACATTAGACACAAAGATTTAGTTCCAATAAGGTCGTTTTTTTTTCAAAAAAATACCCGTAAGACGCAAAAATGTCAAAATAATACCCTACCTTTGTCCTCGATTTGAAGCAACTACTTGGACTCCCGATTTGAAACAATTACTTGTCATATTACTCTCTATCTTAATTCTGCTAAACCCTATTAGCCGAACATGGATTGTTGTGTCGTATCAAATCAACCAAAAGTACATTGCTCAAAATCTTTGCGAAAACAGAGCCAAGCCGCAAATGAAGTGTAATGGCAAATGCCATCTAAAAAAACAATTGGAAAAAGCTAACAAAGACGAACAAAAAACGCCCCAAAACTTAACCGAAAAAGTTGAGGTACTGTTTTGTTCCCAATTAGGCAGTTTTCACTTTCAGGCACAATCGCCAATTGAGAGCCAATCTCCGCCACGCTGTTTTTACAAACAGATGCACTCTCAGTTGTACCTTACCGACATATTCCATCCGCCAACATTGGCATAATTTCCTTATCTACGGAGCAAATTGTTTTTTAACCGATTTTCGGATGTTTTTTTGCGCCGTTAAACAATCCAAATATTTTTTGTTTATTTCGACTTTGTACCCCCTACAAAGTCTGTGACTTGCTGTGCCAAAATGTTTTTTTGGTTGCAGAAGGTAAGCTATTTGCTTTTAGCTGTTCAATGCAGTATGTTAAGCTTATAGACAAGAAACTTTTTTTCAACAAATTAATTCTAAAAACAATGACTTTCAAAAATATTTTTTTCGCTTTATCTCTTTTTACAGCTACCCTATTTATTGCCTCGTGCGATAAAGACAAGAACGACATAGACCCCAACGAAAAAGGCAGCATGACCTTGCACTTTGATAACAGATTGGGCAATGCCGATTTAGTACTCAACACTGGCACCTACAACAATGCCCTAAATCAGCCTTTTAGCCTAACAATGTTTAACTATTTTGTTAGCAACATACAATTCCACAACATCGATGGCACAACCTACACGGTACCGCAAAACGAATCTTATTTTTTGGTAAAAGAAAGTGACCCCGAAAGCCAAGAAATAACCATTGACAACATACCCGAAGGCGATTACGACAAAGTTACGTTTGTTGTTGGTGTAGATAGCACCCGCAACACCATGCCTATTGCCGACCGTACAGGCGCACTTGACCCCGCAGGCGAAGCAGCAGGTATGTATTGGATGTGGAACTCAGGCTATATCTTCCTAAAAATGGAAGGTCTATCTTCGGTTGCTCCGCTCGATTCAGCATCTAACACAAACCTATTTCAGTACCATATAGGTGGTTTTGGTGGCTATTCGTCGCCTACCATCAACAACATAAAAACGGTAGCCTTGCCTTTTGGTAGCACAAAAGCCGAAATTAGAACTGATGTTGCCCCCGAAGCACACATTTTTGTAGATGCCGCTAAGGTAATAAACGGCACTACTAATATTGACTTTGCTGCCTATCCGGTAGTTATGTTTAACCCCTACTCAACCAATATTGCTAACAACTACGCAAATATGTTTGCCATTGACCATATCCATAACGACTAAAACAAGCTAAACACCCAAATAATGCGGCTTGGCTCCAAGTCAATCAAAAAAAGGCATTAATACTTACGGGTGTTAGTGCCTTTTATTGTTTGTGTGTAATAGTGCCTATTAGCTTTTTGTAGTTTAATACCAAACAAAATTTGTGTAGAAAACGTCTAATTAGTTTAATCTGATAATACTTACTAATCAACAAATTATGAAACAATATTTATGGACATCTATTTTGTGTTTGGGTGTTTTTGCTGCTTGTCAGAAAAACGATAAGCCCGAATTTACGGGATTTGAAAATCCTACTCATTTTCCTACGGCTACCTACCCCTTTAACAGCAACCCTGTAACCGAAGCTGGTTTTGAATTGGGCAGAAAACTATTTTACGAAGGCAAGCTATCACGCGACGGTAGTATCTCGTGTGGCAGTTGCCACCTACAATCGGCGGCATTTTCGCACGTTGACCATACCGTAAGCCACGGCATTGACGATAAATTGGGTACACGAAATGCACCTGCTGTTCAAAATATGGCATGGTCAAGCACCTTTATGTGGGACGGAGGAGTGCATAATTTGGACATGTTTTCGTTTTCGCCCATCGAAAACCCCGTTGAAATGGACGAAAAAGTGGCTAATGTGTTGCTTAAATTACAAGCTACAACTACTTATCCACCTTTATTTAAGGCGGCTTTTGGCACCGAAGAAATAAACTCGATGCGAATGATGCAAGCCTTATCGCAATTTATGTGTATGTTGGTGTCGGCAAATAGCCGATACGACCAATTTGTACAAGGCAATAACGATGCACTAAATGCCACCGAAAAAGAAGGTTTAACTATTTTTAGGGCAAAATGTGCTAACTGCCACACCGAACCTTTGTTTACCGATAACTCGTTTCGGAACAATGGCTTGCCAATTGGCAACGACAAGGGGCGGTCGCGTATTACCTTAAACCCCGCCGACGACTATACTTTTAAAGTGCCCTCGCTGCGCAACATCGAAAAAACAATGCCTTATATGCACAATGGAAGTTTGCATAGTTTAGATGCCGTTTTAGACCATTATCAAAATGGCATACAGCAAACACCCAATCTCGACCCCCTTTTGACAAACGGCTTGGCACTAAGCGATGCCGAAAAGGAACAACTAAAAGCTTTTTTATTAAGCCTAACCGACAATGATTTTATTCGCGAACCTAAATTTTCGGAATTTTAAGATGAAAAATAAACTTGTAATTTTGTTGATAGCTATCTTACTTTCTCCAACACACCTTATAGCCTGCGATGCTTGCGGTAGTGGAGTAGGTAATTATTATTTTGGCATTATGCCGCAGTTTCACAAAAATTTTGTGGGTTTGCGGTATCGCCACAACAGTTTTAGCTCGCATTTTAGTAACATATCGCAAAGTTTTGCTAACCAAGAAATCTTTCAAACTGCCGAAATTTGGGCGCGATACCATATCACGCCTAAAATTCAATTACTGGCATTTGTGCCATACAGCTATAACCAACAAACCGAAAACGTACAAAATAGGTACTTAAACGGCTTGAACGATATAGCACTTTTGGCAAACTACAACCTAATAAATACCAACGTAAATGCCATTACCGACACCTCTATACGTTTATTAAAACATAGTTTGCTGGTTGGTGGGGGTATAAAATTGCCAAGTGGCAAATGGGATTATCCAACCGATGACCCTAATCAGGTAGCAAATGCCAATTTTCAGTTGGGTTCGGGTAGTGTTGATTTTATGCTAAATGCCGCTTATACTTTGCGTTACCAAAAATGGGGCATAAATACCGATGTAAGCTACAAAATAAACACCGCCAATGCCAATGTTTATCGGTTTGGCAACCGAATAAGTGGCAATGCAAGTTTGTTTTATGTGCAGCGTTTGAGCAAAATAGCTCTAATGCCAAACGCAGGGGTGTATGTCGAGCAATCAATGCAAAGCTACGAAAAACATAATATCGTTAGCGAAACAGGCGGTTATTTATTAGCCAATACCTTGGGCATCGAAACATATTTTAAACGCTTGTCGGTAGGGGGTAATTACCAAATACCACTTGCCCAAAAGCTAAATAATGGTCAAACAGTAGGGCATAATAGAGTAAGCGTGCATTTTAGTGTTTTATTTTAATAACTTTTATTTTTGACGTGTTTGCCAATAATGGAGCCAACCATAATACACCATCATGCCAAAGCCCAAAGTGGCTAGTGCATGTTGAATAACAAAAACATATTGTTTAGTGTGCCAAGCATACCCCAAAGCGGTAACAAAGTAGCCCAATAAGGCAAGTTCTATCCACCACATAATGCCCAAACGGTAGTGTGTGTAGTGTTTTTGTTGCCAATTGTCGGCAGTTTGTACCAAGTTAAATTTTGGCGTGCGCTCAAAAGCACTTTTTTGCCCCCTATATCCTTGCCAAGCTGCCCATGTATTGTGTGCCGACATACCAAACGAAATTGCCAAACAAAACGGAAACAACCATACCCAATCTGCCCAAAAAGATTGCCCAACTTGTCGGCTTTTGTACCAAGTAGTAAAACCAATGCTTAACAATGCTACATTACTAAGTGTGTACAAATAGGCGTATTGGGCAACATAAGGGGGCAAGGCAGCGGCGTGTGCAAACAACAATACGCCCGAAACTATGGCGTTTAACAATATAGCTATATAAATGCTGCTGCTTAGTAAATGGGCAGTGGCATTTATTTTTTGGACGATAGATAGCTTGCCCTGCCAAATTTGAGGCAGCATTTTTTTTAGTGTTTCTACGCCGCCTTTTATCCAACGGTGTTGTTGTAGTTTAAAAGCTCGCATATCGGCGGGCAGTTCGGCGGGGCAAATAATGTGTTCAACAAAAGCTATTGTCCAACCTTTTAGCTGCGCTCGGTAGCTAAGGTCTAGGTCTTCGGTAAGGGTATCGGCTTGCCAACCGCCAGCATCGGTAATGGTTGTTTTGCGCCAAATGCCCGCTGTGCCGTTAAAATTTAAGCAAAAATTGCCCGCCGTGCGCCCGCTTTGTTCAACAGCAAAATGGGTATCTATAAAAAAAGCTTGTATGCGTGTAAGCAACGAGTAGGTTCGGTTCAAATGTCCCCAACGGGTTTGCACCGCCCCTACTTTTGCTTGGTCAAAATAAGGCAAGGTGTGCAATAAAAAATTGGGCGATGGTACAAAATCGGCATCAAACAATGCCACAAAACTACCAGTAGCAAGGGGCAAGGCGGCTTGCAAGGCACCCGCTTTATAGGCTGTGCGGTGGTGTCGGTGTAGCAATACTATGTTGTAGCCCAATGCTTGGTAATGTGCTACTTTTTGTTGACTGATGAGCAAGGTTTGGTCGGTTGAGTCGTCTAATACCTGAATTTGTAGGCATTGGCGCGGATATTGCAAGGCAACTACGGCATCAATAATGCGTGCAGCTACGTATTGCTCGTTAAAAATAGGCAGTTGTACGGTTACATTTGGCAAATCGCTGGGTAAAGTATCTGTCAATAAAGCGGGCAGTTGGGTGTTATTTTTTCGTATCCACCCCACCACAACCAACTGTAACTCCATCAACGAAAAAGCCAAAATGCCCATAAACGATGCCACATACATTGCCCAAAAAAGCTGCAACATAGTTTTTATAAATTTTTAAAAATGGTGAACAATATTTTATAGCCCGCTAAAAAAGTGCCGCGTAGGGTGCCGCTTACCTTTGAGACACCCCCATAGCGCGGGCGATAAGTAACGGCAACTTCGGTGCAGCGCAATTTTTGTTTGGCGGCTTTGGCTTGCATTTCTACTGTCCAACCGTAGGTTTTATCGGTCATGTTTAGTGCTAGTAGTTGCTGCCACTTAATAGCCCTAAACGGACCCAAATCGGTAAAATGCACGCCATATAAAAGGTGTAGCAACCTACCCGACAACCAATTGCCAAAGCGTTGTGGTGGGGTCATGGCT
Source organism: Sphingobacteriales bacterium (assembly GCA_016718845.1). Taxonomy (GTDB): domain Bacteria; phylum Bacteroidota; class Bacteroidia; order Chitinophagales; family UBA2359; genus JAEUUX01. The sequence goes on from JADKCK010000072.1 coordinate 42,965, forward strand.
CCTTTGGGCAGGGGCAGTTGGGTGCGTGTGCCAATTACTAAATCGTAGTTTTGGTTGATGATGGGCTGCAACAATTGTGGCATTTCGGCGGGATTGTCCGAAAAATCGGCATCTAAAAACACCACTATATGGGGTATATTTGGTGCTTTTTTTTGTTTTAGATAATCAATAGCACACAAACAAGCATTGCCATAGCCGCGCTGTGGCTGATACAAAACTTTTGCCCCATGTTGCGTGGCAATGGCAGCCGTTTGGTCGGTTGAGCCATTATCTACTACCACCGTTTCGAGCAACAAAACGGGCTGTATGGCTTGGCATGTTTGATTAATAGCAGCTAATACTTTGCCAATAGAGGCTTGTTCGTTTAGGGCAGGAATGATAATGTACAAATTTATGGGTGACATTAAGGTGTTTATGTTACGCAGAAGTGTTACGTAATTAAGTGGCAAGGGGCTTTGAAGATAATTTATGGTTACTTTACTACTACTTTCGGCTGGTTAAAAGTTTGTTACTTTTTTGCTTGATCAAAAAAGTAACCAAAAAAATCAAGGCTGTATAGTAATTGACTAAAATGTGCAACATTCCGCTAAAAGATATAAACTTGCACGCCAAACGCTTTGCTTGTCGAGTTTATTTCTCGGTTCGGTGTGGCGTGCTTCAAACAGTATATCTTTCTTAACGCTACATTTATGCCCAATAAATTTCTTAACGCCAATTCCTATAATGCCGATTCAGAAGAAATCAGCTACACAACTGGGTATAAAATGCAAAACACCTTGTTATTGGAATAGGTTGCGTAACGTCAGTAAGGTGTATTTTTTTGCTCAAAAAGCATTTTTTTGACTCTTGCGTGCAACCTTTTGTTGTAAGCATGCGTCTTGTGGCTATGCAACAAGTTTGGTTTTGCAACAATTTTAGGCAAATATGCGCTATTTAGGGCATTTTATGCAACTATTTGGCAACAAAATGTGTTTTTAGTAAAATTTAGGGCATTGATGATACCATATACCCAAAATATATTGTACCTTTGCGGAGTCTTGCCTTCGCTTTTCTCTAATTAATTTATTTGTTAAATTGCATTTATGTAACAAAGCTACACGAAATTTAAATTACATCACAATTGAATATTTTTTTTATGAATAGCTTTTTCAGCAAAGCCATTGTGTTAATGGCTTGTGGGTTCTTTTTGTGTACTGCACAAAGCACTTTTGCACAAAATAATAACGCTGGCGAATTAAACGGGTCGAATACGGTTTTTACGGCTATCCCTTTTTTGCGCATTAACCCCGACGGACGCACAGGCGGCATGGGCGAAGTAGGTCTTGCCACCGACCCCGATGCCTCGTCTATGTATCATAATGCCTCTAAATTGGCGTTTGCTAATAGCAATTTAAGTGTAGCGGCTACCTACACACCTTGGTTGCGCACCTTGGTTGATGATATTTTTATTGCCAACGTATCGGGCTATAAAAAACTTGATGAATTACAAGCCATTGGTTTGTCGCTTCGTTATTTTTCGTTGGGTAACATACAATTTACCGACATAAAAGGCGAAGATGCCGGACAATATACCCCCAACGAGTTTGCCGTTGATTTGGCTTATTCGCGTCGTTTAGCCGACAACTTTGGTGCAGGTATTACCTTAAAATATGTTCGCTCCGATTTGGCTCGCGGACAAGAAGTAGGTAGTGGTAACGTAATCAAAGCCGCACAAGCTGCCGCCGCCGACGTATCGTTTTATTATACCAAAGATTTATTGATTGGCGGACGCGATAGCCGATTGTCGTTGGGTACTGCCGTTACCAATATTGGTAACAAAGTATCTTATGGGCAAACCGACCAACGTGATTTTATCCCCATTAACTTGGGTTTAGGCTCTAACCTAACCATAGCCATCGACGATTACAACAAAGTATCTTTTGCTTTGGACATTAACAAACTAATGGTTCCGACACCCGATTTCGCATTCGACCCACTCGACACACTCAACACCCCTGGCAGTTTTAGAGATAAACCTTTGTTGAGCGGTATGTTTGGCTCGTTTGGCGATGCACCAGGTGGTTTTAAAGAAGAAATGCAAGAATTGATGTACTCGGTGGGTGCCGAATATTGGTACAACAACCAATTTGCGGTGCGTTTGGGGCATTTTAACGAACACAAATTTAAAGGCAACCGCAAATATTTAACCTTGGGTGTAGGCTTGCGTTATAGCACATTTGGTTTTAACTTTGCCTATATTGTGCCTGTATCTAATCAGCGTAACCCATTGGACAACACTTTGCGTTTTTCGCTTACGTTTGATTTTGATGATAAAAACGCCGAATAAAAATAACTGAAAATAATAAAAAACGCCTAACAGTAAGGTACCGTTAGGCGCTTTTTATCAGCTAAAATACATTAAATTATTAATATCCTAAATACAAATCAAACAATGAAAAAAATATCAGTAAAAATATTTTTCGTTTGCATACTAATCGCCCAAAACACTTTTGCACAGATTAACCCTAGTGGATTAAACGGGTCGAATAGGGTTTTTACGGCTATCCCTTTTTTGCGCATTAACCCAGATGTGCGCACAGGTGGCATGGGCGAAGTAGGTATTGCCACCGACCCCGATGCTGGCTCTATGTTTCATAATGCTTCTAAATTGGCGTTTGCTAATAGCAATGTAAGCGTAGCGGCTACCTGTATGCCTTGGTTGTGCACCTTAGTTGATGATAGTTTTATTGCCAACGTATCGGGTTATAAAAAGATTGGTGATTTACAGACTATTGGTTTATCGCTTCGTTATTTTTCGTTAAGTAAAGTGCAGTTTACAACTATATCAGGGCAATATGTTGGTACATTTAAACCCAACGAGTTTGCCATTGATTTGGCTTATTCGCGCCGTTTGTCAGACAACTTTGGGGCAGGTGTCACCTTAAAATATGTTCGGTCGGATTTGGCTCGCGGACAAGTAGTAGGTAGCAGTAACGTAATTAAAGCCGCACAAGCCATAGCCGCCGATGTATCAGCTTACTACACCAAAAACTTATTGATTGGCGGACGCAATAGCCGCTTGTCGTTGGGTACTGCTATTACCAATATTGGAAATAAAGTATCGTATGTAAAAAGTCAGCAACCCGATTTTATCCCCATTAACTTGGGTTTAGGCTCTAATCTAACCATAGCCATCGACGATTACAACAAAGTATCGTTTGCTTTTGATATTAACAAACTTATGGTTCCGACACCCGATACAACAGACCTTGCAAGCAGCTTTATAGATAAACCTTTGTTGAGTGGTATGTTTGGCTCGTTTGGCGATGCTCCGGGTGGTTTTAAAGAAGAAATGCAAGAATTGATGTACTCGATGGGTGCCGAATATTGGTACAACAACCAATTTGCGGTGCGTTTGGGGCATTTTAACGAAAACAAATACAAAGGCAACCGAAAATATGTAACCGTGGGTGCAGGTGCCAATTTTGGTATTTTTAGATTTAATGCGGCTTATATTTTTCCTCATGTTAAGCAACGCAACCCTTTAGATAACACATGGAAAGTTTCGGTTGGTATAGATATAAAGTAATAAAAATAAATATAATTATTTGATTTTTAGGTACTACAACATTCCAGGTCTGGCTTGTGTTAGTTGGGTATTTTTGTGTTTCTTCGTAGCGGGGTTTAAACCCACACGAAGAAAATGATTTGAATTACCCACACAATTTGTTGTAGTGCCAATTTTAAAAAAAACATTTTTAACCATATTTAAAATATTTGGCACTGTAAAAAAAATGTTACGGCTACACATAATCAGCCAACAATTAAGAGTGTTAAAAAAAACATCTTTTTTAATAGCTGTTGATAATTAACAACTTACGCATCACGAACACACAATTTTTTATAGCAACATTATTTTTCATTTTTTTGAGAATTATTTCCTATTTCCATTTCTTTATTTTACCTTTGCAAGGCTGAAAAGCGGCAATTACTAATTGTAACTTACCGTTGGCTATGCCGTAAACGCTGTTTGGAATACTCATAAAAATAAAATGGCATTACAAAATAGTGGCAATTAGTCTTTTATGAAAAATACCGCTAATTATATCTTTTAACAAATCGCTCGTAAATAATGCACACTGGCGTTTATTAACGGGTTAGCTGGCAAGCTTAGAACGACCATGGAAAAACAAACTCAATTTACTAAAACTGGCAATAAAATTTTAACTAGTAAGACAGTTTTTACAGTAACAATAATTGTTGCAGTATTGACAGTATTGAGTATTTGGCTTTTCGGACTTGGACAACACAGAACAATTTTTGAAAACTCAATTCTATCAACAACAGTTCTTTCCATTGCATTTTATTTATTTCTGACAATTGGACTTTACAATGGAATAAAACTAAAAGATGACATAGGAAAACTAACAGACAAAATTAATCTTTCCAACTTACCCGATTTTTCACATACCGGAGAAGGTGCAGATTTTTTAGCTGTTGGAGACGGAATTGGTGGAATAATAATTAGCACTGTACTTTGGATTTTAATGACTTTTCTAATCGGATTGTTTGTTTGGTTGTTTGGTGCAGTTTTATGGTCTGGAATAATTGTTTTTATAGCAATGCTCTATTGGATTTTCTTTCGAGCTTTAAGATTAGTATTTAAAAACTCAAACAAGTGCAAAGGAAACTTAACAATAAGTTTAGTCTATGGATTTTTTTATACGATACTTTACAACTTTTGGATTTATGGAGTTATTTTTGGAATAAAATATTTAATAAAATAGACGGGGGAAAGCGTGCTGCTAACACCAGTTTAGCTTTGCTGCTACTTTGTGGTGGCAAAAACAGCGGGTGTACGCATTGTGCTTCATATAAAGTGTAGTGCTACTGGACATTTCTTACTAAAAATCCGCCCCATCGCCAAGCTGCAAAACGTTATGAGTAACCTTATGACGGCACCAAAACAAAATTGACAGACAATGAGTTACCACAGTATTTCAATAGTTCCAAGACAATTAAGTTACCCCAACAACAAAATCAAAGCAAAAGAAATTTTGGATTGGTTGATTTCGCTCGACATCGTTAAACCGACACTTTCAGACTGTATATTAAGTTCGGACAATGGTTATGCGATTTCTGATGGTGCAAGACGAGTTGCAAATATGCCAGACGAATTACCGTTTGACCGTATCACAAACGGACTCGAAATTATCACTAACAGAAAAGTTTTTAATAATGGTGTATACGACATAGATGAATGTATTTGCCCAAACTGCAAAAAAAACATTGTATTGGAAGACTGGGAACCCTCTAATGATTGGTACGAACAAAAG
>JADKCK010000073.1 GCA_016718845.1 Sphingobacteriales bacterium
CCTAACCCTCAACAATTACTACCCCTACGGCATGTTGCAGGCAGGGCGTACTAAAAATGCGGGGGGGTATAGGTTTGGCTACTCATTCTCTCTTCACACACCAATTTTTACCCAACCCTCTCCTACCCTTCTCCTAAATCAGTCTAACACAATTACATTAAATGCCCTAGTTGTTTTCAGATAGCTTTGAAATACAAAGTACTATTTAAAAAAACAAGATTATTGATATCGTGATATCATGATATCACGATATCTTTACATCAATAATCTACAACCTAAGCTATTTTGCCTTATCTTTGTGCCGATATTTTTTATCAAACCACCATTAATAAGAAGGTTATGGACGAACAAGACAAAATTATTGTTTTCAAGAAAAACAAATCCGACGAGTATGGCACAACAACGAGTGGTATTTTCGGTTATTGATGTTATTGAGGTATTAACCGAAACCTCAAACCCAACCGACTACCTCAAAAAGATGCGTAAGCGACGAGGAGCTCAAAGCTTCATAGGGACAAACTGTCCCCAGGTAGCTGTAGAGGGTACGGGCGGAAAAAGAAAAACGTTGGTAGCCAATACCCAATCTTTGTTTCGCATCATACAATCTATACCCTCGCGCAATGCCGAGCCGCTCAAATTGTGGTTAGCAAAAGTAGGCTACGAGCGGGTGCAAGAAATAGAAAATCCAGAATTAGCCGCCGAACGCGCCCGACAATACTACCGCGACTTGGGCTACGACGATAAATGGATTGAAACCCGCTTGCAAAGCATTGCCATCAGAGGGCAGCTAACCGACGAATGGAAAAATAGAGGCGTAAAAGAAGGGACAGAATATGCCATTTTAACCGCCGAAATTAGCAAGGCTACCTTTGGGTTAGCCCCCACCGATTATAAACAAATAAAGGTTTATCCCGCGAAAACCTACGCGACCACATGACCAACTTAGAGCTAATTTTTACCATGTTGGGCGAAGAAAGCACCAAACAGGTAAGCACTAAAAAAGATGCTCGGGGTTTTAACGAAAATAAAAAAGCCGCCATCGAAGGTGGTAAAGCCGCAGGTAATGCACTCGAAGCCTACGAAAAAAGTTCGGGCGATAAAGTGGTTACACCCCAAAACTTTAAACAACAAATAGCCAAAGCCAAAAAGAAAAAAATTAGCCCCGACCCATCTACCGATAACAACAAATAGTATTGTTACAGCTAATCAAAGTCAAGATTATTGATATCATGATATCACGATGTAAAGATTATTGATATCATGATATCACGATGTAAAGATTATTTACACCAAGATTATTGATATCACGATATCGCGATGTAAAGATTATTGATATCACGATATCACGATGTAAAGATTATTTACCCAAGATTATTGTATCACCCCTTGTTTGACTTGCTCAACATGACTTTTGATATCACGATATCATGACTACCTTCACCACTCTCCCCCTTGTTTCGACTTCGCTCACATCATTTCACCCTTCACCACTTCACCTTCACCACATCACAATATCACCACATCACAATATCTCCACATGATTATTAGTTCGATGAATTTTAAAGGCGGCACAGGCAAAACAATGGTATGTACCAACCTTGCCGCAGCATTTGCACAATTAGGCAAAAAAGTTTGTTTGGTAGATACCGATGAATCGTTTGCCAGCACTAAATGGGCAGGACGCAGAGAGGAAAGAGAAGTTACCCCCTCGATACCCGTTGTGCAAATGATTGATGCCAAAACCATCGTTTCGTCGTTAAGGCAACTTAACAAAGACAACGATATTATTTTGGTAGATGCTCCGCCTCGATTAAACCCCTTGGTCAGCAAAATTATTCTGTTAAGCGATTTAGTTATCATTCCGGTTCCGCCCAAAAGTGGCAACGACCGAGAAGTAACCGAAGATTTTTTACAACGCTTCGAAACCATACAAGAGCAACGCACCGATGGCGAGCGCACACCCGCTTATTTATTGGTTAATATGGCAAAAGATGGCTACAAATTGCATAGCAGCTTTATAGCTTCGTTGCCGCAGCTTTGCGAAGATTACGGCGTAAAGATGTTCGACACCCAAATAAACGATTTGGTAGCCTTTGGCGAGTCTAATCAGTTTGGCGTAGGCATTACCGAATATTCGGCAGATAAAGCCAAAAAACAGTTTTTATCTTTTTTCAACGAAGTACAAAAATATTCAACTCATTAAAATAACAATAGCCATGATAAAAAAGACGATTTGCAAAATAGCTTTGGCACCTCTCGCAAAAACAAACAACAACTATCTGCCACCGACATAGACCGCATTGCAGACGGTATTGATACGCCACAGAAAACTACCGCAGTGCCAATCAATATGCCGGACAAAAACGAAAAAACAGGTTGTATCAAAACAAGCCTCGATTTTCCGTTTGATTTGTACGAAGATATGAAAATCAAGCTCATTCGTCGTAAAATCTCTATGAAAGAGTATTTAAACGAACTAGTCAGGCAAGATTTGTACGGAAAGTAGTTAGATTATTGATATCACGATATCAATAATCTTGACATCACGATATCAATAATCTTGATTTAAAAAAAGCACTACTTAAAAAAGTAGTGCTTTTTTTATCTAATCCCACTCTTTCAATTAGTCAACTAAATTTAGAAACGCGAAATAAGTAGGCATACGCAAGCCATAGCTCAATATATCAAACTATGGGTTCAATATATCCAACTATCGCACCAAATAATGCCTATTTGGTCTCTATATCAAATTTAGCTGTACTAATTATGCTGCTTATAACCACCGTAATAAGTACCATTTAGGGCGTTTATGTCGGTATAATTGCCTGATTATCAGCGAGTTATGCGTGTTTAAGTGCGAATCACGAATTTACTATAGTACTACTTAGAATCGCACCCCATAACAGGTATTACCAAAGTCGTTTGGATAGCTGTCCGAAGAGCTTGCTGCGGGGAATAGGAGCTTGCTGCGGACAGATTATTGGGCGGCTTATAACCACCGTAATAAGTACCCTTTGGGGCGTTTATGTCTGTATAATTACCTGATTATCAGCGAGTTATGCGTGTTTAAGTGCGAATCGCGAATTTACTATAGTACCACTTAGAATCGCACCCCATAACAGGTATTACCAAAGTCGTCCTCGTAGCTGTCCGAAGTATTTGCACCAGGTGGATTTTGACAATCGGCAACAGGGGTGGGTAAGGTGATTTGAAAGTGTTGCTCAATGCTATCTTTATCCCAACATTCAATCAACTTGTAATAGACAAGGGTATTGGCGTGGTTGGCTGTTCGTTGTAGGTGAAACAAGCTGCTGGCAAATAAGAGGGATTCGGCTATGGATAATCCTCTTCGATATTTTCGGATAATAGCTTGTATTTCTTTGGGAGCTAATTGTTGTTGTTCGTTTTGTTCAAAGGCTAAAAGTAGGGCGTTTTTGGCTTTTTCGTTTTGGGCTAATTGGTACTGCTTAATTTTACAACCATTGGCATCTTTGCTCAAAAAACGGCTAATGATAAGTCTTGTTTCTTGCCGTTTGTTTTTGCTTAGTAGTTGCGAAGGTCGTATTTTTTCGGTGCTTGGTCTAAATGTTAATTGGTGAGCATCGCCCCAATTCATACCTAATCGCAAGTAGTGCATAAAGTTTTGATGGGCAGTATCGGCAACGTCTTGCTTAATTTCGCTCAAAGGCTCATCGGGTTTGGGTAGTTGTCCAAACTCGTTTTTAAGCGTATTTTTGAGGGTTTGGTTGTCGGTGGTCTTGTAGATTGTTCCGGCTAATTGCAAACAAGCCAAGCTGCTGCGGTCGCTCATCGTATTACAGATGTCGACTTCGGCATTTTTTGTTTCTTCGTTGATGGCTTTATTGGCTTCTTTAGTGGCTATTTCTATGGTGGTGTCAATGTCTATGTCGACAATGGTTAGTTCCTCAAAATCGAGGTCAGATACATGGCTTAGATTAACAGCTTGGTTTTCGGCTAAGTGAATCAAATAGATTCTGTCAGGAACGACCAATCCCTGCTGGCTGTAGGTTAGCCCTGTGCCATCAACAAAACGCAAATAATCGTGCTGTTGGGGGGTGTTGGTGTCGTTGGGATATTGGGCGTTTATGTCGTTGGCGGTTTGTTGGTATTGGGTATATAAACGGCAATAAATCATCTCGGCTGTTTGTCGTTCAAATGAAGGTAATTCTATTTGTTTGGTAAGGATAAAACAGTCGGTAATGCTTTTTACATCGCGCACCCGGGCTACAAACTGCGTATAAAGCGTTTGTCTAAAACCACAAAGGAAACCGTCTTTGGTATTTGTTTCGGCATAAATAAGCCTGTTTTTGTTGCCATTAGACAATATGTTTACGCCTGTGGCGACCTTTTCGGTACAGATGTAAACATCGATATTGGGGTCTAATTTACTGGTATTGATGAGCTGCTGATAGTGTTCGTTGTTGGGGTTGTTGGTGTAGATAGTGGCTATTTTGTAGCCTAATCGTTTAAGAGCGTCTTTGAGTTTTTGGATTCTTTTTTTATTGTTCAACAACACAATTTGGTTGCTTCCGCTATTGGGTACTACTTGACAGATAAGAGCCGTGAGCGATTTTACTACGCTGGTATAATGGATAACTTTGGGGGCAGGAGCTGGTATACTGCTGTTGATTTTGAGGTAGTAAAACTCGTCCAAGCCCAATAAAGAAGGGGTAGCACTTGCCAATAGTATTTTTTGAGCTTGTTGGATAACCGCAGTTACCTCTCGTACTATTTCGGCTTTGTAGCCTACACTTTCGGATAATAGGTGTGATTCATCGAGGATAGCATGATAACCGCCAAATAGTTGGGTTAGATATTCGGCAACCTCTTTGGCATTTTCGTAATTTACAAACACGCATTTTGTTTGTAGGTTGATACCCCTCATTTGGTCGTTTTTGGTAGCTGCGGTAATAAAAGCGACATCGGTTTGGTTGCCATATTTACTTTGCTGCTCAACAATAGCGTTTAATGGTACAATAACTATAGTGGGTATTTTAGTATCTTCAAACCATTTGTAAATTAAAGACTTGAGAATAAGGGTTGTTTTACCGCTACCTGTACCCGACTGTAAGATGATTCGTTTTTGGGTATTTAAGGCTTCTAAAAAATCCTTGTTGGTTAAATCGGACAGATAGCCATCGTATTCGATTTGCAAATCGGGTGTTCGTTGGGTGGAGCGGTAAAAATGCTCGATAATGGTGTTTAATTTTCGTTGGGTGTCTACTTCTTTAAACACATGCAGGTATTTGCTTTTGCGTTTAGGTTGGTTAAATCGTTGATGATAGCCTCGTAGTTGGGTGTATTGTGGTGTGAGTTAATAGTAAATCATCAATCCCTTTGGCTTGTTGTTCGTTCTTGCCCACTATGTAAGTAAACTGGATTTGGAGGGCTTCGCAGGCTTTTTGGGTATCTTTTAGTGCGGCAATAAAGGCGGCAACACGTCCTTTTTTTGCTCGGTTTTTGTAGCCATTAAAGGCATCGGCATCGTGCAACAGCACCAATTGGGTGGTTTGGTGTTGGATTAAAAGGCTTGTAAATCGGGTTTAAATTCGGCAGATTTTAAGGCAAAGAAAGGTATCAGTTCATTTTCTCTTACTTCTTTTCGGGTGTTTCCATTGGCATCGTAGGCAATAGTACCGCTGCTGATACCACTAATGGCAACGGTTGGCAATCCGGCTAAACACATAGTCCAAGCCTTAAATTCGCCTTCAACTACATAAATGCGGTCAAAGTTGGAGCTGTGTGTTTTTGTTTTTGGGTTTATAAAAACCTGATAAAGAGCCGTAAAGTAGATATGCGTTCCGCTACCTTCGGGTTGGGTGTATTTGCCTTTTGGGTTGTATTGGCTGATGTGCTGCGGGCTAAAACGTATCCTGTTAAAATTTTCATCAACAGACAAAACGCGCTCGTTACCCAAAGTGTCGGTTTTAGTGACACAATGAGTATAGGTGACAGACTCACCTTTTGCAGTAAGATAATTGATTTGAATGTTGCCGCTAGTGTTTTTGCTTTGATGATGCAAAGCAAAGGCAGGTGCTAATTGTGAAGAGGTAGCACCTAACAACGATAGGGGTTGTAAGCGGCTTTGGAGATAAGAGGCTGTTTGAGCTTTAATAGAGCGAACAGCAGAACGGCTGGTGTAAAATTTTGTCATTGGTACAAAGGGGAGTTTGTACCGCTATCTAATCGAAAAAAGAAGGTGTCTACTTAATATTTTTTGCTACTAACTAATTTTTATTAAAACCATATTGAAACGCTATATTTATAATACACTAACAGTCAGGCTATATCCTAATTGACGCATGTAAAAATATAGAATTGAATAAATAAAAATTTGCAAATTAAATTTTATTGTAGTACCTTTGCACTGTCATTTTAGTACTCTATTTTATGAAGTGCGGGAAACACTCCATAAAAATCTTTTTTCCGTTGAGATAACGGTTAGTTACAGTTTTAGTTCTAGTTTTAAGTTCTAGTTCTAGTTTGTTTTTTTTGCCTATCCCCCTATGTTCTAAAGGTAGGGGGGGCATATTATTAAATTTAATTTAAAGTGCAGCTATTGTAAAAATGGCTGCACTTCTCATTTTGCGCAAAGATAATACGCACAAACGATAATACCAACTATTTTTATCCACAAAGTGTAAATAAAGGTGTTTTTGCTATAAAATAGCAATTAAATTATACATTGGTTGCAAGTTTGACCACTTGTAGCCAATTTTTTTATTTCAATAATTTAACAAAACATCATTTAGGTAGTCTGCTCGTTCTTTATTGCCGTTTAGTTCGGCTTCGAGCATCGCGTCCAATAAGGCTTTTTTGTGGGCTGCTTTTGCGGCTGTCTCCTGTGTTTTTTCGGGAGGTGTAGCTAATCTGTTCAACATCCAAAAAAAGCCCAAAATTGCAAACAAAATACCCACTAAAAAACCATTGATGGAGGCATCTATTGTTGGAGATACAAACAATAATAGAGCAGTACTGGGTGTTAGTGAAGTTTTTGCAGCTCGTGTTTTGCGTACTGGTGTTGGACGTTTTTTTACAATGGTTTTTGTCGGCTCATCGTCCATAACACGTTTTGTAAGATATGGTTCTTTGTCTGCATCGTCTTCGGTTATGGGTGGTTGATTGACTCTTTTTCTATGCCATAAGGAACTCTCGGTGTTTTAGCCTGTATTTCCCTTTCTTCGGTAGTAGGGGAGGAGCTATGAGCAGCAACTTTTAAACCTAATTGGTACAAAAAAACGTCAAAATAAATTTTCTCTACCAAACGAAAAAAGTTACTGTTGCTTGTTTTGGCTCGGATGTTAACCAGCACGTTGTACAAATAGTTAGCGTTAAATGTGCCATCGGTATCGTTGTTGCTCACTAAGCTGTAAAACCGTTGAGCCTGTGCTGCGGTTAGTTTCAATTTGTCGAAGGCACAAATTTGTCTTTCTTTTTCGTGCAGATGGTCGCCAACACTTGCCCATTCGTATTTGTAAGCTCCGCCATCAATTTTTCGGGCATACTGTAATCCCAATTGGTTTTTTCGGGCATACAGGATTGTTACGAGTAGCACCACAAATTGGTCGCCCTCTGGTTGTATCACAATCTCTTTGCTTTTGCCTTTGATGATGATATTGCGGATATTGTACCGTTTGGGCGGAATGGTAACTACTAATGGTTGACAAATTTTGTGGATACAAACTATTATAGCACCAAAGCAAAAAATTGCCGAAAAAGAGTAAAAACTGAAAAAAAACACGCCTAAATAAAGAAAAATAAGGACTGCCAAAAATAACAAGCCATTGCGCTTATAAGCACTCAATTTTTTTTTGTACTTTTGCATCGCAAATTTAAGGTTTGTAGTGTGCAGGTTGCTCCTCGAAAAACTGCCTGCACACTTTATAAAAGATAAAGTACCTATTAAAAGGTTTGCAGCTGCAAAGGTAGACTATAATCTACAAAAGTAGTACACTAAAAAAAACATTTATTTATGTCAGATTTAAAATTTTACAATTTATCGCTTATTGCCTGTGCTTATTTTGAGATATTGGGGAAGAAATACGATAAAAGTAATGTAAAAGATAGGCATAATGCAATAAATAACTTTAGAAACAACAAGGTGTACATAAAAAAAGACGTACTTAAACAGGCTTTTGATTTATATATGGAACGTCTAAAAGTAGACTTTGAGGAATTACAATTAGAAATTGAATCGGTTAATGACAAGAAATAATTTTCGATATAGTGATGTGCTACACTATTTTTAAAGTGGTCGAATTTGACCACTTTAAAAATAAGATAGGGTCACCTAATTTTGTGTATTGGACAGAAACAGACGAAAGGAGCTGCACCCTATTATTGGGCGCAGCTCCTTTTTGTTTGTGGGTAAATAAGACAACGTATGTTTTTATCCGGTTAAATTTTACAAACAACAACAAGGTGCAGATTATTGATATCGTGATATCGTGATGTAAAGATTATTGATATCATGGTATCAATAATCCAGCAATTAAAAGGTTATGGTGGGGCTTATACCCAAAAAACGCACTACCTTTTTAGAGGGTAGTGCGTTTTGAAGTAATTGCAGTATGTAGTAAAAAAACTAAACATCAAGTGGGAATAGGTACTACGAATATACAAAACGTTTTTTAAGAAGCGTTTCGCTTTTTTTCATGTATTTTGTCTGATACTTAATATGGCTGGTAACGTTTTGGGGCTTGGCGAAGTGGGGGATTAGAAGTACTAATGTTCAAATTAGCACAAATGTTGATAGAAGTACTAATGTTCAAATTAGCACAAATGCCCCCATTTTGCCAAACCCCTGTTGTGTGCCGTTTTTATTTATATTACAGACAATTCGGTTTTCTCCTCTTTTGGAAATAACAATTCACTTTTAAATGTTTGTGAATGTTGTGCATTTTTTATATTTTTCTTTGCGATTGCAGCATATTTCCCTATCATTTCTATACCAATAAAGTTTCTTTTTGCCTCAATTGCTGCAATAGCTGTTGTTCCACTTCCTAGAAAGGGGTCAAGAATAATGTCGCCTTCATCTGTATATAATCGTATTACACGAGAGGCTAACTCTTTGGGAAACATAGCAGGGTGTTCTTTGTTTGCCCTAACACTGGGTATTTCCCAGATTTGCCTATAACCCCATTCTTTCCATTCGCCTTGTGTCAATCTTTCACGATTCACAGTGTACTCACCTGGTTTCCAAAAAATGTATAAATCTTCTGTCTCGCTTACACTTTTTAGCGTGTTAGTTGTCCATTTAGAATTTGCCCAAGCAGGGTCTTTTTTCCATATACGTTTATCATAAAGAAACAACCCTGCATCATAAGCGTATTGTTCTATATTCCCACCAACGAGTTTAATATGTGTACCTACTGCGTATTTTCCTCCTCGTATATTGTTTCCATTAAGTCTTCTGTCAATAGTTTGTTCACTACATTTCAGCACTTCGGCAATTTGCCGTCTATTGTAATTAGGAAAGTCCGATTGTACTTTGAGAATCATATCTTTTGTCACATCACATTTTCTGTTTGCAGGATTCATCCCCATAATACGAGGCATTTTTTCATCTTGAAAAGCAATTATATCTGCAATATTTATAACAAGGAACCCACCCGGTTTTAATACTTCATAATGTAATGTAATGATATTTTTTAATAATTCTTGCCAAGAATCATAAGTTGCCTCTTTTTCGTATTCTTTTCCTAAAAAATAAGGGGGGGACCAAAAAGATAATGCAATTGTATTAGGTGATATTTTTCTTATCAATGAAACAGAATCACCACAATAAACTGTATTTACAGCCAAATTTTCCATATTAAACGTAAATTTCTTTAACACGCCACATATCAATATTTTTTAACACGTCAAAAGATACTCTTGAACGAATTTTCCTTAAATCTTTTTTCTTATCATCTTTTCCAGGAAAAAACAGATTTGGGAAACTTTGCAAGTAATTTGGGTTATGAGTTAGTAATAGACCATTAGGAATACAGGCAATTTTAATTTTTTCAAGAGGCTGTCCTATTGTTCCTATGCCGTCGTTGAGCATTTTATATACAGGTTTAATAACAAATGTTGTTAATGGTGCTATGGTATTGTCGCTCAAAACATAAACAGGGGAAAGAGAACTAAGGAAATTGTGTGAGACTAACTTGCCTTTTGCAACAATTGGGTCATTTATAACACCTTCATCAATATTATCCCAGATACCCGAACCTGATACTTGATAAGGTGACATTACTGCGTGATTGAAGTCATCTCTTGGTCCAGCAGATTTTATATCAATAAAAATCCAAGCAGAATCTGTGATTTTAAGAGTTTGTCTAATTCTTTCGCTTGAAATTATACATCTTTCATCAGAACCCGAAGGTAGTCCTGAATCTTTAATGGCAAAATTTGAGGCAAAATATCTTGATAATTTGCTACCAAACACTTTCTCCCCGACCTCTATCCACGGATATTGATCACCAATTGGCGACCTACCTCGATCAAGTGGTGTGTAGTTTTTCCAGAAAGAGTATAGATATGACGCTTCATTATAATCTCTTACTATTTCAGGCAATTGTAATTCAATGAAATGCAAAATTTCATTCATAACAAAATGTTCTATATCAATAAGGCATTTAGGATTACTTTTAAAGTAATTAACCGAAGATTGATATGAATCGTATTGCTCATTAATAAACTGTTTAAACATCTATTTACGTCTTTTAATTGTAACTAATTTCTTAGTTTTTTGTCAAAGTTAACATTTTAAAACCACTTATTGAAGTTATGTTTGATTGTCTAAAATGGCACACAACGTTTTGCGGCTTTGCGAAGGTGGGAAAATCGAAGCACAAATGTTCAATTTAGCACCAAAGCTCATACGAAGCACGATGCTCAAATTTAGTACAAAAGCCCCACTTTTGCAAAACCGCTGTTACCTGCTGGCGTTTTTTGTCAGTCGGAAAGTTTAATAATTATTCTGTCTTAATTTGAAATTACTTAATGAGTATTAAGTTGCTTGTTGATTTTGAATTTATCCAATGCTTGGTATTAGGTTCAATGTTTACATAGTCACCTGTTTTCAATGTAAGTTTAATACCGTTCTCATTCTCAAAAATAGCTTCTCCTGTCAAACAAAGCAATAATGCTGGCACTTTTGTGATGTGTTCTTTCAATTGTTCGTTTGTCAATATTTGTATTGAAGTAACATTTCCATTTTCTGTTTTAAATAGCGAAGCGGTAGAAATTGCTTTCGTGTCTTGATGCAAATCTTTTATATTCATTTTATTGTCTTTTTATTAATGGTGAAATAGGCGAAAAGAGTGAAACCCAACGTCAGAAAAATTCTAAATACCATTGCACTAATTGTTTTTGTTTCGTGAATACCACCAGATTGGATATAGAAAAGGAAACCAACGAATGCAATAGTTAAAATTAAAGTTGCAAGACCTAATGCTCTAAATGTCCAATTTTTTGAAGAAAGAAGTCCATAAACTGAAATGAGATAAATAAAACTGCTTATGAAATTGGACCATACAACGAATAAAACATAGTTTCCTTCTTTTGTTCTTATGTCAAACAAATCAAAAAATTACGGAAGTGCTTAAAAATATTGTCAGCAAGCCAAACCCTGTCAATACAGCAACTACCAAATAAAGTATTGCCTTTTTCATAATTGAGTTAGCGGTTTCATTTTAAGAAATGCAATTCCAAGCCAAACTACTGAAACTGTCATTGTTATTGCACCAATTAAAACTAAAACAGGTGGTAAGCCAAAATATACTTCTGATAGAATTCCAAGTGGCATTAATAAACCAGTCAGTGCTAACCAAGAAATAGCTTTAACATTTTTAAGTTTGTCACTAAAACGAAGCAATAAATATCCAATTAGAATATTTAGAAATGCAAAAAGGTTTCCGTGAACATGAGCTAATCGAGTCTCAAAATGTTTACCAATGCTATAAGAATTCGCCCATTCAACTTTTCCTGGTGCAAAGTCACGAAGATAAATTAATAGAAACCCATAAGCCATAAAAAAGCCCATTGTCAAAAAGCCTATTGCGATGTTGTTTTTGCCGTTCATAATATTTGATTTATAATGTGAATTGATATTCAACGAAGGTAGTGCTATTGTAGTCGGCTAAATATGATAAGTGTCACCTTATCTTAAAATATAGATTTCTTAGTCGGTCGAACAATAAATTTAGTGATGTGAGATCATTCTTGTTTGTCCAGAATGTCTCAATCTTGGGTCGTCAACTACGCTTGCAGGTAACTCGTTAATAGACGCAAGTGTGCGTTATTTGCGAGCGATTTGTTAAAAGATATGGTTAACATTCTCTTTTATAAAGAATTGATTGTCTGTACTTTACAAAATACTTTATTTTTGCAAGCATAAACAATACAAAAAACGCAATGCGTATTTTGTATTGTCGGAAGTTGTAACAATACAAAATACGCAACGCTTGTATTGCTATGTACTAGTCAGTTTTTTTGTCCAATAAAATGACTTTATCACCCACAATTTTGGTCAAATAATGCTTGTTACCTTGCTTGTTGTTGTAGCTGTAGGTTTTGTTTTTGCTTGTTTGTATTATTTCAAACGGCGTCTAAGGCACAGCCGACTTCAGTTACATTAATAACTACCATGATTTAGCGTTGCAAAGGTAAAGCAAAAAAATAGAAACAGAAAATAATTCTCAAAAAAAGAAAAAATAATTTCGGGGCTATTTCCCAAGCTTATAGTATTAGGGTAGTACCTAATGTATTTCGGGGTGCAGCTTGTTTTGTTATGGTGTATAAATAAAACACGAAGCAGATTATTGATATCGTGATATCGTGATGTAAAGATTATTGATATCGTGATATCATGATATCATGATGTAAAGATTATTGATATCATGGCATCAATAATCTAGCAATTAAAAGGTTATGGTGGGGCTTATACCCAAAAAACGCACTACCTTTTTAGAGGGTAGTGCGTTTTGAAGTAATTGCAGTATGTAGTAAAAAAACTAAACATCAAGTGGGAATAGGTACTACGAAGCACTGTACTTGACTTAAGCATGTTACCCGTCATTGAACCAAACACCTGTTACCAGTAGGTCTTCACTTAATTTAGGTGTAATTTCAAATTATTGATTGCTATTTGAATAAATTTTGGGTTGGTAAACAAAGTCTTCTTTCGGTCGCTCCAATTTTCCAACTCCTTCGTAATGGCTTCTTGTGTATTGGTATTTTTTTCCGCAATAATGAAATCAATTGTAGAAAGCAGTTCTAAACCAAAGGAAGAATAAAATCCAGTTAAGAATGTTTTTGTTTTTTCTACGGTATTTTTGTGGACAGTATTTTCGGGTTTATCTAAAAAGTCATTCACTTCAATTTCAGCATCTAAGATTAAGCCCAATTCTTCAAATGGTTTTTTGTCTTTTGAGCTGTACCCCATAATGTAGCTTCCATTAAGGTAATATAAAACATGTTTTACTTTGCCCGAATAAGGTCCATAAAAATTAGGTTGAAAATCTAGCTTAAAGGATTCTTTTGCTCCAAAACGTTGCAGAAAATAAGCAATTTTTTCTGATGAAAATTCTGAAACAAACTCACCGTTACGAACCAATTCATACAAAACAGAAAGTAACATTGCCCTTGCGGGAGTTAGTTTTACTCTTTCTTTTTTCAATACTTCCTGAATTACTACACTTGGCTCGTAGATATGAATGTCACAATCTACATCTGCCAAATGTTTTTCTAAAATCAGTTTCACTTTGTTCCAATCCAAACCACCATTGCCTGACCCCAAAGCCGGAATAGCAATAGACTTAATGTTTTTTTCTTTAATTATTTTTACTAACTCTGTTAATCCTGTTTCAATGTATTGATATTCAGAAGGCAAACGCCAATTGGTTTTTGTAGGGAAATTTATAATAGTTTTTTTGCCAACCAATAATGCTTCTTCTTCGGTAACTAATAGTTGACCTACTTTTAGTTCCTTGTTTTTGCAAGCATTTGAATACAGCTTAAAATTGTTGGGAAACATATTTTTAAACTGCAAAGCAATACCTTTGCCCATTACCCCCACGGTATTTACGGTGTTCACCAAAGCTTCTGCTTCGCTGTCTAACAAGTTGCCTGTTTTGTAGTATAGCATATCTTAAAAATAAAATTCTGGTTTAATAAGAACATTGGTAGCATCTGCACCAAAGGTGATTATCTTGTTTTTTGCATTTTCGTTGATAGGTTATATAACCTAAAATGGCATGGAGTGAAATGTCACCTAATACCCAAAACTCTGCTTCTTTTCTTCTTTTTTTATCCAAATCATTTTCGTCTTTCCAATACTTGGCATTAATAGCATTTTTATCTAAGATAGTATCAATATTTTGAATATCTGCAACCGTGTATTGAGAACTGAAACCGTCCACTGCGTGACCATCGGTAAATACAAAATCTAATTGAAGGTCTATAATTTTTTGAACGGAACTTACGCAATACACAATATTTTCGGCAGATGTGGGTGCTACCAGATTAAATCCGTTTTGAACCACATAAAGCATTGGGGTTCTTACTCCAAAGTAAAACGGGATGTATTCGCCTAAGCGTGTGCCATTATTTAATATAAATTTGTTTCGAGTAGTAATTAAGCTGCCGTCGCCAATGGGTACAAAATCAGGATTTGCATATTCTGAAGTCGTATGCGTTATTCCATTTTGGAGAATATGTGGAATATTCTCAATATGGGTCATTCTGAACAAATAGAGTTTATTCAAATCAGCCATTATGCAAATGTAATCATTTTAAATCTATACAATATATTATTTTCGTTACGATGAGTCTTTTTTTAGGTTTACTGTCAACTCACTAATAAACGAAAGATTTGTTGTACTTTTTGTATTATTTTGCGAAAATTTTTAGAACAATACAAAAACTACTACAAGTTCCAATTATTCCAAATAAAAAATAATTTCGGGGCTATTTCCCAAGCTTATAGTATTAGGGTAGTACCTAATGTATTTCGGGGTGCA
The DNA here is from genome assembly GCA_016718845.1 of Sphingobacteriales bacterium. Lineage (GTDB taxonomy): Bacteria > Bacteroidota > Bacteroidia > Chitinophagales > UBA2359 > JAEUUX01. The sequence continues at coordinate 15,030 of JADKCK010000073.1, forward strand.
GCTATTTTTGTTATGGTGGATAAATAAAACACGAAGCAGATTATTGATATCATGATATCGTGATGTAAAGATTATTGATATCGGGACATCAATAATCTTGTGTTGGTGGTTGTATTTGTGTACCTGTGGCAAAAACAAAACAGACTTGAGCATTTCAAGTCTGTTTTGTTGTGTTATTTGGTTTTATAAACCTCGATGATTTGATTTACTTTTTCGAGTGGAATACCTAAAAAAGAACTAATCTGTTGCGGCGAATTGCCCCGTATAAAAGCTGAAATAACCATTTCAGTTTCTTTAACTTCTTTACCTTGCTCAATACCTTGTTCAAAGCCTTCTTCTTTTGCGGTGGTCGTTACCTCTTTGAGTCCGATATAGCTTAGTCTGCTTTTTTCGTAATCTTCGCGTTGTTGTTTGGTAAAGTTGGCAACTTCTGCTACGCCAAAGGCTTGCTCAAAAGAGGTTCGTTTAAGATTTGGGGAATAGAGTCAAATTTTTCCAAGTTTTTGAGGAAATACGCCCACTTATCAAAATGGGTAACAAGCTGATGCTCTTGTTTATCAAAGGCGGGCATTTGCAAGTAGGTAAGTTGTAGCTTGTCGTAAAAAGTGTTATTGTTTTGGTCTTTTAAGGTAATGTCGCGCCTAAACACAGCAGAGGCACTATTATCGTAATAAAAGTCCAATATGGCGATAAAGTAAATGGCACTTAGCTGAAAATTCCAATCGCCCCTTTGAGCCTGTTCTCTAATAGGGTAGGTTAAATAATAAAGCGACCTATCTTTAAAGAAAGCGACTTTTGCTTTTTGCATTTCGACAATAAAACGTTCCCCGTTTGTTGCGGTGCAATGGATGTCGAAAAAGGCTTTGCGTTCTTCGCTGCTATCAGGTAGAGCCTCTACGTTGAGAAAAGTGAGGTCTTTTATTTGGTGATGAGTTGGCAGCAGTTGGTTCAAAAAGTCGACTAATAGTGCTTTGTTACCTTCTTCGCCAAAGAGTTTTTTAAAGCCGAAATCGGTATAAGGATTAATGTATTTAGCCATTTTGATAGATTTTTTGCGGTACAAAGGTACAATATTTTTAGCAGATAAGCAAATATGGAGTAGGGCATATCATAGATTATTGATATCATGATATCGTGATGTAAAGATTATTGATATCATGGCATCAATAATCTTGCGTTAGTGGTTGTATTTGCTTACCTATGGCAAAAACAAAACAGACTTGAGCATTTCAAGTCTGTTTTGTTGTGTTATTTGGTTTTATAAACCTCGATGATTTGTTGAACTTTTTCGAGAGAAATGCCTAAAAAAGAACTAATCTGCTCAGATGAATTGCCCCGTATAAAAGCTGAAATAACCATTTCAGATTTACCTTGCTCAATACCTTGCTCAATACCTTGTTCAAACCCTTCTTCTTTTGCGGTGGTCGTTACCTCTTTGAGTCCGATATAGCTTAGTCTGCTTTTTTCGTAATCTTCGCGTTGTTGTTTGGTAAAGTTGGCAACTTCTGCTACGCCAAAGGCTTGCTCAAAAAGAGGTTCGTTTAAGATTTGGGGTATAGAGTCAAATTTTTCCAAGTTTTTGAGGAAATATGCCCACTTATCAAAATGGGTAACAAGCTGATGTTCTTGTTTATCAAAGGCGGGCATTTGCAAGTAGGTAAGTTGTAGCTTGTCGTAAAAAGTGTTATTGTTTTGGTCTTTTAAGGTAATGTCTCGCCTAAACACAGCTGTGGCTATACTATCGTAATAAAAGTCTAATATAGCGATAAAGTAAATAGCACTTAGCTGAAAATTCCAATCGCCCCTTTGAGCCTGTTCTCTAATAGGGTAGGTTAAATAATAAAGCGACCTATCTTTAAAGAAAGCGACTTTTGCTTTTTGCATTTCGACAATAAAACGTTCCCCGTTTGTTGCGGTGCAATGGATGTCGAAAAAGGCTTTGCGTTCTTCGCTGCTATCGGGTAGAGCCTCTACGTTGAGAAAAGTGAGGTCTTTTATTTGGTGATGAGTTGGCAGCAGTTGGTTCAAAAAGTCGACTAATAGTGCTTTGTTACCTTCTTCGCCAAAGAGTTTTTTAAAGCCGAAATCGGTATAAGGATTAATGTATTTAGCCATTTTGATAGATTTTTGCGGTACAAAGGTACAATATTTTTAGCAGATAAGCAAATATGGAGTAGGGCATGTCCCAGATTATTGATATCATGATATCGTGATGTAAAGATTATTGATATCATGGCATTAATAATCTTGTGTTAGTGGTTGTATTTGCTTACCTATGGCAAAAACAAAACAGACTTGAGCATTTCAAGTCTGTTTTTGTGTGTTATTTGGTTTTATAATCCTCGATGATTTGTTGAACTTTTTCGAGAGAAATGCCTAAAAAAGAACTAATCTGCTTTTGATTGCCGTAAAAGCTGAAATAACCATTTCAGATCCACTTTCAGATTTACCTTGCTCAATACCTTGTTCAAACCCTTCTTCTTTTGCGGTGGTCGTTACCTCTTTGAGTCCGATATAGCTTAGTCTGCTTTTTCGTAATCTTCGCGTTGTTGTTTAGTAAAGTTAGCAACTTCTGCTACGCCAAAGGCTTGTTCAAAAAGAGGCTCGTTTAAGATTTGGGGTATAGAGTCAAATTTTTCCAAGTTTTTGAGGAAATACGCCCACTTATCAAAATGGGTAACAAGCTGATGCTCTTGTTTATCAAAGGCGGGCATTTGCAAGTAGGTAAGTTGTAGCTTGTCGTAAAAAGTGTTATTGTTTTGGTCTTTTAAGGTAATGTCTCGCCTAAACACAGCTGTGGCTATACTATCGTAATAAAAGTCTAATATAGCGATAAAGTAAATGGCACTTAGCTGAAAATTCCAATCGCCCCTTTGAGCCTGTTCTCTAATAGGGTAGGTTAAATAATAAAGCGACCTATCTTTAAAGAAAGCGACTTTTGCTTTTTGCATTTCGACAATAAAACGTTCCCCGTTTGTTGCGGTGCAATGGATGTCGAAAAAGGCTTTGCGTTCTTCGCTGCTATCAGGTAGAGCCTCCACGTTGAGAAAAGTGAGGTCTTTTATTTGGTGATGAGTTGGCAGCAGTTGGTTCAAAAAGTCGACTAACAGTGCTTTGTTACCTTCTTCGCCAAAGAGTTTTTTAAAGCCGAAATCGGTATAAGGATTAATGTATTTAGCCATTTTGATAGATTTTTTTGCGGTACAAAGGTACAATATTTTTAGCAGATAAGCAAATGTAGCTAAATGATACTGTGCAGATTATTGATATCATGATATCGTGATGTAAAGATTATTGATATCATGGCATCAATAATCTTGCGTTAGTGGTTGTATTTGCTTACCTATGGCAAAAACAAAAACAGACTTGAGCATTTCAAGTCTGTTTTTGTGTGTTATTTGGTTTTATAAGCCTCGATGATTTGTTGAACTTTTCGAGAAATGCCTAAAAAGAACTAATTTGGCGATTTGGTCAAATAAAACCCTTCATTTTCCATTTCAATAACCATCTCAGATTTACCTTGCTCAATACCTTGTTCAAACCCTTCTTCTTTTGCGGTGGTCGTTACCTCTTTGAGTCCGATATAGCTTAGTCTGCTTTTTTCGTAATCTTCGCGTTGTTGTTTAGTAAAGTTAGCAACTTCTGCTACGCCAAAGGCTTGTTCAAAAAGAGGCTCGTTTAAGATTTGGGGTATAGAGTCAAATTTTTCCAAGTTTTTGAGAAAATACGCCCACTTATCGAAATGGGTAACAAGCTGATGCTCTTGTTTATCAAAGGCGGGCATTTGCAAGTAGGTAAGTTGTAGCTTGTCGTAAAAAGTGTTATTGTTTTGGTCTTTTAAGGTAATGTCTCGCCTAAACACAGCTGTGGCTATACTATCGTAATAAAAGTCTAATATAGCGATAAAGTAAATGGCACTTAGCTGAAAATTCCAATCGCCCCTTTGAGCCTGTTCTCTAATAGGGTAGGTTAAATAATAAAGCGACCTATCTTTAAAGAAAGCGACTTTTGCTTTTGCATTTCGACAATAAAACGTTCCCCGTTTGTTGCGGTGCAATGGATGTCGAAAAAGGCTTTGCGTTCTTCGCTGCTATCAGGTAGAGCCTCCACGTTGAGAAAAGTGAGGTCTTTTATTTGGTGATGAGTTGGCAGCAGTTGGTTCAAAAGTCGACTAACAGTGCTTTGTTACCTTCTTCGCCAAAGAGTTTTTTAAAGCCGAAATCGGTATAAGGATTAATGTATTTAGCCATTTTGATAGATTTTTTGCGGTACAAAGGTACAATATTTTTAGCAGATAAGCAAATGTAGCTAAACGATACCGTGTAGATTATTGATATCATGATATCGTGATGTAAAGATTATTGATATCATGGCATCAATAATCTTGTGTTGATGGTTGTATTTGCTTACCTATGGCAAAAACAAAAACAGACTTGAGCATTTCAAGTCTGTTTTTGTGTGTTATTTGGTTTTATAAGCCTCGATGATTTGTTGAACTTTTTCGAGAGAAATGCCTAAAAAAGAACTAATCTGTTGCGGCGAATTGCCCCGTATAAAAGCTGAAATAACCATTTCAGATTTACCTTGCTCAATACCTTGCTCAATACCTTGTTCAAACCCTTCTTCTTTTGCGGTGGTCGTTACCTCTTTGAGTCCGATATAGCTTAGTCTGCTTTTTTCGTAATCTTCGCGTTGTTGTTTAGTAAAGTTAGCAACTTCTGCTACGCCAAAAGGCTTGCTCAAAAGAGGTTCGTTTAAGATTTGGGGTATAGAGTCAAATTTTCCAAGTTTTTGAGGAAATACGCCCACTTATCAAAATGGGTAAACAAGCTGATGCTCTTGTTTATCAAAGGCGGGCATTTGCAAGTAGGTAAGTTGTAGCTTGTCGTAAAAAGTGTTATTGTTTTGGTCTTTTAAGGTAATGTCTCGCCTAAACACAGCTTTGGCTATACTATCGTAATAAAAGTCTAATATAGCGATAAAGTAAATAGCACTTAGCTGAAAATTCCAATCGCCCCTTTGAGCCTGTTCTCTGATAGGGTAGGTTAAATAATAAAGCGACCTATCTTTAAAGAAAGCGACTTTTGCTTTTTGCATTTCGACAATAAAACGTTCCCGTTTGTTGCGGTGCAATGGATGTCGAAAAAGGCTTTGCGTTCTTCGCTGCTATCAGGTAGAGCCTCTACGTTGAGAAAAAGTGAGGTCTTTTATTTGGTGATGAGTTGGCAGCAGTTGGTTCAAAAGTCGATTAACAGTGCTTTGTTACCTTCTTCGCCAAAGAGTTTTTTAAAGCCGAAATCGGTATAAGGGTTAATGTATTTAGCCATTTTGATAGATTTTTTGCGGCACAAAGGTACAATATTTTTAGCAGATAAATGTAGCTAAATGATACTGTGCAGATTATTGATATCATGATATCGTGATGTAAAGATTATTGATATCATGGCATCA
>JADKCK010000074.1 GCA_016718845.1 Sphingobacteriales bacterium
TATCAAAACAAGGATCAATACGCCAAACATTATTCGTTTCGTAACCATCGGCAACTTTACTATTTTTTACGGTTTGGTAATCGTAACTTCTCATGTTCCAATCTAAAAGTTTATCAGTTTGTTTGCGATAAACCATCAGGTATTCAGTTACAGCATTGGGTTTATAGCCTAAAGGTTTTCTATGTTGCATAAAACCTCCAATACGATTTTTTACACTTGTTTCTGGTTTTAACCAAACTATATCGTCAATAAACTCCCAACCATTTTCAACTAAATAGGGATGTAAATCAAATGGAATGGGATAAACACTGCTATATGATCTGCCTCTCGTGGAAGATAGTAATGGGAGATGTGTTATAACTAGGATCTTCCTGCCTTGGCGACTCATGAATACCTATAAAAACTTTTTCTAAAAATTCCAAATATGCTTTATAACTCGGATAAATAGAATAATCGCGAGCATTATAATAAGGAGGGGAGGTAAATGTTAAATGAATGCTTTCATCTGGAATTAATTTTAATACATCTAGAACGTCTGCATTTACCACTACATTTTTTAAAAATCGTAAGTTTGAGTGTGTGGTAATAAATTATTTTTGTTTGTTTTTTCAGAAAAGTATTGTTTATTAATAACTGTTCTTACCATTTCGTTAGGATGGTTTATTAATGGTTTTAAGTGAAATTTTACGCTTTCATCATTTTCAAAAACTAACAATCCTCTTATAGCTTGGCAAACAATTTTCGGATCCTCATCATTTAGTATTTCAAATAGAATTTCCTTATTTTCTATTTTTCGTTGTCTGCCAATAGCCGATACTATTTCGCGCTTTACTGAAGTGTCACTCTCTGATTTGTATAAATTAAAAATAGTAGTAATGTTAGTTTTTTTACTAAGTTTTCCAATATTTTCACAGCATTCAAACGAACCTGTGCTTGAGGGTGATTTAAGAGTGTATATAAAAAATCTCCATCAAAATTGGCAGGCAAGTATCCTAAATTTTCTAAAATAAAATTGATACTTGCTCCATCGCGCAAATTTTTAACTAAATTGCCAATTTCGCTACTATTAGTTTCTTTTAAATTTGAAATATCTTCTTTTGTAAGCATGTTGTGTTGATGAAAATTTAGGCAAAGGTACGCTTTTTTACTTAGCTTATTGATTGATGCAGCAAAATAATAAAACGTAAATAACTATTTGAAAGATAAAAAAACATTTTTGTTTACTTTTGGATGGATATTGTGCTATTAAAGCACCCTTACACCTCTCGTTTTTTAACCACCTTATTCCACAAGTTTTTGAGGGGTATCAGGTAAGCATCTATGTTAAACAAAGCCGAGTCGCGCATGGCTTTGTAGGTTAAGAAAATACCAAGTGGTGTAAGTATAAAAATAGACAACCACATACCCATAAAAGGCGACAATTGACCTTCTTCGGCAAATTTTTTGCCAATGGTAGATAAAATATGAAACACCATAAAAAACATAATAGCCACCACCATAGGCATACCAATGCCTCCTTTACGGATAATAGCGCCAAGCGGTGCGCCAATTAAAAACAGCACCAAGCAAGCCAACGAAAGTGTAATGCGCACATGTGCCTCGATAAGGTATTTCGAGATGCGTTTTAGGTCGTTTTTAGCCAGTGCATTCGACGATGGGTTTAGGCTTTTGATGGCTCGGGCGGTATTTTCGGCGCGGTCTATCATCATTATTTTTTGTCGGTTGTCTAAAAAGTGCATCGAGTTAACAAAAGCCAATGCGGTGGTGTCGTTTTTCAGCGAGTCGGATAGGGTAGGGGTGGGCAAGGCGGCAACTTGTTGCAAAAAAGTGGTGTCGCGCACAAAAGCCAAATAAGGGCTTAGGTTTCGGTAAAACAAAGTAGTGCGGTTGCTGTTGGCATCGCGTATAGAGTCTGCCATGCCAAAAAGTTGCCGTACATTAAACATTTTTTGGTTGTTTTTAAACAACGATTCGTTTGCTTTTGCATAGTCAAAATCCGAGAGGTCGAACATCATTTCGTACTCTTTAAACCGTGTGCGAATAAATTCGTTGGTTTGGCGTGCCACCGATGTAGCGCGTACTTCTTCGTATTGTTCGCCATCAAATAGCCTAAAAACCATAAATTTATCGTTGTCGGTGGTAAACATTTCGCCGCGTTTGGCAAGCATCACTCGGGTGTTGCCTCGGCTTTCGGTGTGGTCGTAAATTTGCACATCGTTCATAAAACGGCTTCCTTCTTCTTTTTCGGCAACGCGTATAACATAGCCATCTATGCCATTGTAGTATACGCCGGGTTTTATGTTTAAGGCGGGTCGTTTTTTAGTAACCGAGTATAGCAGCGATGTAAAGCGCAAATTAGATACAGGCAGCACATAATTGGCAAACAAAAAGGCACCAATAGTTAAAAAGCCCACCACAATTAGCAAAGGGCGCATAATACGAAACAACGACACCCCCGACGATTTAAAGGCAACCAATTCGTAGTTTTCGCCTAGGCTGCCCAGCGTCATGATAGACGACAGCAGCACCGCAATAGGCAATGCTAAAGGCACTACACTTGCCGATAAAAAAAAGATAAGTTTAGCTAGTATAAAAGTATCTAAGCCTTTACCCACTAAATCGTCGATGTACTTCCATAAAAATTGCATGATAAGTATAAACAATGCAATAAAAAAGGTAAGCACAAACGGACCCAAAAAAGAGCGAACTAACAAAAGATCTATTTTTTTCAAGATACTAGGCTTTGTGGTGTGTAAATAAGTTGTTTAAGGGCTTTGGGTAGCGTGTTAGTGGCAAAACGTTGGTAAAGCCAAATTTTGTGCAAAGGTACTAAAAAAAACGAAAAAAAGGGCAAGCGAGTATTTAAACTGCTTGCCCTTAGAAATAGTGCACCCAAAGGGAGTCGAACCCCTAGCCTTCAGATTCGTAGTCTGATGCTCTATCCAGTTGAGCTATGAGTGCGTTTTTCTGTTTCTGGGTGCAAAGGTACAACCTTTTACCCAAAGTTGGCGCTACTAGCTATAAATTTTTTTTTTAGTTTATTGATAATGTACCCAAAAGTTTAAATCACCGATTTTATTTTACTACACAAGCAATACTTACCACACTTACTTTTACCCCTTCTATGGCAAGTAATTTTTGGGCGCAGGCTTCTATGGTTGCCCCAGTTGTTATTACATCATCAACCAAAAGCAGGTGTTTGCCGCGTATTTTTTCGGGGTCAATAAGGTCAAAAACGGTTTCTACATTTATCCACCGTGCAAAACGTCCTTTTCGGGTTTGGCTTTCGGTGTAGGTGCGGCGCACCAAAATATCCCGACTCCAAGCCGTTCCCAATCCATCGGCTAAACCTTTGGCTAAAGTGTCGCTTTGGTTGTAGCCACGTTTTAATTCTTTGGCAGGATGTAGGGGTACGGGTATCACCCAATCAATAGTTTGCCAATCGGGCAGTTTGGCTAATTGCTCACCATATTGTTTGCCAATTACCTCGCCAACATCGGGTCGGTTTTTGTATTTTAGCAAATGTATAAGGTGCTGCACGCGCCCACCTTTCGAAAAATGCAGGTATGCGGCAGTATTTTGCAAAGGTACTCGCCCCCAAAAGTGTTTCGCTATTGGGTTATCTGTTGGGTGTGTATGAAAATTTGTATAAGGTAAATCGTGTTGACAATATAAACACAACAAATCCTCGTGATGCTGTAACTGCCGCTTACAAGCCACGCAGGTTTCCGGAAAAAGGAGGTGAAATAAATTGTTAAACCAGTTTAGCATAAAAAAAGGCTTGGTATAGAAAGGTATTTTGTGCCCACAAAAGTACACATTTATGGACAATTGCACACTAAAAAATTAACTTAAAAATAATTATAGCGACAAATTTTTTTTTTTGTCTTTTTTGTGTCAAAAAAACACCCAAAATACCTTTAAAACCAAATAAAAAAACGAACTTTTTTTTGAAGCCATTTAACAATTAAAGCCACAAAAACGCCATAACTGCCTGATAATCAGGCAGTTTAATAGGCAAAAGTGAACTTCATGAGTTTTTTTGCTTTAACATTCTGCCTTTTTTCTCTTATACACACTGGCGCTTTGCCCGTACCTTTGCATTATCAAAACAGCCGTATTAACGAGCAGTTAATCTAGATGGTCTTTAAATAATATAGCCATCACTAATTATTTTTCTGGAAAGCGCCCTATCAGTAACAGTATTTGGAAACAAGGCAGCTTAGTTTTTAACCAAATGGAGCTGCCTCCAAATACATAATAACGGCTTTGAATTGGAAATAAAAATAAAAAAAGTTTAGGTTTAAAAAGTTTAGAAAAGATTGTTGCGGATGCGTCGCCTTTTATGGCGGAACCTTAAAGGCGATGCCGCACCGCACCTACCAAAAAAGTTTAGGTTTAAAAAGTTTAGAAAAGATTGTTGCGGATGCGTCGCCTTTTATGGCGGAACCTTAAAGGCGATGCCGCACCGCACCTACCAAAAAAGTTTAGGTTTAAAAAGTTTAGAAAAGATTGTTGCGGATGCGTCGCCTTTTATGGCGGAACCTTAAAGGCGATGCCGCACCGCACTTACGAAAAAAGTTTAGGTTTAAAAAGTTTAGAAAAGATTGTTGCGGATGCGTCGCCTTTTATGGCGGAACCTTAAAGGCGATGCCGCACCGCACCTACCAAAAAAGTTTAGGTTTAAAAAGTTTAGAAAAGATTGTTGCGGTTGCGTCGCCTTTTATGGCGGAACCTTAAAGGCGATGCCGCACCGCACTTACCAAAAAAGTTTAGGTTAAAAGTTTAGAAAAGATTGTTGCGGATGCGTCGCCTTTTATGGCGGAACCTTAAAGGCGATGCGGCACCGCACCTACCAAAAAGTTTAGGTTTAAAAGTTTAGAAAGATTGTTGCGGATGCGTCGCCTTTTATGGCGGAACCTTAAAGGCGATGCCGCACCGCACCTACCAAAAAAGTTTAGGTTTAAAAAGTTTAGAAAAGATTGTTGCGGCTGCGTCGCCTTTTATGGCGGAACCTTAAAGGCGATGCCGCACCGCAATCTACCCCAAAAAATAAAAAACGATGCCGATTATGAAAACCAGCATCGCCTATAATAAAAAAAAGATAGAAAGCTTAATCAACTACAACCAAACGACTAATTAAGGTCACTTTATCTGCACGGTATACCATATAATATACACCTGCTGTTAATTGGTTTCGATGAAGGGTGTAAGTATTGGTATTACTTGGCAATTGAGCATCAAAAACTAATTGACCCAACGTATTAAATACTTCGATTTGTGCCTTGCCTAAATAATTTGGATAACTAATTACGGTTTGTTGCAACATAGGGTTTGGCGACAAGGTAATAACAGGAATATTGGTGTTATTAACACCTATTGCATCGCAACCATCGGTACTAACGGTAACAGTGCTAGTAAAAGTATCCGAACCATAACTGTTAGATGCTGTTAAACTAACCGTGTAAGTGCCAGCAACAGCATAGGTATATTCGGGGGCTGCTAAATAAGAGGTGTATCCGTCGCCAAAATTCCAAAGATAACTAGTAGCATTTATCGACGATTGAGCATCGAACTGTACCGTTAAACAAGAGTCGCGTTGAGTAAAAGCAGCTTGTGGTAAAACATAATCAAGGTTGGTCAATACAATAATTCTGTCGTCGCCAGCAACGGGTGTGCCATAAGCATCGCGGTTGCTACTCGATAAAAATACTCTACCATCGGGCGATTGGCAAATGTCGCGGATACGACCAATGGCATTTTGCAAATAATCGGTAGTGCCTACAATAGACAAACCATCGCTACTCAAACGCATTACTTTTAGGTGTTTGTTTTTCAACACACACATCAACACGGCATTTCGCCATTCGGGTATAGCAGGGTGGTCGTAATAATCAACACCACCGGGTGCAATAGTAGGTGTCCAGGCTAAAAGCGGTTCTACCACATTGTTGTTGGTGCAAAAAGTAGTTTCGAGCGGTGTATTGCAAAAACCTTGTACGGTGGGCCAGCCGTAATTTCGACCAGGGGTAATAATGTTGATTTCGTCGTCGTTGGTAGGTCCGTGCTCCGAGCTATAAATAATGCCACTTGGCGAGCGTACAACCCCTTGTGCATTCCGATGCCCAAACGAATAAACAATACTATTTGGAAAAGGATTGTCGGCAGGAACAGAGCCATCGAGGTTCATACGCAAAAACTTACCAGTGTTCGAGTTTAAGTCCTGAGCCGCTGGCTGATTTTGAGCATCGCCCGTTGTCATTAATAAAGTAGTGTCGGGCAAAATAATTAAACGCGAACCAATATGTGTGCTATTGCCCGTTATATCTTCGATTAACACAAACTGGTCGGTAAGGGTAGTGCCATTGTAGGTATAACGCACCAAACGCTCAAGAATAGTACCACCTTGTAAATAATTGTACACCACATACACATAAGGGTTGTTCGCAAAATCGGGGTGTAGCACCATTCCTAACAAACCCGACTCTTGCTGCTCGTAACAATCGGGTATGTCGTACAAAGCAATTTTTTCGCCCGTGTCGGGGTTTATGCGGCTAATAAGCCCTCCTCGTTCGGTCATCCAAATGTAGTTGTCGGGACCCCACAAAATCTCCCAAGGTACATCAAGGTTGGTAATAAGGGTAGAAACAGTTAAAGTGGTCGAGTCTAACTGTATAGTAGCTGGTTGTGCTTTTGTGGGCAAGCTCCACAAGCAAAACAATAACAAGAAAAAAGAAAAGAAAGGTTTCATGGTAAGATTTCTTTTTTTAGGTGATGATAGATAAAAAAAATGATAAGCTGGATTTAAAACACGACAAAGATACAACCAAATAACGGAAAAATGAAAAATGGTTAAGTATTTAAAAATTAGCAATTTGATAACTGTATAATATTTTTGGCAAAAAATTTTGCGCAATCAAATAATGTTCGTACCTTTGCGGCGTGTGTAGACCTATCTACGAAATAACAATATAACGACGGAATGAAAAAACTGATTTTCTTTATACTTATCGCTACGTTTACCATTACTATAGGTTGTCAATCGGACAAAAATGGAGATACTAAGATGTCTGCCGATGAACGCCAAAATGCAGCAGGAGAACAGAAAGTAACTCGCGAAAATTGGCGACCTCTGCCGCCTACTGAAATCCAGATGGACTCGTTGCGAAAGAAAGCACAACAGAACAAAGGCAAAACAGCAGATATGAGTGGCATGACCAACGAACAAATTACACACAGTGCCAAATCGTATGCCGATATGTACTGCCGATGCCAAAGCCTACCCGCCGAAGCAAAGCAACCAACATCTACTAACCCCAAGGTAGAAAAACCAAAATTTATTGAAACAAAAGGTATCTGTACATCGGCTGTTACTAGAAGTACCCAAAAAATAAGTGATGGATTAAAAGATGCTGCCGCCAAACAAAAACTTTTTTTAGACACTTATAAAGCAGCTATAAAGGGTTGTAAATAGTAGTGTAGTAACCCAAATAGCAGCGTAAAATTGGCTTTTGTCTTGAAAAAAACAAAACCGCAAATTTTGACAACAAAAAACTATTAATAATTAGTTAAAAAATAAATACTAATATTAAGCATACATAAAAATTGCAATTTGAGCCTTAAAAAGCCGCCTTTAACAATACAACAATAGACAAAAGAAATAAAAAAAGGCTTAGTAGGTTTAATTGTTGATTTTTATCGCTAACTTAGCGCGGCATAACCGATTTTGCTACTACAAAAATCGAAACTATAAGGTACTAAAACAAAAAAAAAATGTACCTTTGCCGCTGCTTTTTCGACACCTACCGCCACACAACGCTGAAATGGTCACTTAATGCTACCTCAACGTACTAACAAAGGTTTGTAAATGCTACGTTCCCTTCTTTATGTTGCATGTGAAAAATAAGTAACAAGTAAATCAACTAATACCATAGCCTATAAGCTATCACTTAATTTTGTTTGCTTTTAGCTTATTTTAGAAACCAAAAACAATTTTTAATTTTCTTAATTTTATCGGTAAAATTTTTTTTAAAAAAACATGAAAAAAACAGTACAGACAACCGCATGGCAATTTAGCAAGCAGCTTTTAGCTATCGCTTGCTTTTTGGTCATCGGTATGGTTCAAGTTGCCGCACAGACAACAACGAACTATGTTGTTTCCATCTCAGTAAGAAACATGAGTTGGGATTATCCTGGTGCAGACCCATTCGACAATGGTGATTTCGGCTTTGTGGTAGGAGGAAATTTTTATTCTCTGCCCGAAGATGGAATGCCAGATGCTGGTAACTACGTTACTAATTACAACACTGGCACTCCACTTAACGAAATTGTGTGGGCTGGAGTAGTACCTATTGGAACTAACTTAGCTGGCGTACCCGATGCCCAAGTTATCTTCCAAGCTTACGAAAACGACTGCGGTGACCTAATGCAGTTCGACACAGGATTTTTGGATTGCGGAGTTAACCCAGACGACTCTAATGTTGATGTAATTTTAGGCATTGACTGGTTGTCGGTAGTACCAACAGATGCTAACGGTCAACCCGTTCCTGGTACCTACAACATTGGTTTTGGCGGTGCAGCAGGTGGTCCTTTTAATGGTGGAGATGGTAGCTCGTACGATGTTGCTTTTACAGTAACCGTATTGGCAGTTGACCCACCACTTAACGCTTGCGACCTTGATGTATTCCCTACTGGTAACGGCGTAAGCTATGCTTGTTTAAGCGATGCAGCCGCTAACACTAGTGTGTTCATCAGTGGTGGTACTGCACCTTACAAAATTTTAGGTAGCGGTATCTACAATGCAGTTACTGGTGATCCATTTGATTTTGGCGTTGACCCATTTGGTTTGACCGTAGGTGCTGGTACTTTCGAGTTCCAAGTACGCGAAGGACAACCTTGGACAGTTATTGTACAAGATGCAGTAGGTTGTATCGTGGCTCAAGAAGGCGTATTTGACCTTCCTAACCCATTGTTTAACACACCTGCTACCATGTGTACAAGCGACCCAGTTATCAACATCTTCGAAAACAGCATTTTCGACCCAGCTGGCGATATTTTGGACGGTCAGTTCTTCTTCTCAGTAGCTGGTGGTGTAGACAATGGCGATGGCTTTAGCGCTACTTTCGACCCCTTCATAGCAGGTCCTGGTCAGCACTTTATTGCTTATTGTGTACAAGCCCAAGGTGGCGGTGGTCCTGGCTTTGGTCCAGGTAACTACGAAGACGGTTGCCAAATTTGCTACGAACAAACCATCTATGTGTATCCTTCGTTTGATGGTTACGATGGTGCTGGTAACTTAGTTACCGAAATTGGTTTGAACACAGGTGGCTCGCCCGAGGCTGATGCCGCTTTGCAAACAAACGTTTGTGTAGGTCATGCTAACATGAGCTTAGGTTTAACTAACTTCGATGATTTTGATGCTTTGTTTGCTTCATTGGAATTGGCATTTGACCCTAACGGACAAATCGACGAAACAGATTTCTTCATCACTTGGGCTGGTAACGGTGTTACCGACAATGCCGATGGTACAGCTACTTTCAGCCCTGCGGCTTTAGGTCCAGTTCCTCCAGGTGGCATTGCTACCTCTATCCAAGTAACTGTTGGTTACCCAAGCTGCCCTACTGTTTATGTAGTGGTGATGAACGTAATGCCTAACTTTAACGCAACGGTTAACGATGTAGCTACTTGTGCTACTGCTGGTAACATGTTCGACTTAACTGGCGCTTTTGGTGCTAACACTACTGCAGGTGGTTATTTCTACACTGTAGGTGCTGGTGGTGCTTTAACAGCCGTAACAAGTGGTACATTGTCAGAAGCAGCTAACGCTGGTACATCTGTAACTATCTTGTACTCTAACACTGCTGGTTTAACTAACCAATCTCAGTGTAACGCCGACGATTGTATCAACTGCGATACTGCTGTTATCACTTTCTCGGGCTTAACTGTTGATTGTGCTTTTGCATTAGACGGCGGTCCAGAAGTTTGCCGTGGTACTACACCATTGGTTGACACTGTAGTTGATCCTATTATCACTAACTCTCCTGTAACAGGAATACAAGCTACTGCTGTTGGTAATAACGTAATACCAAAAGATTTGACAACTACTGCTAGCTTAGGTACTATCGATCCTTATGGTTTTATCAACAGCATTGAAGTTGAGATTAACTACACTGGTTTGAATGGTAACACACAAGGTGACCACAACGGTTACTCTGTAACTATGCCAGGTGGTGTAACTTTTGTAGCAGCTGATGTGCCAGTCGGTCAAACCTCGAACTATACTGTAACCTATACAAATGGTACAGCTGCTTGGAATACAGATATTCCTACGCCAAATAATGATACATTTAATGATCATACTATTACATGGGAACAAATTCAAGCTGCGTATGCAAATGCAAATTTGAACATCAACGATGTATTTACTGGTACAAATGCACCAGGTTTAGTAGGTACTTGCCAAGAAAACGAATTTACTTTTGACTTGGAAACTAATGCTAACAATGCGGCTATCAGCATAACTGTTACGCCTAGCTATGTTGAACCAGCTGGTTTTGTAACTGCGTTTATCTGGTCTACTGGTACTCAATTGCCAGCAGAAGCTATCACTTTTGATAACGTTACAGGCGAATACTACCTTAACACCTTATTTACAGATGCTAACGGTAGTGCTTGGGATTTATCAACTTATTTAGACATTGAATTGGTACACACTACCTATTCTTGCTCTGCTCAATTGCCTGATGGTACATTGTGTACTCAAAGCTGTACCGAAGTTATCAAAGTATTACCTGCTTTGATCACAGATATCGCCAACCTTACTGCTTGTATCAACGATGGTGCTATCGACTTAGAGCAAATGTTTATCCAAGGTACTGCAACTGGTACAGATGGTATTAACATCACTGGTGGCACTACACAAGGTGGTGTATTTACAGCTACTAACGGTACGCTAAATGGTAACTACTTTACACCAACTGCTGGTGCTACTTCATCTACCATTACTTACACCATTGGTGCAGGTACAGGTGCTGACGGTTGCGACCCGCTTCCAAGCACAGCTACTTTAACCTTAGAAACTGCTGCTGACCCAGAATTTAACTACCCAACAACTGTTTGTGTAGGTTCAATTCCTGCTCTTCCTGCTCCTGCTGATGGTACTACAAGTGGTCTTCAAGTATTTGACCCACAAGGTAACAACATCAGCCACGCTGCATTCCAAGCTGCTACTGTAGGTGGTCTATACACTATTATTCAAACAACTGGTCCTGCTGGTTGCCAAGAAGAATATACACACGATGTATTGGTAGTAGAAAGCCCAACGGCTGTTTCTGACGATGCTTACACTGTATGCCGCTCACAAGCTGTTGTTGACCTAACACAATTTGTAGCTGGTTCTACAATGGGTGGTAACTTCACAGGTACAGGTGTTGCTGGCGAAGTATTGATTTTAGGTACTTTGCCTAGCTCAACTATTACCTACACTGTAGGTTCTAACGGTTGCACTGCAACAACTACCTTTACCATAACAATCGTTGACCAACCAAATGCTGCATTTGATGTTATCGACCAAATTTGCGAAGGTACAACTGTAAATCTTTACGATTATACATTACAAGATAATGGTACATTCACCGACAACGGTGTTGCCGTATCTAACCCTGCTGCATGGACTGCAACTGGCTCTGGCTTACACAACCTTGTTTACACCATTACCATTGGTACAAGCTGTACAGATACAGACCAAGAAAACGTTTATGTAATTGGTGACCAAACGGTTACTGCCGAATACGGTTTCTTGTGCCAATCTACAACCGACTTTACGATTGACTTGACTAACCAACTTCCTGACGGTTCAGGTACTCAAAATGGTGGTGACTTTGGTTTGGAACGCGTTCCTCCATTCATCTCTGAAATTGAATACAACAACGTTACCGGTAATAACGGAAGCGGTCCTTGGGGTAATGGTACTGACTGGTAGAAATCTGCAGGTTTGAGCGGTGTAGATTTGGAACACTATGCTTTGTATTTCTACAAACGTATGGATTATACCAACGACCAAACTTACAACGACCCAACTAACTCTGGTGCTGTTTATGGTGTAATCGACTTTGCTGACCTACAACCTGGACAAACTGCTGGTTACGGTGCAACACCTACTACTATCGACGTAGAAGCTACTTCGCAAGATGGCATACAATACGGTTCAGTAGCTGTTAGATATCGCGATTGTATTAGTGCAACCGACCTTACTAGCAACGATGTAAGTCCTATCGGAGGAACTATCACTGGTATCGCCGAAGGTCCTGCTTCTATTGCTCTTGTGTATAAAGGTAGTACAGCTAAAATCAAAGACCTTCCTTATCGTTTAGGTTCTGACAATGTTATCCAACTTATCGGTTATGGTACCTCTGGTCCTAACTTTGACGCAGAAAGTGGTTTAGCTACTAGCCTAGGAACAGGACAAGGTGGCTGCCAAGAATATAACGATTGTAATAGCAATACCAACGCAGGTATCTTTACCTCTTGCGACGGACCTGCTGCAACACTAGTATCTGTGGATATCAACGTAGTAGACAAAGTAGGTAGCTCAGTACAATTTACCAATATTTGCTGGGTTAACCCTAACGTACAAGACCCAGAAGTTGATTATGTTCTGCCAACCGCTAACAACGTAACTACAACAGGTAATGGTATTCCAGTTCTTACAAGGGGTGACTATACAAGCCCAGGTTCGATGAACGTTGGCTTACGTGGTGACACTCCTGTTGAAGGATACTTACCTGGACGTGGTAATGGAGACGAATTATACTACGACTATATTGCTCCAAACGGAGATGTAATGCACCTAGACCGTCTTTGCCACACTTTATTCGTAGGAAAACAAACTATCAACACTGCTGGCAACTACGACTATGATCCAGATGCACCAAACGAAGATTTAGATGATTATTATTCGTGGAATGGCGGACAATATGGTGACCCATCTAATGGTGACGTTAACAACGATGGTGTTGTAGACCATAACGATGGTGATGTAGTTGAATTTACTTGTTCAACAATGACATATACCATTCCGTTCTCGTATCAAATTTTACCTGGCGGACCTGGTACTACACAATGCGGTTCTAATACAGCAGTATTTTTCTTAACTGTTTTAATGGACGGCGAAGAAAACTGGAACAACTATCCTATTACAGGTACTCCTAATCCAGACGGAGGTCCTCTACCTGGTGGTCCAGATGATACCGATCCAGAAGGTATCTTGAAAAGTGCTGTTTGCGATTACACCGAGCATAACTTAAACACATACATTGATGATACTGTACACTGGATAGCTCCTATCCGTGCAGAAGGTTCTTACGAACAAACAGCAAACTGTACGTTTGCAGAAAACATCGAAGACCCAATCATCTCTGAAATTGAATATCAACACTACGACTACCAAGGCGCAGCTGCAGATGATCACTGTGTAGTATATAACTATGCAGACGACCACAACACACCTTTCAACGTAGAAGATGATACTTATGAAGCATTACAATTCTGCGAAGGTATCGAAATTTCGGCAGGCGAAGGTACAGAATTGAGCTGCTACTCGCTTGTATTCTATTCTGACCAAGATGTAGATTTACAATCACCATCAAACGCTCTTGCATACGATGTATGGTATATTGGTGCTGATGGTATGCCTCATAAAACAGATGTAGCTAATGGCGTATATATGCAATTATACGGATTAGTTGATAACGATGCACAAACATGGCCTTATCCACACGGTACAGTAATGACTGTTCCTGCATTCGGCTTAGATCCATGGGGTAACAACCCTGTATATGCAGGTGCAAACCCATACAGCGCAACTAATCAATACGGACAAGTTATCGCACCAGACCAAGCTAACGAAGGTTTGTTTATTGATAACAACGGCAACGACTTCTATAACACTTCGGATATTCCAGTAATTGGTGTACCAGGTGCAGAAGGATGGGATGGTACTTCTTTCCCATGGGAACGTGGCACTGAATGTACAGGCGCTTACGCAAAACAAAATGTTGGATCGCGTTGGTTCCCAGTATTGAACATACCTGGACACACCGAATATAACGACCTTAACGGCGATGGTAACTATTTTGGACCAAACGGCGTACCCGATGCAGGCGAAATCGTAACTACCGAAATCGGTGGTGTTGGTATCTTAAACCACTGTACAGGCAAATTGGTGAACTTCATCAGTTGGGGTGCTAACGAACAAGACATCACTGGTTGTGGTGCCGAAGCTACACTTTGCGTAGAAGCAAACGAAGATTTCTCAATGGCTGGTCCATTTGAGCAATTACAATCTTATGCTATCAATACTACACAAAATAACAATCTTGGTGATTTGCGTACATTGCAATTAGTAAGCGCAAGCATCGTTGATGGATTAATGGGCGGCACTTGCGCAAGCGAACACGCTGACTGTAATGGTAACGTTTGGGCTATCGTATACAATGGTGGTAAAGTAATGATACCTTGCTGTGGTCCAGATGATATCGCTGTACTAGAAGAATACTTCCAATATAGCAACTCAATCGGTTACTACAACTGCTTGTTAGATGACGAATTATTCAATCCAGACCCATACACATGTGAATTGGATTTGACTGATGCTCCGTTCTCTGACAACTACATCATCACTAGCCACATACAGTAACTATCGAAAGTGTTGACGAAAACTACTATCAGCGGCATCTCTTACACCATCGAAAGTGGTACTTGTGCAAATA
Source organism: Sphingobacteriales bacterium (assembly GCA_016718845.1). Lineage (GTDB taxonomy): Bacteria > Bacteroidota > Bacteroidia > Chitinophagales > UBA2359 > JAEUUX01. The sequence continues at coordinate 14,769 of JADKCK010000074.1, forward strand.
TGCTTAATATATCTCCATCTTGCGCAAATCCTGCCTTCCCACCTGTAACATTAGACGAGCATGTTAATACCAACTTAACTACTATTGTACCAGGTTCATTGTGTAATGCAATCGGACCAGACGGTAACAATACACCAGGTAGCAACGACCTTACTAACTACTATGAAGTAGATGGCGAACCAACAGACGCTTTACTTGATGGTTTGGAAGAACCATGGGACGTTAATCCTAATACACACGTACCTGGCTCAAGCTATGCACACTGGGATACTAGCGCAAATGCGAGCAATCCTGGCATTAACTTGTCTTGGGATTTCCCAACACCACAGTACGGAAACAACCCATGGTCTAATGGTATCGCTCCAAGCCCTGTATATCAAGGCAGTACGGTTGATAACTATGGTTATCCAATCTACAACGGTTGGGGCGACCCATCTGCAATGTGCTCTTCTTGTTATGCCGACCCTAACGGTTGTATCGGCGATGGCGAGTATGCACCTGTTATGAACGGTGTTGCTGGTTCGGCACCTGGCAGCCACGCATTTGGCCAAACTTATACCAACAGTGGTGACCCAACAGGTAGCTCACAAATGAGTTTTGCATTTAATGATGGACAAGGTCCTTTGCATACAACAGGCAACTGCTTCCAAGGATATTGCACCAAAATGGCTAAAACCAAATATACTGTAAAAGATCTTACTGCATACTTGTACAATGGTAATCACATACCAGGCTACCAAGATGGAGTTAACGATACTTGCCGTCAATTGGAATGCAAACGCGACTCGTTCCGTGTTACTATCAAAGTAAAAATCAACTACGAACAATGCTTACCTGTTGGACAATTCTGGGGTACAGATGTCGCTATGACAAACGCTCCTGAAGATTTGTACAACGACTATCCATACTTCCAATTTGCTCCACAAGGCTTGGCTGAAACAAGCCCAGTATCTATCACCTACGACGTAACTAACGCTCACGAAATCGAAACAGACGATGCTACAGACGACTTAGCTTGTTTGGATGATGATAACGACATGATGCGTACGCAAGACTTCGAAATCTTACCTGCTGGAGATGCCTCGTTGAACACAGCTACTGTAAGTACTTGTACTAACAGCCCAGCTCTTAACTTGTCGAGCTATGTAAGCGGTACTACTGGTGGTACTTGGACTGCAAACGGTGGTAACTTGAATGGTAACTCATTCTCATCTAGCACTGCTGGTACATTTACACTTACCTACACCGTAGGTGGTGGCGATTGCCAAGATGCTGCTAGCTTAACTGTAACTGTTGGTCAATCTGGTTCTATCAACACTGCTGGCTTGCCAACTAGTGTTTGTGCTGGTACTGCTGTTTTATTGCCTGCGGGTACTTGGAGTGGCGATGGTGTAACTGGTGACACATTCTCATCTAACACGGCTGGTACTTATACCTTAACTGGTACTGCTGGTAGTGGTGCTTGTGCAACTACTGCAACTGTATCTATCACTGTTGTTCCTGAATTGTCTGTTGCTGTAACTCAAGAATGTAACGGCGACCAAGCTGTGTTACTTTGACTGTAAGCGGTGGCGTAGGTCCTTATAATGTAAATGGTACTGGCATTGCTGGTTCATCTACTTCATTTACTGTACCTTCTGACTCGTTCTTCCAATACAACGTTGATGATGCTTCTGCTTGTGCTGGTGTAAGTGTAAATGGCATAGCTGCTACTTGCATCGCACCATGTATTGCTGACGCTGGTACATTAAATGTAATTGAGGGCGTTGTAGGTGGTGAAATTTGTGGTAACGAAACAATAATAGTACAAGCTACTGGCTTTGCTGATTGCTCTACTCAAACTTATGCTTTGACCGATGCTGCTGGTAACATTGTAGCTGTAAGCGCAAGCGGACAGTTTAACTTAGCTACTTTGCAAGGTGCAGATTATACTGCATGGGGTATCAACTTTACAGATGGTACAACAGTACCTACTAATGCAGGCAATATTGTTTTGAGTGACGACTTAGATGTAACTAACCCAATTACATTCACTGTTGTTCCCAAAATCATCATCGAACTTGCTGCTATTTGCGATCCAAATTCAGGCGGATACTTCTTACAAGCAACTGTAAGCGGTGGCGATCCTTCAATCAACGCATTTGGTTCTTATACTTGTAACTTGTCTTCTGGCTTAGTTTCTGGTTCATTTACTACTTCTGGTGGTGATCCTATCAACGTAGTATTAGGCAACGGTAACGCAACAACTTCGTTTGCAGCTGGTGCTTCGGTAGCAGTTAGCTTCGGTGACGGTAGCTTGTGCGAAGCTAGTGCTTCGTTCGAATTCCCAACTGTTGCTTGTGGTATTGGTGCTACTCCAGATAATGGCTTTACATTTGCTGACCAACCAATTGTTATTGATGTAACTGGCAACGATACTGGTAACTTAACACCAATCGCTGTAACTAACCCTGCTAACGGTACAGCTACTATCAACCCTGATGGTACTATCACTTATACTCCTGATGCTGGTTTCTCTGGTCAAGACGTATTTGTATACCAAGCTATTAGCTCTAATGGCACACCTGTAACTTCAACAGTAACTGTTGTTGTACAAGGTTCTTCGGTTGCTGCTTTAAGTGCCGACTGGACACGTGACTGTTCTGATGTTGCTACTACTAGCCAATATGGTGTAAGCGTATTCATCCAAGGTGGTGTTGCTCCTTATACTGTAGCTGGTACATACAACGAAACTAACATCAACGACGGTAACGCATTCTTCAGCGTTCCTGACGGTTCTGGTTTCCAAGTTGTAGTAACTGATGCTAATGGCAATCAATTCACAATTGATGAGTCTGATATCATTCCTTGCTCGAAAGTTGATGCTGAGTTAGTATTTAGCGGTGAAGTTAAAGCCGACGGTAACTTGTTGAAATGGACTACATTCTCAGAAGTTAACAACGACTACTTCACACTTGAATTCTCTCGTGACGGTATCAGCTACGAAACTATCGCTATCGTTGATGGTGCAGGTAACAGTACTACTAACAAAAACTACAACTTCACGCACAAAAACGTGCCTAACGGTGTAGGTTACTATCGCATCAGCACAACTGATTTTGATGGTACGTCAGTAATCAAAGAAGTTATCACACTTACACGTGGTGAAGTTAAATTTGGTATCGTAAGCTTGTATCCTGTTCCTGCTACAACTAACTTGACTGTATCGTTCGAAACTGCTGCTGCTGCAACTGTTAAAGCAAGCATTTTCAACGTAGCTGGTCAATTGGCTATAGCTAAAGATGTAACTGCTATCGCTGGTACAAACACACCTACGTTTAACGTAACTGCTTTGCCTGCTGGTACTTACTACATCTCGTTGAACGATGGTACAAACATTGCGACTACGAAATTTGTAAAACAATAGTACGACGATAAGTTCCTGCCTTGTGTAGGTCTTATCTGATGATATGAAAAAGAGCCGATAAGCAGCAATGCTTGTCGGCTCTTTTATTTGTGTGTATGGGTGTAATAGCTTGTCAATCAATGGGCTATAGCTAAAAATGTAACTGTTATTGCTGGTACAAACACACCTACGTTTAACGTAACTGCTTTGCCTGCTGCTACTTACTACATTTTGTTGAACGACGGTACAAACGTTGCAACTACAAAATTTGTAAAACAATAGTACGATGATAAGCACCTGCATTGTGTAGGTCTTATCTGATGATAGGAAAAAGAGCCGATAAGCAGCAATGCTTGTCGGCTCTTTTATTTGTGTGCCCAACGTGGGCAATATGGCGGTTAAAGTTTGATACAGACCTTGACAAGTTTTGGGATGCTTGCGCTTGCTTTGCTTTGGGGGTGCCATAGGCTGTGCAAATAGGGTAAGCCAATAATCACCCCCAAAAAAGACCGATTCCGCGTCAAGCGGGGCAGGTATGTTTGTTTAAAAAGCTAATGTAAAATAGCTACTTAATGTTTGTTTAAGTTGGCATCAAAGTATGCTACCCGCCCATATAGGCGGAAAGTGTTGGTTAAATACAAGGTTGTTATTTTATAGGTGTTAAATCTATTTCGAGGGCTTTTTGCAGCATTAGTTGGTAGGCTGCTTGGTAGTTGTTGGGTATTATACCATCGAGTATAGCCTCGCGTATGGCATCTTTTATAATACCTACGGGTCGTCCGGGTTTTATGCCAAAGGTTTCCATGATAATTTCGCCGGATATTGGGGGTTGCCAGTTGCGTAGTTGATCGCTAGCTTCAATGGCGGTCATTCGTTCTTTAAGGTATTCGTAGTCTTCTCGGTATTTTTTTACACGCCATTCTTGTTTCGAGGTCATATCGGCTTGGCACAATGTCATCAATGATTCGATGTCTTCGCCTACTTCGAATAAGATGCGTCGGACGGCGGAGTCGGTGATATTTTCTTTGGTTAGCATCATGGGTCGTTGGTGTAGGGCGACCATTTTTTGGACGAATTTTAGTTCGTCGCCAAGTGGTAGTTTTAGGCGTTTGAATACCTGTGCGGCTACCTTTGCACCTACCATTTCGTGGTTATGAAATGTCCAACCTAAACTACCCTCGAAGCGTTTGGTTAGTGGTTTGGCAATATCGTGCATAATAGCCGCCCAGCGCAGCCACAAGTTGTTGGTTGTTTGGGCGATGTTGTCGAGTACTTTTATGGTGTGGTAAAAATTATCTTTGTGTTGTATACCGTTACGTTCTTCTATGCCTTGCATGGCGCTTAGTTCTGGGAAAAACTGGTGCAACAAACCCGTATCGAAGAGCAATTTAAAGCCCACGGAGGGTACGGGGGTCATAATAATTTTGTTTAGTTCGGTATGGATTCTTTCGGCGGATATAATTTTTAGGCGTTCGCGGTTGGTTTTTATGGCGTTGTAGGTATCGGGGTGCAGTTTAAAGTTTAGTTGGGTGGCAAAGCGTATGGCTCGGAGCATTCGGAGTGGGTCGTCGGAGAAGGTAATATTGGCATCGGTTGGGGTTCGGATAATGCCGTTGTTTAGGTCTTTTATGCCTTCGAAGGAGTCGATGAGTGTGCCATAATCATGGGGAGATAGGGAGATGGCGAGGGCGTTGATGGTAAAATCGCGGCGTATTTGGTCGTCTTCGAGGGTGCCGTTTTCTACACTTGGTTTGCGCGAGTCGGAGCGGTAGGATTCTTTTCTAGCTCCAACAAATTCAAATTCTAGGTCGTTGACTTTAAACATGGCGGTACCAAAGTGATGAAAGATGCTAACGGTACTTGCGTTTTCGAACATTTTGGCTGCTTGCTTTGCCAACTCTATGCCGCTACCCACACACACTACATCAATATCTTTGCAGGGACGTTGCAAAAATAGGTCGCGCACATATCCGCCTACCACATAAGTTGGGTAGCCCAATTGTTTGCCAGCCAAGCCAATTTGGGTTAGGTAATTTTGGTGTTCGGGTGGGAAATTCATTAATTTAGTTGTTGGGTTTAAAGTTTATTGGTTGTTGGTGCGGTTATAAATAGGCAATGCTATAAGTGATACAAAGCCACCTAATAGCATCATGATAGTTTGCATGCCCCAAATAATCCAGCTAAAGCCATAGCCTAGGTCGTATTGTATGCCATAAATGGTTAGTAAACCTGCCACAATTAGTTGGTAAGCGCCTACGCCGCCTTGTGTAGCTATCATACCAAAAGAGCCAAAAACTAAGGTAGCTAATGCTACGCCTATACTTAGGTGCGAGGTTACATCGGTGGTAAAAAAGCATACGTAGTTCATCATCAGATACATCAGCCAAATAAATATCGAGTGTACAATAAACATGGGCAAGTTTTTTACTTGCCTAACCGATTGTATGCCCGATAAAATAGTGGTGCCAAAGCCTAGTGTTTTTTGGTAGAAAGTGGTTTGCCCAAATTGTTTTGACATAAATTTAAGTGCCAGTAGCCCCAAGGCTATACCTACTAATAGCAGTACCAACGATTGAGGATTGCTTGTTATATTGGTGATTTTTAGCCAAAGTGGGTCGGCTATTTTTTCGGTAAAATAGCCACTAATTACCTTAAATTGGGTGACAATAAGCAATAAAACCAACAGTACTAAGCTCAACAAATCGATGATACGCTCGGCAATAACAGTGCCAAATGCTACTGCGGGCGAGATGCCTTCGTAGCGGCTAAGGGTTCCGCAGCGGGCAAACTCGCCCAGACGTGGGAAAGCGAGGTTGGCTAAATAGCCTATCATTACGGATAAAAAAGTGTTGACCAAGCCGGGGCGTTTGGCTACGGGTTCGATGAGCATTTGCCACCTAATGGCTCGGCTAATGTTGCTTAATACGGCAAATACACCTGCCAAAATGAGCCACGAATAGTTACCTTGACTAAATGTTTTTATGATATTTTGTTTGGCGTCGGGGGTTAGCCCGCTTAATGACCACCAAACTAAAAATATGCCCAAGCTCAAAAATAAGGCAAATTGTAGGGCTTTTAAGAAATTAGCTTTCAATGTTTTGTTTTTTTAGCTAGCTGATGAGTATGTTATCTAAGGTTGATGCGCAAAAAAAGGCGCATCAATGTTTACCTTAATTTAGGTAATTGGTGCGCCTTTATGGTATTTGGGCATTTGAGTAGTTTATAGTGCTTCGGCTTCTACGCTTTGCACTTCGGGTATCATTCGTTTCATCAAACCTTCGATGCCCGATTTTAGGGTGACGGTTGATGAAGGGCAGCCGCTACACGAACCTTGCATACCTAAAGTAACAATGCCATCTTGGAAATCGCGGAAAACGATAGTACCACCGTCCATTTCGACGGCAGGTTGCACGTATTTTGCCAATAGTTCTTTAATTTTTATGACCACTTCCGAGTCGTTTTCGCCAATGGCATTAGCACCTATACTTGAGTTTTCGGATAGATTTTCGTGGAGCAGTTGTTCGTCGATTATTTCGCCGCCGTTAGAGATGTAGTTGCGGATAAATTCGCGCAGGTCGGGTATAATTTCGAACCATTCTAAATCTGTTTTTTTAGTAACGGTTACAAAATTGTTCATAATAAATACGCCATTTACAAAGTCAAAGTTTTCGAAGATGGTAGCTGCCAAAGGCGATGCCATACGTGCTTCTTCGAGGGTTGGGAAATCGGCGCTTTTTTGCGGAAACAACATTCGGTTCAATACAAATTTCATTGTATCGGGGTTGGGTGTTGCCTCGGTGTATATGCTTACGATAGCTTGAGTACTCATGTGTTTCTTGTTTTTTTAAAATTATAGGACTACCTTAAAGTAGTTATTTTGAGGGTGTATTTAGTGATTGTTGTTTATTCGGCGGCGGGGTCGTTGCGCAAAATTTCTACAAATTCGATGGATAAGCCTGTAATATCGGCAATTGTTTGATTATCAAAGCCTTTTGTGATGGCTTTTAATGCAATTTGTTTTCTTTCGATATCAATAGCTGTTTCGGTTACACTTATTTCAATTCGGCGGTTTTCTTGGTAGCGGTTGTAGGTTTGTTTATCTTGCTCGGATAGTTGTTCGTAGCGCAATTTTTTGCGTGCTTCGTCTAAGCCTTTGGCTTTAAATTCGCTTTTTATTTCGCTATTTTTCAAAAAATAAATCCATTCGTCGAGGGTGTCTTTGGCGTTATCGTCAAAATTGTTTATTTTTAGCAGGTAATATTTCGGGAAAATATCTGACACTTTTTCTACGTTATACGTCTTTTTTTGTGATGGTGTAGGCAGTAAAACTTTGCCCGAGTGCATACCTACAAATTCGCCTTTGTATTCGTAGATGTAATCTTTACCTTGCCCTAGCTCGAAGTAAACAATATTTATAGAGAATATTTTTTTGATAGTGCCGTAAGGTTCGCCTTCTTTGATATATTCGGTTACTAATTTTGATACGCCATATATCATTCGTTGGAAATAATCTTTTTCGGGGTCGTTTTGTATCTCTACCAAAACCAATTCGTTTTGGGTGGTGCGCAATAGTATATCAACACGATTATACTTATCGTATTCGTATTGTTTGTTGCCTTCGCTTTCTAAAATGGTTTCTATGGTTACGTCAAACATTAGCAACTCGCTTAAAAAGCCTGCCAATATGCCAAAGTTGGCTTTGTGACGGAGTATTTTTTTTACTGCCCAATCGAAACGAATTAGTTTTTTGGACATGTTATTTGGGTTTTAATTTTGTTTATTCGGCAGTGGGGTCGTTGCGCAAAATTTCTACAAATTCGATGGATAAGCCTGTGATAGTTGAAATAGTTTTATTAGATAAACCCTCGCTAATAGCTTTTAATGCAATTTGTTTTCTTTCGATATCAATAGCAGTTTCGGTTACACTTATTTCAATTCGGCGGTTTTCTTGGTAGCGGTTGTAGGTTTGTTTATCTTGGTCGGATAGTTGCTCGTAGCGCAATTTTTTGCGTGCTTCGTCTAAGCCTTTGGCTTTAAATTCGCTTTTTATTTCGCTATTTTTCAAAAAATAAATCCATTCGTCGAGGGTGTCTTTGGCGTTATCGTCAAAGTTATTTATTTTTAGCAGGTAATATTTCGGGAAAATATCCGACACTTTTTCTACGTTATACGCTTTTTTTTGTGATGGTGTAGGCAGTAAAACTTTGCCCGAGTGCATACCCACAAATTCGCCTTTGTATTCGTAGATGTAATCTTTGCCTTGCCCTAGCTCGAAGTAAACAATATTTATAGAGAATATTTTTTTGATAGTACCATAAGGTTCGCCTTCTTTGATATATTCGGTTACTAATTTTGATACGCCATATATCATTCGTTGGAAATAATCTTTTTCGGGGTCGTTTTGTATTTCTACCAAAACAATTCGTTTTGGGTGGTGCAATAGTATATCAACACGATTATACTTATCGTATTCGTATTGTTTGTTGCCTTCGCTTTCTAAAATAGTTTCTATGGTTACGTCAAACATTAGCAACTCGCTTAAAAAGCCTGCCAATATGCCAAAGTTGGCTTTGTGACGGAGTATTTTTTTACTGCCCAATCGAAACGAATTAGTTTTTTGGACATGTTATTTGGTTTTTAATTTTGTTTATTCGGCAGTAGGGTCATTGCGCAAAATTTCTACAAATTCGATGGTCAAGCCTGTGATATCGGCAATAAATTGGTTGTCCAAACCCTTTGCGATGGACTTTAATGCAACTTTTCTAAGTCTACCATCAATAGCTGTTTCGGTTACACTTATTTCAATTCGGCGGTTTTCTTGGTAGCGGTTGTAGGTTTGTTTATCTTGCTCGGATAGTTGTTCGTAGCGCAATTTTTCGCGTGCTTCGTCTAATCCTTTGGCTTTAAATTCGCTTTTTATTTCGCTATTTTTCAAAAAATAAATCCATTCATCGAGGGTATCTTTGGCGTTGTCGTCAAAATTGTTTATTTTTAGCAGGTAATATTTCGGGAAAATATCCGACACTTTTTCTACGTTATACGCTTTTTTTTGTGATGGTGTAGGCAGTAAAACTTTGCCCGAGTGCATACCTACAAATTCGCCTTTGTATTCGTAGATGTAATCTTTACCTTGCCCTAGCTCGAAGTAAACAATATTTATAGAGAATATTTTTTTGATAGTGCCGTAAGGTTCGCCTTCTTTGATATATTCGGTTACTAATTTAGATACACCATATATCATTCGTTGAAAATAATCTTTTTCGGGGTCGTTTTGTATTTCTACCAAAACTAATTCGTTTTGGGTGGTGCGCAATAGTATATCAACACGATTATACTTATCGTATTCGTATTGTTTGTTGCCTTCGCTTTCTAAAATAGTTTCTATGGTTACGTCAAACATTAGCAACTCGCTTAAAAAGCCTGCCAATATGCCAAAGTTGGCTTTGTGACGGAGTATTTTTTTTACTGCCCAATCGAAACGAATTAGTTTTTTGGACATGTTATTTGGGTTTTAATTTTGTTTATTCGGCAGTAGGGTCGTTGCGCAAAATTTCTACAAACTCGATAGATAAGCCTGTGATATCGGCAATAAATTGGTTGTCCAAACCTTTTGCGATGGACTTTAATGCAACTTTTCTAAGTCTACCATCAATAGCAGTTTCGGTTACACTTATTTCAATTCGGCGGTTTTCTTGATAGCGGTTGTAGGTTTGTTTGTCTTGGTCGGATAGTTGCTCGTAGCGCAATTTTTCGCGTGCTTCGTCTAATCCTTTGGCTTTAAATTCGCTTTTAATTTCGCTATTTTTCAAAAAATAAATCCATTCGTCGAGGGTATCTTTGGCGTTATCGTCAAAGTTATTTATTTTTAGCAGGTAATATTTCGGGAAAATATCCGACACTTTTTCTACGTTATACGCTTTTTTTTGTGATGGTGTAGGCAGTAAAACTTTGCCCGAGTGCATACCCACAAATTCGCCTTTGTATTCGTAGATGTAATCTTTACCTTGCCCTAGCTCGAAGTAAACAATATTTATAGAGAATATTTTTTTGATAGTGCCGTAAGGTTCGCCTTCTTTGATATATTCGGTTACTAATTTAGATACACCATATATCATTCGTTGGAAATAATCTTTTTCGGGGTCGTTTTGTATCTCTACCAAAACCAATTCGTTTTGGGTGGTGCGCAATAGTATATCAACACGATTATACTTATCGTATTCGTATTGTTTGTTGCCTTCGCTTTCTAAAATAGTTTCTATGGTTACGTCAAACATTAGCAACTCGCTTAAAAAGCCTGCTAAGATGCCAAAGTTGGCTTTGTGACGGAGTATTTTTTTTACTGCCCAATCGAAACGGATTAGTTTTTTGGACATATTGTGTGGTTTAAAAAAACTGTTTGGGGCAATTTTAGGGCTATGTAGAGATATTGGTACGTTATTGAGCTAATTTAGACACTTTCTAAACAAATTGGGGGCAAAGATAGTTCAGAAAATTGACAAACTTTGTTTTTTACATCAAACTATTGTAAACTGCCTTTACTTTTTCGGCTGCATGGTCCCATTGTAGGCTTTCTACCTCTTGTTTGCCCATTTGTGCAAACATTTGCGAAATACCTTTGTAGTGTAATAGGGCATAAATAGCATCTGCCATAGCATCTATATCCCAAAAATCTATTTTAACGGCATGGTGCAATACCTCGGCAACCCCCGATTGTTTGGATATGATAACGGGCACATTAGAGCGCATGGCTTCGAGGGGCGATATGCCAAATGGCTCGGATACGGAGGGCATTACGTATACATCGCTGATGGCAAACATGCGGTCAACCTCGGCTTCGCGCAAAAAGCCTGCAAAGTGAAATCGGTCAGAGATGCGCAATTGGGCTACGCGCCTAATCATTTTGTGTAACATATCGCCGCTACCCGCCATTACAAAGCGGGCTAATGGGTCGCGTTTCATTACTTTATTAGCGGCTTCTACAAAATAATCAGGTCCTTTTTGAAAGGTAATACGACCTAAAAAAGTAACGATTTTTTCGGGCAGATTTCGGGCATAGGCGTTTGCATCGTTTGGGCGTGGCATTACACCATTGTGTACTGTTACCACTTTGTTTGGGTCGATGCCATAGCGGTTGATAACAATATCGCGGGTTAGGTTGCTTACGCAAATAACGCGGTCGGCGGCTAACATGCCTTCGCGTTCCATGTCGTATACTTGTTGGTTGACGTGTTCGCCGCTGCGGTCAAATTCGGTGGCATGAACATGCACTACTAAAGGTTTGCCACTTACCTCTTTGGCGGCAATACCTGCGGGGTAGGTCATCCAATCGTGTGCATGAATAACATCAAATTGCTGCTCGCGGGCTAATTTTGCGGCAACAACGGCATAACGTGCTACTTCTTGCATCAAATCTTTGCCGTAAGTACCCGAAAACTTAAAACTGCTGGCAAACACCGAGTCTTCTATGTCGGTGCGGTCGTGTTCGGTTAGGTCGGTTAGACGCTCGTATTCTTCGGGCGATAGATACGGAATAAGGCGCACGCCTACTTCAAGGTAGGTCATGCGTTTCCAGAAATCGTGATAAAAAGTATCTTTAAATAATATAACTTCATCGCTGGCATTTACCAACCTAACATCGTTATTATCTTCGTCGCCCCATACTTTGGGTACTACAAAAATGATGTCGGTATTGGTTTTGGCTAATCCGCGGGTAAGCCCAAAGCAAGCTGTGCCAAGCCCGCCCGATATATGTGGTGGAAATTCCCAGCCGAACATGAGTACTTTCATAGGTTAGTGGTTTGGAGTTGGTTGTTGGTGTTGAGCATGTGGTACCAAACAAGAGAGGAAGTGCAAAGTGTTGAAGATTTGGCGATTATAAAACATTAGTGTTGTTTATAAGTTTGGGAATGCTTGTTTTACTTGCTCAAGTGTTTTAAGCTTTCGGGAAGTCAATTTACTTGTATTTTTCCAATAGTTTAAAAATGCGCAGTAATTCCGATACACTCCAAGCTTGCGAGATGGCTCCGTTGGCGGTATGTGGTGGGTCGCCGTCAAAAATTTCGGAGATAGTGCCTATGCCGCGCTCGCTAATGGTTTCATCAAAACCTTTTAATAGGGTTTCGATAAAATGTACGCCGCTACGTCCGTGGTTTTTTAGGTAGCCTTCGGCAAAATGCCCTAACAGCCAGGGCCAAACGGTGCCTTGGTGATAGGCTCTGTCGCGGGTAGCTTGGTCGCCACCATAGGTACCTTTATAGTTGGGGTCTTGGGGGCTAAGGGTTCGTAAGCCGCGAGGTGTTAGCAGTTCTTCTTTTATTTTTTGTAGTACGCTTTCGCGTTGTTCTTCGGTTAGTGGCGAGTAGGGCAAGGAGGTGGCAAACACCATATTGGGGCGCACCGACCAATCTTTAAAACCTGCGTTGGTATAATCGGCAAGGTAACCGCGTTGTTCGCTCCAATAGTTATCTACAAACGATTGGCGTATTTGGTTGGGCAGATGTTGCCATTGCTCGATAAAGGTTTGGTCTTTTGCCAAGCGTGCCATTTCTAGGCTAAAGCAAACGGCATTGTACCAAAGTGCGTTAATCTCAACGGGGCAGCCCATGCGTCCTGTAACGGGTGTTCCTTCTACAACGGCATCCATCCAGGTAAGGGCTTTGCCTGTTGTGCCAGCAAAAATTAGCCCATTGGTTTGCATGTGTATGTTAAACTCGGTTCCGGCACGGTATCCGTTTAAAATAAGTTGCATTTTTTTGCCATATTGCTTCCATATTTTTTCGGTTGATTGGGTATGGTTGGCATATTGTTGTAATGTCCAGAAAAACCAAAGTGGTGCATCAACCGAGTTGTAGGCTGCTTGGGTACCACTGCCAATGTTTGGGAAAAGGGGTCCTTGTAGGTCGGCAAGTAGTGTATCAATGGCTTGTTTGCATAGTTGAGGTTGGTCGGTGGCAAGTGTTAGCCCGGGCAAGGCGATAAAGCTATCGCGTCCCCATCGTCCAAACCATGGATAGCCGGCTACGATTTCTACTTTTTTATCGTCTTGCAACACAAATTGCTTGGCGGCACTGCGCAAACAATTATAAAAGCTATCGCGCGGGGTGCGGCGTTTTAGCTCGGCACCAAATAGGCGTTTTAGTTGCTCGGGGTCGGTTTGGGTAGTACCTGCCGACAATATAATGGTTTCGCCGCGCTCTATTGTAAACTCAAAATAACCCGGCACATACAAGTCTTCTTGATATTCGTATCCGCGTTCTTTTTCTTCTATGTATTGTATGTTATTGTACCAATCAGGAACGGGTACAAACTCAACAGGTTTCGAGAACTGTATATATAATGGCGTGTAATTGTCGTAAAGGCACCATTTGGCACCATTTGGTATCATTTCGTATTTTTTGTTTGCCCCAATATTTGCTTTGCTTAGTTTGTGGCGGCTACGAAACGCCAAAAAAGGTTGAGTGCGTATGATTGTAGGCGAGTGCATATCTTGGGCGGTGTATCTAATAAGTGTGCGGTCTTGGTTGTGCACCAACAATCGCTCGCGCGACAGTACAACACCGCCTACTTGATAGGTGAGTTGTGGTATGGGTTCGGCAGCAAAATCGAGCAGATATTTGTGTCCTTTGGGGCTATATACGCCTGGATATTTGTGTAATCCCAAATGAAACTCTTGCTTATACTGTATAACGGTATCGTCAATACACGACAGTAAAACGTGGGGTTCGTTGTCTATTTGTGGTTGAGGAACCACCAACAAGCCGTGGTACTTGCGGGTGTTACAGTTAATAATGGTAGAACTTGAATACGACCCCAATTTATTGACTCGTATGGTTTCTTTGTTTAACGAATACTCGAGATTTACTAGTTGCGTTTTATCGAAATGAATGTATGGCATGGTGATAAAAAGTGTATTTTGAGATGTAAATTAATAACCACGAGTAGTTATTAGGGGTTAATTCAACAATTTTGTATCTAAAATTTCTTTAAATTTCAAACAAAGGCTATTATTGCTTCAAACCAAATCTTAAATGAGTTTTGCTTTTTGTTTAATATTTGCTTTTAAATTTTATGAGCCATGCCAAGTTTATTTATATCTTTATAAAACTGTTCTATTAAATTAATTGCTCACCTAGTTAATTCAAAAAGGCAAAGTTAGGGCAAAATATCGAAACTATTACACAAAATAGCATTTTTTAATACCGAAACAGCAAAAACATAACAAACGTGTTGTTTTCAAACACAAAAAGTTGTTCAACATCTATATAGGGCATTAGTTCTGCAATTATACCCAAGTGTTGTTTTTGTTTTTAGCTTAGAGGATGCCTATCTCATTCAAAAACAAAATTGTCATTAAATATTCATAATTTGCCCAAAAGGTTTATTTTTTTCACCAAAATGTCCTTTATCAATAAATAAGGCACAAAATTTGGTGTTTATACCCAATGTAGTCAAGTATTAGCTACATCGGCAAAAAGCCAATAACACCAATATTGTCCATCACTAATTACTCGTTTGGGTTAGCCATGAAAAAATCTTTTTTATCCCTTATTATCCTTGTTTTAGCCACGCTTACACAACAACTTTACGCCCAATGTTCGTTTACAGTTAATGGGCTAAACCCTCCGTTTTTTCTTTGCACCAGCAATTTGCCAGCTACTTTAGCAAGCACCCCCAGCGGTGGCACCTTCTCGGGTCCGGGTGTTATTGGTAATACCTTTAACCCTGTTGTGGGTTTGTTACCAGGCAATTTCCCGATTACCTTAACCGTTAATGGTTGTGTTGTTACTCAAACCATATTTGTTGACCAACCCAATCAACAAGCCAGCATAAACAGTGGCTTGGGTCCGTTGTTTTGCCAAAACGATGCCCCTATTACCCTTACTGGCAACGTAGGAGCATTGGGTGTTTTTACAGTGAACAGCAACGTATTGCCTAGCAATGTTTTTGACCCTAGCATTTTTCCGGTCAATACACCTTTAAGTATAGCATACACGTATTTTTCGCCAAATGGTTGTAATAGCACCGACCAAACCACCTTTACCGTTTTCCCTACACCGCAAATTGATGCATCGGTAGTGCCTACCCAAATTTGCGAAAATGCCAATCCCATTACCTTACCCACTACCAACGGCACTGCCACCCTCGATTACAGCGGCACGGGGGTATCTATCGGCAATATTCTCGACCCTGCTGCTGCTGGTGTAGGTACGCACAACATTAGCGTTACGGCTACACAACTAGGCTGCTCATCTACACAAAGCCTGCCCATAACTGTGAACGCTGCCCTCCAAGCCAACTTTGAGTCAACGGGCAATAAATGCCTTTCCGAATTAGACACCTTATACTATACAGGCACGCCACTAAACAACGCTACCTTCGATTGGCAACTGCCCGCCGATGCTAATTTAATATACAATGGCGGCGATAGTATTGTGGTCAACTTCGGCTCGGCGGGCGATAAAACGGTTACGCTTAACATCAGCAATACCAATGCCTGCGTGCCTGCCAGCATTTCGCGCACCTTCGAAAAAGAATTAGTGGGTATTACCACAATCGAAAATACCACGCACACCCTAAACCAACCCATTGAGTTAACTACCAGTGCTGTTTCGTCCTACGGATACGAACTAACACTTGCTTGGCAACCCGCCGAGTCGTTGAGTTGCAACAACTGCTTAAGCCCAGTAGCAGCACCCAACCAAACCACCACTTACTACATAACCGCCACTAGCCCCAACGGTTGTACTGCCACCGACAGCGTAACCATTGCCATCATCGAAAAACAAAACGTTTTTATACCCAACATTTTTACCCCCAACGGCGATTTGCAAAACGACCAATTTTTGATTTATGGCAGCCAAATTGCTGCCATGGATATGCAAATTTTTGACCGATGGGGTGCCCAAATTTTTAGAACCAACAACCTAACCGAAGGCTGGGATGGTAGTTTTCAGAATAGCAAGGTTAACTTAGGTGTCTACTTATACCTAATAACTGTTGAAATGAAAGACGGTAGCCAACAAATCTACAAAGGTAGCGTTACAGTGGCAAGATAATTGCCTTATCAGACAGCCAAAAATGTGTTTTACTTTCGTTAGACACTAAGCAAGGTGTAAAATATTGGCTCGTTTTTTGTCCCTAAAAAATTAAGTACATACCTATTTCTTATCATGAAAACATGTTTTAAACTAGCGTCCTTTATTTGCTTATTGTTTTTATACCACAACAGCACCGCTCAAATAAACCGTAAGATTATTTTAGAAGATATTACCGCCGCATGGTGTGGATTATGCCCCGAAGGACTTGCTACATCTAACCAAATAACCAATAATTTTGCCAACGTAATACCCATTGCCATACATATTGCCGACCCCATGGAAATACCCGAAACAGCCGCCATAGGCGATATATATACGGGCAGCGGTGTTAACGCTTTTTTGCTCGATAGATACTTATTCCCCGATTTGCAGTTCGTGCCTTTCACCTTTGAGTACCAACCCTTAGCTTTAAAGATAGCCGAGCGGCTAAGCGTGCCCGCAAACGTAAATATCGACCTGCAAAACGTAAGCTACGACACCCTTAGCCGCACTTTACAGGCAACAGTAAAGGCGCAATTTATCAATTCGGTGGAAAACTATAACGATTTGCGCTTTAACTTTTTCTTGGTCGAGGATAGCGTAATAAGTACTGCATCGGGCTATGCACAAGTCAACTTTTTTGATGCCGTACCCGGCTACTTCTACTCTGGTGCGGGCAACCCAATGTACAATTTTCCGCATAGACATGTACTAAGGGCAGCACTTGGTGGTACTTGGGGCACAGAAAATAGCCTACCTGCACCCAACAGCATAGCTATTTCCGATACTTTTATACATACCTACACCTACACAATCCCCGAAGCATGGAACCTTAGTAAATTGTCGCTGGTGGGTATGGTGCAAAACCACGACACACTTAATTACCACAACAACGAAATACTAAATGCCCAAGACATATCACTTATTGATGCACTAACACCACCAAACTTGCCCATTGACACTACTTTTGTAGATACTACAACTGTAATTGTAGATACTACAACCATAATAGTAGATACCACAGTTGTAGATACCACAGCTACTTATATTATACACACAAAACAACCACAATTTTTACAGGTTTTTCCTAATCCGGCAAACAATTTAGTACAAATAAGCTACTATTTACCACAAAATGGCGATATAAACTTAGCAATATACGACCTAAGTGGTAAAAAATTGCAGTTATTACAACAAGAACCTAAAAATACAGGTAACTATGTGTTTTTATGGCAAGCTAACTCGCTACCAACAGGTATTTATTTGGTGGGATTAACACAAAATGGACAGCAAATGTATACTAAACTGATAATAAGCAAATAACAACCTGCATAAATAAAACCAATTTGCAAAACCGCCGACCATAGTTGTACAACTATGATCGGCGGTTTTGCTTTTGTACTTATAGCTGCTAAAATTGGTATTATAACTTGCCTTGTTGCAACTCGTCTATGTGCGATTGATAGTGTTGTGGCTGAAAATGGGTGCGAAAAAGTGGCGTTTTTTCGACACATACTACATACTCGTAATAATGACGCACAATATCGCCTTGCTGCTCGCGGTTAAATTGCCAAAAACTTTTACCTACCAAATTATTTGGTCCGCCATAGTCGTATCCTTCGGAGGTTTGCTGTGCATAAACTGCCTCCCAGATGTACCTGCTGCCAACATGGTGCATTTGTGCTACGTGTACTAACTCGTGAATTAGCCAACCCATATCGCTACTGCTTGGCAAGGTGTTTAATTTGCGCGTAAAGTTAACGGTATAGAACGTACAGATGCCCATTTGCTTAGACCGCGATAACAAAGCCCCCATATAGGCTATAAACGACCACTCATCTATCCGTATTTGGTCGTAAGGCAATGCATCTCCGAACACTTGCTTTACTTCTTGCAGCTCGGTGTGGTTAAGTGGGCGCGTATTGGGTTTAGTTACCTGCCAAAACAAGTCAATTGTTTCGGGCAACAACAATAAATCGAAGATATGGCTTACTAAACTCAGCATCCAGCCGTTACGCTGGCGTTTTAGTTCTGTTAAGCTAAAATGTTGTGTTATGCGTTTGGCTTTAATGGGTGTACGCTGCCAAGTACTACTAATTATAAACGCCATTTTATTTGAAAAGAGCGATAACCAAGCCATATTTTATGCTTTTAGTGGTTTTATTCCTGAATTTTTATTTGGTTTGTGGCGATTAGTACGTGTTAAATCCCCCTGATTAAAAGGTTTCGCAGGCTAAATCCCCCTCAATCCCCCTTTTTTTAAAAGAGAGAGACAAATACCTTGTCTTTTGTGGCGATTAGTGCGTATTAAATCCCCCTGATTAAAAGGTTTCGCAGGCTAAATCCCCCTCAATCCCCCTTTTTAAAAAAGAGAGACAAATACCTTGTCTTTTGTGGCGATATTGTAATAGTTATACTTAGTAATGTTTTGTAAAAATTAGCATTTCAAGCCCCGTTAGGGGTTTAATATGGGTAGTTGGGCGATATTGTAATGGTTTTTGGCGATATTGTAATGGTTTTTGGCGATATTGTAATGGTTTTTGGCGATATTGTAATGGTTTTTGGCGATATTGTAATGGTTTTTGGCGATATTGTAATGGTTTTTGGCGATATTGTAATGGTTTTTGGCGATATTGTAATGGTTTTGGGCGATATTGTAATGGTTTTTGGCGATATTGTAATGGTTTTTGGCGATATTGTAATGGTTTTAGATATTGTAATGGTTTTTGGCGATATTGTAATGGTTTTTGGCGATATTGTAATGGTTTTTGGCGATATTGTAATGGTTTTTGGCGATATTGTAATGCATCTTGCCAAAACTATAAACACTTTGGGCGATTAAGTACTGCATCTTGCCAAAACTATAAACGTTTTGGGTGATTAAGTACTGCATCTTGCCAAAACTATAAACACTTTGGGTGATTAGTACATGTTAAATCCCCCTGATTAAAAGGTTTCGCAAGCGAAACTTTTAATCGTCCCCCTTTTTGAAAAAAGCATGTGCGTCAGGAGGAAAAAAACTAATTTAAGATTTCGATAAAATTGGGGTATTGTTTACGCTTATCGTAGCAACAATAGGCGATGATAAGGTGAGCCAATTTATCGATTTGAGGTTCTATGGGTAGTGTTAGGTGGATAGCTTGATAATTAACCTTTAACCACTGTGTTAATTTAAGTATGCTGATGTTGGATGTTGAGCCATTGTTTTTCTTAATTTTTAAACAGTAAGCATAGATGGGCATAAGGAGAGCAGCCACCAATATAAGAAAGCAGTAAATGGTCATAATGACTCGCTCATAAGACAATTTTTCGTTGCTAAGTAAGGTAGGTAGGCATAAAGCACCACTTTTCCAAGATTTAAAAATGATTTCGATACGCCAACGAAGGCGATAAAGGGTAAAAATTTGTTCGCTTGTCCAAATATCTTCGGTTACATTGGTAATAAGCACACTATACCCCAAGAATTCGTAATACTCTTTGGAGTGATTAGTGGTGCCAGATTTATTTTTATCGGCGGTTCTACGTCGTCTTTCGTATCCAGAACTTATTTTTTGTTGGGTACCACAAAGGAAACTTGGGTTATGCTATTTCAAAATGTTTCAGTACGCGTAAAACCCTCAATGTATTCCATCTGCTTGCTTTGCCCGCAGTCTCCATAACAAGGTGTACCTGTCCAGGATGAGCAGCTGGCATATTCCAAGACCCTTCATTGTTTTGTTTTGTTTTCAGAACAGCTATTGCGGCTTTCATTCTGTTGTCCCATTCAATTTCTGCGTATTGAAAAAAGTCCATGGCTCTGAGAATATCATACTTCCACCTGCACGGATAAGTCAGCTTCAAAAAGTTTTTATTAATAATTTGACCTGTTCTATCAGACAAGAATAATTGATGTAGCAAGATAAACTCAATTGAACTTTTTTGAGCGCTGATAATTTCCTCTTTTCTATAAGTATGTCCAGCTTTAATAAATTCAAAAAAACCTTCGAGCACAGATATTGTTGAGTGCAAAGAACTGTGTTTAGCTCCGCTTCTTGTTGTCCTGCAGTTAAATCCTCCATCTGGCATAATCTCATTAAGAATACTGTCAATAATGGAATGTAACTTCTTTTCAGGTGTTTTGAAATAGGAAGCATAATTCAAAAACATTCCATTTACACAAACGTCACTATGCTGCGATGTGGATGGCCCTAATTGAATACCTCCATCATCAGCCATGTTATTTTGTAAGATTAGTTCTATTGTCTCTTGTACAATTTCATTGTTTGATGGGATATTTAAATTGCGAAGGTCAAGTAAAGTGTAATGGGTCGAAATCCATTTGGGTTGATAGAATCTATCTCCCCATTGTCCATCCGAATTACGTTTTGATAAAATACTGTTACCCCACCCCTCATTTGCTATTCGGATTTGAAGTTCCTTTTTGTCAGACCCCAACAAATCACGCCACACTTGGTATTGTATGGACACATCTCCTTCCAGCAGCCAATTGATAATTTGTTGATTGTTCATGTATCTTACTAGTTTTTTTATATTTTTTAATAAATGGAGTGTGCATTGCTATTTCCATCTTTCGAGTTTTAGAATTGGTCTTGTAGCCAACCAAGCAAAGAAACTATTGATTCCGTCTTTTTTCATTTCTTGGATACAAAACTTTTGCATTTTTTCGGGGGTGTCTATTTCAAGGGGAGTTAAAAACACTCCGTTTTCATAGTACATGGAGCAATACTTCTCGCTTATGGAACCATCTTTTTCTGTCCCTCCACCTTTTTATCTTTCTTCAATGGGAAGCCACAACTTTGGCAGATTTTATATGCTCTCATAGTTGCGTGTATTATTTAATGCATATATAATTACTGCTAATGCTTCGCCCCTTGGCGAAGTTAGCAATTTTTACTATAAATATTGCTGTCGAGCATCTATGTTTGATTGAAGCACAGAACCGCCACTTTTGCCACCACGAAGTAGCAGCGAAGCTAAATGGCTGTTAGCACATGGGGTACACCGTCGATATTTGTTGGCTTGCTGTCAAAATTGTTCTTCGTTTTGTCCACCAATATTATGTTTAATTTTCTGTCCCATACCATTCGTCACATAGCCAGCAACACTTTCTTCTTTTTGTTGCCCATTAGATAAATAGTGAATAGTTATTGAGCAGTCACCAGTTATGGCAACCCAAACGGTTTCACACTGACCTATTTCCAATTTGCCAATTTGCCCACCACCACAACCAACGATGTTTATGTTTGTCAAAGTTATCTGTGTCGAGTTTGTGAAAGTAATTCTCATTGTGTTAAGCAGAATAATAGCAACCCAACAATAAAAAAGCATTATAGGAATGTTAAGCAACATAAGTCCACAGGTCGTAAGTAGTTTTTTTCTGTTGTCTTTGTCCTTGTTAGCTTTAAATAAAATAAAATTAAAATTAAAATTACAATATTTATCAGTCCTGTCAATGCAATAAAACCATAACCAACAAAAAGTAATTCAAAAGAAGATGTCATGAAGTAAAGCCCGAAAATAACTGTTCCAAGCAAGAATGAAATTAATGCTACTTGTCGACCGAGTTTTATATATTGTTCTGTTGCCATACGTTTGGTGCTAACCTTTTAGAGTTTGGTGGTGTAGTGCGGTAATTAAAAGCACAAATATTGATGTCGAGAATCTATGTTTGATTGAAGCACAGAACCGCCACTTTTGCCACCACGAAGTAGCAGCGAAGCTAAACCGATATTATAGGGCGTTCTCCTCATTCGTCTCATAGATTTCTCTTACTTGGTCTGCCCAAACTGCAACATAATTGTCTGCCCAATTTTCTCTTTTTTGTTCAGTCGCCTTGCTCCAAAATCGTTTATAAAAACTGTCAATTGAGTGTCCAATTTCGTGAAGCAATAAGCTTTCCAAGTAATATTGTTTTATCTTTTCTTCTGTCCACTTTAAATACCAACCATCTTGGTCTTCTTTCAATTCCGTCGTGAAGTCTTTGTAATAATTTAGAATTCTTTTTAACGGTTTTTGTTTTCCTAATCTCATTTTGTTGTCTGTTGGGAATGGATTAAGTACAATCAAGTAAACTCCGCTTCCGCAAATAAAGCAACCTTGAAAAGTTTTTCCGTCTAAATAATCCGTCTTTTTAATTTTTTGAAACCAAACGTGCGTTAAATGGTCGGTGTGGTCTTTGGGAAGCCGTCCAAAAGTTTCTTTTACTTCGTCCACTGTCACAGGAAAATAAAAGTCACGTGAAGGATTGTCAACAACAAAAATTGGCATTTCTTGTCCTTTGTCTGGGGCAGTCAAGCTGTGTTGTCTATTAAAAATATTGTCCGCAAGTTTGGGTCTTTGTCTTCCACCCATTACGTCCCCGAATTTTCGGTTTTTTTTCCAAGCTGTATGTTTTCTTGTCTGCATGGTGTCGTTTTTTAAAATGCCATATGATTTTTTTTTCAGCTTGGCGAAGGTGGAGTTTAGAAAGTACAAAAGTTCAGC
>JADKCK010000075.1 GCA_016718845.1 Sphingobacteriales bacterium
TTAATAGTTATGGTACTATATTACTAAATAGCGGTTTGCCTTCAAATGATATTTGGAATGAGTTCTATCAAAACCATACTTCCATTTACCAAAAACTAAAACAGCATCTTGTTGATGAACAAGGGAGTATCTGCGCTTATTGTAACCAAAAAATATCGAATGATGGTAATACTCAAATCGAGCATCTCAAAGACAAATCAATGTTTGCTAACCAGATTTTTGATTACAATAATTTGGTAGCATGTTGCCTTGGTGGAGAAAAAGACCCCAAACCAAGGGATTTGTATTGTGGGGCGCAAAAAAATAGGTATTACCAACAAAATGGTTATAGCCCTCTTGCTACTTATCCATTATTGGCTTCTTGTGAAACAGATATCATTTGTCAATTAAATGGTCAATTAAAAGCCAGTAATGCTAATATCCAGCAATGTATTGATAAGGTAGTGGGGCTTAATGTTGCTCAATTCACTGACCCTATTACTGGTTGGCGAATACATGCTATCTCTGCTGTTATGTATTCAAATTACATCATTTACAAATTATCTCTCCTACAGGCTAAATTTAAACCTACTCTTCCGCCTAAGTTAATACCAATTACAAAAACAGAAGCAGCCCAAAGGTATACTATTTATAATAGTACTGCCAAACCATATATCCCTTTTTGTAAAGCCATTGCAGATGTTCTAAAAAAAGAATTTAAGCTATGATATCCCAACATCTCTTCCTTTTCACCATAGGTCCCGTACAATCTTTTATTGCGCAAGCCCGCAAAACACAAGATTTGTATGCAGGTAGCCGCATTTTGTCCGAACTTATCAAAACTGCCATCAAAAAAGTTGGTAGAGATAAAGTCGTGTTTCCGTATGCCAACTATAAAACCGACAAAGAATGGGACGCAGTAGAGTCGCTGCCGAACCGCTTTGTGGCTATCCTTGAAAGCGATACCGAAGCGCAAACATTGGGCGAATCTGCTAAAACAGCAGTAGAAACTAAATGGGCAGCAATAGCCCAAAGAGCCTTGCCGCGTTGGAACACAGGCGTTGATGCACAAATAAATCAACATTTGGATATTTATTGGATAGCTCAACCCTTAAGCGACAATTACCGCGACGACTATGCTACCCTCGAACGACTAATGGGAGCTATTAAAAATAGCCGTAGCTTTGAGCAGTTTCAGTACAACGATACCATAGGCGAACAAGGACGCAAATGTAGTTTGGACGGCGAACGAAACGCACTGTTTTATAGAAAAACGGAAGTAAAAGATAAAAAAACTGGAGCAATAGTAACCCAAACACCTTCTTTTATCCTTTTTGGAGAAAAAGGAAAGCCAATATATGCCACACCTGTCCAAAGTAGGCTTGACCAAGGCGAAGCCTTAAGCGCAGTGAGCTATACCAAAAGGCTTTTTTTACAAGACGAAAAGGACTCGCAATTTCCTTCTACCGCAAAAATAGCTTTATTGAAAGTGTTAACCCAGATGAAAGGGAATGAAAATGTCAAGATTTGCATGAATATGCTTATGCGCATAAACGACCAATTATTTTTTGAAGAAAATATCAGGTCCGATAAGGTTATAGAAAAAATACTGAAAGATGCCAATGATGACAGTTTAGGAGTTAATGCGGTTAAAAGTTGCCATACCACTTTTTGGACATACGCCAAACAAAAAAGACACAAACCGCTGAAATACTACGCCATACTTACTTTTGATGGCGACAGCATGGGCAAATGGTTGAGTGGCGATACAAACCTATTGCCCGAAAAAGACATCTTAGGAAAAGACATTGATTTACAGCAATTTCAAACCGATTTTTCAAAAAAATTAGAGCTATTTGCCGCATATACCCGCAAGCTAATAGACGACAAAAAATACGGCAAAACTGTATATGCAGGTGGCGATGATTATTTGGGTTTTATTAACCTCAACTATCTTTTGGGTATATTGATAGATTTGCGCCGTGCTTATAACAACATGGTTAGCGAGCCTTTGGAGAAGGACTATAATTTGCTCAAGCCCCTTTCGTTTTCGGCAGGTGTATGTATTGCACACTACAAAGAACCCCTTGCATTAGTGCTAAATACTGCCCGAGAAATGCAAAGCAAAGCAAAAGATACCTACGAACAACAAGACAAAGATGCTCTTGCCATTACCGTTATTAAGGGTAGCGGCGAAACTGCCGAAACAGTTTGGAAAAACGAGCAAACGACTAAGCTATTGCAAATACTACAACATTTTCAAGACGAGGAAGATAAAGAAGGCACTGATGATAAAGGTTGGTATTTTTCTAACAAATTAGTAGTAGTTTTGCAGCAAGAATTTAAACGATTAACGAATACCAATAACACGCTTACTGTAGATGCCGATTTGCTGAAACACGAAATAAGCCGAATTACGCAAAGGCAATACAATGGCGATAAAAAACTAAAAAACACAAAATGTGCTAACCTATCAAAGCTATTGTTTGACTTGTATAAAGCAAGCAACGAAGCTAAGATTGACAATTATTTTGCTGCCTTAGACATACTCCGTTTTTTGAACCGACAACTCGACGAACAGCATCTTTATATTCCCGAAGACGAACAAACAACCGAAGACGAACAAACAACCGAAGACGAACAAACAACCGAAGACGAACACAAGACACACCGAAGACGAACAAACAACCGAAGACGAACAAACAACCGAAGGAACAAACAACCAAGACGAACAACAACCGAAGCGAACACACCGAAGACGAACAAACAACCGAAGACGAACAAACAACCGAAGACGAACAAACAACCGAAGACGAACAAACAACCGAAGACGAACAAACAACCGAAGACGAACAAACAACCCCAACCGATTCTTTAACCGACAATAATTAACACCATGCCAAGTATTCAGATAGAGGCTTTAGATACGCTGTTTTTCAGAGACGGCAAACCCTTTTCGATGGGCGACGATACCATGGCAACAGGTATTTTCCCACCTCCGCCAAGTGTGTTTTATGGGGCATTGAGGACTTCATTCGCAGCTCAAAATAACATCGAATTATCCACAATAGAACAAGATACTGCCCACATAGCAATAACAGGTCTTAATTATTTATTAGAGCGAGAGCCATTTTTTCCTTTGCCACTTGATTTGGTACAAGAAAAAAACGATTTATCGGGGAAAGCCAAGTTATTACGCCCTTTAGCACTAACAAGTGTAACAACTAACATCCAAACATCCTCTAACGTTACACATTTACTATATCGTCCAAAACATGTAGAAGCGATATCGAATGCTATGTTAAATTCTTTTGAATTTGGGGAGTATTTAAATGGCAAACTGAAAGATTATACATTTTCTTCATTCAATGAGTTAATCAAATCAGAGGTTAAAATCGGTATTGGTCGTAATAGAGATACTGCTACCACTTCTGAAGGGAAATTATACCGTTTAGAAATGAAGCGTCCTCATTTGTTTGATGCAAATAATGAAGATAGCGTTGGTAAAAGATTTAGTTTTTTATTAGAAACTAACGAAGTTCGCCTAACTCCCTTAACACGAATAGGTGCAGAAGGCAAAATGGCTTTATTTAATCCATTTGAAGCGTCTTTTCCAATACCTAGCTACCAACAAGATAGCCAATATTTTAAGGTGTATTTCCAAACACCTGCATTTTTTCACGAAGGTGCTATGCCTAATTGGGAAAAATATCTGCCCAATTTAGGTATATCAACAGTGGCTTGCTCAATAGGTAAACCCATGTTTATAGGTGGTTTTAACATGAAAAAACCAGTCTCCCCTAAAAAAATGCTCAAAGCAATTCCCTAGGGTTGTTTACTATTTACATACTACCCAAACTCTTTCTGATGTGTTAAGCTACATTGAAGCACAAAAAATCAAAACATTTACAGATGAAAGAGCTAATGAAGGATTTGGGCTATTTTACATCGCTAATCTAAATTTTGACAAAGTTTTAATTCAAAAACCATGAACATCATCATAACTACTGTTGGCACATCGCTATTCACCAATTATCTCAAAAAAGAGGTTCAAGATTGTGCGAACAAGATAAGTAAGTCTAAAGGTGAAACATTTGATGGATCTTCCTATGCATCAGCATACGATAATAGTGTGATTAATTCATCAGCAAATGAAGATAAGTTGTATGACAACCACATCAAAAAATACTTTCTGTGGAATATGACCAAAGAAGTAAAAATAGAAACAGATGAGTATGAAGATCACGTGCAAATTAAAAAAGTATCATGGGCATATTCGCCAAATGAACAACTTAACAAACATGCTTGCGCCGAAATACAATCAATACAGGCAATTGTAGAACAAAAAAAATGGAAAGAGTATAAAATTTACTTTTTGCATACTACTACGCCCTTATCCGCTTTAGCTGCAACCATTTTATGCCAAGATGTTTATACCGACAAAGCAATATGTATTCCTGTCGCAGGTTTAGAAGTTAGTGTTAATAATACCTTTAATGATGAAGGTTTTAAAACATTGGCAGATAAAATCTTAGAAATTAAGGAAAGTACAAACCCGAAAGATGAAATTATTTTAAACGTTACAGGTGGTTACAAAGGCACAATACCAATTGCAACACTTTTGGGGCAATTGCTGGACATTCCTATCTTTTACATTTATGAAGACAGCGAAACACCTATTGAAATTGCCAAACTGCCCGTTAACTTTGATTGGTCAAGTATTGAAAGTATGGCTTCTTACATGACTGATGAATACCTCAACACAATACAACCAGATTCGGAAGTCTATAAATTGTTTGACAAAGCAAAATTGGTTAAAACAGAAAATGGCAAAGTAACAATGTCGGGTATTGGGCAAATTTTACATAAAACACTTTTTAAAGGAGGATTACACAATGTTATTTTGGGTAATTTTGTAGAGTACAAATTATACCACTACTTTTGTACTGCTACCGATGAACTATTTACTAAGCCCGTTATGTTTGAGTTTGACAAACCAATGTGTTACCGCTATGTTGATGGAAATTATGATTTTAAAGATTGTGTAATCAATAAAAATGGCAATGCCAAACCTCTCCAGAATTACAAAGAGCTAGGCGATATTGACTTACTATTAAGCTATCAAGAAGGAGTGGCTATCTGTGAGATTAAGGCTCATTTTACAATCATTCGTGATTTTTTTGAATGGATTGACAAGCCTAACGATTATTACCTGAAAATTAAAGCGTATTGAATATTGGTTAGACACAAAACACACACTTCCAAATGCATTTCTGTTTATTGTCCATAAAATTAAAATTTTACAACAAGCAGATATAGCAATGAATACTGACGAAAAATTAATGACCGTGCTAAATCACTTTGCCCAAAAAATCCAAACAGATTATCAAGGCAAAGTCGCTTTTATTGCCAAAGGTGCATGGATAGACCTAAAACAAGATACTCCTGAAGTAAACTATACTAATTTGTTTCGTAACAAGGTAACTATGGAACCACTTTTACCACCCAACTAAAAACTATTAGCCAAACATTTTCTACTAATTAAAAACATCAACTAAATATCATGTTTCAACAAACAAAAACCTTGTTCTTAGTCTGCGAAACACCCCTACATGCAGGTAGCGGCGACAGTTTGGGCGTTGTAGATTTGCCCATACAACGCGAAAGACACACGCAATTTCCCAAAATAGAAGCATCTTCGTTAAAAGGTGCTTTGCGCGAAGCGTTTGAAAGCAAATTAAAAAGCCGAAAAGATGACCAAATAATTCGAGCTTTTGGTCCCGACGAAGATGGCGCAGACCATGCAGGAGCAATGGCTTTTTCCGATGCTCGTTTGTTGCTGTTTCCTGTCAAAAGCATGAAAGGCGTTTTTGCTTGGGTTACTTGCCCCAAAGTACTCAAACAATTGCAACGCGATCTAACAATTGCCAATAGCCTACCAAGCGACCCTGATTTATCAAAAATCGAAAAGAATACTTGCTGCAAATCTGCCGACATTACCTATGTAATTGCCAATAAAGACAAAATAGTGTTAGAAGAATACACTTTTACTGTCAAAAAAGACAATGAAACAAGCAAATTGGCAATTTGGCTTTCCGAAAAATTGTTTACCCATACTGGTATTGAGCCGTTTTGGAAAGACCACCTAAGCAAGAATCTAGTAGTTTTGAGCGATGACGATTTTACCGATTTCGTTACCTTATCCACCGAAGTTATCACACGCATCAAAATCAACAACGATACGGGTACAGTACAAACAGGTGCTTTGTTCAACGAAGAATATCTACCCGCCGAAAGCGTTTTGTATTCGTTGGTAATGGCTGCCAATGAGTTTATTGATAAAGATAAACTGAAAGAGCGAGAAAAACAAGGAGGAGCGCGCATAGGCGCTACAAAAATCATGTCTTTTTTTGAAACTACTATTGAGCAAATTTCCTATTTACAAATTGGCGGCAATGCCACGCTTGGCAAAGGCATTGTACATGCTGTTATTTCTTAATCCTAAAAAAAAACAACAATGTCCCGATTAAACATAGAACAAGAACGAGCTGCGAAAGCTTTTGAATTTGCAACAGCAGGTAACCGTATTACTGAATATCCTACTAATGCCCAAAAATTGCCCATGTACATAAAGGTAAATGGCTTAGGCAATACAATAGCATTTATGTATAGCAAAAGAAACAACAAGGGCTGGGCATTGCTGTACAATCAATTACGCGACTGGCTTAGTAAAGCCGAACATTCTATTATACAAACCGAACTAACGGAAAAAGACGAGTTTGTAAAAATAATTACGCAATTAGACTCCGAAAAATATCGCTTTGCCACCCGCGAAGTATTGGCATTAGCCGCATGGCTTAAACGTTTTGTAAATAGCGAAGTTTAATCTTTAACCCCTAAAAATAAACCATTATGTTTCCAAACGATGATGATAATCCGTTTAGCAAACTCTATGATAAATTAGGGTATAAAAAACCCGAAAAAGAGCCAGTGAAAAACGTTCCACCGCAACAAGATAACCGCAAATACACAGGTAGTAACTCTACTACTAACCTGCCTCGTTTTTGTGTACCCAAAGATACCTTAGAATGTATTGAACAAATGGGTAACCAAGTTGTCGAAAATTTCCACCTGAAACTCAACCGTTTAGTGTTTACCTACGAAGACAAAATTGGTAATTTATCGAGCAAAGTAAGCCAACCCGATAAAAATAACAGAACTCGGCAAGAAGTAATTCCATCGCATAAAACAGGCAGGAAAATTGCAGAAATTGGCAAAATAGCCAACCGAATATGGCATATTGCCGCAAAAACTACCACACAAACTCAAAAAATAGTGATGCAACCACAATGGCGTTTTGCATCGGGTTTAGGCGGCGAGTCGGTGTACGAAACAGGTATTACGCTACATCATGTTTATGGCATTCCTTATATACCCGCAAGTTCGGTAAAGGGTGTTGTGCGCAGTTGGGTCATTCTCAACAAATTTGGCAATAAAGAAGAAGATGCTATCCGCGATGAATGGTTTATTGATTTGTTTGGCTGCCCCGACCAAATTGCAAACGATAGAGGAAAGTTTAAAAGCAAATACGATAGGGAAGAGAAAGACAGAAAGGATGATAATGACCCAGACAAAAAGAATGTTGGTATCATGCGCAAAGGCAATATCGTATTCTTTGATGCTTTTCCAACAAAAGAACAGACCATAGAAGCCGACATCATGAATCCGCACTATCCCGAATACTATGCAGGTAAAAAACCGCCTACTGATTTTCAAAATCCTATACCCGTGTTATTTTTAACCGTTGCTAAAACCCCTTTTCAGTTTGTCTTTGGGTATCAAAAAGCAACTGAACACACTGCTTTTGAAAATGGAGAAAAAATGATGCAAGTCATAGGACAATATTTAAAAGAAGCCCTAACCCAGCACGGCATCGGTGCCAAAACCGCCGTAGGCTATGGCTATATGCAATAATTCACTTTTTACCTCTTTCAACTTACAATAAATTGGAAGAGGTAATTTTATCTTTTCTTCCCATGCCCACCCTCCAAATCAACATCATATCCGAGCAAACCATACCCAACATACTGTTCATCAAGCAATTTGAGGGGCAGACAGACGGGTATGTATTTGTATCAACCCAAAAAATGAACCAACAAGGGCAGTTGCAAGCCATTATTGAGGTGTGCCAAATACCTGCCAACAACTACCAAGTAATTACCGTAAACGAAGAGTCGTTAGCCGATGTAGAAACGCAATTAGAAGCCCTGCACTTTAACCGAAGTACGCACTATTTGGTAAATATAACGGGCGGCACCAAAATAATGTCGTTGGGGGTGTATAGCTTTTTTTCGCGTTTTAACAGCCAAATGTACTACCTGCCTATTGGCAAAAACGATTGCAAACAAATATTTCCACCTGCCAACGAAACTGTATTAGCCCTACAGCACCGCGTTTCGTTGCAGCAGTACCTGCAAGCCTACGGCATTGGCATTACTAACCTCCACCATATCAATAGCTTAGTACAAAGCCCCGCTGTTACCCAAACTTTTTTAAACAACAAGGTTTCGTTAAACCCCCTTATTCGTAGCCTGCGGGCATATAAAGAACAACAAAAAATTACACACCTGCCGCTACGCAACCTACCCCCCGAGTTAAGCACCCTAAACAACCTATTGCAAAGCCTACACTTTAAACACCAGAAACAAAACGAACTAAACGAAAACGAACTTAATTACCTGCTTGGTCAGTGGCTGGAGGAGTATGTGTATAGTACCATCAAAAACCTGTTTGGTTTAGATGCCCGTTTTATGGGTAATAGCGTTGCTATACATCGGCAACAAGTAGCCAACGAATTAGATGTAGTGCTTATTTACAACAACACCATTTACGTTATTGAGTGTAAAACAGGTTTAAATAAACTCATTTTTGACCAAACCGCCTATAAACTAAATGCCCTAAAAAAAGAGTTTGGGCTGCATGTAAAAAGTGCCATAGTGTGTTTAACAGGCAAACACATTACTAATCGCCTAAATCTATTCGACATCAAATTAATATCGGGTAAAGATACCACAGACAAAACCCTGTTTGAAGCTCAATTAAAACAGTTTATAAAATAGACAATCCTACTTATCAATAGGGTAGGGTTTAAACCCTACCCTATTGATAAGTAGGGTTTTAAACCCTACTGATAAGCCCCATAAAAAATGTCATAGTACCCCAAAAATCTCCCAAAAAAAATGCCCAACTACGACCAAAACCTCGCCGACGACCTAAAAGAACGCTACCTATTAGCCGCCAGTACCATACGCAACTGGAAACACCGCCAACATATCCCCGACCGATACATACAGGGTTATGTAACCCGACAGCGCGCACCCGAAACCGCCACCAACCTTATAAAACAATGGTTACAACTGCCCTTTATTAAACACAAAGGTATGGAGGGCGTGCGCCCAAGTGTGTTTAACGACATGCTGCGCCCAAACGACGGACGAAAACACGCCCGCCTACGCACCGAAGAAGCCGAAAGCGTAATCAAACAACTAAACACCCTTGTAAAACTATTGCATCAGGTTGCCCAAACACCCGATGCCACCAACATACAAACATTGCTGCATCTGCCTTTTATACACCTAAAACCGCTTATCAACAACCCTAAGCTATATGCCAAACTTATCGCCAACAAACAAACACCACCAAACGACCAACAACTTATAGAAATACAAACCCAAATTGCCGAGCTAATACCCAAATTGCCAGTTATCCCAATGCTTTAATATGGCTTTGTGGTATCCCTTATTATTTACACCATTTAAACACGTTTATGCTGCTTAATCTTTCTAATCATCCGTCTAACAAATGGATAGATAAACAAACAGAGGTTGCCTGCCAATTATATGGCAGTGTAACCGACTTAAGTTTTCCGCAAATTGCACCCAACAGCACTACGCAACAGGTGCAACAATTAGCCCAAGACTATTGCAACCAAATACTTGAACTTGCCCCTACTGCCGTGCATGTAATGGGCGAAATGACCTTTACCTTTGCCCTTGTACACTTATTGCAAACAGCCGGCATTGTTTGCATAGCCTCTACCACCGACCGCAACACCATTGACAACCCCGATGGCAGTAAAACCTTGCAGTTTAATTTCTGCCAATTCAGAAACTACCCCCAACTAACCTATGCACAATAGCTACCCAACCATGAAAATACGCCACCTGCTTCTTACCTTCGACCTGCCCCTGCCCGTTTATCGCATACGCGCTTTTAGAAGCGCTATGGTAGAATGGGCAGGGCGCGAAAACGACCTGCTGCACAACCACCTAAACCCCGAGTATAACCCCAATATAGAACGGGGCGGATTTAAATACCGATACCCCCTTGTGCAGTATCGCACCCACAAAGGTAAAGCGGCTTTGGTGGCACTTAACGAGGGTGCCGATGCACTGGGCAACATACTGTCGAACCGACAATGGGAAATAATGCTTGATGGC
Organism: Sphingobacteriales bacterium; assembly: GCA_016718845.1. Classification (GTDB taxonomy): domain Bacteria; phylum Bacteroidota; class Bacteroidia; order Chitinophagales; family UBA2359; genus JAEUUX01. Next base: position 10,479 of record JADKCK010000075.1, read on the forward strand.
AAACCCACCCCACTGCGCATAGCCGACCTGCAAATGCGCGAATATACCCTTGCCTACACCGACACGCCCAAACGCTACACCCTACAAAACTGGATTGCCCTTAACCAACAAAACTACCGCGAATACCAACAAATAGAAGAGTTAATAGACCGCGCCGAACGCCTCGAAAAACTACTTGCGGCACAAATTATCACCTTCGCCCGCGCTATGGATTGGCAAATAGAAGAACGTTTTGCCGTAACCATACAGCAATTTACACCCAAAACCGTTGATTACCACAACAATAAACTAATGGCTTTTGATGTAGTGTTTGATGCACCGCTACACCTACCCAACGGCATAGGATTAGGCAAAGCTACCAGCCATGGGTTTGGGGTTGTTTACAAAGCAAGATAAAACTACTAAACAAAAGGCAGTTTGAGTAATTAACTCCATTACGGGCGATAGATAATCGATACAAAAGAAAATAGCAAGTAGGTTTTACACAATAATGTGCCGCAAAACCCTGACAAACAAACCGATTTGCAGATATAAGGAAGTGCTTAACTATTCGTAACGTTTTATCAACCGAAAGGTAATAAGTAGCCTTTCAATCTATATAAGAGTAGTACTAAAAATAAAACCACTAAGGCACTAAGAAAAGTTTTGTTTTCTTGGTGCCTTAGTGGTAAAAAACTAAGTGTCAAACTCAAAAATTTTATCCAACGGTATTGATTTGAAAGACTATTAAGGTAGTTTTTTCAATAATTGGGCAGCATCGTCCGAATGGGGTTCTTGTTTGTTTATAATTTGTTGTAATACCTCTTTTGCTTCGGCAATTTGTTGATTTAGTAGATAAGTAAGAGCTAATCGCCATCTTACCACATCTTTGTTATCTGCATTAGGCGACTCAATAAGGGTTTTAAAACTACTTATACCAGCATCGTATTGTTTTAGATTGGTATAACAAATGCCTTGTAACTCAAGTACTTGTGCATTAGGGGGTAAGGTTGTTAGCAAATCTAGGGCATTTTGATACTGTTTCTGATTAATGTATTGAAGTATTGCATTTAGTGTTTTTGTTTGGTCAGATGCAGCATTATCGTTGCTCATTCGTAGGTTTTGGGTACTGGGTAATTCGCTGTTTTGCCATTGATTGAGTGCCATTTGTTGTAGCGACGAAGTTTGGAAATAAGTATTACCAAACCACGCTATGCCAATAAATAACACCAACATAGCCGCTATTTGTAAGCTACGTTGCCATGTAATTTTACGAACTTTTGTTGGCACAGCCGATGAAGAAGCATAGCGATTACGCATTTCTTCTATTTGTTGGTAGCGTTGGCGGGCAATGCAAAATAAAACCATTTCTACTTCTTGTGCAAAATCGGGGTTAGCTCGTAGGTATTGTTCAAAGTTGCGCTGTTCTTGTTCGTTAAATTCTTTGTTGGCGTAACGATGAATGTCGTTGATATTGTAGGTTGCTTGCATGGAAAATGGGAGATTTATGTTAAGTTTTAAGATTGTATTTATTGACAACGTTTGCTTTTGCTTATTTGGGCTAATGGGTTTTCTAAAAAACGGTGTGTGATTTCTTTAAATTCGGCGAAGCAACGTTGATGCTTTTTTTGTAAAGCTTCGTAGCTCGGAAAATTTAGCTGTTGCCATAAATCTTTAAGTTGCAAACCCTTTATCCAATGTTCTTGCAACACTGTATGGCAATCGGCACATAGTACGTCCCATGTTTTATTATAGGCAGCCCATCGTGCTTGCGAAGGTTCGTCGGGAGTATCGGTTGTAAATTTGAGAGCCATAGATGCTGCCTGATGTGTATTGGATGTAATTAAAAAATTAACCATCTTGTCTACATCATAGATATAAGTCGGTTTTCGCAATATCTCGTCCAGTTTATTGCTACACATGGTCCAAAGATAAGCGGGGGTTTTTTTGTGTATTTCGAGTTCGTTAAATTTTAAAAACACTTGTGTAAGATGATGTTCTACATCGATAGGCGAAAGTTGTTGAGTATACTTTTTACTAAATTGTTGGCAATAATCGCCAAAATAACGTGGATAGTATTCTGATAGAGTCATAAAATTATGCAATTGTAGGTAAGTTGTTGTTTGTTTAGCACAATAATAACGAAAAATTCCTTTTTAGCGGACACTAAAAAGGAATTTTTTTGTACTTTTTTGTTTTTTTTAAAAAAAGCATAGAATAGGCTCTTGATAAGTCCAATTTGCAGCTTTTTAGCCGTTTCTGATTTAGGCACAATTATCAATTGAAGTGGAACAATGATGTTTAGGTACGAGTTTTTGTTCAGAGGTGTCCGATGAAACAAGGTTTTGCGTTATGGGTTTGTAAGGCAACAACAAACAACACACGAAACAAAAAAATCTTACAAAAAAGTGTCTGATAAACAGTATTTTTGCGTTATGGTTTTGTAAGGCAACAACAAACAACACACGAAGCAAAAAAACCTTACAAAAAAGTGTCCGATGAAACAAGGTTTTGCGTTATGGTTTTGTAAGGTATAAACAACTTTGATTTTGTGCAAGGTTTTTCGCAAAAAGGTGTCCGATGAAACAAGGTTTTGCGTTATGGTTTTGTAAGAAAACAATAAACAACACACGAAACAAAAAAATCTTACAAAAAAGTGTCTGATAAACAGTATTTTTGCGTTATGGTTTTGTAAGGTATAAACAACTTTGATTTTGTGCAAAGTTTTTCGCAAAAAAGTGTCCGATGAAACAAGGTTTTGCGTTATGGTTTTGTAAGGTACAAACAACTTTGATTTTGTGCAAGGTTTTTCGCAAAAAGGTGTCCGATGAAACAAGGTTTTGCGTTATGGTTTTGTAAGGCACAAGCTACTTAGTTCATAACTTGCAGCTTATTTCACAAATTAACAAAAATTTTCTTAACAATTAACAATAAAAATTTCACACAAGATGAACACATCAATTTTCACAAACAAGTTTTTCTTAGCCGCTTTGGTGGCAATTGGTTTTAGCGCTAATGTTTGGGGACAAGCTTCAATTCGTATTAATAGTCCTGCGTCAGGTACAAATGCTAATACTATGCTTGGTTCTCAAGTTCCATTAATTACTTCTGGTACTAACAACACTTTTTTGGGAACAAATGCCGGCAAATTAAATACGACAGGTTCTCAAAATACTTTTGTAGGTTTATCGGGCTACAGAAATACTACAGGTAATTATAATACATTTTTAGGTTGGAATTCGGGAAGTATGAATGTATCGGGAATTGAAAACACTTATTTAGGGGGTCAGGCAGGCGCTTATGCTACAGGAAGTCAAAATGTAATGATTGGTGTTAATAGCGGACACTCCTCATCGACAGGTAATAATAATGTATTTGCTGGTTATTTTTCGGGTAGAAACAATACAGGCAATGGTAATGTTTTTTTAGGTAATACAGCAGGACAATCAAATACAAGTGGTACAAATAACGTAATTATTGGCAATAATGCAAATGTGGCAACGGGTAATTTAACTAATGCAATAGCTATTGGTAATAATGCAGTAGTAAGTGCATCTAACACACTTGTATTAGGTGGCACGGGGGCAAATGCTGTTAATGTAGGTATTGGTACGAATGCTCCTACTCAAAGATTAGATGTAGTAGGCAACGCTAAAGTATCGGGTTTAGCAGGCACAGGCACTCGTATGGTAGTAGCCGATGCGAATGGCTTATTGAGTACGCAAGCAATTCCAACCGGAGGAACGGGTACCTCTTATTGGGCAGCTAATGGTACTACTGGCATACAATACAACACAGGCACCGTACTTATTGGTAATGCAACTACTCCTGCAGGTTACAAACTCTATGTAGAAACAGGCATCTTAACCGAAAAATTAAAAGTAGCTCTAAAAACAAGCACCGATTGGGCAGATTATGTATTTGGCAAAAACTATCAGCTAAAACCGCTTGCCGAAGTAGAAGCTTTTGTAAAAGAAAACAAACACTTACCTGATGTACCTTCTGCTCAAGAATTGGTAAATGATGGTGGTATTGATGTAGGGCAAATGTTGGCTAAACAAATGCAGAAAATCGAGGAATTGACTTTGTACATGATTGACCTACAAAAACAAAACGATGCTTTCAAATCTAAAGTAGAAGCATTAGAAGCTCAATAAACACACTATTTCAAATCCTATTTAATCATCGTCCAAACCGTGTCCGCACAGCCAATTACTTGGCGGTAGGGCTATGCGGAACGGCAGGACTTAAATCTCGTAACAAGATGAACGCAAAGATAATCAGTTTTTTAGTCATAGCGCTCTGTAGTACATTTTTTAATGCTACTTTTGCACAGAACATTGATAAAAATTATTTTGACGGCGAATTGTACATAAAGGTAAAACAGAATACCTATAGTACTTATGTAGATCAAAAGAGTGGCTCAATAGCTCAAAATCGCGTCAATTTTATAGTTCCTTATTTATCTAAATATCAAGTCCGAAAAATAGAAATGCCTTTTTGGTTCGACCCTTCGGACGATTTGCAACGTGTTTTTCGTGTCTATTTCGACCAACCTCAATTGGTGGATAGTTTCTTAAAAGACCTGACTCGACTTCCAGAACTTGAATATGCCGAAAAAATACCTTACGACCAAGTAGAACTAAGTCCCAACGATTTAGGTGCTAATACAACAAGCGGTCAATGGGCTTTGTGGAAAATCAATGCACAACAAGCCTGGGATATTACACAAGGTAGTCCATCGATAGTAGTGGCAGTGGTAGATAATGCCATACAAACCACACACCCCGATTTAAGTGGCAATTGTTTAACAGGTTATGATATTGCCGATAATGATAGTGACCCTAATCCTCCCAATACTAACTTTAGTCATGGTACGCATGTATCGGGTATTGTAAGTGCAAAAACAAACAATGGAACCGGTATTGCATCTATTGGTTATAACACCAAAATATTACCTGTAAAAGCTACTAATAATTCTGCTTCCTACAATTCCATTACACATGGCTATCAGGGCATTGCATGGGCGGCTAATAACGGAGCCAGAGTAATTAATTGCTCATGGGGAGGTCCTAGCTATTCTGCAACCAACGAAACGGCTATTACCACCATTGTCAATCGAGGTATTATTGTAGTGGCATCAGCGGGTAATAGTAACAACAGTAGCTACAATTACCCGGCAGCTTACACAAAAGCAATATCAGTGGCATGTACAAATATCAATGATAACAAATCAAGTTTCTCAACTTATGGTACATGGGTAGATATTTCGGCACCTGGTGAAAGTATTAACAGTTGTGTGCCAACTAATAGTTACGGTATAAAAAGTGGTACGTCCATGTCTGCTCCTCTTGTAGCTGGTTTATGTGGATTAATGTTGTCGGTCAATCCAAGTATGACACCAACCCAAGTAGAAAGCTGTTTGCGTTCAACTGCTGTCAATATTAATGCAATCAATCCGTCATATAGCGGTTTGTTAGGTGCAGGGCGCATTAATGCATATCAGGCTGTTTTATGTGCGCAGGCTTCGGGTGGTTGTGCTGCTTCACATAATTTTACTGCTCCAATTTCGGGAACTCAAGATTACGAGTCGCAATCGCACATCACGGCATCGGGCAGTTGTCAAATTAGCAATACCGCACGTGTTAGATTCGATGCTACGACGTATGTACTATTAAGTCCAAATTTTAACACCCAAAGCGGTGCTGTTTTTGAAGCACTTATTGACGGTTGTGGAGGTATATACACATTTAGCGATATTGCAGTAGGAGGAACTACGGACTCTTTATTTAACGCTTCTACAAAACCCACTTCTGCTACTATCGAATTAATTACGAAATCTAACACCCCAACAATAAACGCTAATAAAACAAGCAACGAAGTAAATTATGCAATTTACCCCAACCCCACCCAATCTACAACAACTATTACCTATACGCTACCACAAACCAGCGATATAAGTTTAACGATACACGACCTTACAGGACGCGAAATTAGCCGCTTGGCGGACAACCAAACCCAAACCGAAGGCAACTACTCCTTTGCGTTTGATGCCACCGACCTACCATCAGGCATATACATCTGCACCCTGCGAGCAGGCGATACCGTAAAAATACAAAAAATGGTCGTCACTAAATAACTTATTCTGTCTCAAAAATAATCCTTTTCTCTAAGTTAGAGAAAAGGATTATGGGGCGTTCATTATAGCTAAAACATTTTGCACTATAAAGCACTAGAAAAAATAAGCAAATAAATCACAAAACAATATTTAACCATGAAAATGATATCTACATTTCCACATTTCAATTTTTTCTTCTTATTTCTATTCTGTGTTTGTGCAAGTATGGAAGTTACTGCACAAGCACCCATTACTATTTCGACTCGATCTTCGTCTACTTCTCAAAAAACTTTTTCTGTAACAGGTCTCTCTGATAGGTGTACTTGCAACAACGGTAGTACTACTGCTCAATATTCGTTTTATTGGGAATTTGGTGATGGAACTTACGCGATTACTAAAGGCAGTGCTGGTACTTCTGTGTCTCGCAAATACGTTGCCAATTCTCCCACTGCTGGCTATCAAGTTCGTGTAGAAATAACACCCATAAAGGTTGATGATAGTCGTATAAAATATGCTACGACAACTGTAAACATTAGCGGATTAAGTAGTGCAAACCCTACGACAAGCAACCCTTCTGTTGCTACTCCTTATGTTAATCGAGACGCCGTAGCCAGTACTCAAGATGATCCTAAATATGTCACTGTCATATTCAAACTAAGTAATAATAATGCGTCATTTTTAGCATCATCTCCTGTACCAAGTTGTTCAAATAATTTTAATACTGTAACTCTTAGCGGTACTTTAAATAGTTTTGATGGAATTGCACAAGCATATTATTATAATCTAGCAGGTGTACGCACAATTTTTTATGGAAATAGCCTTCCTACAATTGGTTTTGTAACAGAATATGATAGATCGCCTATTAATTCAATGGCTATTAGCGGCACTACTACTACTTTTTCATCTATTGCTCATGGAAACTTTTTTGTGAGACTTAGAGTCAAAAATAGTATACCATTCACAACAAATTCATTAAACATTAGCGGCAATTTTACTGCTAATTCGGGTACTTCTACCACTTGTCAGCTAAATGCTAACTCTGTAAATTTACGAGCCTTAAAAGGCTACGACCCTAACCAAAAAACAGTTTTTCCCGAATTTATCAATCCTTCATTGTCTCCCACCACAGTTCGATACAAAGTGGAATGTGAAAATATAGGCGAGGGACCAGTGTATCGTATTTATATAGTAGACGATATTTCAGAAAAGACGGACCCTTCAACAATTTCATTGCAAAAAATTGTAGTTAGTAGCAATACCTATATAATACCCTTAACACTTCTATCCCTACTGTCGAACCAAGTGCAATGAGCACTATTATGGGGACCAATGCCCTTGGAGGAGCTGTAGATATAAACGCTAAATTTTGGCGTGAAGATAATAAACTACACGTAGTATTAGTGGGGGATGGAATATCACTATTATCGGCTGCTGGTCCCGATACCCAACCTTGCGAGGAATCTGTCAAAGCCTACATAGTATATACTGTTCAAACATCAGAACAGCTCGTTTGCGAAGATGACATGTTTGGCACCTCCGCTCAAATTATCTTTGATAGTAATCCTCCAATAGAAACAAACCCTGCTATGGTAATTGTAGACTGCGATGATGCTTTTTGCCCCAGTACGGCTGTCATAACCACGCCATCATCCTCTGCCCCTGTATTATATGAAACCCAAGAGGAAATAACCAATAACACTAGTACCACTATATTACCTGCTGATAGTAAAATATATGCTAGCGCGGGTTCGTATATTCTGATAACACCAACAAATAGTAGTAGTTTTTCTACATCTACAATACCTGGTTCGGTTCTCTCTCTATACATTGACGGTTGCACAGAAAATATACCCGTTTCTGGAAAACAGAATATGCAGCAAGCCCAATTGTCAGGTATAAGTACGTTAAGCGTCCAACCCAATCCATTCTCATATAGCACCACTATCCATTACTCTCTGCCGCAAGCTACTGTGCATAGTCTATTGGTATTTGACTTAACAGGCAAACAAGTGGCTACTTTGGTAAATAATGTGGTACAAGATGCAGGAAATTATCAAACCAATTTTGTACCCGATGGCTTGCCATCAGGTCTATATATTTGCCAGCTAAGAACACCTCAACAAACATGACGCAAAAAATTATGTATCTCAACAAATGAATTTAGTTTTGACAGACACATCCTCATTACCCAATGGCGTATATTTGTGCATCTTACAGACACCAACTCTTCGTCAAACACGCAAAATTATTAAAATGTGATGCGAAACGCTTACCTTGTTTTCTTTTCATTACTAATAGACCTATCCACAGCAGCCTCTACGCCTAAACAGCAGTACGAGGCTGCCACCGATTCGTTGACCAACAAACAATATGGTGCTGCCCTGCAATTGTTTCATCAAATTATCGCCCAAAACCCAACAAATGATAGCCTTATTGTCCATTGTTTTTCGGGCATTTCGGAGGCATATCGCAAACAAAAGCAGTTCGAAACAGCATTATTTCCTGCCTATTTAGCCCTGCAAACCGCCCACGAATGTTTGCCTAAATCAAGCCTTGTGGAGCTACAGATGATGAATGATGTGGGTTTTTTGCATAGCAAAATGGGCGAGTATGATAGGGCAAAATCTTATCTCTTGCAGACCATATCCCAAGCCAAACTACTAACAAATGCAAATAATGAATTAGCAACTGCCTACAAAAACATGGCAGCCATTTATCAGCGCGAGCCAAATTATGCTCAAGCATTGATATATTGTCAAAAAGCACTGGATTTGTACACCTTATTGCGCAACAATAACGAAGCAACTAAGTCGAAAATTAGCTTGGCAATAGCACAAAAATCATCGGGCAAAGTGGATTTAGCCGAAAAAAATTACCAAGAAGTGTTCAATAATCCCAATACACCTTTAGACCTAAAAATGGTGGCAGGTAATAATTTGGCGGATATTTATGTGGATAGAAACGAAAATAAAAGAGCCCTTGCTGCTATTTTACAAACTGCCCATTTTTTAGAAACACAAGCAAACGAAGAATCCGAAGTTCGATTGATAACAGTTTATAAAAACCTTAGCGAGATGTATCTATCCTTCAATCAACCCGATTTGGCAACGCAATATTTACAAAAAGCCTTAAGTATCTGCCAAAAAACCTATAGCGGTAAAGGACGAAATGCTGCGCAAATTTACATAGATGCAGGCGATTTAGCCGCTAAACTGGGTAGTTTAGCTACTGCTCTACAACATTATCAAAGCGCATTGTTGGCACTTATCAACAATTTTACACCTAATGAACTAAGCGATAACCCTACTTACGAACAGCTATCTACCCCAAATCCAGACGTTTTTGTATTGGTTGCCTTAAAAGCCCAAACTTACACCAAATTATTCCAACAATCGAACAACAAAACCTACCTGCAAAATGCTTTTAAAACCTATCAATTAGCATTATACCAATTACAATTGTTGCAAACAAAACTTAATGACAACGAAGCAAAAGCGTTTTTGGTACAAAACGAATACCCTTTGTACCAAAATGCCCTGCAAACAGCTTTGCTTTTGGGCGATGTGGCAAGTGCCTTTGTAGTAGCCGAACAAAGTAAATCGAATTTACTAAATGGTTTTTTGTACCAAGCCCAACTGTTACAAACCCAATTACCCGCCCAACTTACCGAACAATATAACCAAATTAGGCAACAAATAAGTCTAACAGAAGTAGCACTGAATAAAATCACGCAAATCCAACAAAAGCATCTATTACAAGATAGTTTATTGCTACTTAATCAGCAGTATCAACAACTTAATAGCCAAATTGAACAACAATATCCTAATTATCGTACCGCCAAGTATCATTATCAAACACCAAACATCAACGACATACAAAAACAATTGTTGCATAACAACAAAACCGCATTGTTGTCGTACTTTTTATCCGACAGCTTAATTTACACCTTTGCGGTTACTAAAAAAGGCGTAAACTATGCCGTAGTTCCACGCCCCATCGATTTGGATAGCCAAATACATAATTTTCATCAGGCTTTATCCAAAGACTCTGTGTACTATAGCCCATTTTTGCACGATTATGATAATAACCTGCTTTATCAGGATATAATGTGCTATGCCCAATATTTTCATGAGCTGTTATTGCAAAGCATATTGGGCAATCAAAATCTAAAAGGCATCGATAGGTTAATTATTATACCCGATGGCGTACTTAGCTATATCCCTTTTGAAGCCCTAATTACTAAAAAACCCGATACAGTAGCTTTTACCGACTATAACTATTCGCTTAAATTGGTAGACTATATGCTTAAACAGTACACCATAAGTTATAGCTATTCGGCAAGTACTTTACTCAACATACCAAGCAAACAAGCCAATAACAAAGTTAAAAACAACCACTATAATACGGAGTTGATGGCTTTCGCTCCTATTTTTAAAGCTGCCAAAGAGCAACAATTGGCACAAAATACCCAAAGCGTTTTACGAGGCTGTAAAGGCAATGGACATTTAGAAGAACTAAAAAATAGCTACACCGAAGTACAATACATTGACCGTATTGCTAACGGAAAAGTATTTTTAGAAGATAGTGCAACCGTAGACAATTTTAAAAAAAATGTAGAAAACGCTCTTATTTTGCATCTTTCATCGCATGCTTGTTTAGATGATACTTATGCAGCTAGTAGCAAAATTTATTTTGCCGACAACAAAGATGGAATAGATAACGACTACCTAGAAACACACGAAATTTACAACCTACCACTACATGCAAAATTAGTAGTATTAAGTGCCTGCCAAACGGGCATTGGCAATATGGTTCAAGGAGAAGGCATGATGAGTTTAGCACGAGGATTTGCATACGGCGGTACGCCAAGCCTACTTGCTAGTATCTGGAGCGTAAACGATCAATCAACCTCCGAGTTGATGAAACAGTTTTATGCACATCTATTTAAAAACGAAGATATTGATTACGCACTACGAAATGCCAAATTAGATTATCTAGCCCACACTAAAAGCAACGCAAAAGCTAATCCATTTTTGTGGGCTGGTTTTGTGTGCATTGGCACAACAGATGCCCCTATACAAAGCAGTTATTTTTTGTATTATATCACAGCAATAATACTTGCAATCATTCTCATAATCATAAAATCATTAAAAACTATGAGAAATTACCGCAAAACATGAAAAATAACCACAGTAGTTTGCATGTAAAAGCAATATCATAACAAATCATAAAAACCATGAAAAATAAGGGGCACTTACTCCATTTTGGCTGATAAACAAAAAAGTGCTATCTTTGCATATAAATTACCTATTGAATGAAAAACCACCTAAACTTAGCAGAAGCCAGCAAGCTCACCCAATTAAGCGAGCGTTCATTAAGACGCATCGCAAAGCAACTGTTGAGTGAGCAAAGCTCCGATGTACGTAGCATCAAGACAAAAACAGGTTTTAGGTACGAACTTAGCCTAAGTTATCTAACCATTCATCTAAGTAGAAATTTTTGGAAATTTTTAGGTGTTTCAGAAATCAGGTACTTATAATATTTTTCCGTATCAATAAAATCCATCGTACCTTTATTGCTGTTATTAGACAGTGTTACAAAAAAAATAAAAAAATGGAGCTTTTATTTGGTTGGATAATTTTTAGTCTCGTTGTCGGTTTCGTTGGTTCGGGACGGAAAATCGATTTTTGCAGCTCTTCTTTCGCTACTAATAAGAAAATCCTCTAAAAAGGGTATTATTGCTTTGGTTTCTAAAAATGAAGCAGACGAAGCATATAAAGCAACAGTTTTAACAGTTCAACAAAACCAACAAGAAGCATTGCAAAAACTTTCAGAAATAGAAAAAACTAAAACTGTTTCAATTGTTGACGAACTTGAAAAACTTAAAAAAATGAGAGAATACAATATAATAACAGACGACGAATTTCAGAACTTGAAAAGCAAAATTATAAATGCTTAATTTTGAGTGTTTCTACTATACCAAACTTTTTGTATCTTT
>JADKCK010000076.1 GCA_016718845.1 Sphingobacteriales bacterium
TGGCAAATCAAGTGTGTGTTGTTACATCGTTGGTGGTGTTGGGGTTGTTGTCGTTACAGGGGCTGCCTATGTTGGCTTGTAGGGCGGGGCAGTCTAGGGTACTAGCACATTGCCACACTACAGCGGGGTTTTCTAATTGCTGTACCAAATTATCGTTAGCACCGCCGCCCCACGGAAACAGCAAATTGCCTTCGCAATCAAAAACGGTGTGGTTGTTGTTCGCTTCGCTGACTCCTATCGACATAGCTTGTGTCACAAATTCCACATCAAGATTTGCGTTGGTGTAGTATACGGCTCCTGATTGTTCTTCTATGCTATAGGTATCAGCAGTAGGATTAGTAGGTGGCGCATATCCAAAGCATTCGCCATCAAAAAATACATCTACTACGTTTTGCCCTTGCCAAAGGTATTGGGTAACGGTTAATTGGCAGGTAGGCGAGCAGTTGGTTTGGCTAATAAGGTTTTGCAACCATGCCCAATCGAGGGGGTTATTGGGGCAGCTTGGGGCAGGTGGCGGCGTACAATTGGCAGTTACTACCAAATCGAAAGTGCCGCTTGCTGCATTAAAGCCATCAACTACCACATAGTAGGTTCCGGCGGGTGCCGAGGTAGTGATTTGTTCGTTTAGTGTACCTATATTAAAGCTTTGCCCTATGCAGCTTTCCACATCGCAAGCATCTTGCAATAAAAATAGCTCTAAGTTGCTGGTCAAATTGCTCAATTGCACGTCTATTATACCGCTTTGGTCGGTAGTAAAGCTATAAATAACCTCGGGACCACTGTTGTTAACATTTTGGCTATTGCCACCGCATAGGTAAATAGACGAGCCGTTTTCGCCATATAATGCCGAATTACCCTCGTAGGTTACGCCACATAAAATGGGCTGAATGTTGGAGCAGTTTAGGTCGCCGCAGGTAATATCCAACACAAAATTGCCTTGTATATTGGGTTGGTTAGAGTCTACGACAATATAATAAGTACCTGCGGGTAGGTCGGGAGCAATTACACCTTCTAGGTTGTTAGCCGCGTTATTGGTTCCGCCAATGTCTTGGCAAGCAAGCACCGAGTTGCAGGTGGCATCGAGCAAAAACAGGTCGAGGTCGGTGTTAGGGGTAGTTATCTGCATACCAACCGACAAGGTGCTGTTATCTGTTTTTACTAAGCGATAGATTCTGTCGGGACCGGTGTGTATAGCCGAGTTATTGGGCAAGCAGGTAGGAAACCAATAGTACGACAAGTCGTTGGTTTCGCCAATGGTAGTTCCGTTAATAATGGCATCGCAAGATACGGGTGTGGCGGTGTTGCACCAGTTGGCATTGATAGCTGCACTACAACCTGTTGGCGATGCGCCTGTTACTTGGTCACTTCCGCCTACGGCATCGGAAATGGTAATGTCGTAGGCAAAGTTACAGGGGTATACATAGCTAAAAGTGTTGCCCGTAATAGCAGGCACGCCACCCGATGAGTAGGGTGGTACGCCACCCACAATCGTAAAACTAATGGTGTAGGTGTTTCCCGAAGGAGTAGTAGTAAGATTAGTAATGGTTTGAGCAATAGATAAGGTACTTATTGCCCATAAAAAAACGTAAAGAAGTAGTTGTTTTTTCATGTTGATTAGATAGATGAGAGGAATATTGTTGAACAGCCAGGTAAGGTAAAAAAATGATTAATCTACAGGGTTACCAATCTTTTTATTAAAAAATGAGCTGCTTTTTTAACAAAGGTACAACAGCTTTTTATTGCTTTCAGAAAATTTTGGAAAACTTTATAGATTTCAGAAACACGCCAAAATTTCCAGAAATTTCGTGAAACACTGCCCGAAATATGGAGTCTAAGTAACACAATAAAAATAAAGTACGAATTTGCCGCTTTGCCATTTGCTCAAAAACCCCAAAAGAATGTATCACTCTTTTGGGGTTTAAAGCAAGGTATTTTAACCCCAACGGGGTGGCATGATTATAGAAAATAGGTAATGCCTGTATTTTTAACCCCGAAGGGGTGGTATTATAAAAAACAAGTATTTATTGACAATTAGGTAGCCCACTTTTTGCTCAAAAAAAACGATAACTATTTAACACAGACGGCTGTATAGATTAGTACGTTATTTAATAACGATTACTAAGAAGTGTTGAATTTCTACAATGTCTACTATTCCATTTGGGATAGTAATGGTTAGTTCGTTGTTTATGTTTTGTATTTTCATCAAAAATAAATTTAATTGTTTAAGAAAAACATTGCAATTTAGTGTTTTTTGGTAAATTTAGCACATCAGGGCTACAAGTTTTTTGCTGCTTGTAGCCCTAAGTGCATCATTATCGTTACCTTTACTCAATTATCACCCTAATACCATCGCTATGGCTGGTAAATTCGGGGGCGTACATACATTGCATGGTGGTAATGCCATTCGAGAAGTTGCCTTTTTGCGAGGCTCGCAGTGGATACTCGAACACATAAGTGCCTTTGGGCAACCAACCCATAAAAAAGTTGGTGGCGGCATCTTTGGTGCTTTCGTAATAGCCCAAACCGTCTTGGTATTTGTATTGCGATATAACGTTGATAGGCTCGAAACCTGCTGCCCGCATATCTTTTAGGTGCACATATTCCATGTCGCGGTCTACGCGTATTTCTATGCGTACTTTTACTTCATCGCCCACTTTAAGTTTGGCATTGTCGGTTATGGGCGATAGTACTTCGCCGCTTTTGGTGTTGCTTTTCAAAAACAACTGCTTTTTGATGTTTAGCGGTGTGGCGGCAAAGGTTATTTTGTCTAACTGCTCGAAATATTGCCAGTACAAAGCTCCCCAACTTACACCCTCGTCTTTTTTAGTTACGCTTACTTTGCCCATTTCGGGTCTAATATCGCTGCCTTTCCAAGTGGTTTTAAAGTAACCTGTGCCTGCTTCGGCGTTTAGCTCTGGCATTGTTTTGGGGTTTAGGGTTTGTCTGCCAATGTTTATTTCTACGGCATCGTCTTGGGTAAGCCAATTTTTGCCGGTGCGCAATAGGGCATAACAAGCCTCGGCGGTAGCTTTGGTGGTTTTCCAGTCTTGGGTTTGTTTTTGTTTTAGCAACCAAACTTTTAGTCCTTCTACGCTTTCGGTGTCGTTTGTTACTTCGTCGAAGGCTTCAATCATCATGGCTTGTGTTTCTATGGGTGCTTGATACCAGTACCAGCCGCCTGTGTTGTCTTTAAAATACATGCCCATTTCTTCGTTTTGGGTAGCGTTTTGTTTCAACGATTTGAGTATGCCGAATGCCACACCCGAGTCTTTGCTGTCGAGGCGGTTTAACGACAAGGCTATCATTGCCTGCATATACTTGCTTTGTTGTAGCCAGTAGGTTTCGGCTTGTTTTTTATAGTAGTTGTAGGCAGTTTGGTACTTTTTGTCCAACGGAAAATCGTTGTTGAAAAAGCTGCGCGTGTATAGGTACTGAATTTGCTCGTAGCCAATATTTTGTTGTTTTAGATTGGCTTTGTATCGCAACAAATTATCGTAGTCTTTTTGCATTTCGGCATCTAAATAACCCATGCCTTTTTGTATCAATTGCCAAGTAGCTTCGTTTTGGCGCACATCGGTTACGCCCAATTTGTCTAAATGACCCATACCGCAAACTATATGTTGGGCTATGTAGCGGCTTGGCTGCATGTTAGGAAACCACGAGAACGAGCCATCGGGGTTTTGACGTTTTACAAGTTCGTCTTCGGCTTGTCGTTGTTCTTTGGTCATCCGTTCTAAATCAAACAATACAGCAAGGCGCTGTTTGCGTTCGGTTTCGTCTTTGGCAGCCATTACCCAAGGTGTTTCTTGGAGCAAAAGGTATTTGAGGTCTTGGTTTTTCTCTAAGTTCGAGAACAAAGCGCCTTTATCTTGTTTGTTTTTTAGGGCGTTTTCGGCATCTGTTTTCCAGCGTTCGAACACGGTTTTTACGCGTGGGTCGGAGTTGGCAATGTGCGAGGCGATACTGTTGGCATAATAACGGCTAAATATTTGCTCCGAGCATTCGTAGGGGTACTCCATCATATAGGGCAGGGCTTGTATGGCGTACCATGCGGGCTGCGAGGTAAACTCAAGTGTAAGCGCTTGGTGCTTTAGGGTTGATGAAGATTCCGAGTCGGCTAATTTGTTAAAGGTAAAACTTTTAGTGCCTTTGCCGCGCACGGGCAGCGGTAGTGTTTCGGTTACTAACATGCGGTTTGTGAGGATTGGCAAGGCGTTTTCTTCGCCATCGCTAACATTGCCAGCTTGTGCAATAACTTGGTAGGTAATGGCTTGTACGGTTTCGGGTACGGATATTTCCCACTGTACAGCAGCACTTTGTTTGGCGGCTACTTTAAAGTTTTGATTGGCATCTACCAATTTAAAAGCGGCTTCTACGGGCAGATTGGTTGTGGCATCGAACAGTTTTAGGGTGGCTGTACCGTCAAGGGCTTTATCGGTTAGGTTCGATATTTTAGTGGCAAAATACATCTCATCACCTTCGCGCAAAAAACGCGGCGGGTTGGGCATCACCATCAACTCTTTTTGTGTAATAACTTCTTCGGTTTTGGTGCCAATGGCTAAACTTTGGGTGTGTGCCAATAGCATTAGTTTCCAGCGCGTAAGGGCTTCGGGGGCAGTGAATGATAGGATAACTTCGCCTTGCTCGTTGGTGCGCAATTGCGGCATAAAAAAGGCAGATTCTTGCAAGTTTTTACGAATTTGCACTTCGGCGGGTTTACTAATTGTTTGTACGCCATAACCTAGTGATTTTTGCTCTCTAGGAGTTCCAAGCTCTGTAATAATCACTTCCTCTTCTCCATCTCTCATTTTAATTTTATCACTTGCCATTTTAGGCGAAGGTGGGGGCATGGATTTAGCACTCATTTCAACAGGTGCCGATGATTTAGCAATACCACGTCCGCCTTCGGACTCATACAAGCTACGATAATACATCCTCCTATTTCTACCCAAATAAAAGCCAAACAAGTTTAGTTGGTCGTATTGTGCCGATGAATAATTGCCATAATAGTTATCGTTCCAATTTTGGGCAAGTAGGTCGCTGTTGATGATAGAAAAGCCACTGCCAAAGTTGGTACTTAGGGTGCTGCTGTTTGTGGGGTAGATGCTCATGTTCCAGCTATGTGGCATAAACACATCAAGCGAGGCATCGTACATGCCGGCTAATAGTTCGGCGGCTACTTTTTCGCTTTTTGCGCCGCTAATTTTTACTTTCCATTCTTCTTTGGCACCGGGCAGTATTTTGTTTCTGAAGGTGGTCATTTCTACCTTCAAATCTTTGTTGCTCCAAGGTACTACTATAGTATACGTTACTGTTTGCGCCCTATTAAGTGCTACGGCGGTTAGGTGGATAAAAAAGTTACCGCGATGCTCTTCGCGTACCGTTTCGTTGATGCGTTTTTGCAGTTCGCCAATGGGTATCCACTCGCGTTTAATTAGCTTGTTGTCGTGTTCTACTTCGTACAGAGCCATGGTGTTTTTTAGGGTACTGCCAAACAGGGCGCTTACTTGTTCGGTGGGTTCGGCGCTTTGTTTGTTTACTGTCGACCAAAAGGCTATGTTTTCGGGAATTTTGTTGTCGTTGCTGCCATATACCGTAATATATTGCTTCCATTCAACGGTTTCGCCGTATTTATCTTTGGCATTTAGGGTTACTACATATTTGCCTGCATCGGCTTTTTTTAGCTTATCTAGTTCAATGCTGCTTTCTTTGCCTGTGTTAAAGGTTTTGCGGAAAATTTCGTTGCCTGTTTTCCATGTAGCCATGTCGTCCTCGTTACCATAAGGGTCGTTCGGGAAAAGTTTGGCGTACTCCTCTTTCGACATAACAAATTTATCGGCACGCTCCCAAAGGCGGTTGCGCAAAACACGGGCAGGTTGTTGCAGTTGTGCAATGCTAATGGTTACGTCGGTAGGTTCGGCTTGTCCGTTTAGGTTGGTAGTCGATACGGTAATTTTGCGTTGGCTTTCGTTGTCTTTGTCCAATACATTAGCAATGTTTACGGTTGCCAACAATGCCACATAACCTACCTCAACGGTGGTTGTTTTGCTTTGTGTTTCGCCGTTTATGTCGGTTACATCGGCAATTATTTCGTAGCTATATTGGGGTTTGTCGGCGGGTTTGTCGGTTGGGTTAGCTATTGCTTTAAAGTCAATGCTAAACAAACCCTCGGCGTTTGTGGTTGTTATGCCATTGGTAATTTCCATTTCGGGGCTTGAGGGCATTGGTCGCCAGTAGCACCACCACCAAGGGAAGTTGGCACGGCGCACTACGCGATAACTTACTTTTACGTCGGATAGGGCATTGCCTGCATAACCCATTGCACTACCTTTTACCGTTACGGTTTCGTTGATGCGGTAACTGCCCTCAACGGGTTTAAAAGTAACTTCAAATTTGGGTCGTTTGTACTCTTCTACCCTAAAATAGGCTTCGCCCTTATCGTTGCTAAGTCGCATTTCTCCGTTCAATAAACCTACGGGCAAGGTAAATTGTCCGCTAAAACTACCATAATCGTTGGTTTTTAGGTCAAGTTTTGTTACCTCTTGTCCATGTACATCGTATAGGGTAACTGTGCTTGCTTGGTTGGTGACAAGGCTGTTATCTTTGCCTTGTTTTACAGTAATACCTTTGAAATAGAGTGTTTGACCAGGTCTATAGATAGCTCTATCGGTAAAAAAGAAGGTGGTAGTTTGGGTATTTTCGGGGATGCTGCCTCCATAACCACTGTTATATTGGTATGTTTCGTAATAGTCGTTGCCTTTTGTTAATTGTATGCGCAGGTTTCCGTAATAATCTTTGGGTGCAAAGTACCTAAACGAGCCATCTTGTGTGCTTTTACCGCGCGTTAGTTCGGTTTGGGTGTACTCTTGCGTATTATAGTCCCATTTTTCGGTAAAAACGCGGTAATCTACGTCCTCTAATGGGTTGCCGTTTCGTCGGTCTACCACAAAAACAGTTTGCGTATAGCCATCGCCCGCTACTTTTTTACTGATGTAGCTTAGGTTAGTAACATAAAGATACTGATAGGCTAAGGCATTGCCTTTGTACGAAAAATCGGGGCTGGTGGCAGTAAATAGTAGGTATCTGCCCATAGGTAGGGCATCAATTTTTATTTCGGTGCTGTGTGTTTGATAATCGTTTTCGGTGGGTAGGTCGGTGCTAAACGTTTTTACTGGTTTTTGACTTAACAGATAGGGCATTTTATCTTCTTCGCGTTTCATCTTTTTTATTTTTGCCTCCATATCTTGGGTAACAAGCACCAATTTGCCATACACTTTGTCTATGTTTTGGTAAGTGATAAGAGCGCGCGAAGGTTTTTCGGGTTCGGTGGTTTCTTCTATCTGTACATTAATGCTTTTATTTCGCAATTGTTTTTGCAAGATTTGGGCATTGTTGGCGGCTATGGTTTTCGGAAACTTTTTGATGATGTTTTCGCAAATCGTCATGGCTTCTTTGCGTTCCCATTGTACTTCGGGTTTGCTGTAGGGGTGATACTCGCCGCCTTTGGTAGCGTGCCATTGTGCCAATCTAAAACTAACAGTTGCCGATACGGGCTGGTCGGCATAACGTTTTTCGAGTGCTTGAAGAGCCGCAAAATGTAGCTCGTTTTTGTTGGGCAACGACGAGGCATCTTGGGCAAAATCTAAACGTTTTAGCGCTACATCAACCAAGGCTTCGGGATTAGCATCGTTTTTATGAAAACGTGTTACGTCTTGTAACAACTTTATTGCATAATATTTGGTAGATAGGGGGTCGGTATTGGTAAAGTTGGCAGCTAAAAAAGCATCGGTATTGCCAAAGGCGGCAGTGTCGGTTATTTGAAACTGGTCGGCGGCTTTGGTGATACTGGCTTGGTCGTTGCTAAAATAATCAATGGCGCGATGAGCTAAAAAGTCGTAAAGAGTAGGGCGATAGCTGCGTGTTGTGCCGTCGCCTTTGCTAATAATATCATCAAACAATTCTACTTTGGTGTTTTGCAATAGTTCGGGGTTTTGCAGCGATGCCAAATGTAGGTCGGTGATAGTGCGCGAAAACCTTGTACCGTCCCATGTTTCAAAGTCGGGGGCTATGTTGTCGTTGCTTAGGGCGGTGCGTTCTAAGATGTTGTAACGGTTGCTGTTAAAATACTGCCAATACACACTTGCCAAAATAGATTGTAAAACATTTTTGGTAGGTGCTGTAGCTTTTTCTATATCGGCGGTTAAACCTGCAATAGCTTTTTGTTCGCTGTATTCTTCGTTGTATTGCGCATACTTGTAACGATACAGCAATGCTTTTACTACATTAGCTTGATTGTTGGCAGCACTAGCTTTTTGGTAGATAAGTTCAACCTGCTTTTTAGCATCTTCGGTCAAACCTTTGTTTTCTAAGTCTTCTACCTTTTTCCACTCGGAGGCAAAATCGTCTTTTTTAAAAAACATGGATTTACTGTTGTTGTTGTTAGCGTTTGAAATGTAATGCGTTGACTTGCTTGTTTTATTAAGCAAATTAAAAGGAAATTTTACACCTATGGCAACTGCCAAAAAGGTGCAACAAAAAATGGTGAGGAATAAAAAGAGTGTTTTTTTCATAATGTTGATGATAAGCGTAATAGAATTGGTGTAATAAACCACAAAGTAACTATTTTTTTCTGACAATAACAAACGAAAAACGTTTAAAAATAGTTGTGTGCTACTAAAAAGAAAAATTAACGCTATCTTTGCGCAGCTAAAACAAGCTAATTAGTTGTTTTAGCCCTACAAATGCTTTACAACGTTATTTTTTTCTACAAAAACAACCTTTATCCAATGAAAAAAACACCTTCGTTTTTCGCTTTTTTGTTACTCCTATCTGTCTTTATAGGCTGTAACCCCGGCGACCCTAATCAGTTAGCCGACGAGTATTTAAAAATACCGTATCGCGAACTAAACATGACCGATAAACAACGCTCCAATTTTCCGGAAATGACAAAAGCCATGGACGCTTATGTAACTGGCGATTATACTAGCTCAAGCACACAATTTAAAGCCATTATTGATAGCTATAAAGACGAAGGCGTAAGCTACTTTTACATGGGCTTGAGCGATATGTACCTAAAAAAATATCCCGAAGCCATCGAAGATTTTAAACAAAGCATAGCCTTTAAACCCGAACTGTACGACTATACCTGCAACTGGTACACCGCTCTTGCCTACATAAAAATGGGGCAAAACGATAAGGCTATACCACACCTAAAATACATTTTAGAACACGATTTAGACAAACCTTTGTATAAAGACAATGCCAATAAATTGCTTAATGCCATAAAAAAGTAGCTAACATTTTGATGCCGACATTGAAAAGCACTAAATGCTTACTCAAATTACACCGGTTTGTTTTTAAATGTACAACGGAGACACGGAGATTCACAGAGATTTTTTTCTGCATGAGCTATGCTTTTGTATTTTTTAGTTTGTACTGGAAACACTGAAGAACAGAAACTCCTTCTTCTCTGTGTTCTCTGTGTCTCTTGTTGTTTTTTATTTTTTTAGCTCCCGCAACTTACCCAATTTAACCCCAACCACTAAACCCCCAACAACCTATTTAAATTTTCAACAAAAAAAACATGCAACATACCACACAACTTCAGCCAGCCAAAAGTGCAAACAATGCCAACGTATTTACCCAAACATGGACACCCGATAACCAGCAAAACGTAGAAGCTGTTATTTGCCTTGTACATGGTTTAGGCGAACATAGCGGACGTTATGAACACGTAGCACAATTTTTTACCGATAACAACATTGTCGTAACTGCCATTGACCTTAACGGACACGGAAAAACCGAAGGCACTCGCGGCGATACCCTATCGTATAACTTACTACTCGACCAAGTAGACGACTTAGTGAAACAAGCCACCGAGCAGTTTCCTAACAAACCCATCTTTATTTATGGGCATAGCATGGGTGGTAATATTGTTATTGCCGATGCCTTGCAACGCAACCCTGCCGTAAAAGGATTTATTGTAACAGCTCCGTTTTTAGAACCCGGCACACCAATACCCACCCTTAAATTTTTAGCAGGTAAAGTAATTGGCTCTATATACGGAGCTTTTAGATTGCCAAACGGATTAGACGTAAACAAACTAGCCCGCGACCCCAAAGTTGGGGCTGCTTATACCAACGACCCCTTAGTACACGACCAAATATCTGCTCGTTGGTTTTTCCCAGCTTATCAGGTTGCCAAAGATGCCCTTGCCGGAGGTATCAAAAACCTAAAAACACCCATGCTACTTATGCACGGAACCGCCGACGAACTAACCAGCTTTGAAGCAAGCAAACGCCTTGCCGCTCAAAACACCAATGCCATTACCTTTAAAGAATGGACAGGCTTTTACCACGAACTACACAACGAACCCGAACAACGCGAAATAATGAACTACGAATTGGCATGGATGCACCAACAAATGAAATAAATAAAGACTGATTTTTTGGAGGGAGTGCCAAGTGGTCCAAATGGCCCAGGGTCTGACATACTAATGCTTACTACCACCCATTACTTATCACACATCATTAATTATCAACTACCAACGTGTTTGCATTTATTTTAAAACGACTATTGTACGGCATATTAGTTATGTTGGGCGTTACGATGGTGGTGTTTTTTTTGTTTAACGGATTAGGCGACCCCGCACGCCTTACACTTGGGCAACGCGCCGATGTGTCGACGGTAGAGGCTATTAAAAAAGAGTTGGGCTTAGATAAACCCCTAACTACACAGTTTGGCTTGTACCTAAACGATGTGTCGCCTGTATCTATCCACCAAAAAACTACCGAAAACCAAACCAAATACAACTACACATCCATTATGCCTTTGGGCGATAATGTATTGGTGATTAAAAAGCCATACC
Source organism: Sphingobacteriales bacterium (assembly GCA_016718845.1). Taxonomy (GTDB): domain Bacteria; phylum Bacteroidota; class Bacteroidia; order Chitinophagales; family UBA2359; genus JAEUUX01. Next base: position 10,868 of record JADKCK010000076.1, read on the forward strand.
TACGCCGCTCGTATCAAACCAAACGCTTAGTAACCGATGTACTAACCGAAGCCCTGCCACGTACCATTATATTGGGGCTTACTGCCATGTTGTTGGCAGTTGTTGTAGGTATTACTTTGGGCGTTGTGGCATCGTTAAAACAATATTCGGCTACCGATAACACCATTTTAGTAAGCGCCATTTTAGGCATATCGCAACCCTCGTACTTTACAGGCATTATATTAGCCCTTATTTTTGGCTATTGGCTACACCCTTACACAGGCTTAAACTACACAGGCGGCTTGTACGAAATAAACGATTATGGCGACGAAGTACTACAACTAAAAAACCTTATCTTACCCGCTTTGGCATTAGGCATACGTCCTATTGCCATCATTGCACAACTTACCCGCAGCTCTATGCTCGAAACATTATCGCAAGATTATGTGCGCACCGCACGAGCAAAAGGACTAAGCGAACGAACCGTTATTGTGCGCCATGCTTTACGCAATGCCCTAAACCCCGTAGTAACCGCAATATCGGGTTGGTTGGCAGCTATCTTAACAGGTGCTTATTTCATCGAAATTATCTTCGATTATAAGGGATTAGGTTTTGTAACTATCAACGCCCTAAACAACCTCGATTTTCCGGTAGCAATGGGTTCGGTATTGTTTACGGCTGTTTTGTTTGTGGTAATCAACCTGTTTACCGATATTTTGTATGGAGTTTTAGACCCACGAGTGTCGTTGAAATAAAAACTGCTAGCTTTTGTCTGATACAATATTGCATAAAAACGAGCTGTAAACCATTGGTTTACAGCTCGTTTTGTGTATTTAATCTGCCCAAAAAAGCTCGCTAGTAATTTTATCTGCCAACAATTTACCTTTGTTATTTAAAAACAGTGTTTCGTTTTTTTGCACTATAAAACCTTCAAAAGGTAGTATTGCTTTTTGTAAATAAGCTACAAACGCATCGCCAAAATGCTGTTTTATGTGTGTTAAACTGCACCCCCAAATAGTGCGCAACGAGGTTAATAAATACTCGTTAAAACGTTGGGTATTGCTTAGTTGTTCTATTTCGGCGGGTATTATGCCTTGGTTTATTGCTTTGATATACTGTGCATTGTTGGCTACATTCCATTGTCTTGATGTTTGGTTAAACGAATGAGCCGAGGGTCCAATGCCTAAATAATCATTACCTTTCCAATAGCTGCTGTTGTGTTGAGCAAAGCGGTTGGGCAAGCAAAAATTGGATATTTCGTAATGCAGATAACCCGCTTGCGTTGTACGATTGATAAGTTGTTCGAACTGTTGGGCAGCTTGTTCTTCGTTAACGGGTGGCACTTTTTGGTGTTTTACAAAACTATCTAAGGCAGTTTTAGGCTCAACAGTTAAACAATAACACGACAAATGAGGTATTTGATAAGCCAACGCTTTATCTAGGTTTTGCTCCCAAATAAGGTTGCTTGTAGTTGGCGAGCCGTAAATAAGGTCTATGCTAAGGTTATCAAAGCCCACATCTTGGGCAGCTTTTATGCAAAAATCGGCTTGTTGAGCATTATGAGCGCGGTTCATAAACAGCAAATCGGCATTGTTAAACGATTGTATGCCAATACTTAACCTATTGATAGGCGTTTGACGCAAATCGTGTAGTTTTTGCAAACTCAAATCATCGGGGTTAGCCTCAAGGGTTATTTCGGCGGCAGGGTCAATAGTAAAGGTTTGCAATATGGTATCAAACAAACTATTTAACTCGTTGGTATTTAGCACCGAGGGTGTGCCGCCACCAATGTAAACACTAGTTAAATGTTTATGAGGCAGATAATTGGCTCGTAAAATTAACTCTTTTGTAAGGGCTTCAATCAGCTCCGATTTATATTTCAGAGAGGTAGAAAAGTGAAAATTGCAATAATGGCAAGCTTGTTTGCAAAACGGAATATGGATGTAGATACCTGACACTTAAATGGTTTGTAAAGGATAAATGGAGAATGGAAATTATTAATCACCAAATATTAATTTATGTTACGCAGCCTATTTTCATAATTAGACATTTGGTGTTTTTAGCTACGCTTTGTATTCTGTTTCTTCGGGACCGGCATTATAGGAATTGGCGTTAAGAAATGGACAAAAATGGAGCGTTAAAAAAGATATACTGTTTGAAGCACGCCACACCAAACCCAGCAATAAAACCGACAGACAAGTGTTTGGCGTGCAAGTTTATATCTTTTAGCGGAATGTTGTTCATTTTAGCCAATTCCTATACAGCCTTGACTTTTTTGGTTACTTTTTGTCAAGAAAAAAAGTAACAAACTTTTAATGGGTGGTAAGTAGTATCAAATTACTGACAAATTATTTCCAAAGCCCCTTTATTTGTCTTGTTTGCTCAACCCCTGCGTAACGTGAGGTATTAATTGATAATTACTCAAGTTTGTTTTAGCCACATTAAACTCTTCGATAATTTGGTGGACAACATCGGCGGCGGGTTTTATGGCATCGAGTAACGAGGCAATTTGTCCAATTTCTAGTTCGCCCTCGTCCATATCGCCCTCAAACATGCCTTTTTTAGCCCTACCTCGTCCAAGCAATTGCATAAGTTGGTCGGGTGTAGCGCCATTTGCTTCGGCTTGTGCCACTTGTTGATAAAAGTTGTTTTTGATTAACCTAACCGACACCAATTTTTTCATTGCCAACATAGTATCACCTTCTTTGGTGTTTAGTACTTTGTGTTTAAAACTATCATGTGCCGACGATTCGAGGGTAGCAACAAAACGGGTTCCCATTTGTACGGCTTCGGCGCCTAGCACCATAGCTGCCAACATACCTTGCCCCGTAGCAATACCACCTGCTGCAATAAGGGGTATTTTAACTGCTTTGCGCACCATTGGTATTAGGCAAAAAGTAGTAGTTTCTTCACGTCCATTATGCCCGCCGGCTTCAAAACCTTCGGCAACAACGGCATCAACCCCAGCAGCTTCGGCTTTTTGTGCAAACACCGAACTCGAAACAACATGCACTACCTTAATGCCATGCAATTGCAGGTGTTTAGTCCAGGTTTTAGGGTTGCCCGCCGACGTAAAAACAATAGGCACTTTGTGTTTGATGATGGTGTTAATATGCTCTTCGATGCTTGGATACAACAAAGGCAAATTAACCGCAAATGGGCAATTAGTAGCTGCCTTGCATTTGGTAATATGCTCGTCTAAAATGTGCGGATACATAGAACCCGCACCAATAATACCCAAACCGCCCGCATTAGAAACGGCAGCGGCTAACTCCCAACCCGAACACCAAATCATGCCCGCCTGAATAATGGGATATTGAATGTTGAAAAGCTCAACAATTCTGTTTTTTTGCATAAAGTGTTGTTTTTGTTGCAAAAATAGGGTATTTTTGCACATCAAAAGCCGATTAGATGCTAAATCGGGTAATTTTATTGTTTTTATGCCCAAATAACCCCCAATCTTACTTATGTTAGCCAGTTTAGACAACGAAGTTATCTTCAAAAAAGCCTTCACCAACATTTTTGTATTTACCCATTTTGTGAAAGACATATTGGGTATAGATGTGGTAGTAGATAAAATAGAGACCGAAAAACGCTTTGACGAAAAAGTAGGCAAGATAGATTTTAGGTTAGATATCTTTGCCGAAACGGTAGATAAGCGCATCATTATCGAAATTCAACGGATAGAATACGACCACAATTTCAACCGATTTTTGCACTATTTTTTAGCTACTATCTTGGGTCAGCAAAAAAGTTCAAAAGACTACAGCATAGCCCAAACGGTGTATGTAATTGTAGTTTTGACAGAGAAATATAGCATTAGCCAGAAAAATGGTCAGCCTGTGCGCAACGAAGTGTTGTTGTTAGAGCTAAATCCTCGCACATTAGACGATAAGAAATTAGATTTGTATGGTCATCAACTTCAGTTTTTAAATCCCAATCACCCCGAACCCAACACGCCCAAACAAGTGCGCGATTGGCTCGATTTGGTGTATCAATCTATCCACAATCCCGAAAAACCTATTGTTAACCTCAAAAACAAAGGCATAGAAAAAGCAGTTGAGTTGATAAATTACGACAAACTAAGTTCCAAGGAAATAACCGCTATGAAAGATGCCGAAATGAAACGCCAAGCATTGTCGAAAAAAGAAGATAAAGCGCGCAAAGAAGGGGTAAAAGAAGGCAAGCAAGAGGCTAAAATAGCCGCAATTATTAAAGCACTAAATAAAAATTTACCGCTTGATTTAATTGCCGAACTAAACGATGTCACCGTCAAATTTGTAGCGAAAATACAAAACGAATTGCATAAACCCAAATAATTGCTATGATGCAAACAAAAAACTATTTTATTGTGGCATTAATGTGTTTGTTTGCTGCATGTATGGATGTGCCACCGTCGAAAAATGTAAGCGATGTTTTTGCCAAATTGGTAGAAGATAATACCATAGACACTGCCGCCCAAATTAAAGAATTATTAAACAATATGGTGCTAATTGAAGGTGGTATTTTTGAAATGGGCTGCGATGGCAAATACAGCGATATGTGTAATAGCGATGAACACCCAAAACACAAAGTGCAACTAAGCAACTTTAAAATAGGCAAATACGAGGTAACACAGCATCAATGGCGTGCTGTAATGAATACCAAACCCGCCTATTTTCAAAACTGCAAACAATGCCCCATCGAGCGAGTAAATTGGGCAGATGCACAAAAGTTTATCGAAAAACTTAACAAAAAAACCAAACAAAAATTTAGGTTGCCCACCGAAGCCGAATGGGAATACGCCGCCCGAGGGGGTAAAAAAAGCGGTAATTATAAGTACGCAGGTAGCAACAACCTAGATACCGTAGCTTGGTATGTAAAAAATAGTGGTAACACCCTGCACAAAATAGGCGAAAAAATGCCCAACGAACTGGGCTTGTACGACATGACAGGTAATGTGTGGGAATGGTGCTTTGATAAATTCGACGAAGATTATTATCACCACAGCACACTTCATAACCCCGAAGGTCCAGATAGGGGTGCTTACAGAGTGGTGCGTGGCGGCTCGTGGAGCGCACCTTCGCACAATTCGCGCATTACCAATCGCTATGCAAACAACCCCCAACAAGGCACTAATTTGGTAGGCTTTAGGCTGGCTCAATAAACCAACAACAACAAATTTACCTTGTTTTTGTAAAGTTATTGCTATAATTTCAACAAAAACAACAAAATAGCTTTGCAACTCAATTATTTTCACTATCTTTGCACCCCAAAGGCTCGTTGATAGTATACAACAGCCATTTTTATAAAAAAAAATCTATGGATAGTCATCGGGAAACCTTGATACTATAACTTTATCGCGCGAATAGTGCATTTGCTATGGCATTTATCTACCCACAATTAGATAGATGCCATAACAAGTATGCATTGTTCGCGGCTTTGTTATGTCTACTCAAATAATTATTTAAATTTGTGTAGATGCAAGCAATAAAGAAACAGCAAACAATAACATTTTAAACAACTGCCCTAAGGCAGACAAACAAATAAAGCTAAACAAGTTGGAAATTGTAATAATTATAGTGCTACTGTTGTTAAACGGGCTTTTTTCGATGAGCGAAATAGCGCTATTATCATCGCGCCGCTCGCGATTAGAAGAGAAAGCAAAGCAGGGAAAATCAGGCGCTAAAATTGCCCTCGATTTGCTCAAACATCCCGAACGGTTTTTGTCGACGGTACAAATAGGCATTACCGTAGTAGGGGTTATATTGGGTGCCTTTGGCGGCGAAGCATTTGCCACAAAACTCGACCCACTTTTGCAAAATATAGGCGTGCCTATTACCTACAGCTACAACATAGCATTTGGGGTGGTTGTTACTATTATTACCTACTTATCTATTGTTATTGGCGAGTTAGTACCCAAAGCTATCGGTATTACTTATGCCGAAAGTATTACGGTTAACTTATCGCCATTGATGCGCTTTTTAGCTCTAGTTGCCAAACCAATGGTTTTTTTACTAACCATATCTACCAAATCAATACTCAAACTGTTGGGCATAAAAGATAGAGTTGAAGCACCTGTAACCGAAGAAGAAGTAAAAACCATGATAGAACAAGGTACGCAACATGGCGTTTTTGAGCAAGAAGAAGGCGATATGATAAAAAGTATTTTTAGGTTTGGCGACCGAAAAGCATACGCCATTATGACCGCCCGACAGGAAATATCTTGGTTAGATGTAAATGATAGCTTGGAAGAAGTAAGAATGCAAGTGTACAATAGCAACTTTACCAAGTTCCCGGTTTGCGATGGCGATTTAGACGATATAATCGGCGTTTTGTCGGTGAAAGATTTTTTAAAAGCCGAAAAACAACATCAACTCGATTTGCGCACCTTAGTAGCCCAACCCCTATATATACCCGAAAACCTGATGGCTATCAAAATCCTAGAACGTTTTCGCGAAAAACGTACCTATATGGGTATTGTGGTAGACGAGTTTGGCTCTACTATTGGTATGATTACCATGCACGATTTAGTAGAAAGTATTTTTGGCGACCTGCCCGGCTTTGACGAACCCGAAGACCCAGATATCGTAACCCGCGACGATGGCTCGATGTTTATAGATGGCTCGATGCAAATAGACGAACTGCGCGATATTATAAACATACCCGCCCTTGACGACGAAAAAGAAGAAGGTGAATATGCTACATTAGGTGGTTTTATGATGTATAAACTAGGCAAAGTACCACACGAAGGCGATATTTTTACTGCTGATGGCTACAAATTTGAAGTAGTTGACATGGACGGCAACCGCGTTGATAAAGTTTGGGTGAAAAAAGACGAAGGCGAAACCAATAATTACTGATGTTACGCAGCCCTTCGGTCCCTCGGTTCCGCGTGGGGGGCGGCGTTAAGCTTTGGAAAGCTTAGCGGAATGTTGCCCTCCCCACCCTTTTTGGTTCTTTTCGTACCCTAGTCAGGAGTAATTAACTAAACAGATGATAACGCATACGACATGCTAAATAACCAACATTTTAATATGTTTTATCTTTTTTTTGTTTTTTTCAACCATTTTAATTGTCAAAAAAACAAAAATGCCAACAACTATCTTTTCTAAAACGCTTTTGCTTTCGTTTACTATTATTGTATGTCTATCATCTTGCAAACGCAACGACGACACAAACCAAGCTTGCAACCTACACCCCGAGTTGTGCAACCGCCAATACAATCAAGTAGCATATCCCGCTACCCACAACTCGCAAAGCTATAGCCCTACTTTTAATGCCCTTGTAGCCAATCAAAACCACAACATTACTCAACAACTTACCGATGGCATACGCTGTTTAAACATAGATGCCTATTTGCTTGTCAACGACCCCTACTGTACCGATAGTGGTATTTATGTTATTCATGCTTATCCAGGTTTAGGCTGCGAACCAATTGCCAAAGTACTAGGCGAAATAAAAACTTTTTTAGCCGCCAACCCGCGCGAAGTACTCACCATTACCATGGAGGACACCAATTTAAGCATTGAACAGCTTAACATAGTTTTTGAACAAGCCAACTTAAAACAATACCTATATAAAGGTAACACCCAAAACTGGGCAACCTTAGCCCAAATGATTGACCAAAACCAACGATTAGTGGTATTTGCCGATATTCATAATGCCGATTCGATAGCAGGTTTTCGGAAAAACTGGGATTATATTGTAGATACCGACTACGATGCACAAAGCCGTGCCGATTTTTCGTGCAATTTTTATCGAGGTAATGCCAACAATTCGCTTTATCTTGTCAATCATTTTATTACTACGCTTTCGCCCAACCCCGACTCGGCAGCGGTAGTTAATGCCAATCCGTTTTTGCTTAACCGTTTGCGCAACTGCCAACAACAAAGCGGCAAATTACCCAACTTTGTATACGTTGACTTTTACGATACCGGCGATTTGTTCGCGGCTATTGATAGCCTAAATGGTGTAAAATAATACCCTAAATTATTGACCAAAACAAATTTTGTACTCAAAATCTATTAAACGCATTGATATTGAACGATAAAAACAAAAAAATCCGCTTTATTTATTGATAAAGCGGATTTTTTTAGTGGTTTTGGGTATGCATAACAGCAATTATGGCTGTACTTTTTCTTTGTGTCGAGTAACTTGACGTTTAAGATTTTCGACAACTATGTCGAGTGCCTCTTCAAATGTTTTAGCAGTGTCGGTGGCTATCAGTTGTGTGCCAGGTAAGTTAAGTTTAACTTTAAGTACCTTGTCTTTGATAGCACTGCTTTTACTGTCTAAACTTAGGTAAACTTCGGCATCAATGATGCGGTCAAAATAATGTGCTAGTTTGCCTACTTTACGTTCAATGTACTCCGTTAGCGGTTCGGCTGCGGTAAACTGGATTGCCTGGATGTGTATCCTCATAGTTACAGATTTAAATGAAAAAATGAAAAAAACAATCTTCCGAAGAAGTGGGGGTAACGGAGTCAAAGATAGCAGGTTTTGCGCAAACTACCAAATAATTTACCCAAAATTCGTGTTTTTTTTAAAAAAAAAACGATTCTCCAATTTTTAGCCACTTAATAAGGCATTTGGGGCAATAATAGCATCAAATTTACACACAAAAAGAAAAATAAATAACTATTTGTATGCTAAAAACTACCTTTGATGACCAAATTGATAGTTTAGACTTGCCCCAAAGAAAAACCGACTTTGTATGCCTTTTGTGGTATCTCCTTTTCGATTAAAAACGGTAATATCAGCATCTTTAATTAATTGATGCTCAAAAGTGGTATTAAAGTAAAGTGTTTTACCCGCAAAAGTAATAGGCACTCTAAAATCTATTTTGTTTAACCAATTAACATCCATCGTTAAACTGGTATTTTTAGGATCCGAGATGCCATTAAATTTGTTTTTGATGAAATTTTTGAACAAACCCATTCGCGACCTAAACGTTACATTTTTTATGCCCGAGTATACAAAAATAATGTCGGTAGCTGCTCCAAACTCGGGTCTTACTTTTTGTACTGCGTTGTTATCTACATCAATAATGTTGCCATAAATACCTGTACTATTGCTTTGTTCAATGCCAACACCCGACGAAAGTGAGTAAATTCGAGCAATATCGTTGTTTTGTACAATAGTTGTTTTTGATTGAGCCAACATATCTACCGAAAATTGCATTTTGGAGTTACCTTCTTTAAGTGGCTCCCATTTAATACCTACACTTAGGGTTGTATTTGCCGGCGAAACAAAACGGCTAACAATACTATTGGTATCCGACGGATACAAGGCACTTACATTGGCAGTTAATCCTGGGTTTTCGGGCTGAAACTGTAGGGTAGGTAAAAATTGTGTAGTAAAGGTGATAGGTAAAGTTAAGGAAACATTATCGTTAAATTTGTAGCCTAACGAAGAGGTAATAGAAAAAATATCGAGCGATTTACGCCAAAATTTGGTGTTTGGATTGTCTTTTATTAAAAAAGCATTAGAGCCTACTAAGCCAATATCAAACTTACCCGTATTGGATAAGGTAAATTTTCCTTTTTGATAATCGGCAAATAAGTCAATATTGGTGTCTATATTAGTGGTGTTTATTGCCCCCGCCGACCAATTGCCATAGTTGTTTAGCGCAAATCCTAATTGCCCCATTCCACCTATTCGCCAGCCCATATCAGGCGCGTTAGTCTCTACGCTAACTACCAAATCTTGGCTTTTCGGAGGTTTGACTTTGGCGTTCTTGGGCGGATGTATAGTTCGGGGGGCTGTGAAAAAATTAGGTGGGTAAACATATACAGAGTCTGTTTTGCTTGGCGTTTGTGCTAACACTTGTGTTGTACTTACTAATAAAAATGCAAATAGTGTAAAAAACAATTTCTCCATAAATTTAGCCGTTTTTAATTTACTTGGTTGTTTTGATTTAGCTAAGGTAAGCAACACAAAAAAATTGCCCTACTACCTTTTTTTAGGTAATAGGGCAATAATAATGCCAAAATAGGGTATATGGCTATATTTAAAGTACAACTTGATTGTAGTTTAAAACTATATTAAGCTAGCTTTGTACTTACTTTTTGTAACCAAACTGATAGGTTAAGCCAGTACCAAAGTATAAACGGCTTTGTGCGCCAATGCCGGAACCATCATTTGCTAATCCACTGCGGTCGTTATTACGAATAAAGTGTTCGCCTTGATAAACAGCAACATCGGCATCGTACAATAAGAAGTGTGCAAGTGTAGCGTTGAAGTTAAATGTTTTACCAAACAAGCTAATGGGGTAGTTAAAGTCTAATTTGTTTGCCCAGTTTACGTCCACGTTTTTCAATTGTGCTTTTTGTGTAAAATCGCCAAAACTGTTTGAAATAAAGTTTTCGAACAAGCCCAAGGTAGACGAAAATACCACGTTTTTGATACCTTTATAGGCAAAGCTAATGTTTAAACCCGAACCTAATTGCGGACGGAACTTTTGTACTTTGTGTTCGATGGTATCAATAATGTTGCCATAGATGCCTGAGCGGTCTAGTAAAGTAGTGCACCAGCTACAAGGCGTACCAGCTATGGCATCATCGGCAACTATGGTGCCTTCAAATTTAAAGGTAAAACCAATTTAAAACTTCCCATCGTTGTTGGCTTTTAGGTGTCCGAACCCGAACCAACAGTTACAATGCAGGCGATAAAATTGGCAACAACGTCTGGTCGGTATCAGAAGTTGGCAGCAAAACCATCACACCAACTTGAAGATGTTGGATTAAGACGTAAATAAAGTGGGGGGGGAAGGTAAGCGGTCCAACTTAACTCGTCGTTGATTTTGTAACCAATGCGCGATTGCAAGTCAATAAGGTCGCCCGATTTACGAAAATCGGTTAAAACCTCCGACTTGATAATGCCTAATGCGAAATTACCACCGTTTGTCCATGTCAATTTGTCTTTTGCATAATCGGCAAAAACACCTAAGTTACCATCTATGGTAGTGGTATTTACTGCACCGGCTGCCCAGTTGCCAAAACTGTTAAGGGCAAAATTGGCACGTCCAGTTCCACCTGTTTTCCAATCCGAATCAGAGGTGACTGCTGTTGCTTCTTTTTTTGCTGCATCGGCAGCTTTTTTTGGCGTGGCTTTTACACGCTCTTGTGCTTGTACTGTGCTGGCTACCAGCAAAAACGTAACTAATGTAAGAATTAGTTTTTTCATAAACTTGACTGTTTTTTGTAAGCTTTTTGCTTAATTTAAGTTGATGTAAAATAGAATAACGCTTATTAAGACCATAAAGTCACGCAATGGTCACAACTTTTACCAAAATTTGTAATTATTTTGTCAAATTTATTTTTCAGTAAATAGTTTAGTTTTGTCAACAGTTACATCGCCAAAAGCAAAAACGCCAACAAGATATACCTCTTGTTGGCGTTTTATGGTAAAGTACATCATCACTAATTAATTGTTTGTTATTAAAGCAGTTTTATGCTCGACATGCCCCCGTCAACGCTCAATATTTGCCCAGTTAGCCAACTTGCGGTATCGGACAATAAAAATACGCTAACACCTGCAATATCGCTTGTTGTGCCTATTCTGCCAAGCGGGTGTCGTTTTGATGCCGCCTCGCGTTTTTCGGTGCTTGACAACAAAGCGGCTGCCAAAGGCGTATCGGTTAGCGACGGAGCAATGGCATTTACCCTAATTTGATAACCAACCCACTCGGCAGCCAACGACTTTGCCAAACCCTCGACCGCCGATTTTGCTACTGCCACCGACGCATGAAAACCCATACCCATGCGCACCGCAACTGTGCTGTATAACACTACGCTACTGCCTTTGGCGGCTTTTAAGGCGGTAAAAGTTTGCTGTAAGGTACGCACTGCGCCCAACACATTTACCTGAATATCGCTCATAAAATCTTGCTCGCTAAGGCGGTTAAAGGGTTTTAAGTTAATACTACCTGGGCAATAAACCACCCCATGCAACACCGCCGGAAGGTTGCTCAACACAAACGCTTGTGTAACATCAATTGCCTGAAACGAAACGCCCAAATCGGCTAATTCATCGGTTAAATGCCGGGCAGCTACCCATACATTTGCACCTGCTTGTGTTAATTGGCGCACTGTCTCTAAACCTATACCTTTGCTACCACCTATTACCAAATAATTTTTGTTGTTCATTGGTTTAATGTTTGTTTTTTAAACTGCACCATAAAACACCCCAAAAGCCTAAAAGTTTAGCCATAGCCACATTAAAAACACCAACAAGCTATTACGCCGTTGGTGTTTTATTTTTATGGTAATGCCATCATTCACAATTTAGCCATTACTACCCCTTATCATTTACCGCTTATCACTAACTTCTCTACATCATTGCCCAATTGCACAAAATATACGCCGTTAGGCAGGTTGCCCACCCAAAGGTTCGTTTTGTTTTCGGTTGTTGGCAATGCCTGCGATAAAACTATTTGCCCCATTACATCAACAACAAATGCGGTTTGTTGCCCAAATAGCTCGTTGCTTTTTAGTACCACATAGCCGTTTGTAGGGTTAGGATACAGTTGTAGCTGTACCATATTGTTTGGATAGGGTAGGGGCAATGCCGTTATAATTACATCGTTACCGGGTGTGCCGCCTTCGTTAATGCTTAACTGCCAACTGCTATAAAAGTGGTTGTCGAGGGTATCTTTTATTAACTCTAACGAGAGATTTAGCGTTTGCAGCGTATCTGCCCAAGGCGCACTGTTGCCATATCGCACAAAATCTACCACCATACCAAAACCATCGTTTAGCACAATACGCTCGCCCTCGTTTGCCAACTTACCGCTGCTCCATTGGTACATGGGGGCTGTTACATTGGGGTACATGCTTGTATTGCGTGCCACAACCACATACCCATTAGGCAAAATGTTTGCCCTAGCTGGGAAGGTAAAGTCAATGGCTTCGGATAGGGCATAACCGCTTAAATCTACGGTTTGGTTAGTGGGATTGTATAGCTCAACAAATTCTTTGTCGCTGTCGGCATCATCGTTGTACAAAAACTCGGACAACATAATGGGCGAGCTTGGCACCTGATAAGCAAAATAATTACTGCCCATATTGCTGCCATCGTTGGCGGTGTTAATAATGGGCGATGTGGGCTGTACCGCAAACTGATAGTGTGGAGCATCAACAAACAAAGGGTTTGCACTTATGTTGCCTGTGCCGCTTAACTCTTCGGTGTCTGATAAACTATAGGTGATATTAACCGTTGCGGTACTGTCGGCATACCACGCCTGCTCTGCCGAGTTCGACAAGATGCAGTTGCTAATAGTGCCAATGCCACCTTTATAACCTGGGTTTTTTTCGTAGCCACTTATAGCAATTTGGTTGCCATGAAACGTACAATGGTTGATACTAACGGGCGATAAATCTTTTAAAGCCACTCCAATAGTACAATCGGCAATGGTATTGTGTTGCAAGGTAGCCGACGACTCTTGCCCGCACGACACGCCTTTGTCAAAACAGCGGTAAATAAAGTTGTTTTCTATCAGCAAGTTGTGGCACTCTTCGCCAATATCTAAACCGTCGTTGTTATCGCCCCTAAAATCGTGGATAATGCAGTTGCGCACTACGCCATCTGTTATGCCGTCGTAATCAATAGCGTCCATATCAACGGCGGTGCCACCTGCAAAAGTGCAGTTTTCGGTGACGGCAAAACCTTGTTTTACGTTTATGCAATCGCCGGTAACTTGGCTGTGTACTTGGCTATTGGTAAGGGTTACGTTGCTGTATCGGGCAAAAATAGGATTGTCTATAACGTTTAACGCTGTTAAATGGTCAATCAACAAATTGGCGCGGTATGCCGATATTGCCGCTTTGTTATAGGGCTGATGTGTGCCGCGCGAGGCTTTATCGAGGGTAAGATACCTTAACTGCGATAAAGCATTGGTGTTGCGAAACAAAATGCCACCCCAATTAGTAGCCCCTATGTTGGCATTAGGCGTAATGATAACACCTGCTGCCGCCGAGCCATTTATTTGCAAATTGCCGTTTATAAACAAGCTGGCATCTTGTGGCATACGTATCTCCACACCTGCATCGATGGTTAAACTTACGTTTGGATTAACCACCACATTGCCCTGCGCATAGTAGGGCGAACAAGCTGCCGTTAGGTTTAAGTTGCTGCTAACGGTATCGGGTAAAACGCATACACCTGTTGGAGCAAATAGGGCTTGCAGATACACATCGTTGCTTAAATTAAGGCTAATGGTGCTGCTATCGCTGTAAAAAGTGGGGGTGCCGCTTATAATACCGCTTAAATCGGCATCAAAACTAACATCC
>JADKCK010000077.1 GCA_016718845.1 Sphingobacteriales bacterium
TGGTATCACAACGTTCAAAGCGTTGTATCCTAAACCATTGGACGACGACACATTGTTTTTGCAATAATTTTCTATCTAAAATAATATTAAAATTAGTTTTGTTTTTGTACTATGGTATTTCACTAAGTTTTCGTTTGGTTGATAATCTTATCCACTTCACCACTTCACCACATCACCACTTCACCACTGGTGCATAAAGTAGGACTCGAACCTACACCTTTACGTTCCCAAAACGCAAGCTCTGCCATATTAAGCTATTTATACATAAGGTACTCGGTACGAGGTTCGAACTCGCAGTTTCCACCTTGAAAGAGTGGCGGCTTCACCAATTTGCCTAACCGAGCCTTTTTATGGAGCGCCGCAACAGAATCGAACTGTTATCATCGGGTTGGAAGCCCGTAATTTTACCTTTAAACTAGCCGCGCTAATATATCTAAAAACAATCGTAGGGGGCTACTAAGCTATGTGGGGGCGGTTTGCCCACCTTACAATTGTATGGTTTGTTGTGCAATGTAGCACCAAGCTGTTTTCATATTAATAAGATGAATTGGGTGATAAAAAAATGCACGTTTGTTAAAATCCGATTGTCGGATATTGGGCTGGTCGACTGGCGACTCAAAGCCCCTTTTATGGTGCACACAGATGGACTTGAACCACCGACCTTCCGCGTATCAGGCGGATGCTCTGAACCAACTGAGCTAAATGTGCGTTTTTAAATTGTAAATGATAAGTGGTAAATGGTAATTAAAGTTTATTATTTTTTTAAACAAAATGGTTATAAAAATATTTTTCTAAAAAATTTTATAATTAACAATTTACAATTAATAAAAGTGCGCCCAGCGGGACTTGAACCCACAACCCCCGCATTAAAAGTGCGGTGCTACTACCAATTGAGCTACGAGCGCGATTAGAGGATAAAAGCTTGTCTATTTTTTAAAAAAAATATTGATATACTTTTATTTATCTAACAACAAGGCACAAAAAATCCGCAAGATGTATGGAAAGCCAACATCTTGCGGATTTTACCATTGCTGGTGCAAGATGTGTTTTATTGTGCGCATAGTTGTAGATAGTTTGACGGTAAACTAAACGATGTATCTATGGGCTTGAGTTGCATGCCGCAATCATCGGTTTTGTCCCATCTGTTACTATATTCAATGCGCACGGGGTCGTTATTGCCCGAATTGCCAAAAGGAGAGGTTTGGTTAATAGTACGTTGGCTTGGCATAGCAACGTTCATAGTTTCGTTGGCACGACCTACGTTAGTGCGTACTTCGGGCATTAAAAAGTTGGCAGCGGCAGTAGGGCGGCTAGCAAGGCGGCGCAATTTACGACGCATAATACGGGTGTTTTTGATAAGCATTTTCATGGCTTGTGTGTTTGTTTGTGTTAAAAATTAAAACTGATGTTTGATGAAAAAATAGGAGAAAAACAGCAAGCGTTTTTTTTAGGTGCTCTAACTATTTGAGCTACGGAGTCCTATCCGTTTTCACGGCTGTACCCCTCCGACGGGACTTGGCACCCGCAACCGCCTCGTTTAGCATACGATGTAACGCTTTACCTAACTACCTATTGCACGAGCCCGGTGATTCGAACACCTGCCAAGGGTTTTGGAGACCCCCGTTCTACCGATTAAACTATGCTCGCTTGTTGTTGGGGTAACAGACGGGATTTGAACCCGTATCCTTCGCATTCACAGTGCGTTGCTCCGCCGTTGAGCTACTGAACCCATGTTTTAGATGCAGATACGGGAGTCGAACCCGTAATCTCTTGGTTATGAGCCAAGCGTGGTTATCCTGTGCCACTCATCTGCAATATATTATTTTTTTAGTGTTTTTGCCAAAAACAAAACACCCGCTTTGTTTGGCTTTTTAGGGCTGCAAACAAAGCGGGTGCGGGGCTACCAAATCAGGTAGGTTATGGTAAACCTATACCTGTGGGTATTGCCTTTGCATCAAGCTATGCTTGTAGCGGTCATGGTCGGATACTAATTTTTGTTCGCGGCACGGCACTAGCACGTAATCGGCTTGTTTAGACATATTTATGCCAAAACTGCCTGTGAACCAACTTGCAATGCGTTGAATTAGATTATGTATGTATCTTGCCATGACTATTGTTTGAAAAAGATTAAAAATTGATTGTGCTAAATATTGCTTGCCGCGAAGTTGTCTTGCGTACAGCTTTGTGTTGTGTTAAAAATGCAGGAGAAAACTTAAGTAAGTCTTTTTGTTCAGATTGATGATTTGCGAAGTATCTCACTTATTACTACCTGCAAGTATCTTTACGTGTATATACGTTTTTATTGTAACTTTGGTTGCCTTTAAAAGCTTTTTTTTCGCTTTTTGTTTAGACATAGTTTGTGCCATTAAGTTTAATGGCACGAGGTATTTTTTTAAAAAACTTTTGCGGTTGCCTTTATAAACGTTTGTTGGCTTGCTTTAGTTCCCAGCAGTGCGTATTTTTGCTGTTTTTTTTGAAAAAACTTTTGCGGTTGCCTTTATAAACGTTTGTTGGCTTGCTTTAGTTGCCCGACGGTGCGTTTTTTTGCTGTTTTTTTTGAAAAAACTTTTGCGGTTGCCTTTATAAACGTTTGTTTGGCTGCTTTAGTTCCCAGCAGTGCGTATTTTTGCTGTTTTTTTTAAAAAACTTTTGCAGTTGCGATAATAAACGTTTGTTGGCTTACTTTAGTTCCCCGACGGTGCGTTTTTTTGCTGTTTTTTTTAAAAAACTTTTGCAGTTGTGATAATAAACGTTAGTTGGCTTGCTTTAGTTCCCCGATGGTGCGTTTTTTTGCTGTTTTTTTTAAAAAACTTTTGCAGTTGCGATAATAAACGTTTGTTGGCTTACTTTAGTTCCCCGACGGTGCGTTTTTTTGCTGTTTTTTGAAAAATTTATGTTGTTATTGGGCAAAGCTATACAGTGCAACCATAAAACTACCCAATGCAGCCTAACAATTGCACTGTGTTTTGCTTAGCTTTTGCTATTAGCAAACCGTTCTTACCTTAATAGTGGCTGTAGTAATTATGCCCACAGTTGTGGCAAGTAGCATCGCCGCCCATATAGGATTGGCAATAGCAACCCGATATAGAGCAAGCACCATATCCGTTTTTGGGTAGTTCAACGGGTTTTAAAAACCTGAAGAAACGCGTTTTGGCTTCGTTTAAGTCTTCTTTGTTTTTGAAAGAAGGTGTCAAAACGCTGTCTTTTTGAATAAGTAATGTGCCCATGTTTTTTGTTTTTAATAGTAATAAAAAAACAAATACTTGCGCAAAGCAATTGTGTTGGAATTATTTTGCGTAACTCGGCACAAATATACAGTATGTTTACCATATAGCGCAAATTTTTTGTTTGTTTTCAGATATTTTTATAGTAATCAATTAAGCAAATACTGTATAGCCGCCGCTTATGCTGTTTATCTTACAATAAAATTTTGTATTTTAATCTAAATTATTATTTGCAAGATACTAAAAAATGCCGTAAAAAGCGTACTTTTAAGGCTTAAATTGGACGATAGATTTTTAATTTACATTAAACTTAAATATTATGTATTTATTTTTTGATACCGAAACAACTGGCTTACCTCGCAATTGGAAAGCCCCTGCAAGCGATACCAACAACTGGCCCCGCATGGTACAGTTGGCTTGGATGTATTACGACACCGAAGGCACTTTGTTGGCATCGGGCAACCATATTATACGCCCTGTGGGTTATGTAATACCTGCCGATGTAGCCCAAATACACGGCATTACGCACAGCCGCGCCCTACAAGAAGGCGAAGATTTACAAACCGTATTGAGCAATTTTGAAAAGATGATTGCCGAAACAAACTATTTGGTAGCCCATAATATGAGTTTTGACGAAAAGATTTTGGGCGCCGAGTTTATTCGTAGTAACATGACCGATGCGGCAAGCAGCAAACGTAAAATTTGTACCATGCAAAGTACCACTAATTTTTGCGCCATTCCGGGTCCGTATGGCTATAAGTGGCCCAAGTTGTCCGAGTTGCACTACAAACTGTTCAGAGCCGATTTTGATGGGGCACACAACGCCGCCGTTGATGTAGAAGTAACCGCCAAATGTTTTTGGGAACTTAAACGACGAAAATTGGTGTAGGTTTTAGGGGGGTGTTTTGATACATCGGACAATTTTAAAAACAAAATGGGGCGAATTACCCTAAAAATACTCGCCTTTACGTAAGAAGGGACACGAATTTTATGGATTAGACACAGTGAAATAAAGTAGAAGTGCTTTTTGCTCGAATTTTATTACCCTGCTTTAAAAACAAACACCCACTAATATCTATTAAAAACACCATCCGATGAAAAAACTTTTTTTTTGTACCCTATTAATGGGTTTTGTTGCCTGCCAACCAAGCACAAACAACACCAATCAAGCCACAACACCCCCTGTTGCCAAGTTGCGGCAAACACCTGCCGCCAACCCACAAGCACCCAATAGCACACCCACAAGCACCGCCGCAGCACCGCTCAACTACCAACAAATGGGCAACACCTACAAACACCTAAGCGGTACCATAGGTGGCAAACAAGTGCAAATAGATTTGTTGATAACCCCCAAAGGTATTATGGGCAGCTACTACGATACCGACAAAAACTACTATCACCTTGAGGGCGACACCCTACAATGGATAGCCGCTGCTGCATCTGCCGCAGGCACAAACACCATAAAAGCACAAATACAAAACGCCCGATTTATTAACCCCCAAACCTTAACAGGCAATTTTGTGCCTATTAACAAAGGCGTAAAGTTTTCGGCGGTTGCCTTTTCGCTTGCCGAAAGTTACGACAAATCGGTGCCTATACAACTTATGCAAACACAACAAACCATAGGCAATTGCGCCAGTAACACCGACCAAGCCTGTTGCTCCATTAACCTGCTTTACCCGCATATTGCCACCAACAACCCCAATATATTGGCAGCCAACCAACAAATAGAGCAAACCATTGCCGATTTTGCCAACACAGGAAGCACCACTATAAACCAAGCAACTAAAGCCATCACCACAAAATACGCCGCTACCAAAAACAAAGGACGGTGGGAAATAAGTGTTTTGCCCTCGGTGTTGTACAATTATAATGGCTTATTGAGCCTAAAATTGGCACAAACCCGCATTACTCAAAACGATGCCCGACCCATATCGCCCATAAAATACCTAAATTTTGATACCCAAACAGGCAAAACATTGTTGCTTGCCGACCTATTTAAACCCGCCTACGAGGCTACTTTGCGCAAACTAATACAGCAAAAAATATTGGCAGATGCTGGCGAAGAAATGCGGGCAGCATTAGGCAACAATATGCGTTTGCCCAAAAACTTTTATTTAACGCCACAAGGTTTAACCATTTTGTATAACCCCGGCGACATTTTACCCCCACAAGCAGGCGATTTTTCGGCAACCCTATCTTTTACCGAGCTTAAAACAATACTAAAAAATGCTAATTTAGGCAGTACCTTTTAAATACACAAAAACGGGATAAACCTTTGGTTTGTCCCGTTTTTGTTGGTATTGTTTTGTTGTAATGTAGTATTTTATGAGTTGTTTTTTTGCAATACGACTGTGCCATGTCGTTATTGGGTAGGTTTTGTGGCTCTTTAATGTCGGGTACTACGGTGCGTAAGTTGCCTAGGTAGTTGGTTAGTTCGCTTTTTTAGTTATTTTTCTATAAATATAAACAAATATAAATACCATGATTTTTACAAAAATACTTGACCATACAAACATATTGTAAAAAAACAACAAAACATGAAGAGAACTTATTTTGAAAAAAAACACAATAATAGCAAATAGTATCAATAAAGATATCTCGATAATCGATACAAATATAATTTTCACTTCCACAGACTCCTTTGATGTAAATATAACATACGGAAATAAAAATAATATAAGCATGGGTGCGTAAAATAGTTCAATCATTGTTTTTTCTCTTTATTTGATTCAGATTGATTACCAGTATTTAAATTTTCGGTGACGACTTTTATCATATCTCCTTCTTGAGGATTTTTGATAGACACTTCTTTAACTAAAGTTTTACTTACTGTTGTTCCATTTAAATATTTTTCAACATTATCGTAAAACCGTTTTCCATTGAGCTGTTTGCTCATACCTGCCAAATCCAACAAAATCGGTACCAACATTATTTGTAGTTTCATTGTGTATGGAAAAATTAATAACTCCTATTTGGGGCGTTAGGTGGTACATCTTTCAGGCATGAATATTACAATACACTAAAATAAAGCAAGTTTATTTAGTCAATGTGTCACACTCTAACGCAATATTGTAATAAATAGTATCTTCAAACATTTTTGGAAAAACAGTTACTACTAAAGACCCAATAGGTTTATATAAACTGTCTCCTACATTAGAAGAAAAGCACAAAGATTTAAATACAGTTCCTCCATGAATAATTTGCTGGTTACTTAATAGTAATTTATATATATTATGGTCGTTCTTGTCATTGTACCTTTTCATTACTCACTCCTTGTATCATTATATTTTTATTTTCCTCGTTAATATTGCATCCTGTTCTTTTGGGAATACAGTATTTAAACATCATAATAAATGAAAATAAAAGTACAACTTGGGCTATTTTTAACTTGTCCATTATTTATTTTTTTTAATTTTCAGAGTCGGTATTTTCCACTTTTTCTCAGGGTGGGTAGGCGGATTTGTCGTTGTCGGTGAGGTAGTTGGTGGCTTTGGTTTCGGTTACAGGCTCTTTGATGTCGGGTACTACGGTGCGTATGTTGCCTAGGTGGTCGGCAATTTTTTTTTTGAAAATCACCTACCATTTATTTCGACCTCTCGAAACGAAGTTTTTCGTTAAATCTTCCTGCAAGAGAATCTTGAACTATGTTCATCGTTAGTGGACTTAAACTAGTGAAATTTTCTAAAAAAAGCGGTATCTTTGAAGATGTCCATAAAGGAAAAATAGCAACGAGACCTAATAATCTATCATCACCATATTTTGAAAGAACATCCATTCCAAATGTAGAACAAAGTGCAATAATTTTATCTTGATATTCTTCGGAAGGTATCATCTTATCAATGAATAATGTATCTGTTGTTCCACTTATAACAGAATCACTTCCTTTGGTTAATAATTCGTAAATAATCTCACCATCTGTTAATGCTTTTCTAAATATTCGTATATAGGCTATTGTCGCAAAAACTGTAACGGTATCTTCTTTTTTATTTATATTTATTATATTATCTACAATTGGCAACAAAGGCTTATAATGCAATTGTCCTAACGTTTTGATAATTTCCATCTGTGTTTCCCAGTATTTATCTTTATTAATAATATTGCATAAATATTTTAAAAGATATTCTTCGTAGCCAATTATATTGTGTCTACGTATTATCTTTGCTAGTTTTCGGATATTTGGAATGGATGGATTTTCGAGTAAAAACAAAAGTTTATCCATATTATTTGTCTGATTTTTTTAAATTTTGCTCTTTACTAAGCACCTGAGCATTTGTATATGAATTAGTTCCTTTTTGGGTTTTAGCTTTAACATGATCGATTTCGGCTTGCAAAGGATTATTACCTCCATTGATATTGAAGCTTTTCCTCCAATCCATCTAAATCAATTGAATTTATAGGTTTATTACCTGCAAACTGGTACGGGCTATAAAATGGATATTTGGCTTCGAGGGCATCGGTGCGGTTAAACCTAATTTTCCAAGGGTCGTAATTGCGGTTTTTGTAGTCGTAGAAGGTGCCTTGGCTGTTGCCTTGTACGCCCTTTGTTTGCTCCATAACATTAAATCCAAACCTATACCCCCCCGCATTTTTACTACGCCCTGCCTGCAACATGCCGTAGGGGTAGTTTTGTTGAGGGTTAGGGTGCATATGTTGCCTAGGGTTTTATTGCTTGCTGCCGCACAAATGTACGCTAATTTTTTGGTTTTTGGTGAGTTATGGGCGCAAAAAACTGCACCAGTTTAATAATAAACTGATGCATTGAATTATGCAATATAGATTAAGGAGTAGCTTCTATAAACCAAGCCAATACAAGGCTTTCTAATCTGTCATTTTTATACTCTTGACCACGATAATCAATAATAACACCATCATATCGGGTGTATATTATTTCTATACTATTGGCTATGCTTTTGTCTTCGTTGCTATTGACTTCAAAAAACCCTAAGCTAGTTTTTACATTTACTTTGCCATCAACTTTTTTTAACTTGCTTATTTGGTCGCAAAACAGGGCTATTTGCGAGGCATCTGTTATTGTTATATTTGCAACTATTTTTTTGTTGTAAGTTTTGTTGCTAATGTGTAATTTTTCAATACTTGGTGACTGAGAACAAAACGACAATTCTTTGGTTTTAACATTATTATTAAAACAAGAAATAAGTGATAAAACGATTACAAGCATAACAATACTTGTAATAAAACGAATTGATAAGTGTGTATTTTTCATAATGGTTGTTGTTTTTTTAAAATTTGTCGTATCTTGTGCCACAAAGTTAGGGGTTTAATTGTTAGGCAGTCAATATTTGGTTGTTTTTTTCAAAATTACCCGCTAAATTGCCCATTACATGCCCCTACGCCATTAAATTCTTACACTTAGCTCTTTCATCAAATTATTCTTTATCCTCTCCGAACTTTATTTTTTATGTTAACCGATTATCTAAATCCTGTATTACATACCCCAAATTTGGTTTATGGCATCAACCAATGGGGTAATAAAATGCAAATATACCATACCAATAAGCCATTACCAACACTCGATAAAATACAATTGGCAATTATTGGCGTAGAAGAAGACCGCAGTGCCGAGCGCGGCTGTATGTTGGCACCAAATGCCGTCAGAGACCAATTGTATCAATTATATTTTTGGTGGTCGGGCTTGCAAATAGTTGATTTGGGTAATATAAAAGCAGGCGAAACAAGCAAAGATACCTATTTTGCCGTCCAGTCGGTGGTTGCCGAGTTGTTGCAAATGGGCATTATACCTATTATAATAGGCGGCACACACGATATAAGTTATGGACAATTTGGCGGACATGCCCTTGCCGAAAAAGAAACACAATTGGTAGTTATCGACGAAAAAATAGATTTGTTTAGTTCTTCGCTCGATTACGAAACCCAAAACCAATCGTTTTTATATCGCCTTATCACCCAAAAAAGCACTTTGTCGCACTTTACACAAGTGGGTTTTCAGCGCCATTTGGTCGACCCGTACTTGGTAGAATCGATAGAAAAGCTAGGCTTTGATGCCTACAGTGTGGGCGAACTACGCAATAAACTACCCGACCTTGAACCTATTGTGCGCGATGTTCAAATGGTATCGGTTGATATGTCGGCGGCGCGGCTTGCCGATGCACCGGGTGTATCACATGCCTCGCCCAATGGTTTTAGCGGCGAAGATTTGTGTCAGCTAACCCGTTATGTTGGTTTAAGTGATCATGTACGCTCGTTGGGCATCTACGAATATAACCCGCTATTAGACAGGCAAGCACAAACCGCCAGTTTGGTAGCACAAATGGTTTGGTATTTTGTAGATGGCTATTACGAGCGCAAACACGATTTTCCGCAGCACGACGAGCGTAATTACATACCTTATATTGTTAATTTTAAAGACAACGATTACGAATTGGTGTTTTTAAAAAGCAAAAAAAGCGACCGTTGGTGGGTGCGCGTGCCTATTGGCAGTGCCAAACAAAACACCTATAAACTACTACCCTGCACCTACCGCGACTACGAAACCGCCTGCCGCGACGAAGTACCCGACCGCTGGCTGCGCGCCTATTGGCGATGGAACAGGTAAGGTTGTATTTACATAAAAACACTGCAAAACGCACGCGCCAGCCCCGCTTGACGCGGAATCGGTCTTTTTTGGGGGTGATGATTGGTTTACCCTATTTGCACAGCCTATGCCACCCCCAAAGCATTGTTTGCGCAGTACCCAATCAAACAGCTTGTAGTGTAGGCATCTGGTTATTAGGGTACAATAATATACACAAAAAGCCACCCGATTAACGAGTGACTTTTTATCGAAAAAACAAATGCTACAGCCCGCAGCTTGCAAGCAAGTAGTGCTTAAAATTTTATTTCGTGGTTAAGCATTTCTTTTTTATCGCCCGTAATTAAATCCATTAAATTTAGCTCAATAGATACCGTTTGTCCGTCTTTCGATACTTTGGCATCTTTTTCTTTGGCGTTCACTTTTTTAGCCTTCGAGGGCAAGTGATACACCAATTTGTAGCTTGGCGGATTAAACATTTCGAGCATCTCCTTATTTTCTTCTAAATTAAAGCCGCCCAATTCTTTCATATCGCTACCAAGCATTGATTTGCGGCTTATGCAATGTTTTTTAAGGACGTATTTGTCGCTTGTCTGTCCAAACTGTGCTGCCATATCAGTGCTACCGCTATCTGTGGCAATAGCTTTGTTAAGGGCATCTACGTTTTTAAAATCAAAAGACAACTCAATAATACCCGCCTTGTCGAACGATGATTTTACATTGGATATGCCATTCATGCCTATAAATTTAGACTTCATGTCATCCATGTTCAATTCTTTGCTCAAATCCATTGAACCTTTAAGCGAATCGGACATAAATGTAGCCAACATGCCCATCATTTCGCTCATATCTATGGTGCGTTTAAACATACCCGAGCCGTTTTTTTTGAGTGTTATCTCTTCGGTAAAGTTAAAACAAGAGCTGAAAAAACTCATTACAATGAGTACAATGCAAAGGAAAGCAAATTTTTGCATAAAATTAGTGTAGTGTTTGTTAAAAAATAAAAGACAAGTCAAAGGTACAAAAAAAAAACGAAATTTTGCTAAAATAAAGTGCTTTAAGTAGCAGATTTATCGAAAGATAATTAATTTGCTTGCTACCTAGTGTGTATACGGTCAAGTATGCCATTTAGATACCTACTTATTTAGCTAAAGGTTGCAAACTGTTAGCAAATATTTTTTGGGCATTTTGGGTAGTTATAGCGGCAACTTCGTCGAAAGTAATTTTTTTTATTTCGGCAATTTTTTGAGCTACAATGGCTATGTGTGCAGGCTCATTTCTTTTGTCGCTTTTGTTTTTACTTGAGCGGTAAGGTTCGGGGGTTAAGTAGGGGGCATCGGTTTCTAAAACAATATATTCAAGGGGTATTTGCTCAACTACCTCTGCCATTCCACTTTTTTTATACGTAACGTTTCCGCCTATACCCATATAAAAACCACCTAATGCCATTACTTTTTTAGCTTCGTCAATACCATCGCTAAAACAATGAAATATGCCCCTTAAGGTATCATTGTTTGCTTGGGCTATTAGGTTGTAGGTATCGTCAAAAGCCTCGCGGGTATGTAAAATAATTGGTATATGGTAATGTTTTGCCCATGCAATTTGCATTTGTAGTGCTTTTTTTTGCTGTTCTACGTGGGTTAAATCCCAATAATAATCCAAACCTGTTTCGCCAATGCCATATATTGGTAGTGGTGGCTGGGTTAAATCTTGAGCCATTTTTTCGAGTAATTGCTCAAAATCATCTTTCACCGAACACGGATGTAAGCCAATGGTAGCAAAACAATGCTGCGGATAATTGGCAGCTAAGTCGTATAGGCGGGGTAAAGATTCGTTGTCTACGTTGGGTAAAAAAATTTGTTTCACACCTTGCTCAATAGCTCGTTCTACTGCCAAGTGGCGGTCTAGGTCAAATTGCCTTGAATAAAGGTGTGCATGGGTATCAACTAAGCAAGTCATTGGTCAAGTTTTTAGGTTAATGTTCACAGTTTTGTAATTTTATAGTAGTTTTGTTGCACAAAAGGGCATTTATTGTCACAAAGATACGTTTTATGTCACTAAAAATAGGTGTTTTAACGTAAGTATTTTAAGCTATTTTGGTAAAACACATTGTAACAAAAAAAACATGACGTTAATATGACTTTAATATGGCAACAAACCACTCTATTGATACGTATATAGCTAAGTAAATGCACCTGTGCACCAAATAACTTTACAATTATATAACTAAGTATGCGTTTTTAGTTTTTTACAACCCTTTTATTGGCATTTTTTTGTTTTCTTTTCATATCCCCTAAAATGGCTTTTACCTTTATGACAACGAAAAAAATAAAATTAGGCTTTATCACCACACTTTTGTTGGTAAGCAATTTATGGATATTAGCCCAAAACCAAAGTAGTGCTATTTGGGCATTAAACACCGACAATACAAGCAACACACCAAATGTTATGCCACAAACAGCGGCGCAATCACCAACCGAAAATACTAATAGTGCTATGCTAGTATCGTTTTTTGTGGGCAATTGGCAACAAGCCCAGCGCAAAGCCACCGCCGAAGGAAAACATTTGGTTGTCGAAATTTACTCGGGTAGTATTGGAAATGCCTGCCGCCGTATGGAGTCGAAGGTTTTTACTAACCCCTTGGTAGCCGATATTTACAACAACAACTACCTTGTTTTGCGTCTAAACATAGACAACGAATTAGACCCCATAAACCGCCAATTTTTAAACGAACATCCAGTGGCGTTTATCCCGTCGTACTTTTATTTTAACCCCAAAGGCGATTTTTTAACGGTAGCTAATGGCTTTCAGGATACACCCAAATTTTTGGAACTAGGACAAAATCTAATCAACAATTAAAAATATTTTCTCATGAAAAACTCACTTGTACTATTACTTTGCCTTACTTGCTCAATTGTTACATGGGCACAAAATACTCCACAAAAAAATGGCGTAAATTTTGTTAATGAATCCATAACAACAATTTTGCAACCAAACAACAACGCACAAAAACCCGTTATGGTGTTTGTGTGGACTAGCGATTATTGTGGTGCTTGCAAACGGATGCAAAACAATGTTTGGAACGATTTGTCGGTGGCGGCTTTCTTTAATAGGTATTTTACAAACGTATCCATTGATCTTTCAGATGAGCAATCCATCGAAAAAAACCAAGAACTTCTTGACGATATAAACCTGTTATTCTTCCAAGTTTTTACTTTTATAGTCCCAAGGGTAAGTATTTAACTGATGCGGTGGGCTATAAATCGCCACAAGAAATCTTGCAGTTAGCCAAACTAGTGCTTGATAGTGCCAAACGTACAACATCAACCCCCAAATAATGCTTTTGCCTTAAATGTTGCTTTTTGCTACCTCATTTCTCTCCCTATTACTACCACAAAATAAAAATAGCATGAAATGTTATTATTCTACCCACCGTTTTTTATTTTTCTTTCTTTTTCTTATTGCCCCTGTATTGTTAAAGGCTCAACCAAAACCATTGAGCATAGACATAGAAACTAGTTGGGAAGTGGCAAAGATAAAAGCCGCCGAACAAGGCAAATTTATTTTCGTTGATTTTACCTCCAAATACTGCGGTAATTGTAAAAAAATGGAAAAAGAAGTGTTTACAAAACTTGATATAGTAGACATATTTAATAAGAATTTTATTTTTTTACGCATATCTGATGAGGAATTAGAAATGCCAGAAAATCAAGAAGTAGTAAACAATATACAACCAGCTATATTGCCCGCCATGGTTTTTTATAAACCAAATGCTCGATTTATTGATAGTCATATTGGAGCTCAAACATACGAAGAATTTTTTAATATGCTTCTGCAACTTATTCAAGGCAATAACGACATGCTAGCCGAAGCACCTACCTATAAAAATAGCCCCAGTACAACAAAATCTATCACTTCCATACACCCACCCAAAGCAGAAATACCCAACTTTAATTCCCCTGTGCCAACACCTGCACCGCCAGCACCTGCACCACCACCACCCGCAAAAAAAATATTAACCACAGAAGAAGCGATATTTGAAAATCTCGGGGCTAAGCTAAACAGCGGAAACTATACCCTCGACGATTTGAAAAATTATGCCTATATGGCAAAAAGCTTTCAAAAACCATATCAACATGTAGCAGATTTGTACTTGGTAAAAACAAATGACGAGCTATCGGACGAAAATATGCAATTTATTGTAGATTTTGCCAATACCACCACCGCAAACGCTACCAAGTTAATGGTTGATAATATTGCTAAGTTTAAAGAAAAATACGGAACAAAAATAAATATCCGTATCTCCGAAACCTTGCGCAATAGCGTGCGAAATGCACCTGAGTCGGAAAAAAAATTGGTTTTAGACCAAGCCTTAGCCATTATTGATAAAGCTAAACTACCCGATGGCAACTTATTGTCGTTTGAGCTAAAAGGCATGTATTACCAAGGTACTAAAAACTGGAGAGAATACACTAAACTATGTAAAAAATACATAGAACAATTCGAGATATCGGAGCATGTACTACTAAACAACATAGCTACTACTTATGCCGAAAACGTAGACGACCCCGAGCTGCTAAAACAAGCATTATTGTGGGCAAAAAAATCAGTAGCAATAGAGCCACATTACGATAATTATCAAACTTGCGCCATATTGCATATTAGATTAAACGACATGGATAGTGCCAATAACTGTAAAACTCAATGTTTAGAGTTAGCCGCTATTGAGCTAGACGAACGGATAGCGAAAGAAATAATCAACGATATTGTAAAAAAATTAGATAAGCTAATTTCAGAACAATAGCACCAAGTTAATGAACAAAACAGCTAAACGCACAAATCGGCAACCGATTTGTGCGTTTTTTTGCCTTAAAAACTCCTTTTTGCATGACATAAAAAAAAATTTACAGTTTTTTGCTAAAAAATTTGGTTTTTTGCTAAAAGCACCGTACCTTTGTGGCATCTTAAAAGAGATTGTAGAAAAAGACAAAAAGGTAGGGCATTATGAAAAAAAATCTGCTTGGCACAAACCGCGAATTTACCATAAACTATAAAAGTATTGGCATAGTCGCATTATTTATTTTTGTTAGCAATTGGCTAACTTACAAAGTTGTATACCCCAACGAAACCGCCGAAATAAGCGCGCACATAGCCCGTGCCAATCCAAAAGAGAGTTTGTATTTGCTTAAGCACGCTCAAAATTATGTTTATGACGCACCCAAATTTGAAGAAAAAGTACGACAAATTAGCAGCAAACTCAACATACCACCCGAATGGCTTATGGCTGTTATGCACGCCGAGTCGCGCTTCGATGCATCGGCAACTAACAAAAAGGGTGGCGGTACGGCAGGGCTTATCCAATTTACGCCACAAACGGCACAAAAAATGGGCATTACCCTCGAACAGTTGCGTAATATGAACCATTTACAACAACTCGATTTTATTTACCAATACCTAAACGAGGTACAACAAAAAAATCATCCGTTTAATAGCCTAACAGAGCTATACATTGGTGTATTGTATCCCGAAGGACTGGCAGAAGACTATTGTTTTTCGTTGTATCAAAGCAACGAGGACGACTATCATTTTCACTCGGGATTAGACGAAGACAAAGACGGGCGTATTACACTACAAGATATTGATAAGTTTATGAAACGCATCTATCCAACGGCTTACCAAGTACCTAAAAGCAGCGAAACAATTTTTACACGTGTTTTTGGTTTGTAATCATATTTAAAACAAATGTTTACAAATAAGCATAAGATAGGTATAACCCGTAAAAATTGAATATACAAAGCAGTGTTTTTTTAGTAGTTAGGGTTTGCATATTTTTAATTTCGGTTTCCGACAGGGGCTGTTCGAGGGGTGACTCTCGGCAGCCCTTTTGTTTGGGTATTAAGCAAGGGTTTCTTAGCTTTTTTTATCTACCCAAATATAACAAAAAACGCTACTCGTAAAAGTAGCGTTTTTTTATGTGCTTTAGCGTACACTATTGTATTAGCAGTTGCTATTCTGTTTTACTCATGTTACGCAGTCTATTCCAATAACAAGGTGTTTTGTATTTTTATACCGAGTTGTGTAGCTGATTTCTTTGGGACCGGCATTATAGGAATTGGCGTTAAGAAATTTATTGGGGCATAAATGTAGCGTTAAGAAAGATATACTGTTTGAAGCACGCCACACCGAACCAAGAAATAAAACCGACAAACAAGCTGTTTGGCGTGCAAGTTTATATCTTTTAGCGGAATGTTGCCCATTTTAGCCAATTCCTATACAGCCTTGATTTTTTTGGTTACTTTTTTGATCAAGCAAAAAAGTAACAAACTTTTAATAGATGGATAAGCAATAATAACACAACAACAAAGTAGTAACAAAGCCCCATGCCGCTTAATAGCTAACTCCTTTGTGTTGCCTCTGCGTAACAACAGTATTTTATTGTTATCCATTCATCGAAACTAAAAATTCTTCGTTGCTACGTGTGCCACGCATGTGTTGCAATAAAAAATTCATTGCTTCTTCGGTGTTCATATCGGCAAGGTGGTTGCGTAATATCCACATGCGTTTAATCACATCGCGCTCAAGCAATAGTTCGTCGTGTCGGGTACTTGATGCCGTAATATCAATAGCCGGAAAAATACGTTTGTTGGCAAGGCGGCGGTCAAGTTGCAACTCCATATTGCCAGTACCTTTAAACTCCTCGAAAATAACCTCGTCCATACGCGAGCCTGTATCTATAAGTGCGGTTGCCAAAATAGTTAGCGAGCCGCCATGCTCAATATTACGAGCAGCGCCAAAAAACTGTTTAGGTTTGTGCAAAGCGTTGGCTTCTACACCACCCGACAATACTTTGCCCGATGCAGGTGCTATGGTATTGTGGGCGCGGGCAAGGCGGGTAATAGAGTCGAGTAGGATAACTACGTCGTGTCCGCACTCGACCAATCGTTTGGCTTTTTGCAACACAATCGACGATACTTTTACATGTCGTTCGGCGGGTTCGTCGAAGGTGGAGGAGATAACTTCGGCTCGCACGCTGCGTTCTATGTCGGTTACTTCTTCGGGTCGTTCATCAATAAGTAGCACAATTAAATACACCTCGGGGTGATTACGGGCTATGGCATTGGCTATATCTTTGAGCAAAAAAGTTTTACCAGTTTTGGGTTGTGCCACAATTAAGCCGCGTTGTCCTTTGCCCATAGGCGTAAATAAATCAACGATGCGGGTAGCATAGTTGTTAGATTCGGTGAAAAGGTTTAGTTTTTCGGTGGGGAAAAGCGGTGTTAAGTAATCAAACTGAATACGGTCGCGCACTTCTTCGGGTAGGCGCCCGTTTATGGTAGATACTTTTAGCAGGGCAAAGTATTTTTCGCCTTCTTTGGGTGGGCGTATAGCTCCGCAAACGGTGTCGCCGGTTTTAATGCCAAAAAGTTTTATTTGCGAGGGCGATACGTAGATGTCGTCGGGCGAGGTAAGGTAGTTATAATCGGCTGAACGAAGAAAGCCATAGCCATCGGTCATCATCTCTAATACACCTTCGCCTTCTATCAAGCCATCAATTTCTAGGTTAAATTCAACAGTTGTTTCGGTATTTATTTCTTCTTCTAAAAATACTTCGTCTTCGATGTTGTTAGTGCTTTCTTCGTTTTCTGGGGTTTCTTTTTCGGTGGGGTCAAAGGTGTGCACAATAACAGGGGGCGTAGCCGATAGGTCCAGAAACACATCTTCTTCGTCGTCTATTGGCTCGTTAATTTGGGCAGGTTCGGGCAGTTTGGGTGTATCTATTTTTGCTACTTTAGGGTCTACTTTAGTTGCCTTAACCGGTGGATTTGCTTCCGATTTTGGAGCACGCTTAATTACTTTTCGGGTAGTATTGGCTTTGATTTTTAATTCTTTGATAGGGTCGGTAGGCTGGGCAGTTGCAAGCGCCTGTTTTTCTAGTATTTGGTAAATAAGCTCTTGTTTTGATAGCTTTTTGTAATTGGCTACCATTAATTTCTCCGCAATTTCTCTCAATTCGGGCACAAGCGTCTCGTTGAGTTGCAAAACATCATACATATAAGGCGTATTTAAAAAAAGGTAAGATAAAAATATTGGATGGGACAAATAGCGTAACGATACCGTAATTGTATCGAAAAAAAATAAAAATGCAAAATAAGGCGAGTCTTCGGTAACGAAGATGCTATGGATAGGATTTTAATGCGATTTGCACGTGCAAAGGTATTACTTTTTTTGCAAAAAATAAAAAAACAAGCCTATTTATCTATTTTTTAGAGAAATTATTTTGTTTCGGGCTTTATTTTAACCCTAATAGGTGTTGTGCAACATGAAGTTATAGCCCTTGTAAACGACATAAAGTTGTGTACTATTTAGGGTTTGATTTAGAAGGGGGATTATGGGTAAAAACGGTCATGTTACGGTTTCTGCTCGCTTATATGTAGTGCAGGTTTGGTAGCTAAGCTTGTCTTATCGTCATAAAATGTACAAGCGACAGTAACCGTTTGATAACGACATTGAAAAGTTCCAGCTTTATTCACAAGGTGTGGTTCGGAAGGATAATACAGATACAACAGCAAATCGTTGAAAAGCTATCGACAAAAAATGTGGTGTAAGCTGTTTTTAGTGTATAGGTTGCAAACTAAAAGATAACAAATGCTATATATCTGGTAGAAAATCAGGGTGTTTTCTGTTGTAAATTAAAAAATAAACAATAATATTGGGTAATTTGAGCAACCAATTACTACTTTTCAGTGGCTACATTAAAGTATGGAGCGTAATTGTAACCACAATGTGTTTATTTTTAAGTTCAACCTTATTTGGGTTTGTAAAATGCAACAACTCCGCTCGCCGATACCTTTCGGATAAAATAGAATTTTAACAGCTAAATTCGCCGCTTCATAAATCAATACGCCCAGTTTGCAGCACCTGCAAATTGGGCGTATTTTTTAAATAAAATAAACAAAAAAAAATAAAAAAAATTTAAGCGAAAAGCAACCATTGCTACCTTTTTTTCGTCTTGTACATAAGGTTTCTGTAAATGGTATTACCTTTGCACAGCCAACAAGTTTTGTAATCCTAAATAACCAAAATATATTTTATGTTTAAATTTTTTCTTTTTACACTAGTTTGCGCCTTATTTTTATCAGCACCATTAACACAAGCACAAGGGCTTGATTGTGGCAGTGATTGTCAGTTTGGCGACAATTTGGTTAACAACCCCGATTTTGAAAGCTATTCAAGCTGCCCTACAGGCTATAGCAACATAGCACTTGCCATAGGCTGGACACAAGGCGGCGTTAATGGCAGCACCGATTTTATGAATGCCTGTGCAACAGCTAGTAGCCAAGTTGATGTGCCAACCAACATATTTGGTAGCCAATTGGCAGCAAGCGGCGACGGCTACGCGGGTTTTTACACCTATGTTGATTTTGGCTCTGGTCCTGGCGAAAATTACCGCGAGTATCTTCGTAGCCAATTAGTAACCCCCATGGAAGTAGGACAAACCTATTTGGTAAAAATGAAAATATCGCTTGCCGATAACTCGTTTTATGCCACCAACAACTTAGGCATGTATTTTAGCAATTCTATGGCAGAGGTAAACGCCCCCGATGAGGTTAACCCACAAGTACAGTTTTTGCAATACGTAACCACCTCCGAAGATTGGGTAACCGTTTGCGCCCTTTTTACGCCCACACAACCATACCAATGGATTGTAATTGGCAATTTTGACAACGATTTTGATACCGATTTCGAACAAATATCTAATAACAACATCGAAGGGCTTAACACCGCTTACTACTATGCCGACGATATTTCGATTGCCAAACAAACCAGCGAAATACCTTACCTGCAAGCCAATTTTACCATCAACAATCCAGTGCAATGTTTAGACGGCAACCAATTTGTATTTAATAACCTATCAACCGCTAATTGCGGCATAGAACCCGCATATATCTGGAACTTAGGCGATGGCACTACCTCGTTTTTCTTTACACCACCTGCACACACCTACGCCAACGACGGCAACTATGTAGTAACATTAATTGCTTTTTCGGGTACGGGTCTTGCCGATACCCTTAGCCAAACCGTAACTGTTAGCAATACCAATAACCAATATCAGCAAGCACAAATTTGCGAGGGCGAGAGTATTTTGTTGGGCGGCACATTACAAACACAAGCAGGTTTTTATTTTGATACCTACACAAATATAGCAGGCTGCGATAGTATTATTACAACCCAATTGTTTGTTAATAACCAGCCACCTAATGTTAGCTTAAACGATGTATCGGCTTGCGGCACCGAATCGGTAACACTGTCTGTTCCGCAAATCGAGGGTATAAATTATAACTGGTCGACAGGGGCTACAACACCCAATATTACCGTTACACAATCGGGCATTTATACCGTTTCGGTGAGCAACAACTGCGGCACCAAAACTGCACAAGCTGCCGTAATAGTTGGGGCATCGTTTAGCTACAATGCACAAGCCCAAATTTGCGAAGGCGAAAGCCTATTTTTGGGCGGAGCTTTACAAACACAAACGGGCATTTACACAGATGCCTTTACTACCGCAGCAGGCTGCGACAGTATTGTTAATACACAACTAACAGTAAAAAGCCTGCCACCAAATATAACTTTAAACGATGTGTCTACTTGCAACAGCCAGCCAGTTACTTTGTCGGTTGAGCAAACAGAAGGTGTAAATTATAATTGGTCAACAGGGGCTACAACACCAAGTATCACTGTTACGCAATCGGGCAACTACGTGGTGTCGGTTAGCAACAGTTGCGGTAACAAAACTGCACAAGCAAATGTGGCAATTATTGCTACCCCTACCCTAGATTTAGGCGATGCCAACCAACCGTTTTGCTCCGAAAATGCCAATATATTAGATGCCACCGCCCAAGGAGCCACCACATACTTATGGTCGGACGGTAGCACAAACGCCACTTTTAGCGTTACCCAATCGGGGGTTTATACCGTAACCGTTACAGGAGAATGTGGCACAACCACCGACCAAGTATGCGCATTGGTACAAAGTTGCAACACCAATTGTACCGAGCTAAACATTTTAGATAGCTACACTTGTAATGCAGCAAACGGCACTTACACACTTTATGGCGGAGCTAATGGCGGTGTACCTCCCTACCAAATAAGCGGCACTTACAATGGTACTATTGGCAACAATCAATTATTTTCCATCGAAAACATTTCGCAATCAACGCCTTATGTTATAAATGTAACCGACGCTACGGGCTGCCTAAAAAGTGTGTTGGTAAAACCTTTATGCGGGGTATTGCCCGTGGGCTTGCTTAATTTTACAGGCAAAACAACCGCTAATGGCAATATATTGCAATGGATAACCACCACCGAAATTAACAACCACCATTTTACACTTTATCGTTCTTCAAGCAGCAACAATTTTGTGCCATTTGCTACCATAACAGGCTCTGGCAATAGCAACACTGTCCAAACTTATAGCTACCCAGACCCAACACCTTTTGCAGGCATAACTTACTACCGCCTATCACAAACCGATTACGATGGCAAACAAACCATTGTAGGCAACCTAAGCCTACAACGCCAAGTAACTAACCTAAGTATTACCAGCATTATGCCCATACCCGCCACCGATGTGGTAAAAATTAACTTTATAACTGCCACCCAAAGCAATGCCCTATTAAGTTTGCACGATGCGGCAGGTAGATTAATAAGCCAACAAAACATAAACACCACTAGCGGTAACAACGAGTTATTGTTAGATGTATCGAAGTATGCAGCAGGTATTTACTTTTTGAGTATCAACAATGGTCAAGAGGTAGCAACAAATAAATTACTGAAACGATAAATTATTGGCTTGTATTACGCACTACGCTATTTTAACCTTATTTAGGACACAGATTCTACGGATTACACACGGATAAGATGGATTTTTATTTGATGATACAAGCAAGTTTATTTTAGAATGATTGGGGTTTTAATAGCGCTGCATGATTGCTAAGTGCCTGCAAAATAGCCCACTTTGAACAATTTATTGCTCAACAAACAAATAAACCACCGTCCGTATCTTAAACCACCATTACCCTATACTTTTTGTTTAGATTTGGGCTTTAAATCAACAGTAAATCACTTTTTAAAATCCGTGTTTAATCCGTAAAATTCGTGTCCTTGTGTGCGTAATAGCTGCAATTTAGCCCGCCAATTAAATACAGCATTGACTTTTGGGGTTACTTTCTTTGTCAAGAAAAATTAACAAACCTTTAATGGGTGAATAAGCAGTAATAAAACAACAACAAAGTAGCAACAAAGCCTCGTGCCACTTGATTAGATAACACCCCTGCGTAACATAAAGTAACTTTATTTTCAAAAAATCGCTGTCATGCTCTGTTTGTTTTGCAGCTGTATACTTATATTTGAAAATACAAATAAAATTATTTTTTGACATTAAAAAAGTCGGCAATTTGTTTCCCAACAAACTGCCGACTAACACTGCTAAGTGATTATTTATACAAAAATACGGCAATAATGCCCATTAATTGTAGTAGTAAATAACATAATACGTTTGATAAGTAATTTGGGTTAAATCGCATCGATCCTATTAAATAATTAGGCAAGGTAGCGATAAAAACGCTTATGTAGCAGTGCCTTGTTAATACTTAGTAATAAGGGATCTAATCTTATATTGAGGATATAGATTATTAAATGTATTTTAAATGGTATAATGGGCAGTTTGTTTCGCAACAAACTGCCGGTATACAGTTCACTTTTTCCCAATACGATACTTTACTTTTACTAACTTTTATCGGTGTTATTTTTTTAGAAATTTTTTTCAAAAATATAGACTACTAAACTTGCAGTATCGTATTGCTGCCCAAACGCTTACAACCATGCAAGCTTAAGCAATGTTGTTGTTTATTGCACAAAACAGAAAAACGTCAGGTAATAAAGTCAAAAAAGTTGTAATTTTGCAAAAAAAAAGAATTGACTACCTAAAATTTATTTTTTGTAGCTAAAAACCTGACGTTTTGCCCTCAATTGTTATTAATCATTAAGTTTATGCCCAGATACAACAACCAACAAGTTCTTCATGCTTTTAATACATTAGATAGTGTTTTTATAGAAAAGGTGTACAACGAAATGACCCCCCAAATAGAACACTACCTATTAAAAAATGGCGGTAGAAAAGAAAATGCAGCCGATTTAATCCAAGAAGTCTTTGAAAGCATATCAAAAATTTTTACAAACAACGATTTCGAGTTTAAAAACAATGCATCTTACAGTACTTTTATTTTGAGTGTTGCCCAAAAAAAATGGTTGAACTTTTTACGAAAAAAGAAAACAGAACAGGATAACACCGACCAGTATACCCAAATTGGATTGCCCGATAAAGAGCAAATTGAAGAAACTATTTTTGAAGCAGAAATAAAGAAACTTATCGATTTTAGTATAGCTAAATTAAATAAAGCGTGTAAAGAAATACTTTTTATGCGTTATCAGAAAAATATGTCGCATAAAGAAATTATGACCGAATTGATGCTAAATACCGAAGCAACAAGCCGCGAAAGGTTGAGGTATTGTCAACAAAATTTACGCAACAACATTACGAAAAACGCTGATTATCTGCAACTTATCGCCGAGTATTATCCATTTATATTAAAATCCATAAAACAAAAATAGTGTATGCCCATTTTATTTGATACCGAAACAATAGACAATTACCTAAACGGAAACCTTGACAGTAACCTATTAGCTTTGTTTGAATCTGAAATTGATAGCAACAAAAATTTTGTTGAACAAGTTTTTTGCCAAAAAATGATAAAAGAAACCATTGAGCAACACGATAAGATAGCTCGGTTACAAACTATTATGAGCCAAATTTATAGCCGACACACCGACATACAAAAACGCGTTTATACCACCAAACAACTCACCAAGCAATTTAAACCTTGCCAATATTACGAACAAGAACTAATTGCAGCACCTATGCGCTCGTCAAAGTATGCACTAAAGGTGATAGAACCGCAAAAAGAAGCCAATTTTGATAACGAACTTTTTTTCAGCTTTGATATGCCTACTCCAATAGTATGTAATTTAATTATAGAAGATAATGAAGAAACAATCGTTGAACAATATGACATAGCCGCTGGAAGTACTAATTTTACCATTTTGTTAAACAATTATTTGCCAGGTAGATATTACTGGAAATTAGATATTGGTGATAATGTACTAATGGATAGTATATTTGTACAAAAAAACCTAATGCCTGAGTAGGTTGGTTTTTAGCTTGCAAAACACCTTACACCAATAATAATAACATAAAAAATAGACAGTTACATGGCGTGGTTATGGTTAGCTTGTCCAACTACAAAGCTTAGTACGATTGCCTTTTTTGTGGCATCTACCCAAAAAAATAATAAAAGACACGAAGAACACAGAGTGAAACCTATCTATGTTCTCCGTTTTAATCTAAAAACAACAAAAGTTTAATAAGTTTACCCTTATGCCATACTGCAGCAAAAATTTAATTGAATTGTGCAAATCAAACAAATATTTACTGATTTATCAATACCATTGTACAAACAATTTTATTTTTGAACCTAAAAACACGCTTTTTTTGAAAAAGTTTTGTTTTTTTTGCAAAAAGCTTTGCAATTAACAAAAACCGTTGTACCTTTGCACCGCTAAAAAGGCGTAAGCCTAAAAAGCAAAAGCGGCTGGATAGCTCAGTTGGTAGAGCAAAGGACTGAAAATCCTTGTGTCGACGGTTCGATCCCGCCTCCAGCCACTTTTTTTTCAAAAGGCTTAAATCATCTTTGTGTGGTTTAAGCCTTTTTTGTTTTTTTGTCGTAAATTGCAGCCAATTTTACGCTTAACCCTAAATACCATGAAAACCTATCTGTACTTACTGTTAGCCTTCTTTTTTTGTACAAACACTTTTGCTCAAACGCCCTCGCTCACTTTCTCGGAGATTAACTACAACTCGGACAGCACCCGCAGTAGCGGCGATTGGATAGAACTACACAACTTTGGCAGCTCTACCGTTGATGTCTCGGGTTGGAAACTGCAAGACGAAAGCGGTTTGCCCCCTTTTGTATTGCCAACAAGCACCCTCATCAACCCCAATGGCTATTTGGTTATTTATGGCGATGAAACCAAATTTACCCAACAATACCCCACAGTTACCAATAAAGTAGGTACCTTTTCGTTTTTGTTTAACAACGATACCGAAACCATTAGTTTGTTAAACGAAGCAAACGCCCTACAACTAAGTGTAACTTATAGCGACACTATTTTTTTTCCGCAATGTGCCAATGGATTGGGGCGAACCCTTGAGCTAATAAACCCCAACACCAATGCCAACCTAAACGAAGGCAGCAGTTGGCAAGATGGTTGCATGGGTGGCTCGCCGGGGCAAGCATACACGCCTTGCCAACAACCCATTGTGTTTAACGAAATAAACTATAAATCGCCAGTGTTACAAGAAGCCGGCGACTGGATAGAACTTAAAAACAATACCGCCACCAACTACAACCTAAGCGGCTGGAAACTAACCGATGCCAATAATACCAACGAATTTGTTTTTGCAGCGGGTACCAACTTACCCGCCAACGGATATTTGGTTATTTGCGCATCGCTTACGGCATTTAATGTACAAAACCCAGGCGTAAGTAACAAAATCGGCAACTTTTTGTTTGGATTAAGTGGCAATGGCGATGCCTTGCGCCTATACGACAATACGGGCAGGCTGTACCTATCTATGGTATACAACGATGCCGCCCCCTGGCCACTACCACCCGACGGCGAAGGACCTACCCTACAACTAAACGACCCCAATGGTAACCTAAATGACCCCGCAAATTGGTATGCAGGTTGCAACAAAGGCACACCCGGTTTACCCAACAGCCCCGGCTTAAGCATACAGTTGGTAGGCAGCAATTTGGTTTGCAATGCCAATCCAACCAAAACCTATAGCGTAACAGCCATTGCAGGTAGCACTTATCAATGGGCAGTTACTGGCGGCACTATATTGTCGGGGCAGGGTAGCAACCAAGTTACCGTACAATGGAACACAGGCACAGGCACAATTTCGGTGACACAAACAACCCCTTAATTTATGTTAACTGCAGATTACATTGCGATAGTTCCGCCAATACTATGCATTATTGCCCTAATAGCATTGATATTATGGGCAATTAGTACACCAAATTGGTTAACCCAAATCATCGAACAAAG
Source organism: Sphingobacteriales bacterium (assembly GCA_016718845.1). GTDB lineage: Bacteria > Bacteroidota > Bacteroidia > Chitinophagales > UBA2359 > JAEUUX01. The sequence goes on from JADKCK010000077.1 coordinate 26,005, forward strand.
CCAAACAGCCGATTTTGAATCGCATCCGTTTATTATACTGCTGGGTGCCGTGTTTGTTAGTGTGGTTATATTGGGTGTTGTAGATAGTAATGCCATTTTTTATAGTATCTTAATTATATGGGCTTTATACGTAGAAAACTGGATATACGGAGCCATTGAAGAAAGCAAAATTGTAGGATTAAGGGCACATCCATTGGCTATTATTGCTATAGCCTTGTTAGTGTGCGCCGCTATGTTGCGAGTTATTGATGTTGAATTGTACCATTATTTTGATGGGATGAGAAACAACACTAATGTGTTGTTCAATTACTCGTATATAGCAACTGGTATAATTGCCCTATTGGCGCTGGGCAGATACATCAACTTTAGCACCTGGACAGACAAAGTGGCTATTTTGATATTAGGCGTTTTTTTTGGGCGATTTATGGTAGGCTTGTTGGGTGATGGATGGGAGGCATACGGCTTTTTGTACATAGCTTTTTTTTACTACATTATTTTTAATGTGGTTTACCTCGAGAAAAACCCGTATTTTAGGCTACCTTGGGTGGCTCTTATTGGTTTTGTGTTGGTGCCATTGGTGTATTTTATTGACCAACTGCGCGAGTATGGTTTGTATGCCACCTACATTACGGTGGTGTATATGTTGTTGTTGGTAACACGCTATTTATGGAACTTAGAGTTTAAACGCCGCACCCGTTGCGAAACATGCAGCGGCTGGGGCAGCAAACCCATTAAACCTACACACACACCTTGGTGGGCAATTGGCAAAAAACAAACCGCCGCCTCGCAAACTTGCCCCGATTGCCAAGGCAAAGGCTGGAAATACAGATACCCCGAATACCTACACGATTAAACATCTTTATCACCCCAAAACAAAACACTATGTACTTTTTTGCCATTTTTATGTTTATTGTTTTTATGGTGCTATTTTTGGCGTATGCCCGCCAAGTATTTCTGCGACCCGACAGAGAAAATAAAAACAAAAAGTAAATCGTTTTTAATGAATTACAACTTTATCGAAGAGAGACGGGATTTTGAAGCTTTTGGCCGAGTAAATGCCCTTTTGACATTTGCCAGGACAATAACATAGCTGCTAATTTTGAGTTCGTTTTAATAAATAGCACCATTTTACCCCAAATTGTTGCCAATAAATTTGATTTTTTAGCTCATTTTAATAACGAAGAAACGGTTGTTTCTTTTGCAAATTTAAATGGCGATGCTCAATTAATTGTACCAACCGACATTAGTAACAACAAAAATTATCCACATTTAGCCCAATTTGTTCGCAATGCTCCTATCCATCAGGTCGAAAATTGTGGCAAGTGGTAGGGCAGCAATATGCCGCACTAATACACGAACAACCTAAATGGTTAAGCACGGCTGGTTTAGGTGTTAGTTGGCTGCATATAAGGATAGATTCGATGCCAAAATATTATAAACACAAAGAGTACAGACTAATAACGTAAATGTTATATCATCATCTGCCAAAAAAAATCCCCCGCTATTTTTGTAGCGGGGGATTTTTATGCTTATTTGGTTTAGTTTCTAAGCGGTTTGCCTGTTGTTAAAATGCTTTGTATGCGCTCCATCGATTTTTTGGTAGTTACACATTGCAAAAAGGCTTCGCGTTCAATGTCCAGCAAATATTGTTCGGTAACTTGTGTTGGGGCAGATAAATCGCCGCCGCACAATACATACGCTACTTTGCGGGCAATAAATTCGTCGTGTTCCGATGCGTATCCACCAAAACGCAATGCCGAAATACCCGAGTAGAACGAGCCTAGTGCGGTGCGCCCTAATACCTGAATGTTGGTGCGTGGAGCCGAGGGTACATAACCATCTTCGGACATTTCTATAACGGCTTGTTTGGCTTCGGCAAGTACGCGGTCGCTGTTTACTACAATTTGGTCGATGCCTTTGCGCAAAATATTCATCGCAAAAGCCTCGCTTGCCGATGTTGCCACTTTGGCAGTAGCAATAGCCATTAGGTAGTTTTGTAGGGTTGGTATTTGAATATCGCCCGAGAAATAAGCATCAGAGGCTCGCAACGCAAACTCTTTGGTTCCGCCGCCGCCGGGTATTACGCCTGCACCCACCTCAACCAAGCCAATGTAGGTTTCGGCGGCAGCTACGGCGCGGTCGCTGTGCATCGTCATTTCGCAGCCACCGCCAAGTGTTAGTCCATGGGGTGCAACCACTACAGGCACGCTGCTATAACGTATGCGCATGGTGGTGTTTTGAAACGCCCGAACGGCAAAATCCAGCTCGTCGTATTCTTGCTCAATTGCCAACATTAAAATCATGGCAAGGTTAGCACCCGCCGAAAAATTAGGGGCATCGTTACCAATTACTACACCACGCCAGCCTTGTTGCTCGGCAATATCAATAGCTTTGTTGATGCCTTGTAAAATTTCGGAGCCAACAGCGTTCATTTTTGTATGAAACTCAACGCACAAAACGCCATCGCCAATATCATGAACGGTACAACCTTTGTTGCCCCAAATGGGTTTATTGTCGCGGTAATTATCTAAAATTATAAACGATTCTTTGCCAGCAATGGGTTCGTAGTTGCCCTTAGCGGGGTTGTATACTTTGCGCACACCGCCTTCAACTTTGTAAAACGAGGTGTTGCCTGCTGCCAACATATCGTAAATCCATTGGGCGGGGCGGCGGTTAGCGGTTTCCATTTGTTTTACCACATTGGCTACGCCCAACACGTCCCAGTACTCAAACGGACCTAATTCCCAGCCAAAACCAGCGCGTAGGGCATCGTCAATTTTGTAGATTTCTTCGGCTATTTCGGGTATGCGGTTCGATACGTATTGGAACAAATAGTGCGACATGGTGTTTAAAAACTGCGAGCCTTTATCGCCTGCGCCGTGCAACACTTTTAGTCGGTCTTTTAGGTTATCAATGGCTTTGGCGTCGCCCACCGATTTAAACTTAGGTTTTGTTTGCGATGCGTAATCCATGGTGTTTGGGTCGAGCATCAAAATTTCTTTTTTGCCGCCGCCTTTCATCATTTTATAAAAACCTTGTCCCGATTTATCACCAATCCAATTGTTTTTTACCATTTGGTCGATGTAGGCAGGTATTTTAAACATTTCGCGTTGTTCGTCGTTGGGGCATGTTTCGTATAGGTTGGCGGCTACTTTTACTAAGGTATCCAAGCCTACTACGTCGCAGGTACGAAAAGTTGCCGATTTGGGTCGACCTGCTACCGGACCTGTTAGTGCATCAACTTCGGCAAAGGTCATGCCCATTTCTGTCATCACATGAAAAACGGTCATGATAGAAAACACCCCTACGCGGTTGGCAATAAAGGCGGGTGTATCTTTGCACAAAACGGTGGTTTTGCCCAGATACAGGTCGCCGTATTGCATCAAGAAGCGGGTAACTTCGGGGTCGGTGTCGGCAGTTGGGATAATTTCGAGGAGTTTGAGGTATCGGGGTGGATTGAAGAAGTGCGTGCCGCAGAAGTGTTTTTTGAAATCTTCGCTACGTCCTTCGGTCATTAGGTGAATAGGAATGCCCGATGTGTTGGAGGTGATAAGGGTGCCGGGTTTGCGGTGTGCTTCGACCTTTTCGAACACCAATTTTTTGATGTCGAGGCGTTCGACGACAACCTCTATTATCCAGTCACAATCTTTAATCAACGACATATTGTCGTCGAAATTGCCTGTTTGGATACGGCTAGCAAAGGCTTTGTCGTAGATAGGTGCGGGGTTCGATTTTAGGGCGAACTGCAACGAGTCGTTGACGATACGATTGCGCACTGCTTTTGTGTCGAGGGTTAAGCCTTTGGCGGCTTCGGCATCGGTTAGTTTATTAGGTACAATGTCGAGCAGCACCACTTGCAAGCCAATATTGGCGAAGTGGCAGGCAATTCTCGAGCCCATTACGCCCGAACCCAATATGGCAACTTTTTTAATTTTGCGTTGGGTAGCGGGTTTTACTTTTTGTTCTAAAGTAGCGTTCATTGCTATTATTATTGGTTGAGATTTTTTGTTTTGATGGTATTAATTGTTGTATTTGTGTTGCCTAATAAAATTAGTGCATCACGGTTTTTGCGCAAATTGTAAAGTACAGTAAAGTCGCCAGCGTATGCATCAATGCTATCAATCGTTTGGGTATAGTTGTTTCGCATTTCTTCCCATATCATGCCTGTTGTTTCGCCTGCTATAAAGCGTTCTAAGCCATAGACAGCGCATTGGGCAAAAATATTATGATATTCTATAACTGAACGTACTTCTTTATCGTAGCCTATAAAGGTATGGCAATTTTGTGCTATAAGTGCGTTGCCTAATTCTGTTTCGCGGGCAAAGCAGGCAAAGGTAAGAAAAAAAAAGAAAAAATTTAACATGCACCCATACCTTTCGTCGAATATGCAATAAACAAAAAAGGATGTTGGTCAAATTGGCTAATCGTATTTTCGACTGTTTCTTTGTTTAATGAATTACTATCTAATTCTACGATTTGAGCAATGGGCAGTAAGATGTTTTTGCTTAATGAGGCGCATTGTTCAAAAAAAACACCTAATATTTCATCTTTGTTATCATGAGCAAGAAGGATATTTATCATGATAATTGGCGTTTGTTGCGTAGAATTAAATCAATAGTTAGCATAACAACGTCTTTCATAAAGGTGCGTCCAAATGGTGTTTGTTGCCTCACCTCTTGCAAAATTTGGTTGATAGAATAAGATTGTCCGCCCGCTTGCACTAAAATGGCTTGTCTAATTTTTGTTTATCTTGTATTAACAACCACTCTTCTAAGGCATCTTCTATTAGCCCATCGGCACGAGTTAGTAACTCTGTTTCCGCTTTTTTTACGATTGCCATAATTTCCTCATAACCAGCATCTTTTTTAATAAAGGCAAAGGCATGATTATTTATAAAATCGGATAAAACTTCTGTATTTTCGTTTATGCCCGTAAAAAGTATAACAGGTATTAGTTTAGAAACTTCGCGCAGTTTTGACAAAAAGACATGTCCGTTCATTTTGGGCATGTCAATGTCCAAAATGATGATAATGGCTTGATTGGTGTTATTAAAGATGTATTGCAATCCTTCTGCCGCTTTATCAAAGAATGAAACAGTTTGGTAGGTTTCTCGCAATTCGTCCATCAAAACATCATCTTTAAATTTGATGTCATCGTCAATCCAAATAATTTGTGTGGTAGATTTATCCATGAGGTTGATTATTAAAGGGTAGGGTGATTTTAAAAGTTGCTCCTGTAGGTTTAAATTCATTTTCCACGACTTGTATCGTTCCTTTTAATGCCTCTATGCGTGTTTTTACAATGTACAGACCTATGCCCGAACCGCCTTGATGAGCAGTTTGTGTATAGTAAATTTCAAATACATTTGCTTCGTCGCCTTGTTTGATGCCACAACCATTATCGGAAAAATAAAGTACAAATTGCTTATTTTCGACTAATCCGATACAACGAATTATTTTATTGGGTTGATTTTCTAAGGCTTTGATTGAATTGGCGATTAATTGTTCAAAAATATCTTCAAAAAATTTAGGGATACTATTAAGCATTAAATCTTCGTGCATTTCCACGAAAGCATGTACGTTTTCTAATTCAAATAAAGATTGATAGGTATGATTAAACAAATTTTGCAATAATTCTTTGATGCTAAAAGTTTCTATAGGCAAGTCGCTTTGGGCATAGCTCAACATAAAATCTAAAATACGCGACAGGGTATTTGTTTCTATATAAATATTGTCAGTGTATTTTTTAAATCGTGTTTCATAAATGGGATTGGGGAAATTTTTGCTCAAAAACTCAGCGGGACGTTTAATGCGTCCTATGCCTGTGCGCAAAGCATGAGCTAAGTGGGTGGCATATTGCTGCAAAGACATCATACTCAAATAAATGTTTTCTTTGCGCACAAATTCTTTTTGTTGTTCTTCTTTATCCTTTATTCCTTGCTTAATAGCTATTTCGGCTTTTTTAGCTTGTTCTTCTAAAGGAGTTAAATATGTGCCAAGTAGTGGATTATCTCTTTTTAGTTCGCGTATTGTTTTGGTAAATATTTGCAAATCTTCATTAGCTTTGTTGAGTGCTTGGCTAATTTTTTCGCGTTTTTCTTCTTTTCTATCTTTTAGCGTTTTTTCTAATTCTAAAATTTGAGCAATAATAAATGTTTTTAGGTCGCGATAAGCGTTGTTATCTATAAAATCTTGACGATTGGTTGCCTCAATAATTTGTGGATTTTCGTCTTTGCCAATTTCCACAAAGCCAAGCAAATCGTGTGAACTCACGCGCTCGAAAAAACCCGACCAACGGCGTTTGTCAATACCCAAAATATCGCGCTTTTTGTCACGAATATCTTCATATTCGGCAAAAGGGGTTGTTAAAATACCATCTCTATAAATGCGAATACCATCAATTTGATTGTCTATTTCAGCATTATTTTTTTTGAAGCGAGCTTTGCCTTGTTCGTCAAAGTAAAATAATTTAAATTTAACACCTCCTACTAATGGGTTAATATTTTGCGTTTCCGTAATTAGCTTGCCTTTTTTGTTTTTTATAATTTGTTGGCTATTTTGCTCCTTATTATAGTCCAAAAAAATAGTTTCAGTGGCAAAACTTACAGTATCGTTTTCAATGGGTGTTTTATCAAACTTGGGTTTCCCTGTTATATCTTTATATTCGTTGGCAGATACAAAAATTTGAAAAGGTGGTTTGAGCGTAGCGAATGGCGAAATGAGTTTGGCAAATCTTTGACAGGCAATTTTAATATCTTTTTCTGTCCATATTTCACGAATACCTTCAATAGTTAAGGTTGTTCCTCTTTCGCCTATTGGTGCATTAGTTTGCTTATAAGCGTTTTCTATATCTGTAAATAATGTGGGGGCATTTTCTTGGCTTAATTTTTCGTAATCGCTCCATTTTATTTCCACATTTAGTTCTTGTGTATCATTGGCTGTTTTGGTTTTCATCAGCAAACGGCTACCTAATTTATCAACAGCAAACCTACCTATGCCTTTTTCGCCAATAACGCGCCTTTGCCGCGTTTCGTCGGCAAATAATTGGGTACGTTTGCTATTAGTACCAATAACCATCCATTTATTTTGTACATCGTCAAGGGTCATACCCACGCCATCGTCACGAATAACAATGCGGCTATTGTCGGACAAAGTGCCAACGTTATAAAATTCGACATAAACTTTT
>JADKCK010000078.1 GCA_016718845.1 Sphingobacteriales bacterium
AAATGAAAGAGATTAGCGAAGAAGTGAAGTGGGATGGAAAAGATATTTTTAAACAAGTATTTCTTTTCACACAAGGACAAAACGATATTGACGAAGATTTTAAAATAATTTTGGGTGTAATAAATACCTATTTCAAGAGCGAAAGCAAGGTAAGAATATTTTGGAATGATGCTTATGCAAAATTGAGAATAAACAACGACACTTTACAAAAAGCAATTTATCGTTTAAGTTTATTAGGCATTGTTTCCGACTGGACAACCAATTTTATTGACCATTTTGAAGTGCAATTCAAAATGCAAAACGAAACGACAATTACAAAAAGTGTTTCAAATTATATCACAAAATACGAACCTAACACAGACGTAAAAACAGAAATATTAAAAATTGAGAAAACAACGATATTAGAAAAATCGGTTTGGTATTTACTAAATTGGACTTTTGAAAACATTGCTTATAGTCGTAAGCAATCACTAAAAACACTAAATGAATTTTGTGCTAATTTGAAAAAGATAAATAAAATCTTCATTCCTGAAATTTATAATTTAGAATTGCGAAATGAAGAATATGTAAAGTTAAAAGATACAATAAGTCGTTTTCTTATTGATAGCAAAAATAATGTTGGCTTAAATTTTTTAAGTGGTTTTGTTCGTTTAGCACTCAATGAATACCAAGATAGTGATGGAAAAGAACGTTTTGAAAGTGCTTTGGAAACGATCAAACAAACCTTTTCAAAAAGCGAACAAGACGATTTTTTAAACAGACTTATGATTTTAGGTAAGAACCTAAATGAAGAACAAAAAATGGATTTGTGCCTATCAATCTCAAAATTCTATCCAGAAAAATTAGAACAACTTGCAGAATATTATGATTTAGCGTATTTGCTAAATGATGTTTATTCTCAAAAACTATCACAATTAAAAAAAATCAATACTTTATTATATGAGCAACTTGCAGAAATTTAATACAATATTAGAAGACTTTGACAAAGAAGTCGGAAAACTAAAAGCCGTTTCAGACGCATATCAGAAATTGCAAGGACTTACAGTTGCTTATGAGCAAATAAGCAAACAGTTTGACCAAAACAGTAAAATACTTGACAGCATAAACGAGTTGCAAAAAGCACAACAAGAGAAAGTTACTAAAAGTCTTGACGACCTTGAAAAGACTAACAAGCAGAATAATACAGATTTGTCAACTCAAATAAAAGTACATTTTGATGGATTAGTACTTTTACATAATAATTTTTCAAAGAATATAAATAAGCAAATTAGCGACCTTGAAAAGACTAACAAGCAGAATAATACAGATTTGTCAACTCAAATAAAAGTACATTTTGATAGATTAATACTTTTACATAATAATTTTTCAAAGAATATAAATAAGCAAATTAGCGACCTTGAAAAGACTAACAAGCAGAATAATACAGATCTGTCAACTCAAATAAAAGCACATTTTGATGGATTAGTAATTTTACATAATAGCTTTTCAAAGAATACAAATAAGCAAATTGAAGAATTAAGTACTAACAATAAAACTTATTATAAAGACCTAGAAATTACTATTAAAAACAAACTTGCAGACAATAAATCAGAAATAAAACAACTAATTGAGAGCGAAAGAAACCAAATAAAACAGATTTTTGAAATTGAGTTTGCTAAAAATACAAAGGAATTACGACAAATAATTGAAACCGAAACAAACAAGCAGACACAGTTACTTTTGGACAACCAAAAAGTAATTAAAATTTCACTTTGGGTTATTGGTGGACTGACAATAATTTTAAGTGCATTAGCAGTATTCAAACTATGGACAAACTAAACCGACAAAACGCCAGCCGACAACAAGGGGGTTTGCAATAGTGAGGCTTTCTGCTCTAAATTGAACATTCGGAATTCTAATAAACATTTGTACTACTAAATTCCCCCCACTTCGCCCAACCCCCAAAACCCTTACAAGCAAGCGTAACGAACGACACAACAACCATTAAACAACAGAAAAATATATCGACAACTTAGTGCCTTGTTTTTTTTTGCCGACCCGCACTTTTAAACAATTTTAACCAACGCACCAAAAATAATAACAACATCCACAGACAAGTAAATATAAGCAAAATGAACCAATCAGTACCTAATAAATTAATATCCTTTATTTGGTCAATAGTAGACGATTGTTTGCGTGACGTATATGTTCGCGGTAAATACCGTGATGTTATTTTACCCATGGTGGTTCTTCGCAGGTTAGATGCCTTGCTTGAAACTACAAAACCAGCAGTACTAGAAGAATTAGTCTTTCAAAAAGAGGAAGCCAAATTTACGGAATGGGACGAAACCGGATTGAGACAAGCCAGTGGCTATGTGTTTTATAACACCAGCGAATGGACATTGCAACGCTTACACGATACCGCTACCAATAACCAACAAATTCTCTTGGCAAACGTTGAAGATTACCTCGACGGTTTTAGTAAAAATGTAAAAGAAATTATTGCAAAATTTAAACTCAAAAGTCAGGTACGCCACATGGCATCGAAAGATGTGCTATTAAGTGTATTGGAAAAATTCACTTCACTTTATATCAACCTTACCCCATTTGAAAAGAACGACCCCGATGGAAGAAAACTGCCGCCTTTGACAAACTTGGGAATGGGCTATGTGTTTGAGGAATTGATTAGAAAATTCAACGAAGACAATAACGAAGAAGCCGGAGAACACTTTACCCCACGTGAAGTTATTGACCTGATGACCCATATTATTTTTGAACCGGTAAAAGATAAGCTGCCCCCAGTAATGACCATTTACGACCCTGCTTGTGGTAGTGGTGGTATGCTTACCGAATCTCAAAATTTTGTAAAAGACGAAGAAGGTGAAATAAAAGCCAAAGGTGATGTGTATTTGTATGGTAAGGAAATAAACGATGAAACCTACGCCATTTGCAAATCAGACATGATGATTAAGGGCAACAACCCCGAAAATATTCGTGTTGGCTCAACGCTTTCAACCGATGAATTTGCAGGAACTACCTTTGACTTTATGCTTTCAAACCCGCCTTACGGAAAATCATGGGCAAGCGAACAAAAGTATATAAAAGATGGCAAAGATATTATTGATCCTCGTTTTCAAATTAAGCTAAAAAATTATTGGAACATTGAAGAAAATGCAGATGCAACCCCACGTTCATCGGACGGGCAATTGCTTTTTTGATGGAAATGGTGAATAAGATGAAATCGCTTTCTCAAAGCCCATTAGGCTCTCGTATTGCCTCGGTGCATAACGGAAGCAGTTTGTTTACGGGTGATGCGGGTGGCGGTGAAAGCAATATCCGCAGGCACATCATTGAAAACGATTGGTTGGAAGCTATTGTGCAAATGCCTAACAATTTGTTTTACAATACCGGCATTACTACCTATATCTGGATATTGAGCAACAACAAGGCAACAAACCGCAAAGGCAAAGTGCAATTGATTGATGCAGGTTTATTGTTCCGTAAACTGCGTAAAAACTTAGGAAACAAAAATTGTGAGTTTGCACCAGAGCATATCCGTGAAATAGTTTCGGTGTATGAAAAAATGCAAGCAGTTGACCGTGTAATAAATCCTGAAACCAAAGAAGAACAAGGCATAGCAGCACAACTATTTGACAATACCGATTTTGGGTATTACAAAGTAACCATTGAACGACCTAAACGATTAAAAGCACAATTTACCGCAGAGCATATAGCTGAATTACGTTTTGATAAAACCTTGCGCGAACCTATGGTTTGGGCATACCAAACCTTTGGCGAAACGCTATATACCGACATTGCCAAACACGAAAAAGCAATCAACGAATGGTGCGAAAAAAATGAACTCAACCTCAATGCCAAACAAAGTAAAGCCTTGGTAAGCGAAGCCCTTTGGACAAAACAAGTGGATTTATTAAACGCTGCCACCGAATTGATGCAAACCATTGGTGCAGATGAATACAACGATTTTAATTTATTCAAAGAAAAAGTAGATGAAGCATTAAAAGCTAAAAAAACAAAACTTTCTGCCTCTGAAAAAAATGCCATTTTAAATGCAGTAAGCTGGTACGATGCCACAGCCGAAAAAGTAATTAAAGGGACAACCAAATTAGCAGGTGACAAATTAGAGCAATTACTTGAACATTTGGATTGTAAAGAAACAGAACTTGCCGATTATGGCTATTATGCTACCAACAAAAAAGGCGAGTATCTGGAATACGAAACCGAAAGCGACCTGCGGGACACTGAAAATGTGCCATTGAAAAATAACATTTATAGCTACTTTTTGCGTGAAGTAAAACCCCATGTTGCCGAAGCTTGGATAAACTTAGAGGCTACCAAAATTGGTTACGAAATCAGCTTCAACAAATACTTTTACCGCCACAAACCTTTGCGAAGTATCGAGGAAGTAAGCACCGACATTTTGAAATTAGAGGAATTGAGCGATGGTTTAATTCGTGAAATATTATCATTATAAATTTTTTTAATTACATAATAAAAATAATACATGCAAATAAACGAACTCGTTTCAACGATTGAAGAAATTCACTTATTTTCATAAAACAAGTTGAAAAACAAGTAGATACAGCCTTTACCCTGCGTAATTGGCTGATAGGATTCTATTTGGTAGAATATGAGCAAGCGGGGGCGGATAGGGCTGAATATGGAGCAACAGTATTAAAAAATATAGCCAAAAAATTAGCTGAAAAGAAAATAAAAGGGCTTTCTCTCACCAATTTAAAACTTTTTAGGCAGTTTTATGACTGTTATCCCCAAATTGGTCAGACACTGTCTGACCAATTCAAACTGCCACCAACAATTGTCCAAAAGGTAACAACAAATCTTGGTCAAGTCGAACTATATGCCCATTCACCCGATATTAACCTTTTGCTCAACCAATTGAGTTTTTCGCATTTCATCGAATTTATCAAATGCGATATGCCCCTGCAAAGGGCATTTTACGAAACTTTCTCGCTGCGAAATCAATGGACAGTAAGAGATTTGCAAAGGGCAAGAAATAGCCTTTTGTTTGAAAGAACAGGGCTTAGTACCGATAAGGAGAGCCTTTTGGCGAATACCGTAAGTGAGCAGCGAAAACCCATTGATTTTATCCGCAACCCCTACATCTTAGAATTTTTGGGGCTTTCGGAGAAAACAACCTACCAAGAAGCCGATTTAGAGGAAGCTATTATCACGCACCTACACGACTTTTTGATAGAATTAGGAAAGGGATTTTGCTTTGAAGCCCGCCAAAAACGCATTACCTTTGATAATACGCATTATCGAATAGACCTTGTGTTTTATCACCGTTTACTCAAAAGCCATATCTTGATAGACCTCAAAATAGGCGACTTTACCCCTGCCTATGCAGGGCAAATGAATATGTACCTCAATTATTACCAAGACAACGAAATGAACGAAGGCGACAATCCACCTGTGGGCATTATTCTCTGTGCAGGCAAAAACGAAAGCCTGGTCAAATATGCCACCGCAGGTTTAGCCGAGCAGCTTTTTGTATCCAAATACCTTATCCAATTACCCGATGAAACGGCTCTGAAAGCCATCATTGAAGAAGAACAAGCAAAAAAACATTTTTAAATCTGATGACACAAATACTCAACATGCAAAAATATAACGCTTATAAAGACTCTGGCGTAGAATGGCTGGGGGAAATTCCAAAACATTGGGAAACTATAATTGTGAAGCGTCTTGGCAAAACTAAAGCTGGTGGAACACCATCAACAAATATTCTAAAATATTGGGATGGTGAAATACCCTGGTTGCCATCAGGGAAGTTGCAAAATTGCGAAATCGTTTCAGCAGATAAATTTATAACCGAAAGTGGGTTAAAATATAGTGCCACTAAATTAATAAAACCAAACACGGTATTGATTGCACTAACTGGGGCTACATGTGCAAATATTGGTTATTTAAAATTTGAAGCGTGCGCAAATCAATCTGTTATTGCTATTGAGGAGAACAAAGGAGTTGATAGTAAATTTTTATATTATGCTTTAATAAATGAGCGTTTGCAAATTTTATTAAGTCAAACAGGGGGCACAAGCAGGTATAAATGAAACAGATGTTAATAACATCATTTTCCAAACTCCTCAACAACCGAACAAACCGCCATTGCCGCCTTTCTCGACCGCAAAACCGCCCAGATAGACCAAGCCATCGGCATCAAACAAAAACAAATAGAACTGCTCAAAGAACGCAGGCAAATACTCATACACAAAGCAGTTACACGCGGGCTAAACCCCAATGCAAAACTAAAAGATAGCGGTGTGGAATGGATTGGGGAGATACCAGAGGGGTGGGAAGTGAAGAGGTTGAAGTATATTCTAAAATCACAGGGAAGAATTGGTTTTAAAGGATACAACTTCTGATTTAGTTGGCGAAGGAGAAGGTGCATTAACATTGGGTGCAACTCATTTAGATTGGGAAGGAAATATACATTTGTCCCAACCTGTTTTTATTTCGTGGAAAAAATATTATGAATCTCCTGAAATAATGGTTAATAAGAATGATATAATTATTGTTCAAAGAGGTTCTACCTGCGGTAAAGTTGCATTAATAAATATGGATTTGGGTCCAACAACTATTAATCCCAGCTTAGTATTATACCCGCTGAAAAAGGGCATAAAAATCAAGCAATTTTTAGGTGAATTAGGTTTATAGATGTATTAAAATTGCATTTTTTACAAAATACGTTAAAAATACGTTCAAACGAGCCTATATTGGCGACAAAGCGTATTTTTAAGCATTTGGAATAAACCCATTAAAGGTTCCACCGCCTGGCTTCGCTCATGGGTTATTTGTGTTTTGCCGCTCTTGCCGTAATACATCATTAGTAGAAAATTTAAATGTAGCTGTATTGTTCTTCTCGTTGCGGTGTGTCTTGGTTGGACACGTATCAAAAAAAGGACAATTATTGCATTTATCTAAATCAAAAACAGCCTTAAAGTTCTTTTTCAATATAGCTAACACCATCAACTGTTCTGGATTAGCGCATTGTCCGATAAGTAACGGCTGTTTCGGTGTTGCTGTTTGTTTCGGTGTTGCTGTTTGTTTCGGTGTTGCTGTTTGTTTCGGTGCTTGGTTTAATGGTTATGACCATTGGCGATGCTGCTTTTACGCCCCGTATAGCCGTTTGAATAGGCGTAATACCTAACTCTTTCATCCGTAAATCGTTTTCTTCGCTACCAAAGCCGCCGTCAAAATGTTGCTCCGATAAGTCGGGAGTGCGAGCATGGAGGTCGTCTAATTGCTCACGATAAATAACACTATCGTCATTGGGCGACACCACAACAGCCGTGATGGCGTGTTGTGTTGTCGGGTGCGGTTTGTTGGCAAAGACCAAACCTTGAATTTTCTCTTCTTTTTTCTGGCGATAAGTGGCTTCTAAATCATTGGGCGACTGCAATATCCCAGACCCGAATTCTTTGGCATCAATTAAATTTGTAGTTATCGTTTCCTTGCCTGTTTCGCTGTTCTGTTCTTTTGTGTCAAAAAATGTTCTTTGTATACTTGTTCAAATAGCTTAAACGATGGGTTGTTGTTTTGCGTATTTTGCAAATCAAGGTACAAATGTGTGTAGACTTTGGCAATGGCTTGTAGGGGTTCGTCTAGTTCCTTGCCCCGTAAACTGTACACAAATCCATCCGAACTTCCTTTTATATACGGTGCAAATAGGGCTTCGTGCATTGGCGTTCTGGCTCGGATAAGGATTTATATAAGCGTTTACCACTCACCAATAACTCTAAGCGGCTGTATTTGCGAATATTGCTTTGTAGTTGTACCGTATCACCCCGTTGTATGTTCGTTTTTACGTTTAGCGATTTGATTTGGTCGGCGGTCATCTGGTTAAATAACTGGGCTATCAAGTTCGTATTATGGATTATTTCGTACTTAGCCAAGCGGTTTTTGAACAAATGAAGGGTACGTATCGAAAAGGGTACATCGCCGAAGGTGGCACTTGCTCCGATAGCCATACGTGTTTCTACATCAAATTGTAGGTGGCGTTCTAGTTCTTCAAACGTCCAATTATGTAGTTGTTGCCATAGCAAGGCACTCACCATGCTGTTGATAGGCGAGTTGGGCGCACTTTTCTTGTCGCTATATAGTGGAGCGAAGATTTCTTCGTTCAACTGCTTAAATATGATGTGGTGAAAATGATAGCCAGGGGTGTGTTTAAAGGCTCCGTAACTTGAACCTAGTAAGTAGTCGTAGCCAAATAGTCCAACTTGTCGGTGTTTTTCGTTTTTGCGAAACATCGGTGATATATTTTGTGTTCGTAACCTCTTTTATACCCACAAAGATACTAACAATATCTCGAAAAACAAAGCAATCTAAAACATATTTTTTACAAACCTTTTATCAGTGGGGTCATTATTAAAAGAAATAACCGAATTTCCTGAATATGTTTTCCTTGGCATTAAAGTAGTTTTGAATGGAATCTTAAATTTAGTTAGCAACACAGCCATACCTATGCTGACTCAATTCCAAATCAATAATATTGAAATTGCTATTCCTACAAGAAAGGAACAAGAATCTATCGTTTTACATATTAATAACTATACAGAAGTAATAGACTCCGCCATTACTCTCAAAGAGCAAGAAATAGAAAAGCTAAAAGAATACAAAGCTACGTTGATTAATAGTGCGGTAACGGGTAAAATAAAAGTTTGTTAATTGCCACGCGTGCGTGCGGTAGAGACAAGTGCGTGTGGTAGAGACAAGGCATGCCTTGTCTTGTCTTATTTATTTGATTATTTGATTATTTGCACGGATATGCATACGGTAGAGAGACAAGGCATGCCTTGTCTTATTTATTTGATTATTTGATTATTTGCACGGATATGCATACGGTAGAGAGACAAGGCATGCCTTGTCTCTACAAAAAAACAAAAAACCAACATGAATAATATTGATTGAACCAAATACAAACCGATGTCCGAAAAATATAAAAACAAATACCGAATTGCGTCTGCACGTGCCGAATGGTGGGATTATTCGGCCAATGCCGCCTATTTTATAACGATTTGTACCGCCAATCGGGTACATTATTTTGGGGAAATTAACAACGGGAAAATGAATTTATCTAATGTAGGCATATTGGCAGATGTGTTTTGGCATGAAATAAAAAATCATTCCCAAAAGGTAGAATTAGACGCATTTGTGGTAATGCCCAATCATATACACGGCATTTTGATTTTGAATAATGATTTTGATGAACAATCACAATCACCGCCACCCGATTTACACGATTCAAAAACCATTGCACAACAACGGTTTCAAAATCAGGGAAAAAATACGGTTTCCTCTATCATTGGTTCGTATAAATCGGCTGTTACAAAACATGCCAATCGTTTAGGATTAGAATTTGGTTGGCAGGCACGTTTCTATGATAACATTATTAGAAATGACGAAGGTTTTATAAAAATTTCCGATTACATCGAAAGCAATGTTACCAACTGGAATAACGATAAATTTTACTCATAAAAATACTACTACTATGCCATCACAAACCAATGAACAGGCACTGGAAGCTACCATAGAAAAAGGTCTTGCAGGCACTTGTCTTGAAGAGTTGAAGGAGCAAAATATTTCGTTGCACACCATCAACGAAAGGGCGGAGCTATACCGCACTGGCAATGGTTATTACATGGGTATGCCCGAAGATTTTAATGCTAAGTATGCCATTGACGAATTACGCTTCTGGAATTTTTTGCAAACTACCCAAAAAAAGGAACTAGCCAAATTGCAAAAACAAAGCGACTGGAAATTGAAAATTTTGGAGCGCTTGGATAGGATGATTAAAAAATACGGTATCCTACGTATTTTTCGTAAAGGCTTAGATGTAGATGATGCCCATTTTACGCTGTTGTATCCATTGCCATTAGCAAGCAGCAGCGAAACGGTGAAAGCAAATTTTGAAAGCAATCAATTTAGTGCTACTCGTCAGCTCCGCTATTCTTTAACCAATACTAAAGAAGAAATTGACATGGTGCTTTTTGTAAATGGATTGCCCTTTGCCACTATGGAGTTAAAAAACCATTGGACAGGGCAAAATGCAAAGGTACATGGGCAAAGTCAATATAAATTTAAAAGAGATATTACACAGCCTTTATTAAACTTTGGGCGTTGCATGGTACACTTTGCCGTTGATACAGACGAAGTGTTATATGACAACCAAATTAAACGGTGCAAGTACTTACTTTTTGCCTTTTAATTTAGGTCAGCGCGAGCCTTTGTTTGGCAAGGGCAATCCACCCAACCCATTTGGGCATAAAACAGCTTATTTATGGGACGAAATATTTACCCGAAACAGTGTTGCCAATATCATTCAGCATTTTGTTCGTTTTGATGGAAAAGATACTGACCCGCTCAACAAAAAGACTTTGTATTTTCCACGTTATCATCAATTAGATGTGGTGCGTAAACTCATTGCAGATGCCAGTAAAAAAGGCGTTGGGCAAACGTATTTAATTCAACATTCTGCCGGTTCGGGTAAATCTAATTCCATAACTTGGGCAGCCTATCAACTCATAGAAACCTATCCTGAAACCGATTCGATACCCGGAAGCAAAGGCACTTCAAACCCTTTGTTCGATTCGGTGATTGTGGTAACGGATAGAAGATTATTAGACAAACAGTTGCGAGAAAACATCAAAGAATTTTCGGAAGTAAAAAATATTGTTGCGCCTGCATATTCATCAGCCGACTTAAAATCTGCATTAGAAAGCGGTAAAAAGATCATTATCACGACCATACAAAAGTTTCCATTTATTGTTGATGGCATTGCCGATTTAAGTGACAAACGCTTTGCCGTAATTATTGACGAAGCCCACAGCAGTCAAAGCGGAACAGCCGCAGGAAAAATGAATCAAGCAATGGGCAACACCTCCGAAGAAACCGAAGAGGAAGAAGAGCAAGATCCACAAGATAAAGTTTTAGAAGCCATGCGTTCACGTAAAATGCGGGGCAACGCTTCGTATTTGGCATTCACGGCAACACCAAAAAATAATACACTCGAGCGTTTTGGTGTAAAACAAGCCGATGGCAAATACAAACCTTTCCATTTGTATTCCATGAAGCAGGCGATAGAAGAAGGATTCATTTTAGATGTATTGGCTAA
This sequence comes from Sphingobacteriales bacterium, assembly GCA_016718845.1. Lineage (GTDB taxonomy): Bacteria > Bacteroidota > Bacteroidia > Chitinophagales > UBA2359 > JAEUUX01. The sequence goes on from JADKCK010000078.1 coordinate 11,138, forward strand.
TTATACCACTTACAAGAGCTACTACGAAATTGAAAAGTCTATTCAAGAAAATCCTTTATTTGATACTGTAAAGGCTCAAAAGAAATTAAGAACTTATGTAGAGCAGAACAAAGAAACAATTGCTACCAAGGCAGATATTATGCTTGACCACTTTGTAACTAAATT
>JADKCK010000079.1 GCA_016718845.1 Sphingobacteriales bacterium
ATATCAATACTACAAAAACAAAAGCCACCAGATTGCCGACCTAAGCGCTTGCTTGCAAACATACCTTTTAACCAACGAAGTAGCTACCCTAATACGCCAATCGTATCAAGCAGAAGATAGCAAACTAAGCCTTGGTAACACCGTAAAACAAGCATACCAACACGCATTGCTAGCTTTGTACGAACTTACCCAACTAGGTGAAAACACTACTGTACCCAAACAAATTGACGTGGTATTGCAAGGCAAAAGCGCCGAAGAAATGATTTGGCACTTTATAGAAAAAAGCAAAGCTATAGTACTATTAAGCAACCTAAAAGATGCCGAAGCCAAAGTATTAGGCAAAATTCCAGCCCAATTGTTGCAAATAGAAAAAAATATTAAGGCTCAACTAAGCTACTTAAACAAAACCATTACCGACCAAGAAGCAAAACCACCCGAACAACAAAACACCGAACTGTTGTTTGACTGTAAAGAAAAACAATTTGATTATAATCAACAATGGCGACAATTAACTGCACAATTAGAAAAAGATTACCCCGATTATTACCAACTTAAACACCAAACTAATCTATCTAGCATCGCCGAGTTAAGAGGAACCCTATCCCCACAAACTGCTTTACTCAACTATTTTGTGGGCGATGATTATGTATATGTTGCAACACTAACTACCACACAACTATATGTCAAGCAAATTGTTAAACCAAGCAATTTTGAGGTACTTTGCACAGATGCAATAGGCTATACCAAAAGCAACCGACAAAATTACTTTGATGCTGGGCATAAACTTTACCCACTATTAGTAGCTCCTTTGATTGAGCAACTTGCACCACCTATCACTCATCTACTTGTCCTGCCCGATGCCAAACTATCCGAAGTGCCTTTCGAAGCCTTACTGACAGATGCCGTTAGCCATACCAAAAGCTTTGCCAACCAACCCTATTTATTGCACCAATACAGCATTAGCTACCATTACTCGGCAAGCCTATGGCAATATAGCAAACGCCGAGCACAACAAAAACACACCAACATCGCACAAAACCAGCCTTCGTTTGTGGGCTTTGCACCCGTTTATGCCAACCGCCCCCTTAACATACCCCAACCTAACAACCAATGGCAACTAAGCCCAAACAACAACCATTTTCCTAAACCATCAAATGCCCCAAGCATCGAAAAATGGGTAAGTTATAAAGCAAAAGAAGGCATTGTTAGATCCGTAAATATAAATGGCTTGGATTTTTGCGAACTCGTAGAATCGGAAAAAGAAGTACTAAATATTGCTCACCTATTTACTCAAAAAGGATTGATAGCCCAATCGTATTTACATGCCAATGCCTCGAAAAAACAATTTTTAACCCAAACAAAAGGCTATAATTATGTACTCGTAGCTGCACATAATTATTTCGACCCACAAAAAAGCGACGCATCGGGTATCATTTTCTCGCCCAACGAAACAGGTGGCGATGCCCAATTATTTACCATCAACGAGGCATACCAACTTAACCTACATGCCGCCCATTTGGTAGTGCTTAGTTGCTGCGAAAGCGGACGCGGAACACACATACAAGGCGAAGGTACAATAAGCATGAACAGAGGATTGCTGTTTGCTGGTGCCGACAACATACTACACAGCCTATTTAAAGTACCCGATACCGAAACCGCCCAACTTATTACCCAACTATTTACCGCATTACTCAACAACACCCCAAACCACCAAGCACTTAGTTTAGCAAAACGCAACTTTGTACTAACCCACCCAAATCCTAACCCTAAATTATGGGCAGGTTTTGTTTTATTGGGCGATTAACACCTAATTTAACCCACCATTAAACAACCGTTTTAACAAGTATCTCCTCTTTATCCTTTTGCATATCTTGCTTACCTCTGCATCAATCTACTATTACTTAATACTTGCCTTTTTATTGGTTTAAATACACGTTGTATACCTTTAAAAAAACAATTTTACCCAAATGATACACTCTTTTACCTCATCTACTTAATCCCGCAAACCAGCAACTTTATTAGTAAAAAGTTCGTTTAACCTTTTGGTTAAACGAACTTTTTGTTTTATTAGCAAGTACTTATTTCTATTAAAAGCTACTTAATGGGTAATACCACCAATTACCTTTTATTAGCCAGCAACTTACTTTGTTGTGCCCTTGTACTACTTTGTTATGCTGCCGTATTACTTTGTTATGCTGCCGTATTACTTTGTTATGCTGCCGTATTACTTTGTTATGCTGCCGTATTACTTTGTTATGCTGCCGTATTACTTTGTTATGATGCCGTATTACTCTGTTATACCCTTGTATTACTCCGTTACACCAAAATACTACTTTTTAGTGCCAAAATACTACTCTGTTACGCCAAAATCACGTACACATTTATAAAATTGCGCTACACTGGCACTACAGAGTGCTTCAACGGCACTACAGAGTGCTTCAACGGCACTACAAAGTGCTTCAATGGCACTACAGAGTGCTTCAATGGCACTACAGAGTGCTTCAATGGCACTACAGAGTGCTTCAACGGCACTACAGAGTGCTTCAACGGCACTACAAAGTACTTCAATGGCACTACAAAGTACTTCAACAAGGCTACTAACTAAATTAAGCCTATCAATAAGCTATTTTATACCCTATTTTAGTACTTCAAAATTGTAAAAAATAAAAACCATTTTAAATTGTTGATTTTTTTTTACAAAAAGTTTTAAAAAAACAAACTACTATTGTAATCTTTTGTTTATTTTTGCGTCTAATATTCAACAACACACTATTTATTAAGCATCAATACTTAATAAGGTTTGTTATTGTGGCAATACAATCCTTTATGGTTTAACTATTGATGCTAATCTTTAATCTTTCTTTAAACTTTAAATTATTTATCCATGTCAAGCAAAAAACAAATGGCTGTGCGTGATTACGGTTTTTCGGACGGTGAGCTAAAACAATATGCCGACGAAATAATCAGCTCAATAAAACGCGACATCGTTGAATTTTCGGAGCGTGGCGTAACAGCTACTCGTCTAAATGCCCTACAACAAAAATTAGCTAATTTTGACGAATTACCCACCGACGAAATATTAGAGGGCATTAAAATAGATGCCACCCAAGACAAAGATGCTGCCCGAAGCAATGCAGAAATAGCTGCTCGAACCATTTTAGTAATGGCAGAAAACACGTTTGGTACAGAGTCGGGCAAGTATAAACAATTTGGCGATGCGGCACTTAGCCGACAGTCGGATAATCAATTGTACCGAACCCTAAAAACCATTAAAACCAGTGCCGACAAATTTTTGCTCGACCTTACCGAAGAAGGTTTAACCCAAGCAATTGTTGATAACTTGGCTAAATTAACCGCCTTGTTCGATAAAACCATAGACGACCAAAATACCGCCATTAAAAGCCGCGATATTGCCACCGAAGAACGCATTGAGGCAGGCAACGCCCTTTATGCCGATTTGGTAAAAGTATGCAATACCGGCAAAGATATTTGGTACAATAAAAACGAGGCTAAGTACAACGATTACGTTATTTACACTACCTCATCGAGTAAAGACAACACCACAAACCCCAACGACATAGCACCTGTCTAAAACAAAAACTTGCCCAATAAACTTTTGTTTAGTGCCTATATCTACCACAAAAACGCCCACAAACTTTTTAGGTTTGTGGGCGTTTTTTATAAGCCTGCGTTTTCTTTTTATGGGCTGTTGATGATCATCTACAAACCCCAAAAGACGTTATTGCTAATTAATTAGTGTTAAGTACTTGTTTTTTTGTGGTTATTTTTACTCAAAAATAAGGTTTTTTTGTTGTTTGGCATTAGTTTTAACAGCTTCGAGTGCTGCATGAATGCACAAAATATCGTTGGGGTTGGTGGCTATATATACTGGGCTAACAGCATATTGGCTGCCCAATAAAACCGCAAATTGCCAATTGTTGCCTACCACACAACAGCCCATTAAAGTATAGTTGTGTTTGTTAATGGCTTGGGCAGTAAGCATAGCGGCTAATAATTGCCCTAATCCGTCGTATTTGCGTGTTGCAACAGTTTGATAGTGCAAAATAAAAAAATGGCGGACATCCATTTGTTTGTTGTAGTGGCTTAATAGGGTAGCTACTTGCCCGTGCATATTTATTCCTTGCACTTTGTGTTGTATAAACACTTGGTTAAATGTTTGGTAGTAGTAGCCCCAATAATCAACAAGCGACAAAAACGGAACAATAAAGTACATAATTAGCTCGTTTTGTGTCCAATAAGCAAAGTGTTTTTGTAGTCTATAACACAAGCTCTCTATAATTATTTGTTTGTGGTTAGGCAGTACATATTGGCTCGATAACCAATCATCTAAAAGCGATAAATTTTCTATTTTCTCTAAACCAAACACTATTTGTACTTCTTCTTCTGTCCATTTGTCAAATGGTTTTTCTTTTTTCATGGTTTTGTTAACAATTATGGGTTAATAGCTAATCAAATAAAGGGTACTTTTTTACAGGACTGCAAAGGTACAAACTATTATGCTAATCAACAAAACAACATGGGCTAAATACCAAATTTTTTTTCGAGCTATATACAGTACTACCACAAAACCGCCCACAAATTGTTTAGGTTTGTGGACGGTTAATGTAGCTCTACAAAAGACTATAATCGTTTATCAATGCTGTTTTATGGGTATGCTTAGTTATTAGCTTAATTAGTTACTTTATTATCGGCAAATAAGTAATGTATCATTGTTCAAACAAACACCCGCTTACTGTGTGTAAGCGGGTGTTTTTTATTCTCAAAGTACTATAATAAAACGGCGGTGTGTGTGTTTGTTGATACTAAAAAGTTATCGTATCAAGCTAACATTGCCTTTTATTATTTCTTCTTTGTCATCTATAAATTTAACCGTTCCGTAGTATACATACACGCCAATTTCGCTCTCTTGTCCGTTTTTGGTGCCGTCCCAACCCGTATCAAGGTTTGTAGCATCGTCTTTTTCGTACACTTTTTGCCCCCAGCGGTCGTAGATAGCCAATTGTGTTTCGGTAATATTCATGCCCCTCACCCTAAAAACATCGTTCTCGCCATCGCCATTTGGCGAAAAGGCATTAGGGATAACTAAAGCGTTTTTATAGAAAATGGTAATTGGTTGTTGAACAACTACTTGGCAGCCAAACTCGTCGGTAACGGTGGCAATATAGGTTGTTGGCTCGGTTGGCACAACAGTTACGTTGCTACAAAGCGGGTTGTTACAATCTATATCGGCAAGGCTCCACTCGTAGGTTAAAGCACTACCACTACCCGACTGTGCATTTACTTGCAAAGTTGCTGCGGTGCAAACAGTACATTGCTAAAGTTGGCACTAATGCCTGCCGTTACGCTCGACATCATCACTGTGCCACTTGTTGCTGCTTCGCAGCCATTGTTATCCACTACCGTCAAACCAATGGTTTGTATGCCGGGTGTTGTCCAGCTTGCGGTGTGTGGTCCAACGCCTGTTTGCGTGCCGGCAGTGCCAAAGTTCCAACTAAACGAGGCTATTTGTGCCGCATTGCTCACGTAGGTAAAGGTAACAGGCTCGCCAACACATACGCCCACCACATTGTCAAAATCGGGGATAGGTAGTGGGGCTACGGTAACAACTACGGTGGTGTCGTAGGTACAATCGGCATCGGGGCTGTAAGTGTAGGTAATATTGTGGGGACCAACGCCTGCTATTTGCGGGTTAAAGTTGTTACCACTAACGCCTATGCCGCTAAATGTGCCGCCTGCGGGTGTAAAGTTAAGCGGTACTAAGCCATTATCTACGCAATAAGTGTTGTTTAAACCCACAACGGTAAAGCCCAAAGGTGGGCAACCCAAATCTATGGTGGTGCAACTGCCATTAGCAGCGGGGCTGTTGCCACATTCGGCGGCTCCAATTACTATTACTACAATAGTTACCGTTTCATTTTCGGCTAAACCTGTCACGTCAAACGAGGTAACATTGCCCACGTTTTGTGGTGTGCCATTATTAACCGATATTTGGTAGCCTGTAGCCCCCACAACGGGTGTCCAAACAAACTCAATGCTGTTGTCTGTCACCGTGCCGCAGCTAACTACGGTTGCGGGTATGCTACCTACTACTTCGGCATCGGTAACAATAGAGCAGCCTGCACTGTCGGTGACAGTAACGGTATAAACACCCGGTAACAAGCCCGTAGCAACGGCTGTTGTTTGGCTGCTGGGGTCGCTCCAAACATAACTATACCCGCCCGAGCCGCCATTGGCTGTTACCGTTAGGCTACCTTCGGGCGTGCCACATAGGGCAGCCCCATCAAGGGTAGTAGCACTAGGTCCGTTGGCATTACCTACCGTTACGCTTAGGTCGTCGGTACAGCCAAGGGCATCGGTAACTGTTACCCCATACAAACCCGATGCTATGTTGCTTGCCGTAGCGGTGTTTTGCGCGGGGCTGGTGTTCCATTCGTAGCCATAAGGGGCAGTGCCGTTGTTGGTAATTACGGTAGCCTGTCCGTTAGCCTGTCCGCAGGTGGCTAAAACAATGTTGCCCTCTGTCAAAACGGGTGCTGTGCTTGTTGCCACATTTATGCTCGATGTAGCCGTACAGCCATTGGCATCGCTAATTGTTACCGTATAATCGGCAGCGGCTAAGTTGTTAATGCTATTGGCATTGGGTTGTGCGGGGTTCCAGTTGTACGATATTAAACCTGTTCCGCCCGCTGGGGTAGCCGTTACGCTGCCATTGTCAAGCCCGCAAGTGGTGGCATTGGCAACCAAACTTACCGTTGGGGCATCAAAGCACAATATAGTAACGCTGGTGTTGGTACTACAGCCGTTGGCATCGGTAACAGTAAGGGTATAGGTATCGCAGCTAAGGTTATTTTGGTTTTGGGCAGATGATGCGTTGCTCCAAGCAAACGTATAGGGGGCTAAACCACCCGTTACGCTTACCTCAATAGCTCCGTTATCCAAACCGCAAGTTTCGTCGGTGGTATTATCTACCGTTATTTGCGGGCTATTAGCCATTAGTACCTCGCCTGTAGCGGTAGCTTCGCAGCCATTAGCATCTGTTGCCGTAACGGTATAAGTGCCGTTGGCTAAGTTGTTGTTGTTGGTCGAGTTGTTGTTAAAATCGTTGCTCCAATTATAGGTATACGGTGCTACTCCGTTTGATGTTGATACCATTATCGAGCCGTTAGCCTGTCCGCAAGTGGCATCAACTACGGCATCAACCACTACTGCGGGTCCATTTTCCGATGGTACCGTTACATCAACCGTTGCAGTACAGCCATTAGCATCTGTTACCGTAACAAGGTAGTTGCCCGCAGCCATACTATTGTTCGAGGGCGAGTTATTAGCGGGGTTGCCCTGCCAGCTATATGCTAAGGGGGCTAATCCGCCCGATGCTGTAACAGTAGCCGAGCCGTTAGCTTGACCGCAACTTGCTGCTGTACTACCATTTTGGCTTACGGTGGGTCCCGATGCGGGGTCAACGGTGGCATTAAGTGTTACCGTGCAACCATTGTTATCGGTAACGGTTAAGGTATAATTGCCTGTGGCTAAATTAGTTGCTAATGCCGTATTTTGGGCAGATGCATCGCTCCAAACATAACTAAATGGCGTTGCATTACCCGCAGCAAGGGCAGTTAGGCTACCATCGCTTTGTCCGCAACTTGCTTCGGTCATGCCCGTAAGTGCTACTGTTGGCGGTGGGTTATCGTCAATGGTTATTACCTCAACAGCTACACAGCCGCCGGCATCGCTAACCGTTACGCCATAATCGTTGGGCAATAAGTTAGCCACATCTTCGGTAATAGCCCCATTCGACCACAAGTAACTTAAGGTTCCGGTGCCGCCGCTTGCTGTTATGCCAATGCTGCCATTAGCCGCGCCACATGTCGAAGGCACAACATCATCAACCACAATAACGGGTCCGTTTAGGTTAGTAACCGCAATGCCTAAATTGGCGGTGCAGCCGTTGGCATCGGTAACAACAACATCGTATCCGGCGGCAGCCAAGCCTGTGGCAGTTTGGGTAGTTTGGTTATTGGGGTCGTTCCATTGATAACTAAATGGAGCCGTACCGCCATTTACAATAACGCTGGCGCTGCCGTTGCTTTGTCCGCAATTGGCATTACTTACAATACCTTCGGCAAGGGTGGGCGGTGCAGTATTGGTTAAAGTTGCTTGTGCTGTAGCGGTGCAGTTGGCTACATCGGTAACGGTTATGGTATAACTAAGTGCATCGAGGTTGGTGGCAGTTGTTGCGGTTAGGGTAGCATCGTGGCTCCACGCATAACTAAACCCACCTGCCCCGCCATTTGCCGTTACTGTTAAGCTACCATTGGGGTTGTTGCAAGTAGTATTTTGTTGATTGCTGATGATTAGCGTAGGTGCGGGTAAATCGGCAACTACGGCTGTTGTATTTGTTTGGCAGTTGTTGGCATCGGTAACAGTTACTTGGTAGCTGCCTGCTACTAAGTTAATAGCCGTATTAGATACCGACCCTCCAGCATTCCAACTGTACAAAACAGCCGTTCCTATCGTATTAACAACAATGCCGCCCGTAGCTTGTCCGCAACTGGCATCGGTAATTTGTACATTGTCAATGCTAATACCTGCAATAGTGCCTACGGTGGCAGCAGCAGTGGCGGTACAGTTGTTTCCGTCCGATACCGTTACGGTGTAATTGCCTTGAGCAATGCCTATGGCGTTGGCATTATTGCCTACGCTTGCCAAACTCCATGCGTAGCTAAACGGAGCAGTGCCGCCGCTTATGTTGGTATCAATGCTGCCGTTGTTTTGTTGGCAAGCCTCGTCCTCAACACCAGCTATTTGTAGGGTTGGTGGGGCTACATTATCTATGGTAACCGTTTGGGTGGTGCTACAGCCGTTTGCGTCCGATACCGTTACCACGTAGTTGCCCTGCAAAAGCCCCGTAGCCGTAGCATTATTACCTACACCTGCTGCGCTCCATGCGTAGCTTAGTGGGTTAGTGCCGCCTGTGGCATCAACAAGGGCTTGCCCGTTGGCATTGCCGCAAGTGCTGGCTGTTGGGGTGATGTTGTTAATGGTGGGGGCTGGTAAATTATCTACCGTAAACGTTACCGTATCGGTACAAGAGTTGGCATCGGTAACAGTAACGCTGTAGCTACCTTGGCTTAGTCCTGTTTGCGAGCCACCCGCCGATACGTTGGGCAACCACACATAACTCATTGCTCCCGTACCACTTGCAACGGCTAAAGTAACACTTCCGTTGGCGTTGCCACAAGTAGCTGCGTTGTTTTGGGCAACACTTAGGTCGGGGTTAGGACTATCGCCCACGTTTATTGTTTCTACATCGGTACAACCATTGTCGTCGGTGGCAGTAACGGTGTAGGTGCCTGTGGGTATATTTGTCAGGGTAGATGTAGTTTGGTTGTTAAACGACCAAAGCAAATCGAGTGTGCCAGTGCCACCCGATGCGGTAACGGTAATAGCACCATTAGCCAATCCACAACGGGCATCGGTAACGCTACTTACCACAATATTTGGCGAGCTAAGGTCGTTCAGCGATACTGTTTCGGTATCGGTGCAGCCGCTTTGGTCTGTAACCGTAACGGTGTATGTTCCGTTGGTTAAATTGCTTACATCTTGGGTTGTACTATTAGCTGCGTCCGACCAAACATAACTTAATGTTCCATCGCCATCGGCTACGCTAATGTTAATGGCGCCGGTGGCTTGTCCGCAACTGGCATCGGTGGTATTATCCACACTAATAACAGGGGGTAAAGTATTGCTGATGCTAAACGTAACCACATCGGTGCAACTACTTTGGTCGGTAACGGTAACGGTATAGTTGCCTGCCGCTAAGGTAGTTACGTTGGTTTGGTTATTAAACGCCACATTCGACCAATTGTAGGTAAAGTTGCCTGTACCGCCGCTTGTTACGCCAATATCAACCTGTCCGTTGTTGTTGCCACAAGTAGCATTTTGGGTAGATAATACATCAAGTACAGGTGGGGTTGTGTCGTCTATGGTAATAGTTTCTGATGCTTGACAACCATTGGTATCTTCTACCACTAAAGTATAAGTACCGCCTGCCACATTGTTTATTGTGCCATTACTAGCCCCTGCAACGGCAGGAGTCCAGGTGTAGGTTAAGCTACCTTGTCCGCCGCTGGCAGTAAGGTTAGCTGCACCGTTGTTGTTTTGGCACGATGCAGCAGTAACGGTATTTACCGTAATACTAGGTGCGCCTGCGTCGGATATATCAATACTTGCAACAGCCGTACAGCCGTTGGCATCGGTAGCCGTAACGCTGTAGCTACCCGATGCAAGCCCCGATACATTGCTGCCATTGGCAACACCGGCGCCAAAAAGGTAGGTAATAGTTCCAGCACCGTTGCCTGCCTACGCTGGCGGTTCCGTTGCTTTGTCCGCAAGTAGAGGTTGTTGTTGTTACCGATACTTGCAAGGCAGTAGGCTCTGTAATAGTATTGGTAGCCGTAGCGGTGCAGCCATTGGCATCGGTAACGGTTACGCTAATGGCACCTGCTGGTAAATTAGTGGCATTAGTGCCGCTATCGCCGTTGCTCCATATATAGCCAAGTGTTCCTGTTCCGCCACTTGCAGTAGCGGTTGCGCTACCATCGGCAGCGCCATTACACAAAACATTTGTTGGGGTGATACTGGCAGATACTGCCGTAGGTTGGGTAAGTGCCGTGTTAGCTATGGCGGTGCAGCCGTTTGCATCGGTAACAGTAACATCAAAACTACCTAATGCAAGATTGGTAGCCGTTTGGTTGCTTTGTCCGTTGTTCCAAGCATAGGTATATGGGATAACTCCGTTGGCGGGTGTAACCGTTGCCGAGCCATCGCTGCCACCATTGCACAATGGATTAGTAGGAGCAATACTTGCGGTAACGGGTACAGGCTCGGTAAGTATTTGGTTGGCGGTGGCGGTACAACCGTTGGCGTCGGTAACAGTTACGGTAATGCTGCCAATACCCAGTGCGGTGGCATTACTGCCCGATTGTCCGTTGCTCCAAACAAAAGCGTCTGCACCTGTGCCACCGCTTGCCGCTGCTATAGCCTGTCCGTTGGTTGCACCATTACAAGTGGGGTTTGTTGGAGTAACGTTTACCGTTACGGGTGTAGGTTCGGTAAGTGTTTCGGTGGCTGTTGCTGTACAGCTATTTACATCGGTAACAGTAACACTAATAGCACCTACTGTTAGGTTTATTGCAGGATTAACTGTTTGGGCATCGCTCCATGTATAGGTGTATGGCGTAGTACCACCATTGGCGGCAACAAGGGCTTGTCCGCTAGCGGCGCCACTACAAGTGGGGTTTGTTGGGGTAATAGCCGCACTCATGGGTGCGGGATTGTTTAAGGTGGCATTGGCAGATGCGGTACAGCCATTGGCATCGGTAACAACCACATCTATCGAGCCTGCGCCCAAGCCATTAGCCGTATCGCCTGTTTGTCCATTGCCCCATGCAAAGGTATAAGTTGGTGTGCCGCCGCCGCCTGTTGCTACGGCAGTACCATTAGCTCCGCCGCTACATAAAGGGTCGGTTGCGGCGATGCTTGCCGTTACGGGGGTAGGTTCGGTAAGGGCTGCGGTGGCAGTTGCCGTACAACTGTTGGCATCGCTAACCGTTACGCTAATGCTACCTGCACCAATGCCCGTTACACTGCTGCCGTTGGCGGTTCCGCCCGACCATGTGTAGGTATAATTGGGTCCTGTACCACCACTTGCCGATGCTACGGCACTGCCGCTTGTTGCTCCATTGCATAAAGGGTCGGTTGGGGCGATGCTTGCCGTTACGGGCGTAGGTTCGGTAAGGGCTGCGGTGGCTGTGGCTGTACAACTGTTGGCATCGCTAACCGTTACGCTAATGCTACCCGCACCAATACCCGTTACACTATTGCCGTTGGCAGTTCCGCCGGACCATACATAGGTATAGCCCGTGCCCGTACCACCACTTGCCGATGCGATGGCGCTGCCGCTTGTAGCTCCGCTACATAAAGGGTCGGTTGGGGCGATGCTTGCCGTTACGGGCGTAGGTTCGCTAAGGTTTGCGGTGGCTGTGGCTGTACAACTGTTGGCATCGCTAACCGTTACACTAATGCTACCTGCACCAATACCCGTTACACTATTGCCGTTGGCGGTTCCGCCCGACCATGTGTAGGTATAATTGGGTCCTGTACCACCACTTGCCGATGCTACAGCGCTGCCGCTTGTTGCTCCGCTACATAAAGGGTCGGTTGGGGTGATGCTTGCCGTTACAGGGGTAGGTTCAGTAAGGGCTGCAGTGGCTGTGGCTGTACAACTGTTGGCATCGCTAACCGTTACGCTAATGCTACCCGCACCAATACCCGTTACGCTGCTGCCGTTGGCGGTTCCGCCCGACCATACATAGGTATAACCCGCGCCAGTGCCACCGCTTGCCGATGCTACCGCGCTGCCGCTAGTAGCTCCATTGCATAAAGGGTTTGTTGGGGTGATGCTTGCCGTTACGGGGGTAGGTGCAGTAAGGGCTGCAGTGGCTGTTGCTGTACAACTGTTGGCATCGCTAACGGTTACGCTAATGCTACCTGCACCAATACCCGTTACACTATTGCCGTTGGCGGTTCCGCCCGACCATACATAGGTATAACCCGCGCCCGTGCCACCACTTGCCGATGCTACAGCGCTACCGCTTATTGCTCCGTTACATAAAGGGTTTGTTGGGGTGATGCTTGCCGTTACGGGGGTAGGTGGGTTAAGTGTAGCGGTGGCGGTTGCTGTGCAACTGTTGGCATCGCTAACCGTTACGCTAATGCTACCGGCACCAATACCCGTTACACTGCTGCCGTTGGCTGTGCCACCCGACCATACATAGGTATAACCCGCACCTGTGCCACCACTGCCCGATGCTACAGCGCTGCCGCTTGTTGCTCCGTTACATAAAGGGTTTGTTGGGGTGATGCTTGCCGTTACGGGTGGCGGAGCAGTAAGGTTTGCGGTGGCAGTACCTGTACAACCGCTAGCATCTGTAACGGTAACAGTAATAGCTCCTACCGATAAGTTGGTTACGCTACTACCGTTTGGCGTACCCGAAGACCAAGAGTAACTTAAAGCTCCCGTACCGCCACTTGCCGTTACTGTAGCCGAACCATTACTGCCGCCATTACAGGTGGGATTTATGGGAGTAATATTGGCTACTATGGCAGGCGGTGCGGTAAGGACGGCATTAGCCGTAGCAGTACAACCTTTATTATCGGTGACAGTAACGGTATAAGTACCTGCACCTAAGTTACCCACCTGAAAGTTAGTTTGTCCGCCATTCCAAGCAAAAGTATAGGGCGATGTTCCGCCGCTTGCTGTGGCTTGTACGCCCCCGTTGTTGTTGCTGGCACAAGTAGGATTTTGGGTAGTGATAGCTGCTGTTAAAAGAGGCGGAGCGACCAAGTTGTTGGTAGCTGTTGCCGAGCAACCATTGGCATCGGTGATGGTAACACTTATTGCACCCGCAGGGATATTATTGTGTGTAGGGCCATTGCCTGTTCCTGCCGACCATTGGTAAGTGCTGGGGATACCTCCATTGTACTGCGCCGTTGCGCTGCCCGTACCACCTGCACAGTTGGGGTTGGTTACTACAATATTAGCAGTTGTTGGTGGTGGATTAGTTAAAGCGACAGTTGCGGTTGAGCTACATGTGCCACTAGTAACGGTTACGGTATAAGTGCCTGCCGATAATCCGCCTGTAGTACTGCTGTTTGGGTTGCTTCCACCCGACCATTGGTAGGTATATCCACCAACACCGCCTGCGGCAAGTACTAAGGCTCCGCCATCGTTGCCGCCGTTACAAGAAGGATTTTGAGCATTGGTGCCGATGGTTAAGGGCGGTGGTGCGGTAAGTGTAGCCGATGCTGTAGCCGTACAACCCGATGTCGATGTAATTAATACGGTATAGGGACCACCTGCACCAAGCCCTGTAACGGTATTGCTTGTGCCTCCGCCAGCATTGTTGTTCCATTGGTAGGTAAATGGTGCCAAACCGTTGGGTGTTGGGTTAACTTGTACGGCACCATCGTTGATGCCTGCACACGAGGGGTCTTGTGAATTAATATTGGGCGAGATACTGACAACCGTTACATTAACCGTAGATGGCGGCGAAGGGCAAGTGCCACTAAGTGCCGTTACAATTAGGTTATAGTTACCCGCTACGGGGTTGTTAATAGTTGGGTTTTGTTGGCTTGAGCTGTATCCATTGGGTCCTGTCCATTGGTAAGTAACGTTAGCACTAATGTTGGTACTGCCTGTTAATTGCAGTTGTTGCCCTGCGCAAAGGGGCGCATTGCTAGTGGCAATGGCAGTAGGTTGCCCAATAACTACCTGCACGTTTGCGGTATTAGAAGAACAACCATTTGGCGTTTCGGCATAAAAAGTATAAGTACCTGCATTAGCACTAGTTGCATTAGGTATGGTAGGATTTAGCAAATTCGATGCAAATCCGTTAGGACCTGCCCAGACAAACTGTACGCCAGGGGGTATAGGATTAAGATCGAGCGTGCCAGTTAGTTGCAAGGTGCTGCCATTGCACAACGGACCATTAGCAGCAGCAGTAGCTACAACGGGTGGGCAGTTGTTAACAATACTACAGTCGGTAGAGCCGGGTCCCCCAGTTTGGGCAGCATTAACATTGGTAGCCGAATTGCCATAATTAGTAAATAAAAGTAAAAACACATTACCTGTTTGCGAGCTATTGGGTATGTCGATTTGTTCGTTTGCTTGTGGGCTGTAGCTACAATCTATTGGAGCGTTCAAATTACCACATTGGCTTGTGGCAGTTGCAAGGTTAGGGAAAGGTCCCCATAAGGCAAAATCAATGTCGGTATTGCCAGTATTAGTTTCTGCAATATGTATAGCTCCTGGGTCTAGGATTTGAAGGTAGTACCAAGCAGGGTTGGGTTGGGTGCCTAAGCAGCCATAGTTGTTGCCGTTTTGGGCGGTACCGTTGTTTACGCTTGCGGGGAAACCAGCGCCTGAGTCGGTACAAAATGGGTCGGCATTTTGACAGTTGTTGCCTTGTGCAAAGGCAAGGGAGGTGTAAAAGAGCAGTAGTAAGGAAATGATTGGGGGATGAAAGTGTAAGTGTTGTTTCATTCGTAAGTATTTTTAAAAGTAGTAATCATTTTAACCTATGTTATAAATTAATGTATTTAAACTGTATTTGATAGTGTGATTAAGAACTGCTAGTAGGTAGATATGTGGGGTTGCTGCGCCTACAGTGCTGTGGGGGTGCCAGAGGCTGTGCCATCAGGGTAAGCCAATCATCACCCCCAAAAAAGACATTTTCCGCGTCAAGCGGGGCGAGCGCAAGCTATTGATGTGTTTTATTTTTTTATTAGATTGTTGTAATAAGCTGCTTTTTCGGTGTTTCCTAATTCTTCGTTGGCACGAGCTAATTTAAAGATAAGTGTTTGATTTTGAGGGACAAGGGCGAAAATGGTTTCCCAAACATTTATGGCTTGTTGTTGTTGCCCATTGGCATAGTATGTGGTGGCTAAATAGTCGTAAAATTGCAAATTTTTAGGATAATATTGTATGGCTTGTTGTAAGTTTTGGATAATAGCAGCTACATTATTATCTATTGTAAAGATTTGGTGAAGTTTTGTAAATGCTTCTTCGGATTGTTTGGCTTTGGGGTTGAGTTGTATGGTTTTTTGGTAAAACGAAATGGCTTTGGGTATGTCTTGTAATAGCTCGGCTGTTTGTGCTATATTATACGTTACCTCGGGCGCATTGGGGTTAATCTGTAGTGCTCTTTCAAAAATAGTTAAGGCATCGTTAGGGCGGTTTTGTAGTAGGTGCAAGTAGCCTAAATTATTCCAAACAATATAATATTTATCATAAATAAGTAATGCTTGTTTGTAGTGTTTTTCGGCTAAGGGCAGGTCAGTGGCATTTTTAGTGGCTACTAAAGCACTAGCATACAACATATTTGCTTTAAAAGATTGTTGAAGTTGTGGCATATCGTGGCTAAATAGGGTTAAATCGTTGTACCAGTTGCCATTACGTATAATGGTGCGTGCGCCAAACAACAAGTACACAAACGCAATAGTAGCTATAGTTATTTTGCGGTAAGCTGCGTATCTTTGGTAAATTTGCACAAAAACATAAGCCAATACAATACAAAAACCCAACGAGCCAATGTATAAAAAACGCTCGGCAATAATACCTGGTCCGGGTTTTACGATATTAGCAAACATGGCAATATTGGCTAAGTAATATAAAATGCCAAACGACAAAATGCGGTTTTTGCGATAAACAAAAGCGCCTATTAATAATCCAACATGAAACAACAAGCTAGTAATAGCTACCCAATTGCGCCAATCTACAATGGGTATTTGGTTGTATCCGTAATAATATAGTAAATGCTGCGGAAATATTAATAGTTGTAGATATTTAGCCAAACAGTAAAATCCGGTAGCGGTGCGATGTAGTATATTTTTATCGTAAAAAAGTGGGTTTTCGAAAAATAAAAATGTTCGTCCAGCAATGTTATCTTGGCTATCTATTAGGTTATTTAAACCATACATTGTTACAAACATCAACAACAAACTAAGTGTAATAGTAACTACTTGTTTTTTGTTTGCTTTACCAAACCAATAAAAACTAAATGGTATAAGCAATGTTAGCGGAATCATGGTTGGTTTTGACATACAGGCACACAAAAACAGGATAGCTGCTAATGGTACGTACATGGTTTGGTGCCGGTTTATAAACTGCTTGTAGGTATGCCACGAAAGTAAGGCAAATAAAAAGGCAAGCAGTTCGTCGCGCGATTTGGCACTTGCAACTACTTCGGTATGTACGGGCAAAACAATAAATAGTAGGGTAGTTAGTAATGCTATGTATTGATTTTCATCGCCCCAAAAATACAATAGTAAATAATACAATAAAAAAGCCGTAAAAAGATATAGCAATAAGTTTACGCCATGACTTACTGATGCGCTTTGCCCAAAAAAGGTTGCTTCAGCGGCAAAAAAACTTAGCACAATGGGGCGGTATCCATACGCTTGACCCACCTTGTCGCGAATAACATACTTTGAGGTAAAAATATCGGGGATAGCGCTAATGCCTTGTGCTGTTTTATCATTTACAACAAAATTATCATCTAATGTATATTTATTTATAACTGTATTGATGTATAATAGTGATACAATAATCATAAAAAATAAAAATACATACAAGGGACGTTTTAACATAAATAACAGTGATTTAACAAATTTTTTCAGCATATTAATTCTTACATTTCTTTCATTGCCACATTAACTTATTCAGTAAAATAAATTCGGTATAACGGGTTTAAGTAGCGAACAGTTTAGGTATTTTTTTTTAAACAATTTAATAGGTGCTAATAAAACACATCCCCAAACGCGAAGCAAAATTAATTAACTTAGCACAATAATCAACCATTAAACAAAAAAATAAACACTTAAAACGTTTATCAGGCAAAATTTGTCGTACTATTTAGCTAAAAAGGCATCGGGAAGTACCTAATAGGTGCTTCCCTGATGGTTTTTTACTAATTACATACAATAAACAATAACACTAATCCAAATTATGCTTATCTCACAAGTGTTAGGTTGCCAGATAAATACTTGGTTGTGTTGCCTGTAAAATTGTATTTTATACTAAACACATATACACCTAATTCGCAATCAAAACCCTTATAAGTGCCATCCCAACCCAAAGTTATGTTACTTGCTTCGTACACTTTGTTTCCCCAACGGTCGTAAATCATCAGTTCAAAGGTTTCGGGTAATCCACCTGTAGATGTAGCACGGAATACATCATTCGTACCATCGTTGTTTGGCGAAAAAGCATTCGGTACAATAAGTTTGGGTTCTATAGGATTAACAACAACTGTTATTGTTGCTGGTTCGGCACATTCTTCGCCGGCTGTTTGTACCGTATAGGTGGTGGTTTGTGTGGGCGTAGCAATCGGATTTGCACAATTTGTACAACTTAACGTTGGGTCACTTGACCAAATATAAGAGGTCGCCCCACTGGCTACTAGTTGTGTGCTTTCACCCAAAGTTAACACCGCATCGCCACTAATAGCAATAACAATGCTTGGCACTATTGTCACCACAAAGGTATTAGTTGCTGTGCAATTACCTGTAACTTGATACGTAATGGTAAATGTGCCAGGTATTGTTGCATCAAACTCGCCTGTTAATGGGTTTATTACCAAGCCACCGGTTGCCGAGAAAGTGCCACCACTTGTACCCGTAATGGTTGGGGTAATGTTGGTTGTGCCTTGACAATAGGTATCATTGTCATCACAAAGCCCGCATCGCCCAAGTTAGTTTCGGTTAAAATGGTTGTTATTGCTGTACTTACACAATTTGGATTGTCATTGCTCACTGCCACTGCCGTATAATTTCCAGCAACAATCGGAACAAATGTATTGCCCGTTCCTACTTCCGTACCACTTACATCATACCAATAAATAGTTGCATTGGGGTCGTTGTTTGTTACCTCAAAAGCCGTTGTATTGGCGGTTCCTTCGCATGTTGTAAGGTCAGTTGCCACACTTGTTGGTGCTGCCACATTACAACTTACACAAATTTCAAACACCACATCTACTTGTGTTGCTGTGCCTAAACAACCATTTGCTGTTTCGGCAACCCAATACGATACTGCACCTGCTTGTACCCCAGTTGGCGGAGTATAGTTGCTCCCTGTTCCTAAAACCAAAGTCAAATCTGTGTTCCCATACCATGTAATAGTGCCGCCTTGGTTTGGGGTAGCAGTTAATACATCAACCGACTCGCCCACGCAATACGGATTGTTCAAACCACTCACCAAAGGAGCCGTTGGAAGTTCAATCACCACTACGGTTACTTGGTCAGTTGCGGTACAACCAGCGGCATTAGTTACCGTTAGTGTATAAATTTGGGTAGATGCCAAACCGCTTACAGTAGTAACCGCCGATGTTGGATTGATGCCGCCAATGTTAGGCGACCAAGCATAAGTGTTACCCGCTATTGCTGGTGTTCCGATACTAACCGATGTATTAATACAATCAATAGTTACATCTGAACCTGCATCAGCGGTGGGCAATGCACCCACTACTATACTTGCCGATGTGGTGAAACTATCGCACAAGATACCAGCTCCGTCGGGGTCGTTGGTGACGATTGTGATAGTAATCGTATTACCAAAATCGGTAGCACTTGGTGTGTAAATTACATCGCCCGAGGCACTAATGTTGGCAACAGATAAACTACCACTACCGTCTTGCTGATTGTCGCAGATGTTGCTCCCGCCACTTAATGTAATCGTAAATGTTTGTGGAGTGGTGCCGCAAACAGACCCGCTCACAGGCGTTACACTTGCCGATGCAGGGTTGTTACAACCGCAATTACTCACCGTTACACCCACACTCTCCGTATCTGTACAACCGCTTGCATTAGTGACCGTAACTGTGTAAGTAGTGTTTCCTGCCGTAGTAGTTGATGCAGTGATACTCGCACCTGATGTGCCATTATCCCACAAATAAGTACTTCCGCCCGAGGCAGTTAAGGTACTTGCCGCATCGCCCACACAATAGGTATTGGTGCCGGTTATAGTGGCGGTTGGTGATGCACCCACAACTACACTTGCTGTTGTCGTAAAACTACTACACAAAACACCTGTTCCGTCGGGGTCGTTGGTGACGATTGTGATAGTAATCGTATTACCAAAATCGGTAGCACTTGGCGTGTAAATTACATCGCCCGAGGCACTAATGTTGGTGACAGATAAACTACCACTACCGTCGCTGCTGATTGTCGCAGAGGTCGCTCCGCCACTTAATGTAATCGTAAATATTTGTGGAGTGGTGCCGCAAACAGACCCACTAGCAGGCGTTATACTTGCCAATGCAGGATTATTACAACCGCAATTACTCACCGTTACACCCACACTCTCTGTATCCGTACAACCGCCTGCATTAGTGACCGTAACTGTATAAGTCGTGCTTCCAGCAGTGGTTGTTGATGCAGTGATGCTCGCACCTGCTGTGCCATTATCCCACAAATAGGTGCCGCCACCGCTTGCTGTTAAATTACTCGCCGCATCGCCTACACAATAGGTAGTGGTGCCAATTATGGTGGCGGTTGGTGATGTATTGATTGTTACACTTGCCGTCGTGGTGAAACTGTTACACAAAATACCTGCTCCGTCGGGGTCGTTGGTGGTGATGGTGATGGTAATCGTATTGACAAATCGGTAGCACTTGGCGTGTAAATTACATCGCCCGAGGCACTAATGTTGGTGACAGATAAACCACTACCTCGTGCCGTTGATTGTCGCAGATGTTGCTCCGCCACTTAATGTAACCGTAAATGTTTGTGGATTGGTGCGCACAGACCCACTAGCAGGTGTTATACTTGCCGATGCAGGGTTGTTACAACCGCAATTGCTCACCGTTACACCCACACTTTCCGTATCCGTACAACCGCTTGCATTAGTGACCGTAACTGTGTAAATAGTGGCTCCTGCCGTAGTAGTTGATGGAGTGATACTCGCACCTGCTGTGCCATTATCCCACAAATAGGTGCCGCCACCGCTTGCTGTTAAATTACTCGCCGCATCGCCCACACAATAGGTAGTGGTGCCACTGATGCTCGCGGCGGGTGATGTATTGATTGTTATACTGACACTTTCCGTATCCGTACAACCGCTTGCATTAGTGACCGTAACTGTGTAAATAGTGGCTCCTGCCGTAGTAGTTGATGGGGTAATGCTTGCACTGGCTGTGCCATTATCCCACAAATAGGTACTTCCACCAGTTGCCGTTAAGGTACTCGCCGCATCGCCTACACAATAGGTAGTGGTGCCACTGATGCTCGCGGTGGGTGATGTATTGATTGTTATACTGACACTTTCCGTATCCGTACAACCGCTTGCGTTGGTTACAGTTACTGTGTAAGTGGTGTTTCCTGCGGTGTTGGTGGTTGGGGTCATGCTTGCACTTGCGATGCCGTTATCCCACAAATAAGTACTTCCACCCGAGGCGGTTAAGGTACTTGCCGCATCGCCCAAACAATAGGTAGTGGTGCCACTGATGCTCGCTGTCGGTGAGGCGTTGACCGTTACGCTCGCACTCTCTGTATCCGTACAACCGCCTGCATTAGTGACCGTAACTGTGTAAATAGTGGCTCCTGCCGTAGTAGTTGATGGGGTGATGCTTGAACCAGCTGTGCCATTGTCCCACAAATAAGTACCACCGCCAGTTGCCGTTAGGCTACTCGCCACATCGCCCAAACAATAGATATCCGTGCCCGTTATCGTGGCGGTCGGTGATGTATTGATTGTTATACTCACACTTTCCGTATCCGTACAACCGCTTGCATTGGTGACGGTTACGGTGTAGGTGGTGTTTCCTGATGTATTGGTAGATGGGGTGATGCTTGAACCAGCTGTGCCATTGTCCCACAAATAAGTACCGCCACCACTTGCCGTTAGGCTACTCGCCACATCGCCCAAACAATAGGTATCCGTGCCCGTTATCGTGGCGGTGGGTGATGTATTGATTGTTATACTCACACTTTCCGTATCCGTACAACCGCTTGCGTTGGTTACGGTTACGGTGTAGCTGGTGCTTCCTGCCGTGTTGGTAGATGGGGTGATGCTTGAACCAGCTGTGCCATTGTCCCACAAATAAGTACCACCGCCAGTTGCCGTTAGGCTACTCGTCACATCGCCCAAACAATAGGTATTGGTGCCTGTTATCGTGGCGGTGGGTGATGTATTGATTGTTATACTCACACTCTCCGTATCTGTACAACCGCTTGCGTTGGTTACAGTTACGGTGTAAGTGGTGTTTCCTGCGGTGTTGGTGGTTGGGGTGATGCTTGCACTTGCTGTACCGTTATCCCACAAATAAGTACTTCCGCCAGTTGCCGTTAATGGGCTTGCCGCATCGCCCAAACAATAGGTATTGGTGCCGGTGATGGTGGCGGTTGGCGAGTTATTCACTGTTACGCTTATACTTTCGGTATCGGTACAACCGCTTGCGTTGGTTACGGTTACGGTGTAGGTGGTGTTTCCGGCGGTGTTGGTGGTTGGGGTGATGCTTGAACCAGCTGTGCCATTGTCCCACAAATAGGTGCCGCCACCACTTGCCGTTAAGCTACCCGCCGCATCGCCCACACAATAGGTAGTGGTGCCACTGATGCTCGCGGTGGGTGATGTATTGATTGTTATACTCACACTTTCCGTATCCGTACAACCATTGGCAGTCGTGACCGTTACCGTATAAGTAGTGTTTCCTGCCGTAGTAGTTGATGGAGTGATGCTCGCACCTGCTGTGCCATTATCCCACAAATAGGTGCCGCCACCGCTTGCCGTTAAGCTACTCGCCGCATCGCCTACACAATAGGTAGTGGTGCCACTGATGCTCGCGGTCGGAGTGGCGTTGACCGTTACGCTCGCTGTTGTCGTAAAACTACTACACAAAACACCTGTTCCGTCGGGGTCGTTGGTGACGATTGTGATAGTAATCGTATTACCAAAATCGGTCACTTGGCGTGAAATTACATCGCCCGAAGGCACTAATGTTGGCAACAGATAAACTACCACTACCGTCGCTGCTGATTGTCGCAGATGTTGCTCCGCCGCTTAATGTAATACTCAACGTTTGTGGATTGGTGCCGCAAACAGACCCGCTCACAGGTGCGTTATACT
>JADKCK010000080.1 GCA_016718845.1 Sphingobacteriales bacterium
TCGAAACGTTAAGATGAGCGCATTATTAGGTTTTCTAATAGTCCCAATGTGTGAGGTTCAACTGTTTTTGTGTGTAACATCTGAAATTTTCTTGAGCAATGTTAAAATAAGTGACGCAAAAAGCCAATACAATTCTATCCAAATAACGCAACTGGGTGGCATATAAAGCTACTTGTTCTTTACCGTAATAGGCGATTAGTTGTTTAAATTCATCCCAAGTCCCCCTTGTCAGCACGCGCTCTACAATGTATGGGGCGTGTTTTTTGGGGTTGATGGTGGCAATGTCTACGTCCCAAAACAAGGTAGGCGATAATTGGGCGATAAATTCGTGGGGCGATGCTGTGTCCATGATGTTTGTTTTTGTGGCTACAAAGATACGCATTTTTAAGCAATTGGCAAACATTAGCCAACAAAATTGTTTTTTTGAGTAGGTACTACAACAAAGCTGTTGGATAATCAAATCAATCTTATCCGTAGGCTAAGGTTTAACAGCTACCCTATAAATAAAATGCACACAATATACCGTTTTATGACCAAATAGGCAACATTATAACAAACCTTTACAACAATTACCTACATAAAATTGTAGCAGTGCTAAAAAAAGGCTGCAATTGGCGTAATATTATTTAAATAGGGGTAACTTTGCTCTGTAATTAAGCCATTTACTATAAAGCATACCGAGCTTGGCACATAGCAGTATTAAACCAAAGCTATCAACAAGTACGCACCGCTACCAATACATTTCACAAAGGCAGTAAGATGCCACAAACAATTTCATCATGAGAAAAACAATTTACACACTGCTATTTTTATTTACGCTACAAGGTGCAAAGGCGCAATCTTTTAATCCTTTGTTAGCAACCATGCTGCAAGACACCCTCAACACCTACGTAGGGCAAATTTCCAACATCAAAGGCATGGAGGCATCGGTGTATATACCCGGGCAGGGTATTTGGACAGGTGTTGTGGGCAACTCCTATGCAGGGCAGCCCATTACACCCGATATGCGTATGGGTATTGCCAGCAACAGCAAATTGTTTGTGGCAACGGTTATGCTGATGCTCGACGAAGAAAATGTGTTGAACTTGGACGACCATTTGAGCCAATGGCTGCCTACTTATGCCAATGTTAATTCCAACATTACCATCAGGCAATTGCTCAACCACACAAGCGGTATCTCCGACCCATTTTTTGGACCGCCATGGATGGACACAATTATTGCCAACCCAACGCGCGTTTTTACACCCGAAGAAGTAATGGGTTGGGTAGGCGCACCTTTGTTTGCAGCAGGAACAAACTGGGGATATTCCAATACCAACTACGTACTGGCGGGCATGGTAGCCCAAAGTGCCACGGGCTTGCATATATCGCAACATATCCGTAACCGCATCCTTACGCCCCTAAATATGGATAGCACTTTTTATGATGTACTAGAACCCGAAAATGGCATAATTGCCCATCGTTGGTGGAACGGGGTAGATTATAACGACACCTCCCGGGTGGGATTGAATACGGCAGTAGGGTGTGCGGGACCTTTGTTTTCTACTTCAAAGGAAATGGTGCAATGGTACAATGCCTTGTTTAGCGGGCAATTGTTAAATGCTGCTTCGTTCAATGAACTAACTAATTTCATTTCTACCGGCAATCCTGTTTATAAATACGGGCTTGGCTTAGCCCGCGAAACCACTCAGGGAAAAACCTATTGGGGACACGGTGGCTCTACCTGGGGCTATAAAAGCAAAATGATGCAAGACACTTGCTTGGGCGTATCGGTATGCGGTTTAAGCAATTCTTTCCCCGCGGGTATGGATGGGGTTACGTTTTTGCTCTACCGCGTAGTCAAAAACCACATTCCCGGGTGTGCTGGTACCCTAAGCGGACCTAGCACTGTCTGCTCGGGTACAAACGGCATTACCTATACGGTGCCGCCTATTCCAAATGCCACTTCTTACAGTTGGACGCTGCCTTCGGGCATTACCGGCACAAGCAGTACCAATACCATTTCGGTTAATTTTGGGGCGGCAGCTATATCGGGCAATATTATTGTGCGTGGGGTGAATAATTACGGACCAGGAGGTTTTGCACAACTATACGTAACCGTAACCCCAACTCCTACGCCTACTATTGCCCAAAATGGCGCGGTTGGCTCATCTGCCAATGTATGCGCCAACCAAACCTATACCTACAGCACGCCCGCTATTGCTGGCAGCACTTATGTTTGGACAGTAACAGGCGGTAACATTACCGCAGGGCAAGGCACTCCCCAAATTACGGTGCAGTGGAACAACGGTGTAGCGGGTACGGTTAGCGTGGTGCGAAGTGTGCCTTAATCAATTATTTGTGCTATCTGCCAAATATCCCCTTTATCACCATGCAGATAATCATTTTTGGGCACTACAAAAATTGTGGGTAATCAAATCCGTTTTATCAGTAGGGTAGTGTTTAAACGCTACCCTGATAAAATCTACAAAAAATGTTGTAGTACCCATTTTTTAAAATCCGTGTATAATCCGTAAAATCCGTGTCCGCTTTTGCGTAAACATCAATCAATTATCAAAAAAAACAAAAATTATGCGGTTAATTTATGCAATACTCATTGGCTTTTTAGGTAGCCAAACCATTTGGGGGCAAACCCTTTATTTTCCGCCCACTACGGGCAACACTTGGCAAACCCAATCGCCCACCGAATTGGGTTGGTGCAACGACCAAATAGACCCGCTTGTTAACTTTTTAGCCACTACCAACACCAAAGCTTTTATGGTGTTAAAAGATGGTAAGATAGTTATAGAGCAATATTTTGGCACTTTTACGCAAGATAGTCTTTGGTATTGGGCATCGGCGGGCAAAAGTATGACTGCCTTTTTGGTGGGATTGGCACAACAAGAAGGCAGCCTGTCTATCAACAACCCCACATCGGATTATTTGGACAACGGCTGGACAACTTGCCCGCCCAATAAAGAAGCCCTTATAACCGTCCGTAACCAATTAACCATGACCACAGGTTTGGACGATAGTGTAACCAACCCAGATTGCACCGACCCCACTTGTTTGCAGTATTTAGCCGATGCAGGCACGCGCTGGGCGTACCACAATGCGCCCTACACGCTGCTCGATGGCGTTATAGCAGATGCAACAGGCTTGACCATCAACCAATATTACAACAGCCGCATAAAATCGCAGATAGGTATGAACGGACTTTATCTGCCATTGGACTACAACAATGTGTTGTTTACCAACGCCCGAAGCATGGCACGTTTTGGTTTGTTGATGCTAAACAAAGGTAAATGGGCAAACAATACCTTACTTACCGACACCACTTATTACCACAATATGGTTAATAGTTCGCAAACGCTTAACCCCGCCTATGGCTATTTGTGGTGGCTAAATGGTAAAACATCGTTTATGGTGCCGGGTTTGCAGTTTGTTTTTGATGGGTCGTTACACCCTGCTGCGCCCGCCGACATGGTATCGGCATTAGGCAAAAATGGGCAGATTATTAACATAGTACCCAGCCAAAACTTAGTGATGATACGAATGGGCAATAACCCCGAAAATAATTTAGTGCCTATTAACTACAACAACGACATCTGGACGTATTTTAACCAAATAGCGTGCAACCAAACTTGTACTTTTACACCACCTATTACGGGCAGTAGCCCCGTTTGCAGTTCATCTACCCAAAATTACTCGGTGCCTGCCATTGCTGGTAGTACTTATGTTTGGACTGTAGCGGGTGGCAACATTACCGCAGGGCAAGGTACACCCCAAATTATGGTGCAATGGAACAACGGCGTGGCGGGTACGGTTAGTGTGGTGCAAACGGTGCCGTAGTAGAAACATACTATGCTACAACAAACCCACCAAAGACTCAATAGCGATTCTTTGGTGGGCATTGTACACGCTACTATCGATAATTTATTAATCCACAACCAACATATTTTGAGCACACTATTTCCTTCAAATAACCCAAAAAATACTTACCTTTGCAGCGCAATGTCCAAATATTGCATCTTGTTTAAATCTCCAAGAAAAAATAAAGCAAACAAATGCCTAACGAAAAAAAAACCGACCTATTTATACCCCACCAACGAGCCAGACTATGCCTTTATGGAGGCATATATGCGGCGTATAGAGTTGGAGAAACTGACGGCTTATATGGCACGTAAAACGGTTTAGCTGCTTAAAACAAGCTAATGCGAAAGCATAAAAATCCCAAATTAAATACTTTTACACTACTTACTGTTACGAATTAGCAAGAAGAAAAAAAATTTATGAACTCCAAAAACACAAAACATGAACTACAAAATATCCTTTCAGGAAAGGGCAAAGTTAGCTATGGAGAACCTATCCAAGCAGCCGCCCGTTACCTACGAGAAAGCCTTGGAGCAGGTAAAAAAACTCAAGGAAATGAGCCAGACAAAACAGAAGAAACAGAGAGATTAGTGGATTATGTCAATATGCACAACCTTTGGAATTGCGACATTAACTTTGGTTTATTTATTTCGGCTGGTGCCGAACAACGAGTTTTTATAAAAAACACCCAAAAAGTATTAAAATTAAACGATACCATTTATTACCAATCTTGGTCCGATTATTTTGATAATCTACTGCTCAATAATTATTTTTTTCCCGATACAGCCTATAATTTAGTAGGCTTTTACAAGTCGGAAAAGGATATAGTGTATGCTTTAGTGGAACAAAACTATGTAGCAACCACACAAATCACCGATTTATCACAAGTGAAGCTGTTTTTAGAAAATAACGGCTTTATCAATACCCGAAACAATGATTATTATCACCCTTATTTGGGCATTATTTTGGAAGATCTACACGATGAAAATGTATTGACGGCTAATGATATGCTTTACTTTATTGACACTGTTTTTTACATAAAACCCGAGATATTGTGGCACTAATGCAAAAAAAAGAGCAAAGGCAAAGCACAAATTTCCCCAACGTTTGCCAAGTAGTAAAGGCTCAAACTAATCATGTTACCAGTGGTATTGAAAAACAAAAATCCTCCTCCCCCTAACCGCCACCAACGAACCAGACTATGCCTTTATGGAGGCGTATATATGGCGAGAGTTTGAGAAACTAAAAGGATATGGCACGTAAAACGGCTTATTTGCTGCAGGAAAACTAACACACAAGACTATTTCAAACAAGGCTCTACTGCAAAAAGCTTAGTTTGTTAGCAATTCAAATCACCGTCTGCCCAAGTCTACTTTGTAGGTTTTGGGCGGGCAGTGCTTTTTAGGAAATGGCACAAACCAAATTACCGTACTTTGGGACAATGGCGTGGCGGGTACGGTTAGCGTGGTGCAGAGTGTACAATAGCAAAATTTACCCAAATAGCGTTTATGAATAAAACAATAACCTTCCGATTATTAATGCTGACAATGGCATTAAGCAACTGCTTGTTAAGCAATGCACAAACCAAAGTATGGTATGCAGGTGGAGCTAACAACGAGGCATTTTATGCGGTTATGCAGCTATCAAACGAAACCTTTTTGGTAAGCGGCACCGCCGACGACCTTAACTGGATAGATGCCGCCGTGCCACGAACACAACTAAATGCAAGCGGTATTACAAACAACCAAGGCACTAACAAAATACCTTTTATTTTGCAACTATCGGCAGATTTGAACACCATTTTACACGTGGTACACCTGCCACAAAATGCTGCCGAAGACATTAAATACCTAAAAACAACAAACCTAAAAGGAGAAACAACTGCCGATATTTACCTATCTGGCACGACCAACGACAGCAATAATGGCGGTTATTTTATAGCTAAGTTAAACAACAATTTTGTAGATGGCATACCTACCGCCTTAGCCTGGGCATACTCGGTAAAGGCAGGTGGCGACCACAAAACCAATCAGCCGTGGGACGTGGGTAGCGACGGAAAAGTGGTGTATGCCACAGGTACCCCTTTTGATTACAATTGGGCAGCCGTATATCGCTTACAAGCCAACGGAACCGACGATGTAGTACCTAATTGGCGTTGGCATTGGGGTATAAATAGCAACGGAGCGGCTGCCGAATTGGGCGGATTTACACCCATTAGCAACGCACCCGCCGGCAGTACCGTTACCAAAAGTGGTATTGTGTTTAAAACATGGGGGCGATGCGATTTGCGCTCATGGACACAAGCCGACTACGACCTAATAGAAACAGACGGCAACGGAGGTACTAAAAAAGGTAAATACCCGATGGATTACTTTTTTAACTTGCCCTGCAACCCTGCTGCGCCTACTGCCAACGGTCCGGGTTATACGGGTTATGGCATGGGCAGTAACCCCACGCAGCGCGTTGGCGGCATTGCCATAGATAAACGAAACAACCACATCTACCTTGGTTTTAGCATACAATCAACCTTACCCGACGGACAACCCGACTTTGAACCCGCAGTGATGGCTTTTGACAATACAGGCAACTTAAAATGGTGGAGTCGTTTGTACGAAGAAACTAATGCCAACTCATCGCCCGACCAATACGTTGATGGTTTAGCTATTGATTACTCGATGCCACCAAACACCGCTAATTTGGTGGTTTTGGCGCGATGCCACGGCAACAATACCGTTAATTTGTGGGAGGGCAACCAGATAAACGCCAACCCAAGTGCCAATGCTTATCAAAACGGTTTTACGGGTACTCAGGGCAATATCCATATATCGTGGATAGGTAAATTGGGCTTAGACAATGGTACATTAACCTCATCTACCTATCTTGCCGAGTTTGTAGAGGGTAGCAATAATTACGGCTCTGCATCTGCCGACCCTAACTTAGGCAACTGGCCCAACCCCAACAGCGGCTGGCCCAACCTAAACACCACACGAGCTAAAAATACCTTATTAACCACCGCCGATGGCTCGGTGTTGGTGACAGCCGTAGGACGGCGCACCATGACTACCCTTAATGCACACCAAACTATGCCCTTGCCCACATCGGGGCAAACGGGCGCTTGGAACTCGTTTGTGCGCCAATACTCGCCCAACTTTTCGGGAGTGCCATACAGCAGTTTAATAACAGGCGCTTGGAATACCGCTACGGGTGCAGGTGCCGACAATACGGTTTTGTTGGGATTGTGCAAAACCGCCAATGGCATAGTAGCAGTAGGGTATCACGAAGCAGACGCTGCCAATGCCCCTAATTACTCGGAGGGCAACCCCATACCAACTACCAATTCGCCTGCTTGGGGCAATGCTATACCCCAAGGGCAACAAGCCATCATTGCCTATCTAACAGCCGATAATTTAGTTAATCCAAACGATGCACCTGCCAATGCCTGTGCTAATTTCCAAAACAACTTAAACATCAGCGGCGGCATCAGTGTTTGCATCAGTAATAACAGCACTTACTCGGTACCCGCTATTGCCGGCAGCACCTACACCTGGACAGTTACAGGTGGCAACATAACAGCAGGGCAAGGCACTAACCAAATTACCGTACAATGGAACAACGGCACCGTAGGTACGGTTAGCGTGGTGCAAACGGTGGAGTAAGTAGTAGTAAATTTTAATTTATCAATAAGGTCGGGTTTTAACCCGACCTTATTTAGGTATTACAACAAAATCAATAGGGTTGGGTTTTAACCCAACCTATTAATTATCAATGGGGTCGGGTTTTAACCCAACCTATCTATCAATAGGGTCGGGTTTTAACCTTTTTATCAATAAGGTCAGATTTCAACCCAACTATTTGGGAATAGTTTTGTACCACCAATTTGCTTTGCTGCTTTTTTTTAAGCTAAGGGATAAATAACTAACAAAAAACGCTATCTTTGCGCTTCGTAAAACTATAAAAAACATGACTACAGCCATACAAATTTTCATCGCCTACGCACGTGAAGATGCGGAGTATTGTACCGAACTGCGCAAACATCTCAAGCCTTTGGAGCGGGTCAAGTACGTCAACATTTGCTATGACGGACAAATTACGGCTGACGAAGAATGGGAAAAAAGCCTATTGCAAAAATTGCGCAAAGCAAATATTGTACTGCTGCTGATAAGTGCCGATTTTATTGACTCCGAGTTTTGCTACGAGACCTTGTATCCCGAAGCAATAAAACTGAACAAAGCGGGTAAAGCCAGAGTTATTCCCGTCATTATTAGGGAATGCGTCTGGAAAACTACGCCTTTGGGCAAAATGAAACCATTGGCAGTAAACGGTTTTCCTCCTGCCGCGGGGGAAAAAATATGGCCTACGCCCGATTATTTTTACACATCCGTAGTGAGCAGCATTGAGAAACTGGTGTGTGAAGAATTGGAAAAACGGGGCTTGCTCAAACAAGCTATATGCGAACCAGATACGCCCCTTGAAACACCTAAACCCAAAAGTGCTTACCAACAAGGTAGGGTTTTTTACCTCATTCCCAAAGAAATGCAGTTGCATCAGCCCCATAAATGCTACATACGCATTGCGCCCGAAGAGGTGCGCGAAGAAGTATTGCGCGAAAACTTAAAAAACACCGAAAATGCTGTTATTGAAAACATAAAAATAGGCAGTATCATGAAGGCAGAATTGGCAGAAACAGGGAACCAAAAAGCCTTTGATATAGAATGTCTAAGCGAATTGGAGCAGCCCATAGAGGAAGATAATTATACCGAATGGCAATATGAAGTAACGCCCCTGCGCGAAGGAAAGCATAATTTGCACCTGAAAATAGCCGCATTAGTGACCGTAAAAACGGAAAGTAAAACCCGTGAAACCTATAAAAGCCTTGTGACACTAACCCGAAACATAGAAGTAAACACCACCTCTGCACCACAACCCAAACAATATGAACCTGCCGACATACTCCTACTCAAAAGCATTGATGGAATAGGTGACGAACAGACCAAAGCTACTTTGCTCACTCAATTTATGCAAATGGCTATGCACAAAATGCGGTCAGTAGGAGCAATGATTCTTCTATCCATATTCTGCCTACCCACCCTCACTTGGGCTATTGCCCCACAAATTGTAATGCCCGTATACCTAAACATAGCCTACGACGAACACCGAACCGAAAAAGACGGACGAATTGCCGTAAAAAAAGATGGCAAATGGGGCTTTGTAAACGCTTGGGGACGAGAAAGCGTAGAACCCCAATTTGATGAAGTGAAAGACTTTGAAAACGGATACGTAGAGGTGCGACAAGGCGACAAATGGGGCGTAGTGGCACAAGAAGCACCCCGCTCTGTGCTACAAAAAGTATGGCAACCAACAGACTATACAGCTGCCCCCGTGGTGTTAGACACAATTATTGCCATTAAAACCGATTATGTGACAGCACAAATACAAACGACCGAAATAGACCTACCCCTGCTCCAAGCCCCATCGCAACTACCCACCGAACAAACCCAACAAAAACTAATACAACAACTCCCACCCGAACAAGCCAAAGCCCTGCAAACAGCCGACAGTCTATTGCAAAACGGACAAATAAATACCGCCAACACGCTGCTGAAAACCCTACAAAAAAGCAAACCCGACAATCCAACCTTGCAACAGGCAATAGAAAACACAGCAGCCCTGCGCCAACAGAAGCAAACCGAACAACTATACGAACAACTGCCCACCGCCAAACCCCAACAGATAAAAGACAACTCCCAGCAAATATATCAGATACGTGCTATAAAAGTAGGAGCCGTAAAAAAACGCGAAAGCTACAACGAACCCCCGCCAACATCGGACGAACAGAATAAAGGCACAAGTCAAACCCCTCAAAAAGAAACATGGGGTAGTGATGATAATATAGATGACAACAGTACCTCCAACCCAGCAGCAAACAACGAAACCACTACAACAACGCCCACCCAAGCAACCGAAACACCACCACCACCAAAGCCCGTACAAGGCACTACTCCCCCCCCTTCGGGGGGGCAAGGGGGGGCAAGCAAACCAAGTATAAAAATGATAAGCATACCCGGCAAAGACTTTAAAATGAGCGAGACCGAAGTAACCATAGGACAGTACTTAGCCTTTTGCAAAGCCACCAACAGCCACTACCCCGAATGGTTAGAGCAAGGCAACGAATACAACATACACACTGGCACTGATGACCATTATAAAAAAGCAGGCATGAGCGAAAGCAACACCAACTACCCCATTACGGGCGTAAGTGCCACAGATGCCGATGCCTTTTGCCGCTGGATGGGCGGGAGCTTACCCACCGAGCAAGAATGGGAATACGCCGCCAAAGGCGGGCAAAGCTACGAATATGCAGGCAGCAACAATATTGACGAAGTAGCTTGGTACGACGGCAACAGCGGCAGCAAAGCCCACCCTGTAAAACAAAAAAGAGCCAACGGATACGGTTTATACGACATGAGCGGTAATGTATGGGAATGGACAAGTAGCACAGAAGGCTCTTACCGTGTGTTGCGCGGTGGCTCGGACCTCAATGCCGCCCGCTGTCGCGTTGCTAATCGCGGCCACGGCACCCCCAGCAACCGCGACTTCAACTTCGGCTTCCGCCTTGCAGTGAGGTAGCTTAGCTCGTTCCGGCATTTTTCATTGAGCCACACAAGTATTTGTGGTGTAGGGTTGCGTAGCCAGCCAAGCGCAGCAGGCGGCAAGCTACCCTACTGGTAGTGGCGGTAATGTATCGCCCATCGCACTAATGCTGTTTTTCCCTCCGCTACATTACCGCCGCTACCAGTAGCATCCCTACACCTACGCAGCCACAGGTGGCAACATTACCGCAGGGCAAGGCACCTCCCAAATCACCATACAATGGAACAACGGCACCGTAGGTACAATGCAGGTAGAGCAAACAACCGACTAGGAGATTATGTAAATATTTACCACAAACAACCCGCTACAGGCAATTATGCTGTAGCGGGTTGTTTGTTTAAAGTAAGTTGGGGGCGTTGTTTTACTCAAAAAAATGAGGTACAAGGCGTTGTTGGTTTTTCCGCCTTGCGCCCCCCCCGCCGGGCTGGCCTGCCCCCCCCCCCCGAGGGCCAAAACTAAAATGAGGTACAAAACGGCTAGTGTTGTTGGTTATTAAGCCACTGCTTTCGCGAATACCCATACCGCAAGGCTCGTTGCCCACTATCCACGAGCCAATAATAGGATAGTTGCCGCCAAAATTGGGCAGTGGGGTATATTGTTGGTAAATGTAGCCTTCTTCGCCATAGTCGCCGCTGGTTTCTTCAATTATTTTGCCATTGTTAACAATTTGCACATTGGCTCCCTCGCGCGAGAAAACGGGTTTGCGTACATAATTTGCGGTAATGGGTTTGCCATATTCGCAGGGTAAAATATAGGGCGATGTAGGAAACAGTTTGTACAATACTTTCAGTATCATTTTGTTCGATAAAATGGCTTTCCAAACAGGCTCAATCCATTGGCAACTCTCGAAGGTGTTGATAAGGTACTCGCCAAACTCTTCGTTAAACATCCACTCGTAGGGATACAGTTTAAAAACGGTGCGTAAAGAGTGGTGCATATCGTTCACAAAACGTAGGTTTGCTTCGTCAAAACCTATTTCGTCGATGTACAAAAAATCGGTATCGTAACCCATTTGTGCGGCTACATCTTGCAGATATTTAACAGTCATGTAATCTTCGGTAAAATCCCTGACGCACGAAAAATGTATGCGGTTGCTCAATAAATGCGGACGGAAATACTTAAAACGCTCTTGTAGATGCTCGTGAATGCTGTTAAATTGGTCTTTTTCTGGAAACAAATCTTCGAGCCATTGCCATTGTATAACCGAGCTTTCGAGCAAGCCTGTGGGGGTATCGGCATTAAATTCGAGGAGTTTAATGCTGCCATTGTTGTAAGCCAAATCCATTCTGCCATACAACGACAAGGCGTT
>JADKCK010000081.1 GCA_016718845.1 Sphingobacteriales bacterium
GAAATATTTTCTACCTTTCTTAACAAAGACCCCGCTGAAAAAAGGTTATTTTGGGTATAATTTGATTAAAATACCAATATACAAGTCACTATTTTTCAATATATTGCAAAATAAAAAAATGCGAATTGATGCCTTTTTTACCTTTTTGCAGCATCCTCAACAAACATTCAGATTCTATGAAAACTTTCAAATTCAACTTCTGCGTTTTTATTGGACTCTTGTGCTTTTGTGTTCTTACCTATGCCCAAACCCCACAACTCATTAACTACCAAGCCGTTGCCCGAAACGAATCGGGGCAGCCTTTGGTTGACCAATCGGTTTCAGTTCGGTTATCGGTACGCCAAAGTAGCGCTACCGGCACGGTACAGTACCAAGAAACGCACAATTACCACCAGTGCCTGGGACTTATCAACCTGCAAATAGGGGCAGGAACCGTAAACATCGGCTCTTTTACTGCTATTGTTTACAGACGGACAGCCCAAATTCCTACCAGATAGAACTAGACCCCGACGGTGATGGAGCACAACCCTTTGCCATCATGAGCCCAGCAATTGGTAAGCGTGCCGTATGCCTTGTATGGTGCAGAAACAAGATGGATAAAGGTAAGTGGGAAGTAATACCAGGTAGGCGACTCGGGGTATTCACTTTCTGGGAATTTTAATACCGCAACGGGTTATCTCAGCTTTCTGACAATCTAATGGGAGCAATAATACCGCTAATGGGCATAGAGCGCTTTTGTCCAACACATCGGGAATTCTAATACCGCTAATGGTTCTGATGCGTTTTTCCATCAAAACGGGGGCTTCAATACCGCTAATGGGCATAGAGCGCTTTTGTCCAACACATCGGGGAATTCTAATACCGCTAATGGTTCTAGTGCGCTTTCCTCCAACATATCAGGGGGATACAATACCGCTAATGGTTCTAGTGCGCTTTTCTCAAACATGTCAGGGTACTACAATACCGCTAATGGTTCTGATGCTCTTTTCAGCAACACAACGGGGCACAACAATACCGCTAATGGTTTTCATGCGCTTTATTCCAACACCACAGGTGTTCTAACATAGCCATAGGTGCGAGAGCATTGTACTAGAAACACCACAAGAGCCACTTAGTAGCCCTGGGCGATAGCGCCTTGTTTAATAATGGCGTGGAGGCAACACAACCATGGGAAGCTACTGATAATACGGCAATAGGCAGTAAAGCGCTTTATTTCAACACAACGGGGTACAGTAATGCCGCTAATGGCTACTTTGCTCTTCGTTCCAACACAACGGGGCACAACAATACCGCTAATGGTTCTACTGCTCTTAACGCCAATACAGAGGGGTACGATAATACCGCTAATGGTTCTGCTGCTCTTTACTCCAATACATTAGGGAACTTCAATACCGCCAATGGGAGTGATGCTTCGTTCAACTTAACAGGGTCTGGTAATACCGCTAATGGTTATGCTGCTCTTAACGTAACATATCGGGAATTCTAATACGCTAATGGTTTTGATGCTTTATTCCAACACCACAGGTTCCAACACCACAGGTTTTGACAACACTGCAAATGGGAAAAGAGCGCTTTACTCCAACACCACAGGAGACTACAATACTTGTGTGGGTTCTAGTGCTTACCCTGTTTCTGGTTCAGTGAGTAATTATACCGGAATAGGTTATTTGGTAGGAACAAGTGCCAGTGCCTCTAACATGGTAGAAATAGGCAATAGTAGTGTAAGTGTTATACGCGGGCAAGTGGGTTTTACCACCTACAGCGATGCCCGTATTAAAGAAAACATTCAGCCCGATGTGCCCGGACTTGCCTTTATTTCGCAACTCAAACCTGTAACCTACAACCTAAACGTTCGCCGCCAAACCAAATGATGTACAGCACGCCAAACCCGATACCACCGATTGGGAGGGGCAAATACGACATGAAAAAATTCGCATGACCGGCTTCCTTGCCCAAGACGCAGAAAAAGCTGCCCAAAATGCAGGCTTTGATTTTAGCGGCATTGTAAAACCCCAAAACGAACACGACCTATATAGCCTCCGATATGCCGGAGTTTAGCGGCGCGTTGGTCAAAGCCGTGCAAGAGCAGCAAGCTATTATCGAAACGCAAAATAAGGCTATTGTAACGCAAGGTAAAACTATTGAGGTACTGCAAGCCAAAGCCAATGAAGTAGAAACACCTAAAGGCTGAAAACCAACAAATAAAAGCGAATTGGCTCAAATAGAACAATTATTGCTTAACACAAATAATAAAATTTCATGAAAAAATTATATTCTTTAATTATTTGGGTTGTATTGCTAATGACCACCTCGCTCGTTACCCTTGCCCAAACCCCACAACTCATTAACTACCAAGCCGTTGCCCGAAACGAATCGGGGCAGCCTTTGGTTGACCAATCGGTTTCAGTTCGGTTATCGGTACGCCAAAGTAGCGCCGCCGGCACGGTACAGTACCAAGAAACGCACAATACTACCACCAGTGCACAAGGACTTATCAACCTGCAAATAGGGGCAGGAACCGTAAACATCGGTACTTTTGCAGTCATTACGTTTACAGACGGACAGCCCAAATTCCTATAGATAGACTAGACCCCGACGATGGAGCAACCCTTTTTGCCATCATGGCACCCCAGCAATTGGTAAGCGTGCCGTATGCCTTGTATGGTGCAGAAACAAGATGGATAAGGGGCGGAAGTAATACCAGGTAGGCGACCTCGGGGTATTCACTTTCTGGGAATTTTAATACCGCTAATGGTTTTGCTGCTCTTAACAACAACAACAGGATACGAAATACCGCCAATGGGAGTAATGCTTTATTCCAACACAACGGGGTACTACAATACCGCTAATGGTTTTGATGCGCTTTGTCCAACACAACGGGGTACTACAATACCGCTAATGGTTTTGCTGCTCTTAACAACAACACAACAGGATACAGAAATACCGCTAATGGAACTACTGCTCTTAACTCCAACACAACGGGGAATTCTAATACCGCTAATGGTTTTGATGCTTTTATTCCAACACAACGGGGTACTACAATACCGCTAATGGTTTTGATCGCTTTATTCCAACACAACGGTACTACAATACCACTAATGGTTCTAATGCTTTTTCCAACACCACAAGTTATTCTAACATAGCCATAGGTGCGAGCATTGTACTAGAAACACCACAAAAGCAACTTAGTAGCTGCAGGTGATAGCGCCCTGTTTAATAATGGCTGGGGACAATAGGCGATGAAGCAGCTACTGGCAATACGGCAATAGGCAGTAAAGCTTTATTCCAACACCACAGGTTTTGACAACACTGCAAATGGAAAAGAGCTTTACTCCAACACCATAGGAGACTACAATACTTGTGTGGGTTCTAGTGCTTACCCTGTTTCTGGTTCAGTGATTAATTATACCGGAATAGGTTATCTGGTAGGAACAAGTGCTAGTGCCTCTAACATGGTAGAAATAGGCAACACCAGTGTAAGTGTTATACGCGGGCAAGTGGGTTTTACCACCTACAGCGATGCCCGTATTAAAGAAAACATTCAGCCCGATGTGCCCGGACTTGCCTTTATTTCGCAACTCAAACCTGTAACCTACAACCTAAACGTTCGCCGCCAAAACCAAATGATGTACGGCACCGCCAAACCCGATACCACCGATTGGGAGGGCAAATACGACATTGAAAAAATTCGCATGACTGGCTTCCTTGCCCAAGACGTAGAAAAAGCTGCCCAAAATGCAGGCTTTGATTTTAGCGGCATTGTAAAACCCCAAAACGAACACGACCTATACAGCCTCCGATATGCCGAGTTTGTGGTGCCGTTGGTCAAAGCCGTGCAAGAGCAGCAAGCTATTATCGAAACGCAAGGTAAAACTATTGAGGTACTGCAAGCCAAAGCCAATGAAGTAGAAACACTAAAGGCTGAAAACCAACAAATAAAAGCCAAATTGGCTCAAATAGAACAATTATTGCTTAACACAAAATAATAAAATTTCATGAAAAAATTATCTTCTTTAATTATTTGGGTTGTATTGCTAATGACCACCTCGCTCGTTACCCTTGCCCAAACCCCACCACTCATTAACTACCAAGCCGTTGCCCGAACGAATCGGGCAACCTTTGGTTGACACAATCGGTTTCAGTTCGGTTATCGATACACCAAAGTAGCCGCCAGACACGGTACAGTACCAAGAAACGCACAATGCAACCACCAGTGCACAAGGACTTATCAACCTGCAAATAGGGGCAGGAACCGTAAACATCGGTACTTTTGCAGTCATTACGTTTAGCAGACGGACAGCCCAAATTCCTACAGATAGAACTAGACCCCGACGGTGATGGAGCACAGCCCTTTGCCATCATGGGCACCCAGCAATTGGTAAGCGTGCCGTATGCATTGTATGGTGAAGAAACAAGATGGGTAAAGGTAAGTGGAAGTAATACCAAGGTAGGCGACTCGGGGTATTCACTTTCTGGGAATTTTAATACCGCAACGGGTTATGATGCGCTTTCCTCCAACACAACAGGGTACAGTAATACCGCTAATGGTATATTGCTCTTTATTCCAACACCCAGGGACCTCAATACCGCTAATGGTTCTTATGCTTTTCTCCAACACCACAGGTTCTTCTAATACCGCTAATGGGGATGATGCGCTTTATTCCAACACAACGGGGTCTGATAATACCGCTAATGGGAATGATGCGCTTTATTACAACACAACAGGGAACTACAATACAGCTAATGGCGTTGAACGCTTCGTTCCAACACACCAGAAGCAATAATACCGCTAATGGTTCTAAGCGCTTTTTCCAACACCACAGGTTATTCTAACATAGCCATAGGTGCGAGCGCATTGTATAGAAACACCACAAAAAGCAATTTAGTAGCCGTAGGTGATAGCGCCCTGTTTAATAATGGAGTGGGGGCTGCTCAGAGTTTCGAGGCACGCTATAACACTGCTATTGGCAGTAAAGCGCTTTATTCCAATACAACAGGGAACGACAATACCGCCAATGGGCGTCATGCGCTTCGTTTCAACTTAACAGGGTCCGGTAATACCGCTAATGGTTATGCTGCTCTTGACGCCAACATATCGGGGAATTATAATACCGCCAATGGTAATTTTGCACTTTACGGCAACACAACAGGGCACAACAATACTTGTGTGGGTTTTAGTGCTTCTCCTTCTTCTAGTTCAGTGAGTAATTATACCGGAATAGGTTCTTTGGTAGGAACAGGTGCTAGCGCCTCTAACATGGTAGAAATAGGCAATAGTAGTGTAAGTGTTATACGCGGGCAAGTGGGTTTTACCACCTACAGCGATGCCCGTATTAAAGAAAACATTCAGCCCGATGTGCCCGGACTTGCCTTTATTTCGCAACTCAAACCTGTAACCTACAACCTAAACGTTCACCGCCAAAACCAAATGATGTACGGCACCGCCAAACCCGATACCATTGATTGGGAGGGCAAATACGACATTGAAAAAATTCGCATGACTGGTTTCCTTGCCCAAGACGTAGAAAAAGCTGCCCAAATGCAGGCTTTGATTTTAGTGGCATTGTAAAACCCCAAAACGAACACGACCTAT
The DNA here is from genome assembly GCA_016718845.1 of Sphingobacteriales bacterium. Lineage (GTDB taxonomy): Bacteria > Bacteroidota > Bacteroidia > Chitinophagales > UBA2359 > JAEUUX01. The sequence continues at coordinate 5,594 of JADKCK010000081.1, forward strand.
ACAGCCTCCGATATGCCGAGTTTGTGGTTCCGTTGGTCAAAGCCGTGCAAGAGCAGCAAGCCATTATCGAAACACAAAACAAAACCCTTGCACAGCTACAACAAGAAAACCAACAAATGAAAGCCGAATTAGCCCAAATAAAAGCAGCACTGGGCTTAAAATAAAGGTACTACAACAAATTGTGGGTAATCAAATCAATTTTATCAGTAGAGTAGGGGGTTTCAACCCTACCTACTGATAAGACCCACAGTAGCTAATCCCAGCTAATACATTTTACTTGCAAAAGTATATCATCGTCAAAACAAGAACATTTATGTTAAAATTACAATCATACATTTGGGGGGTAGTATTACTTAGTTTTGTTTGTAGTGTTGCTCATGCACAAACAATTACCCCTATCTTAGTAGGCAGCGGGGGTACAATAGTCTCGGGTGGCGGTAACACCTTATCTTACAGCATAGGCGAGCCTTTAACCAACCTACTTACCAACGGGGCTAATATGCTTACACAGGGTTATCAGCAACCCTCGTTTCAGGTAACTGCAACAGCCAGCAATAATGGTCCTATTTGTGCCAACAACCGGCTACACTTACCGCAACAGGTGGCGGCACGTATGTTTGAGCAACGAGCAACTACTGCCAGCACAACAGTAAATCCAACAAGCACTACTACCTATACCGTTAGTGTAACCAATGCAGGCTCTACAAACACCGCCACAACAAGCGTGGTAGTTAATGCTAGTCCAACGCTTAGTATTGGCAATATAATAAAACCCACGTGCAGCAACGCAAATGGCTCAATGATGGCAAACGTTACAGGTGGCGTATCGCCATATACACGTTTGTGGAGTAACGGCTCTACTGCCACTACTATCAGCAATTTAAGTGCTGCCACCTATACAGTTACGGTTACAGGAGCCAATGGCTGTACGGTTTCGGCTTCGACAAGCATTAGCAATACTACACTTGCCGTGCCTACCAATCTAACTACCACCAACATAACAGGCACTACTGCTACCTTTAACTGGAGTGCCGTAACGGGTGCTGCCAACTACACCATACGAGGGCGTAGAGTAGGTACTGTCACCTGGACAACCATTGGACCTGTAACAGGAACCTCCAAAAACATACATTCGCAAATATCTTGCGGCAAAACCTACGAGTGGAAAGTACGCGCCAATTGTGCTGGTGGTCTTACATCGTCTGCTTACAGCTCTACCCCTAACTTTACTACTCGTGCTTGCCCCACCGCTTCGGGCAAAACAAACGCCGAATGGGATGGTGGCTTCAAAACATTTAGCTTGTCGCCAAACCCCGCAAACAGCTTAGTTACCCTATACTATAACACCGAAACCGAAACACCTTTGAACATCAGTATTATTGATTTAACGGGTAGGGTTGTGTTGCAACAAAATACTCTTGCCAAACAAGGCGATAACACCATTAACTTAACTACTAACCAATTGCCACAAGGCTACTACCTAGTAGAACTAAACGATGGTACCGCCAAAATGCACGAAAAATTGGTTATTGCTAGATAGTTAGGAACGAGTAAAAGATAAGTTGGACATGTTGTAGAAAAACGATACCTTTGCTGCTCAAACGTATCTGTATGCAAAAATTGAATTTAAGCGCGATTGAATTGCGTCATTTCCAACAACTAGACGAGCGTCAGCGTCGTTTATTTGCGGCTGTCGAAGCCACTAAATTAGGCTGGCGTGGCGTGGCCTTAGTAGCTGCCGCTTACGGTATCAATCGCAAGACGATTTACAAAGGCAAAACCGAGTTAGCCCAAGAAACATTGTCTTCTCAGAAAGGCATACGCATTTCGTGGGGTAAAAAAAAAGTGCCCTAAATAGCCTTTGGTTAGCTATGTTTCACACGATAGTGAGTAACAATACAGCAGGCTTACCCCAAGACACAAGTATTAGGTGGACGTACCTGACCCAAACTCAAATACAGGCTGCCTATGGCGAACAATCCGTTTCTATCAGTCGTTATTACATTCGTTTAATTTTACTTGCAGAAGGGTATAAGAAGCGTAAGATGCTGAAAATGAAGACCATAAAAGAAGTAGAAGACCGTAATGAGCAATTTGAAAAGATAGCCAACTATCGTACAAGTTGTGCGAATAATGGTATTCCGGTTTTGAGTATTGACACGAAAAATAAAGAACTTTTGGGTGACTTTGCTCGTACAGGAACTGCTTATGCTACGGGAGAACGCACCCGACGAGATCATGATTTCAAAGCAAAAACGGATACTAAGATGGTGCCACATGGCATTTATGATGTCAACGACAATACAGGCTATATGACACTCGGTATCAGTAAAGATACATCCGAATTTGTGTGTGATAATATCAAAAATTATTGGCAGTCAGATTTGCAATATAAATATCCAAATGCGGACACAATGCTGATTTTGTGTGATGGTGGCGGGTCTAATGCAGCGGCTCATTATATCGTAAAATATGACCTAATCAAATTGGCTAATGCCCTGAATATGAACATCTTAATAGCACATTATCCGCCCTATTGCTCTAAATGGAACCCGATTGAACACAGATTATTTTCACAGATTTCGCACACTTGGGATGGCATTTCTTTAACAGATTTACCATTTGTTCAGAAAATAACGGATACCACGACAACCAAAACTGGACTAAAGGTCGTTACAACCATCAATGACAAAGAATATCTTACTCAACGAAACGTACCACAGCAATTTAAAGATAACATCAAAGATTATGTCGTCTTTGACGATAAACTCCCTAAATGGAACTATCTCATTAAACCTCAAACCTGTCCAAGTTAGGATTTACACGTTCCTTATGAGAAAAGAAGCATTAATTACGTCTTGTGCCTTAATACTTTTGCTGTTTAGCAATAGTTGCCAAGATGCCGCAGGAAAACTTAAAAACGTGTCTTGCTATGAGGTTGTAGTGGGCGAAACAGTGGCAGATAATACCCCGTCCAAACAGTTGAAGGTAAACTGTCCGGCAGGTAAAAAAGCATTTGGAGCTGGTTGGTCAGTTTTGGATGAAACAAGTGCTATCCTTGAAGGGAAAGCAACTTATTTCGAACCCTCATACGATGGCTCTCATTGGTTAACAAATGCGAAAAACGAGAGTTCTTTTGCATCAAAATGGAAATTAAGAGTGCGCTTGATATGTGGTTGCAAGCAATAAGGCACAAAACATCTTATGTGCATTCATTAGCTTTCCTTTATCGGTTTAACTGGCAAAGAGAAATGAAAAGTTTGCAAAAAACGCCCAAAACACATCTCCCAAACCACAATTAGTTATGAAAAATTCAACTCTACTAGTAGTATGCTTTTTTTTAGGGTTTAGTAGCCTATTTGCACAAACAGCCTCTTCATTAGAACCAATGCTTCTTCCATTTGATGGTTTTGAAGGAACAGGAATAGATGCAAGATGGCATGACAGTTTTTGTTACGACACCGAAATTCCATTAGTAGGCGACTTTAATGGTGACGGGAAAGATGATATAGCTACCTTTACACGTGGTACAACAGCCGATGTTTATGTAGCCATTTCGGATGGTACTAAATTTAACGGAACTGGTGATTTGTGGAATGGGAATATTTGTAAAGGCATCGAAATTCCATTAACAGGTGACTTTAATGGTGACGGGAAAGATGATATAGCTACCTTTACACGTGGTACAACAGCTAATGTATTTGTATATATTTCTACTGGGCAAAAGTTCAATTCGCCAAATGTGGTGGTTACGGCTAATCCAATAGCAGCGGTATTAACGCCTTGGCTTAGTTCTTTTTGCTACGGTACTCAAACTCCATTAGTGGGTGACTTTAATGGCGATGGGAAGGACGACATAGCTACTTTTACGCGTGCAACAACAGCCGATGTATTGGTTGCTCTTTCGGACGGTACGAAATTTAACGCAACAGGAGCAAAATGGCACGATAGTTTTTGTTACGGCACTGAAGTTCCATTAGTTGGCGATTTTAATGGTGATAAGAAAGACGACATAGCTACTTTTACACGCGGCACAACAGCTGATGTTTATGTAGCCCTTTCGGATGGTACTAAATTTAACGGAACTGGCATAAAATGGCATGACAGTTTTTGTTACGACACCGAAATTCCATTAGTTGGCGATTTTAATGGCGATAAGAAAGACGACATAGCTACTTTTACACGCGGCACAACAGCTGATGTTTATGTAGCCCGCTCTAGCGGTTATTCTTTTGAGAAAAAAGCATTAATGGCACATGATAACTTTTGCTACAATTCAGAGATTCCGTTAGTAGGCAATTTTAACGATAGCTATCTGAGGCTAACTGACATTGCTACTTTTACGCGCGGCACAACAGCCGATGTTTATGTGGCACTTGCCAAAGGTTTAATGGGTTTTTGATTTGTACCCCAGTAACTTAACACAAACCGCAGCTTTCCTGTTTAGGGGAAAGCTGCGGTTTGTGTTTGTGCTGCTGCGTAATAAGCTGTTTAGGCGGGTTAAGAACTTGTTAGGCTTTAGGAGGCAGAAGAGCATTTTTTGCTATGCTTAGATAAGAACGCACACTAGGAGCAATGTTAGTAATTTTATTTTCTAGGTTTGGATGAGCTATAATAATGGTATGCCTACGAGCACGGCTGCTTGCTACATTAAACAATCTTTGTTCCAAAGCATAGATATAGCCCGTATCTACCACCAAATAAATACAAATATCGCAAGTTAAACCTTGCACTCGGGCAACGGTGTCTATCAATACATTGTTTAAATCCATACTATACAAAACTTGTTGAATAGACTGAACCGTTGAACGGTAATGCGTAAGTACTGCTATGTCTAAAGGTTCATTTACGTTCTGTTGTAGTTTTTGTAACCAGTAGCCAATGGCTTGTATGGCATTTAGCGGTTTTTTAGTACTAGCTTCAAAATCTGCAACAATTAAAGTTGGACCACCTTCGGGATGTAGCCACCGGCTTATTTCGTTAGGTAGATTTGGAAAACTTAGTTGTATGTTGGGCGAGGCTATACTCACCAAGGGTTGTGTATAAAACAAGCTAGTGAAGGTTGCTGCTCGAACAGGCAAACGATACGTTTTATTGAGTACCCAAAATGGAGTAAGGTAATTGGCACAAAGGGTAGCAAAACCTTCTATAAGATACTCGGCTTTTTGTTGTTTTATTTCGTCTTCGTTTTGCAACACAATAGGTGGCATTTGTGCAGGGTCGCCTACCCAAACTTGCTGTTTGGCAAACAATAAAGCCATTGCAAAGGTAGCCAATAATCCTTGGCTTGCTTCATCTACAATCACCACATCAAACAAAGGCGATGATTGTAGTTGTTGCTCTACCAACTCGCTTACTTTATAAAAAAGGTAGCTAACACCAAATTACCCGGCTGACTTGACACGCTTTACATCTTCAATGCCTTTTACTTGTTGTTGTTCGTCGGTTGTTAAATTTGTTTTTTGTACTTTACCTTGCAAACACATTTTTGGCTTGTTTTTCGGCTACTTCTATTAAGGCTCTGTTGGTTAGTGCCATTAGTAGCACGCTTTTTTGTTGAGACAATAACAACGCACATAAATCTGCCATTAGGTGAGTTTTGCCTGTACCTGGTGGTCCTTGTAGCATTACAATGGGCGTTTGTTGCAATTGTTGTGCTATAAAAAGTGCCGCCGATGCGGTTTGCGGAAAAATGTCGGGGCGTAAAAGTTGTTGAGCAGGTGCAATATCTAATATCCGACCAGCTAACGAATAAGGTAAAGCCTGCTCGACTAACATTTTTAAATGGTACAGATAATCTAAGGGTGGAACCATATCGCCCAAAAAAATGGCGCATTTAGTGTTTAAACGCTGTGCAAAAGACAACGAAATACCCCTAAAACCAGCTATCATAAAACGAGCATCGTGGCGGTCGCGAGCTAACCACATACAATAAGTTTCGCTGCGTTGTAAATCTTTTTCTAATAGTTGCTGATAAGTAGTGTTGCCCCACTCTTGGGGTTTAACCCAATTTTGAGGCAATAAAAAAGCCAATAAATACTCGTTTTTGCGCGGCATAGGGCGGTGTGCCGCAAACCGAAGCACCATTTGCCCGTTCTCGAAAGCCAAGAATTGGGCAGCATACAGCCTACCCTCTGCCAACAATTGAGTGGCTGCGGTTTGGGCGGTTCTTTGAAACTGAGCTAATTGGGCAGCAATTTCGCGGTCTAACAAACGAGCATGTTGCTGGCGAGTAAGTGTCATAAAACTAATGAATGTTGTTAAATAAACTATACATAGTACAAACGCATCAAATCATCTACTATGGCGTTAGTTAAAATGGGGCAAATACCTTTTCGTAAAAACCTTTGTTTAAAAACAAATCGTCATAGTGCCAATCGTCTTGATACTCAAAAAATAACGCTAAGTTAAAGGGTAAAGCAGGGTTCGCCGATAGATTATCCCAATGTAGTTCTTCTTTATTTTCGGCTATGTATTCTGGTGTCCAATCAAAGTAGCGGTTTAGCGATTTGCGCTCCCAAGATTTAGAGATACTTTCTGTAATATATTTAGTATAAAAATAAGAAATTACTAAAAAAGTTTTTTAAAAAAATCAACAAAACCTTTTTCATCCCAAGGTAAAGATAGGTTTGCAGATAAACTTAAAGTATCTAATTTAGGTTGAAATTTAAGTAACAACTCACGTGTCCAGTTTATACGTTGATTTTTAGAAAGAAATTCAAATGAATGCCCGAATTTAGGGCTGTATTTGGCAATTAGCGGTTCGTTCCAAAATGAAGCAAATTGAAAAACATACCCCATTTTTCGTCTTTTAAATTAGGGTTATTTTTTTAAAAGATTGGGGTCTTCACCGAATGATAATAATCCAACTCAATTATCCTTAATTTTATTGTTTGTTTGAGTAGCTAATTTGTCCCAATCAAAGCCTGCCGCAAGCATATTTGGGTTAACGGTTATTCTTTTGCCTTTTAGTTGCGGGTAGTATTTGGTTATTAAATCGTAGTCCCAAGGATAGTAAGTTCCTAGCATGTTTAAAAACTCCTTGTGGTAGGGTTCCACAAAGTTTTTGCGGAGGTACTCGGTTATGCGCATTTCAAATTCGCGTTGTACTTTTTCAAGGCGTTTAATTTCGGCTTGTAATTGTACAAAGTTGTTGGTAAATTGCTCGTTAATACCGCCATAAGGCTCCAAGATAGGAACAGTTGGGTTGTTTTGCGAGTTATTAACAATAGGCAATTGTTGGGTATGGGTAAGGGGTATTTGTACTTTTTCGGGTAGTTGTGCCATTGGGTGTGTTGTTTTTTGGAGTGAAGGATGTTTGCTATATTGTTGAGTTCTACTAATTCAATAAAAAATCATCATCTTGTTGGTTTACTTCGCCTTCGCGGGCTTGGTTTAAACCAAATGTTTTGTAGAAATCGGAATAGTTAAAGTTAGGTGCTTCGATAATAAATTTTACGTTTCGGGTGTACCTAAATAGCTGTGCAAAGTTAATAATTCCTTCGCGGCTAAAAGTGTCTGTATCAAACTGAATGTGGAAATGGGCACTTGTTGACATTAAATCATCGAAGGTAGTGTTTAGTACCTGATTTTGGCTGTTTATTATTAGCAATAAGGCATTAGGCTCTGTCAATTCTACCCATTCGGTTGGATGAATAAATAGGTTGCCCCATTTTGTGCTTTTTACCACAATGTTTATTGCTTGCCCATTGGCATCTTTCACACCTCGCAGATAAGCGTGTTCAAAATGGCATTTGCTTACATCAAATCCTTGTGCTTTGAGCTGTTCGAGGGCAAGTTGCTTGGCTTCGTCCGATATTACTTTTTGTTCTGCTTTTGATAAACCCGACCGAGGTGGTACTATTTCATTTCCTTCTTCGTCCTCTTCATAGCCTTTGCTATCGGTATTATTAGGTGTGTTTTGGGAGAGGCGTTTTAGTAGTCATAGCCTCTAAGTACTCAACATAATCATCAAAGGTAATACCTTTGTTTAAAAAAGAGTTGAGTAGGTCTTTAAAATTAGACAAGGCGGCTTCGTTTACAAAAATATTACCTGTGGTTTCGTCTATCACCATATCGCCTAATAAACGCGTTTTTATGGAGTATCCGCCATTATTTTCATCGGTTATCAAATAGAGGTATGCCGGAATTTGTCGTTTGTAGCAATATACGCGGTACTTGTTTTTTAAACTTTCGCGCCAGTTTTTATAACCATCATTTATCCATTCGCCAGTACTATCGGCTAATAGTTGTGCATAATTAACAGTTGCGGGAGTAATGTTTATTTTACGCGAGCGTAAGGACTGCCAATTTGTAGGATAAGCATCTTGGTTTAGCAATTCGCTGTTTTCTTGCTCTTTTATAATTGGCAACAATTCTGCCAAATAAATACCTTCTTGGTGTAGGTGTTCTGTTATCTGTTTATCAAACAAAAAATCGGTTGCGCAATTATCTTTAAAAACGTACTCAAAAGCAGCATCTTCTTTTGTAATGCGTTGTATGTACAACATAGGAACAACACCCAAGTATTCATTCATAGGCAAACAGCTATACAAATAACCTATTAAACTCAAAGCCTCTGTTGTATTTACCAACACTTTTTGTTGTTGCCAATATAAAAGCGTATTGGCAATTAGTTGTTGGTTTATCTTTTTTTGTTGAAAAGCAGTTTGTAGTGCGTTTAGATTAAGGTTTTTGTTGTTAAAGTAGTTGCGTAACTGATGCAGCACCCCATTAGGTGCATGTACGCCTAATTGATACAAAAATTTGTTTTGGGCGGTATCTTTGTTTCGCCAATTAGCTATGTATTCGGGTAGTTGTTCGGTTGCGTCAAAAACAGCATCGTTGTCTACACAACAATACGGATTAAAGTTTAAATATTTTTCTGTATCAAACGCACCACCTGCTGCCCAGTACAGTTGAGGCAAAAGGTTTTGTACATCTGGGTTATTTGCCCATTTTTGGTACAAAAAAGTTAACAAATCTATCTGCTGCGTTTCGGTGTCAATGGCAATAAGCGGAGCATTAAAAGTATTATTTACAAAATAAGGTTCGAGTAAAACATTGGCTTCGGAAGTTTTAAATATGGAGTTGTGGCGGTTTATTTTAAGTTTTTTATCAAGCCCATTGTAGGTACCCGATAATGTAGCAGTTACGTCAATAAAAGAAAAAGTTTTGATATAAAAACTATTAGATTGTAATTTTACTAAGCCGCCTAGTGTTTCTACACAAAAAGGCGAAAGTGGTAGCTTGTCGCTGATATTGGCAAGCAATACAAAGGCTAATTGTTCGGCATTTTGAAGTGTTAAAATCTGTGCTTGATTTGACAATTCCTTTTTCAATAAATTGTAAATATTAACCGTCTCGTCTATTGCTTTTTCTTTTTCTTTGCCTAATAGTTGCTCAAATGCTTGTTTATCAAGTCCTAATTTAACAAAATGTGCCACAAAAATAGCTAATATTGCGTTGTTTTGATACGAAACAGGCAATATTTTTGCCAAATCAAGCGAATAGCTTTCGGTGTTAGTATATAACTGCACAGTCGTATCGGTAGATGGAACATCTGCCAATGTTATAGTAAGAGTACCTGTTGTTAGGATTATTTGCTTACGTATATGCGATACGACTGCCTCATTATTGGTGTGTTTAATAGCCAAAGCCAACACCTGATACACAAAATGGTCAGTGGTATACTGTGTCAATTGATTTGTATCAACCGTTATATTATTGATAGCAAGTAATAATTTAGTTTGAGCATTAGTGTAGTTTATTACACTTATTAGTTCTTCTTGGTGTTGATTGATAGCTATATTTTCGAGCAACAAGGTCTCTAAATTTTCTTGTTGGAATACGTGCCTATTATGGGCTATATAGGTGGTAAAGCCATTGGGCAAAAGCACAAACTTTTTGCGTAAAGATGCCGAATGATTGGCAATAAATTGCAAAAGTGGTGCATTAGTTGTATAGTAAAATACTACATTTGCCGTTTTTTCGTGTACTTGAATTTCATCGTCGGCTATCTGTTGTAAATAATAGTGTTGCCAAAAATCTTCACTATTAGTTTTCATAAAGTTGATAAGTGCCTTTAAGTCTTCTGCATCAAACAATTGAGATTGATTGATAGAACGTTGGCTAACTTTACTTTCGGAAACATTAAAAGGTGGGCTAGTTAGGTAATTAATGATTGATTTATGAGGCGTGGCAAGAGATATAAGTTGCGCTATGACGTTGGACAATAGGTTGTAATTAGACACTTTAGCAAGTTGACTGCTAAAAAACGCTTGGGTGTTTTTGTTGACAAAGGTTTTGTTGTTAGTGCAAACAATGTTTAAACTTGCTATTGGCGAGGAATCATCTTTGCTCTTATTAAAATAGCTTACAATTTGCTCATAAAACTGCTCGGGTTGAAAATCATTAGGTAGGCGTTTGGTAATTTCGTTCCAATTATTTTTGATGAGTTTTTTGTACACTTCGTTGTCTTTTATCATAATTTGAGCCAAAACACTTGGATTTGTTTGTAAAAACTTGATGTTCGGCAACATTTATTTTGTAGTACATTTAGCCAGTTGGCGTATTGAGGTTAGATGGAAGCAGGTTTTTTAATGGGGCAATTTCTCCTGCTTGGTTGGCAAATAAGCACAAATCGGCAAGCGTGCCCTCTGCAATACCGTCTACCAATCTCAAAGTATCGAATAGTAGTTTTTTTTCGGTTACAGATAGTTTGTGTGCTTGTTTTGCGATATAATTATGAAGATGGTCAAATAGTTTTTTTGCGTTTAACAAATAGGGTACTGACTCGTGTATTAATTTATCAAAAGCGGTATCAAGTGGCACCAACATCAAAGTTGTTATAAAGTCTATTTTTTGCAACACGAGCGATAATGCTTGTTGTTGCTGTTCGTTGGTAAACTTGGTACTTAATACCACATAATTAGGAGCATTAGCTACTGTTTGGATAGCATATAGTTTTCGTTGGTATTGCTTAGTTGTAAAAATTTACGGAACAAAATTTTGTCCAAGATTGTTCTGTTTCCACGTTGTTTCGTCAATACTTCTTAATTCGGTCAACAATAGGGCATAGTTATCGGCACTTAAATGTTGTATGTATTGGTTGATATTGTCTATTGTGCCATTTTGCAATAAATTGCTTAGGCTCCATACTTCTAAATTTAATTTGCTTTTGGCATTATTTCTAATCCTTCTTTCGCTATTATCCCAATAAAACCACTGTATATTAGCAATACCCAAATTAGATGGATTTAGGGGTAATTTAGTTGCTTTTATTTTTACTGTTTGTACTTGGGCAGTTCGGGGTAAAGTTGTTTGTATGGTATCAAAATGGGTAGTCGGGATTTTGCTTTTTAGATACGCTAATAAGGGTTCGTACAAATCAGTGGCTTGCCATTTGTTATCCTCTTTATCGGGTTTTTGGGATAACAATAGGTTAGCGTAAATTTGAATAAATGCCTTTGGATTTTCGGTAATGTATTTGTTTAGTTGTGCTGTGAGGTATTCAACAAATAGGGTAAAAATAGCCTTGTTGATGATACTATCGTGTAAGCCGCGGCGCTCGCTACGTATGTTAAATATGTTTGAGTGGATAATAAACGATAAGCCATTGATTTCATCGCCTATTGGAAAGTATTTGTAAAAATTGGGAGCTGACCTTACCAATTGTTCTGATTCGGTATAAGGCAGATAACCCAATGTTATTTTTATTGGGCAGTTGTCCGAGCGTTTTTCTTCGGCCAATATTTTGTCAAATTTTGATGTATGGATAGTAAACGTAGTATCGGTGTTTAAATTGGGGAAACGCTCTACTTGTATTTCGTTCAAGTAAATTTTGCTCAAATCTTTTAAAAAATGCATGGCATATTGTATGCCTTTGTGTAAATCGGTGTTATTTTTGGTTAGCATTTCTGCTTTGCCGTTTCCCAAACGGACAAAAAACATCGAACCCTGTTGCATGGCATCAAGGTCAATGGTGCTTTTGTTTTGGTTTAAAAAGCCAATGTACTCTTTAAGTTCGTTATCAGTAAAAGGTACAAAGGGTTTATAGTCTAAATCTAAAACTTGTTCGTTGGGAGCAACCGGAAAGTTGGTTAGTAAAATTTTAAATAACCATGCATCTTCCTCGCTTTGAAAATCGTTACTAGCACCCGTTACACGTCCGTTCAAAAAATCGTTAAATTGGGTAATGTTACTCCAACTAAACAATACGGGTCCTGCATAAGGGGCATTAGTTAGTTCTTTTAAGCCCGATGCTTCGCCCACTAAACGGTGTACTAGTTTAAAGCCAATACCAAAGCGTCCAATTTTATCGCAATCGGTTTTACCCTCGCTTTGCCCTATGTTTAAGATAGAGCAAATACCTTTTTGCGAAAAAACCTCGCCATTATTAATTACTAACAAATAGGTACTGTTGTAAAAAAGGTAAAATTGCGTTGCTCCACAATCGGCGGCATTTTGTACAAACTCATAAATAGCTTGTGTGTCTTCTGCCATTTCTACCTCTTTTCGTAAAAAATCAGTGATATTTTCTTTGGCTCCATGAAATATATCGAAAAAACCAAATTTACTTCTATCAGGCGAGGTATGCCCCATAAAATCCGAATCGCGAACATTGTCGTGATAGCGGCGTTCAACTTCTTTAAACCATTTTCTAAAACTTTTTATGTTTTTGTAGTTCATTAGGTTTTTTTTGTGTTTTGTGAATAGTTGATTATCAGGTAGTTATACAGATAAAGCACACTTTTTTTACAGCAACAAATTTATTGGTTTTGTTATTGTTGTTAACAATTTTTCTAACTGCCCGCCTTCGCTTGCATAACCTACGGTGATTTGCTCGGCAAGGTCTGTCATTAGTTGGTTGCGGGTTTGGGCTGTTTGTTCGGTTACTCGTTTTACGGTTTTCTCGAAGGGTGAAATGATAAGTAGCCTGCCTTCTTCCAAAGGTTTTTCAAACTCGGGTTCTATTTTTCTTTTAAACCCCTTGCCAATGCCAAAATGATGGGCTGTGTGCCTTTGAGCAAATAATGTAACACATCTTTTCTATTTGACTATGAAAACCAATGATAACACACACACCGCTTTCGCGTTGCGCTATTGCCCAATCATAGCATTTTAATACCGCCAAAGCAGAAACTTTGGCTGCATAAAATGCTGTTTTGGGCAGTTTTAATAGGTCGGTATTTCCAAGGCTTGCAGTTATCATTCTTCGTCTTCGTTTTCTAATTTTTGCCCATACGGTATTTAATATCGTAGTTGATGATAAAATCTAATTCTCATCCGAAAAACTATAGTGTTCGGCAAGTG
>JADKCK010000082.1 GCA_016718845.1 Sphingobacteriales bacterium
ACAGTAAAACAAGTTTTGGAAGAAGCTCAAAAACAACAAAAACGCTAAATACTGAAAACTTGGGAAAAGTTGAAAAGGATTATTAAACGTACTGCATTAACGACCCTGAAAGGGTCTAATACGAATAGCCGTAGGTGGCAACCTACGGAATAGCCGAGATACCCGCGTTCTACAACCCTGAATGGGGTTGAATAAAAAAAATTGACCAATATCAGGGCAAATATGGGTTCAACTTATTGCCCTTTGGGGTTGTACAAATGGGTGTTATTTTCTTCCGTAGGTTGCCACCTACGGCTATTCATATTTAACCCCATTCGGGGTTTTAAGCTAATCTTTATCGCAAAAACAATTTTTTGTTGCGTACCACAAAGGAACTTGAGCTTAAAAAACCTTCTCTCCATGTTTTGTGTTTTGCACAGAATTTTTACAGAACCTAAAAAATCATGCCCAATCTGCGTACCATTTTGCGGTGCGGCAACGTGATGATATAAGTCAATCTATATGTGTTGTGGATAGCAGTTTGATGCATGACAAAAGCACGATATGTGTTGTGGATAGCAGAATAACACATGACAAAAGCACGATATGTGTGGAGCTTTGATGTGACAAAGCACGATATGTGTTGTGGATAGCAGAATAACACATGACAAAAGCACGATATTTGTTGTCAAAAGCACGATATTTATTGTGAGTAGCGCTTTAACACATGACAAAAGCACGATATTTGTTGTGGGTAGCACGATATTGATGACCAAAAGCACGATATATGTTGTGGATAGCAAAACGATGCATAACAAAAGCACGATATTTGTTGTGGGTAGCAGCCTGATACATGACAAAAGCACGATATTTGTTGTCAAAAGCACGATATTTGTTGTCGATAGCGTAACATGGGTAATGGATAGTACGATAATACTACAAGCAAAATGGGTACAGAACAATCAGTTGTTAAAAACTAACGCTTCTGTACCCATGTTTAATGGTCAATTGTTTTTGCTTTGGCTACATTTTGTTCAACAACATCCATTTATGTAGCACTATTAATGCCCAGATGCGATTGTACAGGTAATCTTTGCCATGCTCAAAGTCGTGTTTTAGTTGTTTTACCACGTCCCAATGTACCAAACCAACGCTTTGTACCACATCGGCGCACAAATATTGGTTGATAAGGTAGTGCAAATCGGTTTTTAACCAATCGGATAATGGTATGGCAAAGCCCTGCTTAGGTCGGTCGAAAAGGGTAGGAGGGAGGTAATCGTACAGTACTTGTTTAAGTAGGTATTTGCTTGTTTGGTGGCGATATTTGAGTGATATGTCGAGGTTTAGCGCAAAGGCTACCACCCTATAATCGAGCAAAGGTACGCGCACTTCAAGGGCATGAAACATAGAGGCACGGTCTACTTTAACCAACAAATCGTCGCAGAGGTAATGTTTTAGGTCAAACAGGGCTTGTTCTTCTATGGGTAGAAGCGGGCGAGCAAGGTTTGTGAAATGCTCGTTAATGCCCATATTTTGTGGGGCAATTAACAGTTTATTTAGTTCTTCTTCGCTAAAAAAATAACCTTCTTGCGATAAGATGTGGCTTTTTATGCGGTTTGGGTTGGTGTAATTTAGTACTTTTGCTGCCCGTTGGTAGCGGTTATTGCCCAACAAATCGAGGGTTTGTGCAATAGGTTGGCGTAAAAGTTTAAGCATTGGGTTGGCTAAACGCCTTGCCCATTGATACATACCATAGCCACAAAAAAGCTCGTCGCCCCCATCGCCAGCCAAAGCAACTGTTACGTGCTTTCGTGCCATTTGGGATACCAATAGGGTAGGTATAGCCGAAGTATCGGCAAAAGGCTCGTCGTATATAGACATAAGTTGATCGAACTGCTCAATGGCATCGTTGTGCGACAACATAAATTGGTGGTGATGCGTGCCTAAATGATTAGCAACAGCTTGGGCATGGGGTGCTTCGTTAAAGCGGTTTTCTTTAAAGCCAATGCTAAAGGTTTGTATCGGTTTGGGGTGTAGTTTTTGTGCTATAGCTGTTACCAAACTCGAATCTATGCCGCCACTTAAAAACGTTCCTACGGGTACATCGCTAATCAAACGGTACTCAACCGCCGACAAAAGTAGCTTGTTGAGCTGTTGTTTGGCTATCTTTTCATCGCTTAAAACTGTGCTTTGCAACTGGTTTTCGGGCAGCCAAAAGGGGGTTATGTTTAGGTTTTGTCCGTTGGTAATGCCATAATGTCCTGCCGGAAATTTATGTATTTCGTTGTAAATGCTTTGAGTAGCAGGGATAAAACCGTTGTATAAAAAATGTGTAATAGCCTGATGATTAACGCTTAATTGTTCTTTGATGTACGGAAGTGCAAGTAAAGCTTTTAGCTCGGAGGCAAATACAAACGTACTACCATCAAAAAAATAATAGAGGGGTTTTATGCCTAAGCGGTCGCGGTATAGGTGTAGTTGTTGCGTGTGGGTATCATAAATAGCAATGGTAAACATGCCGTTTAGCTGTTGCACAAAATCAATGCCTAAAAGGGCAAATAGTTGCACAATTACTTCCGTGTCGGATTGGGTGCGGCACGATAAATGGTATTGTTGGGCAAGTTGACGGTAGTTATAAATCTCGCCATTAAACACCAAAATGTAGCGTTGGTTGGCAGCGTAAAAAGGTTGGTTGGCGGCGGTACTAAGGTCAATAATACTTGGCCTATGTCCCAAACCAATGCTTATTTTTGGGCAGATGTGTTTGAGGAGTGAGCAAAATAATACCCTTCGGCATCAGGTCCGCGATGTCGAAGGGTATTGGTTAGTTGTTGAAGGTGTGTTTGGGTAAGCGAAATAGTAGCAGAGGTAGACAGAAAACCGGTAATTCCGCACATGAAAATGGGGTGTTAGAAGGAAAATTTAGATTAGGTTGTGTTTTTTGAGGATTTGTTCTACTACATCTACGTCAAAATTTAGTGTACTAGCAATTTGCTCAATACTCCATTTGTGTTGCGAATAGATAGCTAAAACAACTTGCTCAAAGGCTTCTGCTTTACCTTCTGCTTTACCTTCTGCTTTACCTTCTGCTTTACCTTCTGCTTTACCTTCTTTTTTGCTCTCTTTGGTAATCCTTTTTTTCATCTCTTTAAGGTCTTCGCCAAAATTATCTTTAACCAAAGAGTTGATAAAAGCTTTGTTTGTCTGCTAATAGGGAACATACTTGGTGAATTTACAGGGTGAGTATTTATTGTTTTTTGAAAGATTGACTCTAACTCAGCAGGGAGTTTCATCAATTCTTTCACAAAGATAAACAAACTACTTGTTTTTTCTTCACTATAGCCTCGTTTTTCTGCTAAATAATACAATTGTTCTTTAAAACTAAGCCTCTTTTCGAAGTTATTGCGTGTTTGCAGTACATAGAGGTTAGCCAAAACTATAATCGAAAAGGGATTGGGATTGTTTTCGAGTTCGGCTATGTTATTGTTTTGTTGATAAACAGAGTAGCTGTTAAATTTGTACGTAATACTTGTTCCAAATGTATCGTAGTGATATTGGTTGTGGCATTTGGGTAAATATCTACCCGTATAAATCACCAAAGCTGTAATTGATTTGCCATAAATATCCAACATACGCCGATAGTAGCGAAACATACGCTCGCTAATGTCTTTTTTGCTATCTGTTTGAAATTCAAGATGTACGTAAACTATTTTTTCTTCGCCACTAAACAATCTTAGTTTTACCAATTTATCTACCACTCGTTTATTTTTTGATACTTGTAGAATGGTATGCAATTCTTGTTCTAAAAATTCGGGCGGGTATGTCCAATCTACATGTTTGTATAAATCGGGCATAAAAAACGCAATAAAATCTTGGATATGGAGCGTAACCATCTCTTTCCAATAAGCATCAAAGTTAATGCGAAATCGTAGCATACAGTGATTATTTAGGGATTGATGAGCTAATGATTGGACAATTTACCATCCAAACAACGGATAACTGCTCATCATGGCATGTACTTCGTTTTTGATTCGAGCCAATTCGGTGGGTTGTTCGGCGCAACAAATAGCTTGGTCAATCCAGTCGGCAAGTTGCAACATTTCGGCTTCTTTTAGCCCGCGCGTAGTAACGGCTGGCACCCCAATACGTATGCCCGATGTAACCATTGGGCTACGTGGGTCAAAGGGTATCATGTTTTTGTTGACGGTGATGTGGGCATTGCCCAAAGCTTCGTCGGCTTTTTTGCCCGAAATATTTTTATTTTGCAGGTCAATCAACATTAAATGGTTGTCGGTTCCGCCCGATATAATTTGGTAGTTTCGTTTTACCAACTCGGCGGCTAAGGTTTGGGCGTTGCGTTGTATTTGTTGTCCGTAGGCTTTAAAATTAGGACTAAGTGCCTCGGCATAAGCTACGGCTTTCGAGGCAATTACATGCTCTAACGGACCACCTTGAGTGCCCGGAAATACGCCACTATCCAACACACTGCTCATCATGCGTACTTGTCCTTTGGGTGTTGTCAAGCCCATGGGGTTTTCAAAATCTTTGCCCAACATAATCATGCCGCCACGCGGACCCCGCAAGGTTTTGTGGGTGGTGGTGGTTAATATGTGGCAATGTTCGGCAGGATTAGCCAATAAACCTGCTGCTATTAAACCCGCAGGGTGTGCGATATCTGCCATTAACAGTGCGCCAATTTCGTTGGCGATGGCACGAAAACGGGCGTAATCCCAATCGCGCGAGTAGGCAGATGCCCCACAAATTAACAATTTGGGTCGCTCGCGTAGGGCAATTTCGGCTACTTTGTCCATATCAATACGCCCTGTTTCGGCTTCAACGCCATAAAATACTGGGCGATATAACTTGCCAGAGTAATTAACCGACGAGCCATGCGTAAGGTGTCCGCCATGTGCTAAGTTAAAACCCATGATGGTGTCGCCAGGATTAAGTACTGCCAACATAACCGCGGCATTGGCTTGTGCCCCCGAATGTGGCTGCACATTTGCCCATTCAACACCAAAAAGTTGTTTAGCTCGGTCAATAGCCAATTGTTCAATTTGGTCTACAAACTCGCAGCCACCGTAGTAACGTTTGCCCGGGTAGCCCTCGGCATATTTATTGGTTAAAACGCTACCCATAGCCGCTTGTACTTGGTCGGAGGTAAAGTTTTCGGAGGCGATGAGTTCTACACCTGTAATTTGGCGATCTTTTTCTTTAGCAATTAAGTCGAAAATAGTCGTGTCTTGATACTGCATGATAGGTTGTGAATTTACCCGCAAAGGTACGCAAAACACCGCAATATAAAAACTATTGACACAAAAAATAGGCTGTTGGTTATAGGCAGAGCTACAGTTTGCTAAGCTTAAGCGGATAGCCAAAAGCCTGTAGCCAACAGCCTGTAGCGGACAGCCAACAGCTCAAAACTTTACTGTCTATTACGTCCATATTGTTCGTGGCTCGATACCCAATCTTGCGACGAAATAGCCGATGCCAACGACAATTCGCCTGCCAATACCACACCTGCTACAATCTCGGCAAATTTATTTACTTTACCACGCCCGTAGCAGCCCATAATATCAAGGCACTCGCGTTGTGTTGCCAAACCTACACCACCGCCAAAGGTAGCAACAATTAACGACGGTATGGTGATAGAAATGTAGAGGTCGCGCTCGGGGGTAATTTCGGTGTAGATAATTGCCGCCGACGACTCGGCTACATTCGCTACATCTTGCCCCGTGGCAATAAACATAGCCGTGATAGCATTTGCCGAGTGCAAACCATTGTTGTTTGCTCCCGATAAAATAGAACCCACATTGGCAACACCCGCATGATAGGCTAATTGTTCTGGCTCCACGCGCATGTTTTCTATCAAAATGTCGCGTTTAATCGTAATTTCGGCAGTAACCCGTTTGCCCCTTGTACGCATAATGTTTACTTGCGATGCCTTTTGTCGGTCGCAAAATTAGACTCTAAGTAAAAACGTTTAATTTCGTGACCTTTGTAATGGTCTAAAATCCAGGCACAACCTGCATAAACGGCGCGTCCTACCATATTTTGACCTGCTGCATCGCCAGTGGCAAAGTTAAAACGTAGGTAGGTAAATTTGTTCGACAAAAACGAATCGACATACAAAAACTTGGCTATGCTTGATGTCGCTTCGGCTTCGGCGGCAATTTGAGCGGTATTTTCGTGTACCCACTCGGCAAAATCGCGGGCACCACGGGCATCTTCAAATACAAAAACAGGGGCGCGTTGCATTGCATCGCGCATAACGGTACATTTGGGACCGCCGCAAAGGTTAAGTAATTTAATGCCTCGGTTATACGATGCCACCAAAGTACCCTCGGCGGTTGCCAACGGAATGATAAAATCGCCAATGGCATGTTCGCCGTTTATACGCAACGGACCCGCCAAGCCAATAGGTACTTGTGCTACGCCCACAAAATGCTCGATGTTGCCTTGTGTGGTATGTGGGTCGAAAGAGTATTTGCTGATGTGTTGCAATTTAATACCCGAGTAATCCTCGATAAACCGCTGGCGACGAGCAATAATAGCTTCGCTGTAGTCATCGTCTTTGTCGCGGGGGATGCGCACAAGGTGTTCTGCCTCGTCCGAAATGGCATCTTCGACCGAAAATTTAAGCGAACCAAATGGTTTGGCATCAAAGGCAATTTCTATCTCGTACTTGCCCTTTGGTAGCTCCATATCCGACACACAGACATTTAATTGCTTGCGCAACGGAAAGTTAATAGGTGTATCTACGCTCACTTCGCTGGCTGCCACAATGTGGTCTTCGGATACCTCAATGCTTACATCGTTGAGGTTAATAACTTTGCCCGCAATTTTTAGGCTTTTTAGCCCAGTAAATTGGGCATCGTTAAGGCGATTTTTGATACTAAACTGCAAACCATTGGCAGTATTTGTTAAACTACTAAAGGTGTAAAGGCGTTTGAGCAATACGGCTGGTATAAACATGCTTTTTAAATTGTAAATGGTAAATTGTAAATTGTAATTATTGAAAGTAGGCAACTAAATGCTTAATGGTAATGGCTGATTGATTTGCAAAAGTAATCAATTGCGCAATAGAGCGCACTATATAGGCTAATTTTTTTTTCGGGCAATGCTAATTGCTCCATAATGTGTGGTTTTTGTGAGATTATTTATAATGTTGCCAAGTTGGTTTCTTAATATTGCCGCATAAATAGCCTATAAATGCTCAAAAATTGCTACCATAAAGCTGTAAAAAAGATTGATGCTCAACCAAATTGCTTATTTAACAACCCAAATAAGGCAGATAACCAAAAAAAGTGTTTAGTTAATAATTCAAGTACTCCAGATGATAAAAAAAGTGTTTAGTTGATAATTCCAAGTAAGCCAGATGATGAAAAAAGTGTTTAGTTGATGAGTCAAGTAACCCAGATAATGAAAAAAAGTGTTTAGTTAATGAAAAAAGTACTCTAGTTAATGAAAAAAGTTCTACAGTTAATAATTTCTTTAGGTATGTTGATAGAAATAACTGTTTGACTGCCTATTTAAACAACTTACTTGCCACTTTAAACAAATGGAATGCTAAACTAAATAAATAGAGTGCTAAACTTAATTATTTGAACATCACACAACCCTAAATTTTAATAAACTTATTAAACTTACCCTATCACCAAAAAACAAAAAAAACTCGACAGGGCTGTTTGAAGCCTTGCCAAGTAACTTTTTATTTTAATTTATGGTGATGAAATAATACACTAATTAACTGGATTTATTATCAAAAAACAAACTCGATACAAGTATCGAGGCTACCAGATTATCTAAAAATAAAAAAAACTCGACAGGGCTGTTTGAAGCCTTGCCGAGTAACTTTTTATTTTAATTTAGGGTGATGAAATAATACACTAACTAACTGGATTTACTATCAAATAAGTCTACCGATAGACATATCGGTACTACCAAAGTATCAAAAAACAAACTTGATAGACATATCGAGGCTACCAGATTATCTAAAAACAAAAAAAACTCGACAGGGCGTGTTAATGCCTTGCCGAGTAATTTTTTACTTTAGTTTTTAGGTGTTAAACAATAAGCTAAATAGTTTTGCATAACGCAAAGAGTATCATCACCACAAAAAAAACAACTAACCAATGCTTATTATTTGCTGATAAGCAACTTTTGAACACTATTGCCATACCAACAGTAATACAAACCACTGTTTAAGCTATTGGTTGGTATAGTAAGGGTATGTTGGTTGGCATTGATGGGTTTTGATAGCACTAATCTGCCCGTTACATCGTAGATATTGATGTTAGATGCGGCATTGTTGCTTTTTGCATCTTTCACAAAAATAGTTACATAATCGTTGGCGGGGTTTGGATATATCACCCAATTAACTGCGGCTTGTTTGGGCGTATTGATGCCCGTAGGTATGGTAGGTATTAGCAAAGTATCGGTAACTGAATTGGCTTGTTGATAGGTTGTGCCATCGGCGGTGGTTAGGGTAATGCCATCGAAACTAAAGGTAACAGGTATGGGGCTACTTGCCGAACTATCTAACGATTTTAATCCCCAAGTATCAATAGTTACCGTAGCAATTACCCTACATACGCCTGCCAATGTGCCTTCTATGGCTTGACCATTTACTTTTGTGAGGGCAATGTGCAGCTCGCCAGTAGTGTCCGATGTAACAAAATTGCGGGTTAGGGTTAATATTTGGTTGTCGGGGTTATTGCTCGATGCATCGCCCAAATACGACATCCAACCGCTTGATGCATCTTGAAACGCTACAGCCATGCTTGCAGGAGTGGGCGATGTGTAATGTAACTTAAAGCCAATGCCATAAATCTCGTTTAAAGGGGTATTGTTGGTGTTACTAACTACCACATCAAAAGGAATAATAGCGGTTTCGGCATCAACAAATCCTTCGTTGGCGGGGTTGGCTTGTAGGCTAACGCTAAATGTTTGCGGAGCATTGATGATAACTGCCTGATGCTCGTTGCCATAGTTAAGGGCAATGGCGGTAGTATCGGCGGCGTTTATTGTTCCGTCGCCATTACAATCTGCGTAGCCTATGTCCATGCCATTACTTGCGTCTATGCCCCAAGGGGTAAGGGCTTGTGGTGTCCAGTTGTTGCTGGCATCTATCCTTGCTGCGCCTGTTTGGTTAAAATGGTTGCCTATGCTTAACAAATCGAGGTAGTTAGCTATGCCATCGTTGTTGCCATCGCCGGGGTATAAATTGCAATCTACACTAACAAAAGCGCTATCTATGGTGGTGCAACCCGTAAAATTGGTTACGGTAACAACGTACCAACCTGCGTCGGTTACATCTATGGTTTGGGTTTCTGCACCCGTAGACCATTGGTAAGTAACGCCCTCGGTGCCTGCATCTAAGGTAATAGTTTCGCCATCGCAAGCCAAAGCATCGGACAGATTTACGATAGGGGCGGCTACATCTGCCACGCCATAACCATAAACGCTTGTGCAGCCGTTAGTGCCTGTTACGGTTACATTATAGCCTTGAGTATAATCGGTGACAGTTATGGTACTGCTTGTTTCGCCTGTCGACCATTGGTAACTATCGGCATTGTTACCGGGCAGTAAAGGTCATCTTGCTTGCCCGCAACTGTATGTTTGTTGATTAACGGTAATATTTTGCTCTAAAACGCTAACTGTGGCGTTTATAGTACAGCCATTTGCATCGGTAATGTAAAGTATAGGTATCGGATAATAAATTGCTTACACACAAGCCATTATCTGCCCAAAAACTTTGACCTATGCTATTGGTAATGGCATAACTATAGGGTGCAACGCCCCCTGTTAGGCTTACACAAATGCTACCATTATTGCCATCGCAGGCTGGCGACACATCAATGCTTTGAAAAGTTAAGGTACTGCCCTCAACTACGGCATTAACTACGGTAGTGCAACCATAAACGTTGGTAACGGTTACGGCGTAAGTGCCTGCTATCAGATTGTTTAAACAAGCATCGGTTGAGCCATTCCACCAGTTGTAAATATATGGACCATCGGAGCAGTCAATGCAATCTATGCAACCAAAACCGCAGTTACTAAAAAATGCTACGTTGGGTGTTGGATTAACTAATAAGGTGGTGGCTGCGGCACAATTGTTACCCAAAGCATCGGATACAGTTACGCCATATAAACCTGCTATAGTAACGGTAATGCTTGGGGTAGTTTCGCCGGTGCTCCATTGATAGGAGAGGGGAGGAATTAACCCTGAACCTATTGCGTTTAAGGTAGCAGATTGACCTTGGCAGATGCTATTGTTGCCGGTAATAAAGTAATTGCAAGATGGGGCTCCGCAATTAATGGTAAGTATACTTTGGGCGGTGGCGGTACAGTTGTTGTTGGCAGTTACGGTAACGGTATAAGTACCCGAGTTAGTTGCCGTATAGGTTTGGGTAGTGCTACCGGTGTTCCAGAGGTAGCTGCTAAAACCGCTGCCGGGGTCTAAGGTAAAAAAGGGCAAGGTGCAATCAATAATAGTAGGTATGCCAATACTGGGCGGCGTTGGCTCGTTAACAATAGCTATTGCGGTGCCGGTTGTGCCTGTTGCATCGGTAACGGTTAAGGTGTAAGTGCCTGCACAAAGGTTTATCATGTTGGGGAAATTAGCTCCGGTATTCCAGAGGTAAGATAAAGCACCATTGCCGCCGCTTACGCTAATATTTATGGCTCCGTTACAAGTGCCGCAGGTGGTTGTTGGCGTTGCTGTTGCAGTTACATCAAGACTTAAACAAGCTACGGTAAAGTTTTGCACGCTTATACAACCCGTAACGGTATTGCGAACAAACATAGGGTAAGTGCCATCGGATACGGTGGTAAAGCCATTGGCAGATTGATAGTTGATACCATTAATGGCATACTCTAAAGGCTCGCCGTTGGGGGTGCTTGCTGTAACGGTAACGGTAGATGTGGCATCGTTGCAATCTATGTTTATGTTGGATATAGTGGGGGCTTCGGGATTGATAATAGAGATGCTTTGGGTGGCTGTGTTGTTATTGGCATCGGTAATGGTTAGGGTATAAGTGCCTGTGCAAAGCGTATTTTGGTTTTGGGCGATGCTACCGTTACTCCATAAATAAGCGTAGGGGCAGTGCCGCCATCAACGGCAATGTCAATAGTGGCATCGCACATATTGCAGGTGCTGGTGGGGGTAGTGTTGGCAGTGATGTTGATAATGGGGAAACAATCTACAATAAAGCTTTGAGCAACAACACAACTGCTGGTAGCATTGCGAACAGCTACGGTATAATTGCCATTAGGTATGGTAGTAAAGGTGTTGCTGGTTTGATAATTTGAGCCATTTAAGGCATACTCTAAGGTTTCGCTGTTGGGGTCGGTGGCAAAAACGGTAATGCTACTTGCCCCTAAATTACAATCGAGGGATATGTTAGAGATAACAGGGCTATTTAAACTACTAACTACAGTACTTGCAGTAGCGGTGTTGCCATTTACATCGGTAACGGTTAGGGTATAAGTGCCTGCACAAAGGTTTGCTTGGTCTTCGGTGGTATTTCCGTTGCTCCATGTGTAAGCGTAGGGGGCAGTGCCGCCATTGGGGGCAATATCTATGGTTCCGTCGCAGGTATAAAAAGTCAGTTCAAAAGTGGCGTAACCCAAATCAAGGTCGTAAGTAGGGCTAAGCGGAGGCAAGTTTACGTTAGTATCAACGTACCCGTAGTAAACAGGATATCCCCCAGATACTTGAACGTGTACGATTTGGTCAGTACCAACGTACTCAATGGTGTAAGTAATTTCTATGGCGGGTAAAACCATAAACTTATCGGAATAGCTTATGTTATAACAACCTGCTAAATCGTTAAGGTTATTATCAACAACTAAGCCTGTTATATTGCCATTTTGGTAGTTCAGGGCAACTATTTTCCAAATGCCCACAGGAGGTGCGGGTATTGGCAAAGTGTTATGTATTTGGGCAATGTTACCTAATGTATCGGTGACAAGATATACTTGAGTAAAATTGGCATCGCTGTTAAACGTAGTTATTGGTGAGAGGTTGATAAGGGCATCGTTGCAATATACAGGCAAGTTATCTTCGCCTATAAAATTGGCTATTAGGTTTATATCACCAGTATAAGCCAAACAATCGCTAATTAATACAGTTAAAGTACCAGTTGCTGTTTGTCCTGCATTGTCTTGAATAGTGTAGGTAATATCAATGCTACCCGTTGTAACACTTCCCGAAGGGGTATAAATTACATTATTACCATTAACACTTACTGTGCCATTTGCGGGGTCGATGGTAGCACTTGTTAAGATAATAGTGCCATTATCGGTATCGTTAGCCAATACATTTACGGTAACGGACGAAGTACCGGGTATAACGGGCATAAAATCGGGCATTGCTATAGGCGTGGGGTCGCAATCGATTACAACCAAAATACGTGTGCCAGATACGGCGGGGCAATTGGCAGTAGCGGCAATGGTATAAGTAACAACGTAATTACCTGCTGCCAATCCTGCACCACTAAAAGTATTACCGCTTACCCCTACACCCGACCATACGCCACCAAGAGTGCTTGTGCCTAATAGGTTGTTTAGGTTTAAGGTAGTGTTTCCTTCCGAAGCACTATTACATAACGTACTCGAGGGTGGAACTAATGCAACTACGGGTGGGTTTGTACAATTGGGGCAACCAACGTTTATACTTTGGGTAGTATAGATGCCGTTGTCGTCACTAATGTTAACAATATAAGTACCTACACAAAGGTTTGTTTGGTCTTCGGTAGTGCTTCCGTTGCTCCATATATAGGTGTAGGGGGCAGTTCCGCCATCAACAGCAATGTCTATTGTTCCGTCGCAGGCGTTGCAGGTGGTTGTGGGGGTGGTTGTGGGGGTGATAACAATGTTAGATGAATTTACTACGTTAATAGTAGCTGTATAGATAGTCTCGAAACCTGGGTAGCCTACCGTTACTTGTATTGTAGTACCAACTCCATCAATTGGAACAGGTGCTAAATCTGCGGGGGCAAAGGTAGCCGTACCATTAGCATTATCGGTTATTCCGGTTCCACTCCAAGTAATATAGTCGTCCATTTCGTTGATTTGTCCATTAGGGTCAAAGGCAAGTTCTAATGATGCAAACAAACTTTCAACATCATCTAAGTGAGTTAAACTTAGGTTGATGTTTGTATTGGTGGTACAAGTACTAGGTAACAAAACATCGGCTTGTAACGAGCCTGTATTATTAACACCTATTTCAACAAAAGGGTTGCCACTTCCAGTATCACCACCAAACGAAGGGTAAACAATCATTGTTTGCTCGGCACAAATTGAGCAACCACTTTCATAAAAACCTTCTCCAAAGCCAACGCCCCCACCATTTTGTGCTTGGGTGCAATAGGCAACAAAATGTTGACCAGGTCCCATAGTAAATGGGTCAATGGAGCCACTATAACCATCGTTGTTATCAATCGCGCCAGCAACAGAATGAAAAGAATTGTCCATTTAGGTTAGTACCTGTGTTGGTATAATTGTTTTCGTAGATGGTAAAGACAGGAGCATCAGTAGACATTGCACTAATAGGGTTTAGGCTGGGATTAGGTAAATCAAATGTTCCTGTTTTGGTGCTTGTGCAACCATTGGCATCAACAACAGTAAAGCTCCAAGGTTGTCCTTCGTAGGTAGCAAAATTAATTGTACCGCCATCAAAAGTATAATCTACAAAATTTAAGGGTTCGTTAGTAGCTACATCATAAATGCCAGTAGAAGAAACCGTAT
>JADKCK010000083.1 GCA_016718845.1 Sphingobacteriales bacterium
GGCTAAAATCGTGCCTAAAGTTGCTAAAAAATAAAAATTGCCCAACAAAATCCACAAGTTAGTGTATTATACATTTGGTATTGCCCCGATAATAGTCTAGCTTCTTTTTATTACTAAATTACATTGCACCTATTAAATGCCTGTTTTTAGCACAATTACATTAAGAAAAAAAATTATTACACCCTGTAAATATAGCATACGCAAAGTTTTTTTTGCCCTGTTTAAGTATTTAAACCCATAAATACCGTACCTTTGGCTCCAGTTTATTAGGTTTTTTTTTGAGCAGCTTAAAAATGTTTTATTTTTCAGCTAAAAAACACAATATCATTGCTAATATAACCAAATCACAATAAAAAACCAACATGTCTTATTTTATGAACACAACAACCGAAAAGATTCAATTTAGGCGCATACGCGATTTTGGAGAAACAATTGGGGTAACAACCCAGTTTATTTATCAAAATTTTAAACCTTTGGTAACAAGCATTGCCTATATAGCATTGCCTTTTATTTTACTTGGTAGCCTTACAAGTAGTATTGCTAGCTCCCAAATATATAGCGGGTTAAAAAATATAGATAGCAGTGGGTCAATTAATCCAATAATGAATGGTTATGGACTATTTGGCATATCTTATTCTTTTATACTAATTGGCATTATGCTTCTATATCCAACCATAAACGAATATGTTTATTTATATGCCACACGCTCCGATTACGACCAGATTACACCCACCGATGTGCGAAAGCGCGTTTTTGGAAATATATCTACGTATATAACTACTTTTTTTGCTGTATCAATGGCATTTTTAGTTTCATACTTTGCCATTATTATAGGTGCAATATTAATTGTTGCTTTAGGAGCTAGTGTAGCAGGCGAGTTGGCTTGGATATTTGCATTGGTAGCACTTATAGGATTTGGAATCTTTTTTGTATACCTATTAATTGCTCTTTCTTTTTCTTTTATCATTCGGATAATAGAAAAAATTGGTATCATGGACACACTTAGCCGTTGCTTTACTTTGTTGAAAGGCTACGGATTTGTAACATTTTTGCTGTATTTTGTTACATTTTGCATTTGCACATCGGTTAGTGGTGTAGCATACTTGTTAAGTGGTGTAGTTATGTATCTGGTTGATGATTTAAACATTGCATTTTTAGGCATCTTAGTAGTGTTATTGGGCATATTTAGCGGCTTGGCTCAGGTAATAACTGCCACTATTACCTCGTTGGTTAGTATATTTCGCTACTTTTCGTTGGTTGAACTAAAAGAAGCCAATGGTTTTATGCAACGAATCGAAGAAATTGGCAAAAACTACGAAAATCGTTATGCCAATAACACACAAACAGAAAATTAAAAACATGTGATTTACTTTTATTTTTAACTATCGGCACTTTTTGTCCGTCTCGTTTGTTAATAGTCCGAAAACCTAAGTTAATTGCGTACCCAAACCAAGCAGTAACACTAAACTTAATCTCAGAAATCACCCTCAAATACATCAACAAAAAACAACATTAATTTATTTCTAAAAACAATGAAAACCGCAAATAGCGAAAAATTAAAAAGCAATATTTACCCCAAAGATATATTCGATAAGTTAGAGTTTTCGAAAGTACTGGATTTATTGCTAGCCAAATGCCGCAGCTCGCTTGGGCAAAAATTGGCACAAAAAACAAACATAGAGATTAATCCGTCTGTTATTGAAAAAAAATTGCGCCAAACCCACGAGTTTAAGCAAATGTTGCAGTTTGAGGCGGCTGAGTTTCCGAGCGAAAATTACCTAGATTTAGATGAAGAGCTAAAACTACTTAATGTAGATAATGCCGTATTAACTGAACAACAAATATTTAGAGTATATTTAGTATTACAAACTGTCTCGGCAATTGTTCGATATTTTTCGGGCACTACCAATAGCACACGCCAAGAGGTATACCCAAATATTTTTCATTTGTGCGAACCAATTACAGTGTCGAAGCAGTTGCTTAATTTTATAAAAGATATACTAGACGAAAATGGCAAAGTACGCTCCGACGCCTCGCCTGAATTGTCGCGCATTAGAAAAACGATACATAGTTTGTACCGCGATTTGGATAGAAAATTTAACGCCGAGATTGCCGAATACCGAAAAAACAATTGGCTTGCCGATAGTACCGAAAGTATTAGAAACGGACACCGAGTGCTGGCAGTACTTGCCGAACATAAGCGAAAAATAAGAGGTATTGTGCACGATGTGTCGGCAACAGGAAACACCATTTTTATTGAGCCCGAAGGCACAATGCACATTAGCAACGAAATTGTAGAGCTACAACAAGCCGAAAAACAAGAAATTTATAGGCTAATGAGCGAGCTAACTGCCAAAATACGCCCATTTTTGCCCGACATAAAAAACTACCAAAAGCTATTATCTATCCTCGATTTTATTAGGGCAAAGGCTTTGTTGGCTATTGACATGAACGCCTTTATGCCACGCCTTTCCACCGACCGAAGCGTAGAACTGTTTGCAGCTAGGCATCCGCTTTTGTTCCTTAAAAAACCAAGCCCTGAAAAAAGTAACCGTGCCACTTACCCTACAACTCAATACCGCCGAGCGTATTTTGTTAGTTAGTGGACCCAATGCAGGTGGTAAATCGGTTATGCTAAAAACCGTTGGCTTGTTGCAACTTATGTTTCAGGCAGGTATGTTAGTGCCTTGTGCCGACCACTCTATCATGTCCATTTTTCATAATGTTTTTGTAGATATTGGCGACGAGCAATCCATAGAAAACGACCTAAGTACCTACAGCTCGAAGCTAAAAAACATGCAATACGTTACCGATTATGCCAATGGCAAAACATTGGTGCTTATCGATGAGTTTGGCTCGGGAACCGACCCCGCTTTGGGCGGAGCCATTGCTGAGTCGATATTAGAGTATTTGAACCGCAAATTTTGCTATGGCATTATCACCACGCACTACTCGAACCTAAAAATATTTGCCACCCAAACCAAAGGCATTATTAATGGTAGCATGGCGTTTGATTACAAAAATTTAGTGCCCCCTTTACAAACTCGAACTAGGCAAACCTGGCAGCTCGTTTGCCTTTGAATTGGCAAGCAAAAGTGGCTTAAACGAACAAATTATTGCTCGGGCAAAAACCAAAGTAGACCGACAATACAAAGAATTTGACGAACTGCTAACTACCCTGCAACACGAAAAACAAGAGGCACAAGAAACCGCCCGAACCGCCGAAAAACGCCTTGCCGAAGCCAACGCCCTGATTGGCACTTATAGCGAAAAAACCAGCGAGTTTGAGAAAAAACGCAAACAAATGATGCTTGATGCACAGCAAAAAGCACTAGAAGAAGTTGCCGAACTAAACCGCAAGTTTGATAAAATGGTGAAAGATTGGCAAAGTAACCGCGAAGACCGAACACAAGTACAAAAAATTAAAACCGAAATACAACAAGACCGACAACGCCTAACGCAATCAATAGAGATACTTAAAGATGCCATTTATTTTCGCGACTCAAAAGAGCCTATCAAAGAAGGTTCGTTTGTACGATTGCGGGCAGGTAAAGAAATTGGTAAAGTAGTTGAACTACGCCGAGATGTGGCTATTGTTGAATTTGGCGAACTACGAACCAACATAAAACTAAAAGAATTAGTGGTGGTAGAAGAAGTGCAAACACAAAAAACATCGCGCCGAAGCCACGAAGTATACCAAAACGTAGAGGCAAAAAGTGCTTTCGATAACACCCTTGATGTGCGAGGTATGCGCCGCGAAGAAGCCCTACAAGCCGTAGAAAGTTTAGTGGATAATGCCTTAGTACACAACATCGACGACCTGAAAATTATACACGGCATGGGCGACGGTATTTTGCGACGCTCTATCCGCGAAATGCTAAAACAGTATAAAGACATAAAATCAGTATCCGACGAAGAACAACAGTATGGCGGAGCAGGTGTTAGCCTTATTGTATTGGGCTAATTTTGTACAAATTTTTACACGAAAAAGCCGTTTTTACAGCAAAAATGTTGTAAAAACGGCTTTTTCGTGCTTTTAATCTAAACTAAACTAAATTTTAGTTGTAAAACCTTATTTTAATTTAAGTTTAAACGAAAATAAAAATGCAAAACTAAAAAATAGTTTAACTAAGTTTGATAACTTGGCAATAAAATCTCTAAAACAAAAAACAATGGCTTTTTGTATTAAAAATAAGGTAGTTTAGCAAACTAATCCTTTTTGTGGCATGATAATTATGTAGTTCTTAAACTACTAAAAAGTTTGTCAACTAAATTTTGGTTTAGATTTAAACTAAAAAAAATTACTAAACTATTTTTTAGTTTAGTAAGTTTTTTTTTGTTATTTATGCCACAATACTAAGCAAGTTACACCTTTGTTTTGAGCAAAAAAAATAACAACCGCAAGTACTTTTACAATACAAAACGGTTGTTGTTTGTTTGCTAAATAGCTAAAACAGGTGCTCGATAAATACAATAATTATTGAGTTAGTACATTGTTTTTAGGCTGGCAAAAAGTTTTTTTAGCATACTTAGGTGGTATTTCTTTTGGATAAATGCGGCGTTTCATGCCCAATTTTAGCTCGATATTAGCCATTGCATGGTCGGCTTGTACATGAATATCGGCAGGTATGTAATTGCTTTCGGTAACAATATTACCTTGGTTCGAGACAGTAAAATGAATTTTTGCCATCCTATCAGTTTCGTTTTGCAACTTAGACATAGCTTGCATAGCAAAACTAAAAACTAATTTAGGGTTTTCGGCTAATTCTTCCGATTGGTCTACATATCCGTAACCTTGTTGTTTAAAAGCATTTACAATCACTTGCTTCTCATAATCGGGCAATAATTCGTTGTATTTTTGCAACAATTGTTCCACATAGTATGTAGCTTTATTATCACGCAAATAAAAAGTGTTTTTCATTAATTTATTGCCTATAATAGCCAATGCATATTCGCCATTTAAATCGGTACCTCGACCTACATCGGTAATATAAAAACGATTTTTATTTTGATTATATTGCCAATTAAGTGCATCGCAAGCCGCTTTAGCAACCGAAATCAATAAATGTTCGTCGGGGTTCGACAAAAAAATAGATGTTTCAAAACAAGACATAAACTCGAAATTTAGAGGTAATCTGAAACTATATCATTGGTATTAACGCACAAATTTAGCAAAATGTTGTGTAAAATTAGCAAGAAATTGTTTTTTTTCTACCAATTTGCCATTTAATTTAATGTAGACGACAATTGTGCTAATCGTTACCTACTTATGCCCTATCTTTGCAACCAATATCTTACCAAAATTTAAAAACATTTTATTGTGAACAAATACTTTTTATTATTTTTATTATGGCTTAGTATTACCAATTTTGCTTTTTCGCAAATAACCTTTAATGTGGCAGTACCTTACAACACGCCTAGCAATGCTGCCATTTATTTGGCTGGCACATTTAATAGCTGGACAAACAACGCCACCGCTTACCAACTTACACGCCAAACCGATGCCCTTTCGGGTGCCTACACCTACAGCATTACCATTACGCCGCCCGTTGGTGCGGTAGCCTACAAATTTACGCGCGGTAGTTGGCCAAGCGTCGAGGGCAATGCCACAGGCGATTACATACCCGACCGCAGCCTTACTTACAGCGGCTTGCCCATGGTAGTTAACCTTAGCATACAAACCTGGGAAGACCTAAATGCACCCTCGCATACGCTTGCCTCTAACACCCAAATCTTGAATAGCAGTTTTTACATGCCACAGCTAAATCGCAACCGCCGAGTGTGGATATACTTGCCCATAGATTACCTAAATAGCACCCAAAATTACCCCGTTATTTATATGCACGATGCACAAAATTTGTTTGATGTAGCCACCAGTTTTTCGGGCGAGTGGCAAGTTGACGAAGCCCTAAATACAAAAATGGGACAAGGCAACTACGGTGCTATTGTGGTAGGTATTGACAATGGCGGAGCCGACCGCATCAACGAATATTCGCCTTGGGTAAATGCACAATATGGCGGCGGACAAGGCGACGAATACATCAATTTTATCATCGAAACCCTAAAACCATACATCGACACTCATTTTCGTACCCTACCCTGCCGCGAGCATACAGGCATTGCAGGCAGCTCAATGGGCGGCTTAATTAGTTTGTATGCCAGTGTTGCAAGGCAAGATGTATTTGGGCGTGCTGGTATTTTTTCGCCCTCTATTTGGTTTGCCAATACGCAAGTATTTGATTTGGTTGACCAAACAGGCAAACAATTCGACATGAAATACTATTTGGTAGGCGGTGCCTCCGAGGGCAGTTCAATGGCTACCTACATTAACCAACTATATACCAATTTGTTGATCGAAGGTTTTACCACCACCGAAGTAACCAAACTACTACCCGCCGACGGACAACACGCCGAATGGTTTTGGGCACGCGAGTTTCCGGCAGCCTACGATTGGCTTTTTGGCAACTTAGCCAATGGCAGCAGCACTATTGTAGCAGGCAACAACAGCCACGATGTATGCAGCAACCAAACCATTAGCTACAAGCACTGCACCCGTTGCAGGGGCAAGTAGCTACACATGGAGCGTTACAGGCGGAACCATTATTAGCGGACAAGGCACTACCACCGTAAGCATACAATGGGGCAACAACACAACAGGGCAAATAAGCGTAGTGGCTCAATAATACAATTCATATTACTTATTAATAGTTAAAATATTAAAGAGAGAGTTTTTTGGGAAAAATATGCCTATCCTCAAAACCCACTTATCCAGTCTATAGTCGCGGTTTTCTGCCTACCCAAACACCACGGTTAGCAATCGGCGGACTTCACGCCGCTCTTCGGGCAGTCGGGTTGGGGCAACACCCCTCATTTATGACCTTATTCTTAAAATTTTTGACTACAATTCAACTATTTTCTCTTCAAACAAAATCCCCGACTTGCTCATGGGCAAGTCGGGGATTTTTTGTGGTTTTTGTTAATTTACTCATGTTACGCACACTAGGACACGGATTTTACGGATTAGACACAGATTTTAGAAAATGATTTAATCTTGATTTAAAGCCCAAATCTAAACAAAAAGTATAGGTTAAT
This sequence comes from Sphingobacteriales bacterium, assembly GCA_016718845.1. GTDB lineage: Bacteria > Bacteroidota > Bacteroidia > Chitinophagales > UBA2359 > JAEUUX01. Next base: position 7,093 of record JADKCK010000083.1, read on the forward strand.
GGTCATTTAAGATAACAACGATGGTTTATTTGTTTGTTGAGCAATAAATTGTTCAATAAATGAGCTTTGGGGTGATAAAAGAGTTATTTTTCAGGTATTAGCAATAAAATAAATCTTCCTGAATCACTAAATAATAATCCATCTTAATCCGTGTCTCATCCGTAAAATCTGTGTCCTAAATAACACTAAAATAGCGTAGTGCGTAACATCAGTTAGTTTATCTGCACTTATACTAGTTGTTCCAAATACCTTGGTCGGGTGTGCAAGAAGGAACAGGATTAACCAATACATCGTCTTGGTCGTCTTCGGTGCTTATGCTGTTGTTAGGTGTCGAGTCTATATCTGTTTCGGTGGCAGCCGATACTTGTGCCATATTTACATAAATACCTGTTGTCAATACGGTGGCATTAAAGGTTAGGGCGACACTGCTTCCACTAGGGATAGTCAAGCCGCTCCATGTTATGGTATTGCCTACTGCCGTACCGCCATTGCTAATAGCTGTAATGTTGTTGTAGCCGCTTGGTACTACATCGGTAATAGATACACCTGTTGCATCGCTCAAGCCTGCTGCATTGCTTACGGTAATGGTAAAAGTAACCACATTGCCCATTGTTGGAGTAGCGTTGCTAACGGTTTTTGTAACCGACAAGTCGATGACTGGTGCAGGACTAAGCATTGCATCATCTTGGTCGTCTTCGGTACCTAATCCGTTATTTGGTGTCGAGTTTGCATCTCTTTGGTTGGCGGCACTTACTTGGGCAGTATTCAGATAAGTACCTGTAGGTAATACTTTGGCATCAAATGTTAGGGTAATACTGTTTCCGCTGTTAATGCTTAAGCCGCTCCATGTTATGGTGTTTCCTGCTGCCGTACCACCATTGCTAATAGCTGTAATGTTGCTGTATCCGCTTGGTACTACATCGGTAATAGATACACCTGTTGCATTGCTAAAACCTGCTGCATTGCTTACAGTAATGGTAAAAGTCACCACATCGCCCACTGTTGGGGTAGTGTTATTAACAGTTTTTACCAACGACAAGTTAATGATAGGTGTTGGTGTAACTACTGCATCATCGCCGTCGTCTTCGTCGGCAGCATCTTGGGTTGTATCGGTATCGGCAGAGCCAACACCATTACCTGGTGTGCTATCGGCGGCATTACCTGGTGTAGAGTCGGGGTCGGTTTGACTAGAGGTAGTTACTGCTGCTACGTTAGTATAAGTGCCTGTTGGTAAAACAGTGGCTGTGATGGTTAAGGTGGCAGAGCCTGCGTTGGCAATAGTACCCGGAATTGTCCAAACACCCGTGCCGCTGTTATAGGCTCCGGCTCCGTTATCCGAAACATAAGTATAACCCGAGGGCAATTGATCGGTGACCGTTACGCTTGTGGTAGCATTTGGGCCTGCATTGTTAACGGTAATGGTAAAGGTGACATTAGTGCCTACATCGGGTGTGGCGTTGCTAACTGTTTTGATAAGCGATAGGTCGGCATTACAAGCGGCGGCTGTTAATGTAGCTGGTGTAGCTGGCGATGTGCAACCAGCTACGGTAGTTGTTACATCGTAATCGCCTACTGCTAATCCGCTAAATACGCCTGTGCTGTTTGTTTGTGCTGCTACGGCAGGGTTTGTGCCTGTTACGGTGTAGGTAATACCTGCTCCGGGTGCAGGGGTTGTTACAGTTATAGTGCCTGTGGTTGTTACGCAAGTTGGCTGTATAAGACTAACAGTTGGGGCTGCTGGACCGCCAGGAGAAGACAAGCTAACAGATAGGGCATTTGATGGACATGCAGGGGTTGTGGTGCTTACGCTAATATTGGTATAAGAGCCTGCTCCTAAACCTGTAATAGTAGTAGTACCTGTGCCACTTGATGTAATACTGCTGCCAGATGTTGGCGTGCCAGCAGTGCCTGTGTAGTTAAGCGTATAAGCAGTGCTATTAGCTAAACCGCTAATGGTAATGCTTCCGTCGGTGGCAACACAAGTTGTTGGGTTGGTGCTTGTTTCGCTGATTGTTGGAGGTGTATTTACTGTTACCGTTACACAATTTGAGGTGGCAGTACATGTTACAGTATTTAAGGTAGAGGTAGCTACACGACGGAAATAAGTGGTGGTGCTTAAACCAGTTGGCACATCGTAGGTGGCAGCGGTTGCCAATGCGATATCACTAAAACCTGTTGTGCAATCGGTGGTTGAGCTTTGCCATTGATAGGTGATTGTTCCGTTGCCGGTTGCATCGGCAGTGCTTGTAAAGGCAGCAGGGTCGCCGCCGCTACATATTGTTTGGTCGCTGCCAATGGTGCCTGCGGTGATGGTATTTACCGTTACCGTTACACAATTAGAGGTTGCATTACACGCTACTGTATTTAAGGTAGAGGTAGCTACACGACGGAAATAGGTGGTAGTGCTTAAACCAGATGGCACATCGTAGGTAGCAGAAGTAGCAGATGCAATATCGCCGAAACCTGTTGTACAATCGGTGGTTGAGCTTTGCCATTGATAGGTGATTGTTCCGGTGCCTGTTGCATCGGCAGTGCTTGTAAAGGCAGCAGGGTCGCCGCCGCTACATATTGTTTGGTCGCTGCCAATGGTGCCTGCGGTGATGGTATTTACCGTTACCGTTACACAATTTGAGGTGGCAGTACACGCTACTGTATTTAAAGTAGAGGTAGCTACACGACGGAAATAGGTGGTGGTGCTTAAACCAGATGGCACATCGTAGGTAGCTGATGTTGCCAATGCGATATCACTAAAACCTGTTGTGCAATCGGTGGTTGAGCTTTGCCATTGATAGGTGATTGTTCCGTTGCCTGTTGCATCGGCTGTGCTTGTAAAGGCAGCAGGGTCGCCGCCGCTACATATTGTTTGGTCGCTGCCAATAGTACCTGCGGTGATGTTGTTTACGGCTACGGTTGCGCTTCCGCTAAATGTACCAGGGCAGTTAGCATCGGATACTGCAGTTACGGTGTATGTTCCGGCAGTTGCACCTGTAATAACATAAGGATTACTGGTTGTTCCGGTTACGGTTGTTGGCGTTGTGCCATCGGTGTAGGTGATGTTCCAAGGGCTTGTTCCGGTTAGGGCGATACTTACATTTGGCAATGCATCACCTGAACAAACTGTTCCTCCGCCGCTGACGGTAGCTGTTGGCAAAGGATTAACAACAATAGTGGTTGTGTAGAAAGGCAAACAAGCTGGGTCGGCGATATTGGAGTTTCCTGTTGCTAGTTTTACATACAGGTTGTAGGTAATGGGTGTTGAGCCATTGTTGGCGGGTAAGCTCAAGCCTGTTATATTAGTAGTTGTAGCTCCGCTTGTGGGTGTAAAGGCTGCTCCAAGGTCAGTTTCGGAGTTATCAGTTGTTCCGTTGTATAATTGGGCGGCGGTTAGTGTGCCGTTGGCGGCGTTGTTGTATACAATTTGCAGAGCGCCGGGGTCGGCTGCATGGGTGATGTTGTTGAGGTCAAATGTTGCACCCGAACATATTGGGCTCGATTCGACAGTGGCAGCCGTGATGGTTGGGCAAGCAACAACTAGGCATAGTTTTGCGGTATTTACTTCGGTGCCAGTACAGGTTGTAGGTGTTGAATCATCACTAATACTCAATGTAATGGCAGTATTTTGAGGGATACCTGTAATAGTACCTGCACCTGCGGTTATTGTACCTAATGTTCCTGTACCACTGGTAATACTGCCAGTGTAGCCTGACCCTGAACCACCACAAACGGTAAATGCTTGCGAGTAGGTAAGATTATCACCAGCACAAGTTTGGGTACCATACGTAATGATTACAGGTGGTTTTACGGTAAAGGTAGCACCGGGGTCGGATAAATCCATGCAGGCAGTGGCGGTAGGCGTAGCGGCAATGGTGTTTGCTCCAATTACATCGGCAATTGTAGTAAGCGTAGTTGTATTATTTACGATATTGATACCTTGTGCTGTTTCATACTCTAAGGTATATAATCTATATATTTCATCAGTAGTAGGGCAAGTTGTTTGCGTGTTGGCTGGTACTGTCAATTGATCAATTCTAGTATTGTTATCAACAATGACATTCGAACTGTTTACTAAGAGGTATAAGACGGTGTAGCCTGGTTCGGGAGATTTTACTGCGATATCTGTACAAGCAGTCCCTCCTGAAGCACAGAATGTTAGTTTTTGCCAGATGGCGTAGTTGCCGAAGCTAAACAACCAGGACAAGTGTTAGATACGGCAGGGGTAGATGGGCAAGAAGGAGAACAGGCGAATAAGGAACCAGTCCAACCTGTACTCACTTTGACGCCAATCCTGTAGGTGATGTCACAAAATCTGTGTGGCAGGTATTATTACGTAAAATCCTAAGTATTGCAAATTATTTGCGACTGAAACAAAAGTAGTGTTAACAATAGGTGAAGCAGGAAATGCAGTAGTGGTAATATCTCTCGGGTCTACCTGATAGAAATTGCTATTGTTTGCGCTTGTTTGGACATATAATCTCCAGATTCATCTTGGGGTCCATCTTTGGCATCGGTACTCCTGCCACCAAAATCTGGTCCTGTTATAATACTTGTAAAATTAACATCTGCATCTAAGCCATTGGTGAAAGAGCACAATTCTATTAAATCGTTACCATTTTCTGATGTTTTGCATATCCAGAACCGAGCGTAAAATCAGATCCCACCTATACAAAAGCATATCCTCTTTCTGAGGTCAAGTCCTTTAAACTCAATTGTTGTATTTATGATGTCTAATTCTATTTTGGTCTTAGCGGTTACCAGCAGTGCAAATGCGAAAATACCGCCCCGCCGTTTGAAATATTATTTGAGCCATTAGCTACATTGCCTTGAATATGTACAATTGCTGCATCATTGCTTTGGAGCCGGTTTCGTTCCAAAGACATGAAGTACGCTCCCACCTTTGATGCCGCAGTGTTATTAAAAAAGATTGACAATCTGTAATTGTGATTACCCCATCGATTAGTCCTCTTAAAAATTCAAATCATGCTCCCACAACAACCCTTCTGATATCATTTCCGGGGGAGCTGAATTCCTACAAAAATTGTTGTTATGAATATCAAGGTTTTGAACCGACTCCACTGCAAATGCACCACCACCGCCATGTATTACCTCCTAATGTTAAGTTACAAGTAATTATTAACAATAAAGTGGCTATCTGCTTCATTTAGTATCAATAGCTCCCCCCTAAATTGTGGCATTGGCTTCATTATCTTCAAAAACGCAGCCTGAAATCTAATGGTAGCTACGGGCTTTCTACCTTTACAGCCTACCTCTGCAGAACTTGCTGTTTGTAATATTAGACTGAACCATCTAGAAGTTAATGATATTTGATACGTGCGGAAGTGAAGTGCCAGTGATATTATCAAAGTAACATTTGATCCAGCTGAAGCACCACCATTTGTGAATTCCTGTTGCCATCAAGGGGCTTGCTGCTAAAATGGACTTTGCTGTTATTATCAAAATTACAACCTATTGATGGTTACATGAATAAACTGTCCAATTCCAAATCGACCACAGCATCAGTAGCGTTATTACCAATTACTTGCAATGGTTATAAAATTTTCACTTATCGTCCTGTATACTAGCACTTTGATTTACTATTACAGCATCACCTGTCCAGTCACAATGGTCAAAATGCAATTGTTGAAACCCAGTAAACAGCTATTACTTGTATTAGAACTTGTTGAGTCAATTGAACAAAAGTAAATCCATTTACTTGAACATTTGAAATCAAAGCCCAAATGCCAGTTTGGATGGCTAATCCACAAGGAATAATAAACCCACCACTTGCATTTACCCAATCCGATTTATGGAAAAGCTCTGTCATTATCAGTGGGAAGGTAGTTAGTATCCTGGCGAAAAATTAATGGTAGTTACCGAAGGGTTTGCATTAACATAGTCAATTGCCCCTTTCCAAGTAGCAAATGGCGTTGCCCCTGTTGGGTCTGCCGCAGCAAGTGCGTTTTGGGCTGTGGCATCTGCGGCGGTATAACATCCCGGAGGTACTACTTTAATACTAGTAGGACCTGTGCAACTCAAGTGTGTGACTGTAGCCGTACCTGCACAATCGGTGCAATCTGTACTACCACCATCAGGGTTATTATTATCAGAAGCAGTTGCTGTGATGGCACAGGTGCCACTAAAACTTGCTGCTGATGAATATTGGGTACCTGAACCATATGTATAGCTTGTAATTCCGGGAACCCCACCAATAGTATAACTGCCACTACCTAGCTCCGATGGCAAACCACCTGTAACCGAAATTGTTACGTAATATTGGTCGGCAGTAGCTGGCACCCCGCACGAACTAGTACAAGAAGTATTTAATGTTACAATGATAGGGTCTAAAACAATTGCTGTAATGGTACCCGTTGCCAAAGCGCCACAACTTCCGCCCGAAATAGCGGTTTGAATGGCACTAAGCGTTGTTCCAATTGCGGGAACGGGTGAAAATGCGTTAAGTGCAGGAGTAATGCGATAATGAAACCCTTGTATTGTATAGTCTCCGGGTGGAAGCCCATTTACGTCAAAATCTATTAAGGTGTTTACGACAGGGCTTTCTGCAAAATCCGGAACGCCATCATCATCTGCATCGGCATCTATAATTTGAACAACAGAACCGCTTGCATTTACGACTAAATAGACAAAGGTATAATCTGCCCAGTTACAATAGTTAATCGCCCAATCACTTACGGCTGTTACCGTAATTCCTGTGTTATTAGCCGATTTAGCTGTAGCAACACTTGTACCCGTTGAACAGAAATAAGTACAACCCGAATAAGTAATAGTACCTCCGGCATCTGCATTACAAAGCAAGTATTGTTTTGAGGAATTACCTCACCTGATGGAAGTTGGCAAGCTCCTGCAACCCATTAAATTGAATTTTCGACAACTGTAGAGCAGTAAGCGTACTACCTATGATAACTGAGGTTGTGCCAAGTGTATAACCCGTTATATTAAGTGTAGTAGCTGCCCATGTAGCAGAAGCTGGAAGCAAACACTAAATCGGCATCACCAGATAATGCTATGACCGAATTGACTGCCACATTTAGCTGCCCCATTGTATCATCAAACCCAGCAGAACTCAATGTACCACCATTGAGTGTAATCGCCGATCCGTCTGGCATTACATTATTTGCACCTATAGCTAATGTGCCTGCGGTTATGGTGGTTGTACCTGTGTAAGTATTTGCGCCAGTAAGTGTAAGTGTACCGGCACCTGTTTTTGTCAAAGTGCCTGATCCTATAGCTATGGGATCATTAATTATTGTATTACCTGCACCACTAACAGTAAGATTAATGTTGGTAGCAGTGATTGCATTTCCTGATGCAACATCTAAGGTCAATGTTCCCGCAGTTGAGTTAATTGTTGATGCAGTTGCCAAAGTTATTGGACCTGTATAGGTATTATTTCCACTAACATTATTTAATGCTCCAGCTGGAGAAGCCGTAACGCCTGTTCCATTTAACGTCAAAGGCTCGGCTGCTGTAGTTATACCGCCTTGAATTTCTAAAGCAGCTCCAGAGGCGACTATGGTTCCTGACGATGTAGCACCAAGAGCATCTGCATTTTGTATATTGATAGCACCTGCACTTATTGTTGTTAATCCGGTATATGTACTAGACCCTGTTAAGGTCAGCTTTCCTGTGCCTAACTTAGTAAGGGCAATTGTGCCTGTTCCGTTTTGTATAACACCTGCAAATGTAGTACTTGTTGCATCACCCACAGTAAGTATAGGCGTGCCAGATATAGCTGTAACAGTAGCCGTTGTACTAGCACTTGCCAAAGAGCCTATTTGTTCGCTTTGGCTACCTAAGTTAAGCGAACCATCTCCACTGATAACTACGGCACATGTATTTAGAATTTGTCCATTGGCAGAACTTGTTGTACCTAACTGTACAGTACCATTATTTATATTAAGCCCTGTAAAAGCACTTGTTGTGGTTGGACTGTTGAGCAATAATGTATTTTCTCCTTCCTTGGTTAAAGCAAAAGCACCTGTTACATTCTGGGAAAGTGTGATATTTGCAGTGCCACCAATTGTTGAAGCACTAGCCAGAGCCACTGTCCCCGTCCATGTAGCAGCTGTTGTGCCAGACACGCCACCTGTATTTATCAAAGCACCAGCCCCACCTACACCTGTGCCGTTTAAGGTAAGTGCTTCGGAAGTGCCGAGTGTAAATCCATTTAAATCCAACGTAGCTCCTGATGAAACCGTAACACCACCTGCCGATGTGCCTAATGGTGTATTAGTTGCAGTACCTGCTGCACCTAACTGTAAAATGCCTGTACTAACAGTAGTTGCACCTGTATAACTATTATTACCCGACAAGGTCAAGGTATTTGTACCCACTTTTGTCAAAGCAAAAGCACCGCTAATGGTGCCAGATGCGGTAATATTACCAGTTCCGCCAATGGACGAGGCGGCTGTCATGGTGATATTGTTGGTTAGCGTTGCGGCTGTTGCAGATGAGTTAATTATTGCTCCACCCGAAGTAATACCAGTTCCAGCAATTCTAAAAAGACTACCCAAGTCGTAGGTGCCACCATTTAAATCAAGTACCCCACCCGAAACTACAGCTATTGTACCTGTTGCTGTGATTATCATGCCAGGTGTTAATTTTACTATAGTGCCACTGCCGCCTATATTGAAAGTTCCGCCAGCATTCGTAACGTTCAAACCACCCGCCCCAAGCGTAATGGTATTGCCCGAAGCAGCAGCCGTCATAGTAACTGCAAAAGCATTGTTAACAGTAATAGAATTGAGGGATATAGTAGGAACTCCTGTCATGGCAACAGCAGCATTAAATACCAAGTCGTCACCAGCAATGGGTGTTCCTGCAGGCGACCATACGGCTGTACCCCAGGCTGTACCACTACTCCATGTTTTAGTAGCTGCCATCACCCCTTGCGAGCCTAACAACCCCACAAAAAGTAATAAAAAACCAAACCTAATCAAGGGCACTTGTTTTGCCATTAATAAACTATTTGACTGCAAAATTTGTCGCAGTGCAAATGGAAAAAAACGAGTAAAATTATTCATAGGTATACCTTATTTTTTATGTTAAGGTTTAAACAAAAGCACATTTGTGCATCATTGTGTTAAACACAACAAAGGTAAGTGTGTATAGGCAAGAAACGCTATTTATAGGGTTATTTTTTTTCTTTTTTTTACCGTGTTTTAGCAAGTTTAAAAAATCATTTTTATGCAAAAAACACTGATTATCAGTAACTTTTGCATAAAAATGGCTTAATAATTTAGTAATTGAGTGCCTTATAAAAATACAAAATTAATGTGTTATTTATGTGCTTGTATGTAGCTTAAAAATGCTATCAAAAGCAATGTTAGTGTAGTATTTGTTAATTTGCATAAAAAAAACGTTCCCAATTCACCATTTGGTAAATCGGGAACGTTTTTAGCGAGTTATAGTGTTGATTAATCTACTAGTGTATCCAAGTACCTGTTTTTGCGTTGCAAGGTGCAGGGATTGGTGTGTTGGTTGGGTCGCTGCCGTTAGGGTCGCTTTGTGTACCTGTTTCGTTCACATCTCCGCTATTGCTAGAGTCTGATAAATCTGTTACTGGGCTGCCTGTTGGCGGGTTGCCACTTGCTTGGGCTTGGTTATCTACAAAACCTGCTGTAATGTCTGCAGCAGTGATGGCATAAGTGGCAGTATAGGTAGCACTTTCGCCTACTAATAGGGTGCCTACTGCACTGCCTTGAGTAGATGAATTTGCTTCATAATTCACAGAAGAAAGATCCGCAAAAGTACCTGTAAAGCTGGTTTCTTGCTCGTCTATCGATACATTGGTCAATGGTACGTTACCTGTATTGGTGACAGTGTAGGTATAAGTAATTTCATCGCCAGGATTAACTACACCATCTGCACCCAAATAAAGATCACTGCCTTTTACAATAGCAATGGCTGGAGTTTGAGCAATTGGTGTATTAGTAGGATCATCTCCATTAAGATCAGAAGAAGTACCGGTTTCATTGGCATCCGCCGGATTGCTAGAGTCTGATAGGTCATTAACAACAACATTTGCTGGGCTTGTACCTACTGCTTGTGCTTGGTTATCAACAAATCTGGCATTTATGTCTGCCGCTGTAATGGCATAAGTGGCGGTATAAGTAGCACTTTCACCTACCAACAATGTACCTGATAGACTTGCCATTGTAGAAGAAACGAAAGAAGGAGTTGGTAATGTTCCTGTTCCAGAGAAAGAAGCGAGTTGCTCAGTCAAAGCAACGCTGGTTAAATCAACAGTTCCAGTGTTGGTAGCAACATAAGTGTAGGTGATAAGATCGCCGGGGGTAGCTTGGTTATCTGCACCCAAAGCCAAAGAGCTACCTTTTACCAAAGAAATATCGGGAGCCGATAAAAGTGTATTCGTAGGGTCGTCGCCAGCAGGGTCGCTTGGTGTACCCGTTTCATTGGCATCAGCAGGGTTGCTCGAATCCGACAAATCATCAACCAACGAACCTCCCGTGGAGTGTACCACTACCATCGCCTGATTGTCCACAAAACCTGCCGTGATGTCGTCAGCAGTAATAGCATAAGTAGCAGTATAAGTAGCACTTTCGCCTACGAGCAATGTACCTGCTGGACTCAAGGTTTAGAAGAAACAAAAGTAGGGGTAGGTAATGTTCCCGTTCCAGAGAAGGCAGCTGCTTGCTCCGTAAAGCTAACACTTGTTAAAGTAAGACTTCCAGTGTTGGTAGCAGTGTAGGTATAGGTAATGACATCACCAGCAGATGGAACGCCATCACCACCCAAAGCTAAACTACTGCCTTTTGTGAGGCTAATAACAGGTATCGCTGTATTGGTAGGGTCGTCGCCAGCAGGGTCGCTTGGTGTGCCTGTTTCGTTGGCATCGGCAGGGTTGCTCGAATCGGAATCATCTGTTACAGGACTGCCAACTGGTGGAGTGCCACTTGCTTGTGCTTGGTTATCAACAAAACCCGCAGTAATATCTGCCGCAGTGATGGCGTAAGTGGCGGTGTAAGTTGCACTTTCACCCACCAACAATGTACCTGATAGACTGCCAAGGTTGATGAAACGAAAGAAGGAGTTGGTAATGTTCCTGTTCCAGAGAAAGAAGCGAGTTGCTCAGTCAAAGTAACACTGGTTAAATCAACAGTTCCAGTGTTGGTAGCAACATAAGTATAGGTGATAAGATCGCCAGGAGTAGCTTGGTTATCTGCACCCAAAGCCAAAGAGCTACCTTTTACCAAAGAAATATCGGGAGCCGATAAAAGTGTATTCGTAGGGTCGTCGCCAGCAGGGTCGCTTGGTGTACCCGTTTCATTGGCATCAGCAGGGTTGCTCGAATCCGACAAATCTGTTACTGGGCTGCCTGTTGGCGGGTTGCCACTTGCTTGGGCTTGGTTATTAACAAATGTGGCGGTAATATCTGCCGTTGTAATGGCATAAGTGGCGGTATAGGTGGCACTTTCGCCCACCAATAAAGTTCCTGCTGCACTGCCCAAGGTTGATGAAGCTGCAACATAAGTTGGGGTAGGTAGTGTTCCTGAACCAGTAAAGTCGGCTGCTTGTTCCGTAACGCCTACACTTGTCAAGGTTACATTACCTGTGTTTGTAACAACATAGGTATAGGTAATCACATCACCAGCAGAAGCTACACCATCTGCACCCAAAGCTAAACTGCTGCCTTTTACAAGGCTAATAGCGGGAGCGGTGA